>PHET01000032.1 GCA_002841275.1 Actinobacteria bacterium HGW-Actinobacteria-7 | reverse complement strand
CAGCGCGACCGAACCCGAGACCGTCGAGCCGCCGACCGGTGCGGTGATCGCGACGGTGGGCGGTGTGGCGTCGGGAGGTGTGCCGCCACCCGGCGTGATCTCGAACACAGCACCCGCGGCTGCTGGAAGCGTTACTGAGAACGAGGTACCGGAAGGTGTAGCGGTCAAGTGCCCTTCGTAGTCGGCTATAGCGCCTATCCCGACGCCCGAATCCACCGTGACGGCCGCAGCATTGGAACGGTCGCGGTTGTAGACGAACACGTAGCTCTTGCCGTTGTAGTCCTTTCGGATGGCCCTGCATCGCGGAGTCACGACATTCCACTGCCATGTATCCGGGTTCATCGTGGTCGAGCTTGTACCGCCTGTCAGGCTCAGGTCAACCGCAGGGCGCATGATGACGGGGGCCAGGTCAGTGAACAACGTAGTCAACTCACGCATCTTCGCCCTCAGCGCATTCGTGTTGCTTGCATTCGTCCACAGATACGAGAACCCCGAGTTGGCAAGGTTCTTGGAATCGACGTTGTACCAGCGCATGAGCCGCGCGTCCTGCTCGATAAGCGACATGAACGCGGTCATGCGCATATCGCTCGGCGTCTGCTCGATGCCGGAGTTGTAGCCGTACGCGGTTTCGATGTAGACGCCAAGCGGCGTCAGACCCATCGTCTGCTTCTCTATGTTGCGACAGGCAACTGCATAGAGGTCGTGGGCGCCCTGCACGTCGTCAGGCTCGCAGTAGGTTGTCGACGCTGCTCGAGGGTAGCCGGAGTTCGGGTACCAGTCGTGTGTGATGAAATCGGCGATCGGATAACGTCCGGCCTCAAGCTCACCATCGGTGAGGTTGTGCCCCTGCGGCGAGTTGGTCCAGAAACGATAGGTGGACAGATTCACGCCTACGGGGTGGTTGTCGTCGTACTTGTGAACGTAGTCAGTCGGAACTCTGGTCATCGTACCCTGCGCTGCCGTATCGAATATGCCGTCTGGCTCATCAACAAACTCGTAAGAGAAGAAGTTCGGGTTGTTCTTGCTTGCGGTCGTCAAGGCGCTCATACGAGCATCAATGTCCGGGACGACTGTGATTGCGCTGCCGTCGTAGTAGTTTCTGGTCCACGGCAACATTTGATCAGACGTGGAAGTCCCCGGACGTCCCGGACCGGACACCGTCCAGCCATCGCCGAACGCAGTGTGTGCGGCGGACAGTTCCGAACTCCACGTGCCAGTCGTTTGGGTTCCTGCCTGCCAGCCCGCGAACACGGACCCGTTCGCCATGCCCGACGTGGGCCAACCGTAGGAGTTGTCTTCCGAGAACATCTTCTGCACTGGGAAGTACGCGACGCCGCTGCGGTAGATCCCGTTGTACTCATCGATGCCGATAGCGGGAGCATCCACCCACGTCTTTGTCCAGGTCCGCGTATCGTTGGCGACCACCACCGCACCAGCGCTGTAGCCGGTTGAGGTGAGGGTGTAGGTGCCCGCGGCCCGACCGCGCATGTTGACGGTGCATACTTGTGTCTGTCCCGTGGTGGAATAGGCCGGAGCTGCACCATCGAAGATGGTGACAGGGGCATCGCCCGTCCGCTGAAGCACGACAGCAACGCGGTTCACGTTCGTGAAGGTATTGCGGACCAACACGGGAAACCCAAGACGGATTGACGGGGACGGCATGAAAGTCTTCAGCTGTCCTACCGCATAGGCCGGTTCAGCGGCAATCGGGGAACCGACCGTGAATGACATAGCAAGACTGACCGCGACGAGCATCCGGCCCGCCTTGAGTGCCCACATTCGAACCCGCGAGATTGGATGTCGGCGCATGAGCGACGCGGCTTGCGGGGTGTACTTGCTTTGCATGTTCGAGCTCCCATCGGATTGTTTGCAGGAGGTGCCTTCTGTTTGATTCAATCGGCCACAAGGGCCGGGAACTGAGGCGTACGGGCGATTGGTCTGTGACCTGGGTCACACAGTCATGTGGGTTGGTCGACGAATGCAGTCGCAGCGGAGCCACAGTTGCTCAAGACTCCGTGAAAGAGGTTGAACTGGTTGATTCGGCGCGAGACCCATCGCGCACTGCACGTGCAGTGCGGCGCTATCAGCGATTCATGCGCGTCAGAGAACCCGGTCTACTCGGGCAGGGGAACAAACCCCGCCCGGCCGGTTCTCAGCGGCACTGAGCTTGGAGTGGTCACTTCACCGTGACATACCTGTAGCTCGAGTAGGTCTTGTAGTTCCAAGAGTCTGACGCGTGGTAGGTTCGGAGCCGCCATTTGCCCCTATAGGGCAGTTTGATCTTCACCGAGTAGGTCGACGAACCCGCCTTGGCCCAGTAGGTCCTCTTGTAGACATACCGGCCATTTACCTTTCGATAGGCCCAGACTCTGACGGCCTTTGAACTCGAGTGCGCAGGCTTCAAGGCGCCTGAGAACGTGTAGGCGTGGCCATATGCCAGCGTAGACTTGAACACAGACGGCCTGCCGAGATAGACCTTTGGCCAAACGGTCACGTACGGAGACGCGCTGGCAGGCGGATACTGAGCGTCACCGCTGAAGCGTGCCCTGTAGTAGGTTCGACGGCTCGGGGTGTGGTAGTAGCTGAAGTAGCCCGGATTGGATACCCATGTCCGCGCTACTGCGAGCGTATTCCAGCTCAGAGTGTCATACGAGTACTCAATCACAACTGGTGTCCCCGGGGCCACGGGGACACCGCGATCGTCCTTCAATGACCCGCCGATATTCACCTTAGCGCCATAGGATGGGTACCCTGACGAGGCTCCAAGCGTAATCTTCGACACCAGCACATCGACAACCACACCTGACTCGGCAACATTGCCCGCCGCGTCGACAGCACGGGCCTTAACGGTTCGAAAACCACCGCTCTCGGCCGCAGTATCCCATTGCACGGTGTAGGGCGCACTCATGTCTGATCCAACGAGCCTCCCATTGACCAAGAAGTCGACACGTGCCACCCCGGAATGAGCGTCGGATGCATTCGCGGCAAGCACAACCGAGCCGCATACAGTCGCATTCTCGGAGGGCGACGTCATGCTAACGATTGGCGGGGTCGTATCCGGCGGAGTGCCGTCATTGGGGGGTATCTCATATACGCGAACCCCGGCAGCCGGTAGGACATCAGAAAACTGACTGCCAACGGGCACGAGCGATGAGCCGCCATAGACATACACCACAGGCGCCGCGCTGGGCAACGAGAAGGTCACACTCGCGGAGTTGGTGACGTCACGGTTGTACGCGAAGATATATGTCTTTCCCTGGTAACGCTTCATGACGGCTTTGACCCGAGGGTCGTTGCCATGCGCGGCGTCGGAGGAACCTCCAGCCACGCCAACGGACTCGGCAGGTTGCGCGAGCACGGCCTTGTAGCGATCGGTCATCGCTACCACCCAGGCACACGAAGCACGCGCATCCGCCGAGGCAGCGGTGTTACGCCATAGCCAAGGCCCACCACCGTTGAGACCGTCATAGTCGCGGACATCGTACTCGTACCAACGAATGGTTCGCGCATCCATCTCGACGATGCCCATCAGCGCGGTCATCTTGATCTGCTCGGGTGTGGTTGGGATGCCTTCGTTGTAGACCTTTCCGGTCTCGACGTAGATTCCAAGCGGTATAAGCCCCTTGGTGAATCTCTTGAGGTTCCGACACGCAATCGCGTAGTGATCGAATGCACCCTGGAGTGTTCCGCCTGGGTTGGCGGATCTGGGGTAGCCGGAGGCCGGATACCAGTCGAACGTCACAATGTCCGCGACCGGATAGCCCCCGGATTCCAGCAGGTCCCGGGTGTACCGTGTAGCCGCCGGCACGGGAGTGTCAGCCCAGAACCAGTTAGCGGAGATGTTGACCGCCACTGGATGAGTATCGTCTTGGGCGTTGGTGTAGGTCGAAGCAAGTTGCATCTCCGTGCCATTTATCCCAAAGACATCTGGTTCGTCCCACCAGTCGTAATAGAGGAAGTTCGATTGGTTCTTGGCAACATCGGTGACGGCCTTGATTCGAGCCTCGATATCGGGAAACGGGTCGTAATAGTTCGATCCGCCTGCATCGAAGTAGAGTTGCGTCGAGTCCCCTTTGGCACCGCCACGGAAGTCTGGCCCTGAGACCGTCCAGCCATCTCCGAACGAAGACTTGTTCGAACTCATCTCGGACTGCCACAACGCCGCGTTATAGCCGTTCGAGTACCCTGCGTTGGAATATCCTTTGCCGACGTACCCCGTGGCCATGGCCTTGCTCTCCCAGCCATAGCTCACACGATCGCCAAGCCACTTGTCGACCGGGTAGATTGGCGTGCCGTTGCGCAAGATCGCATTGTTCTCATCGATCCCGACCTTGGGGTAGTCAACCCAGCTCTTCGTCCACGACTTGGAATAGCTTGCGACAATCGCGTCCGATGCATCCATGAGCTGCGCGGTGAGGGTGTAGACACCTGTCGCTCTTCCTCGCATATTCACGGTCACGACGCGCTCCTCGTCGCCGATCCGGGTGGAATAGGCGGGTGCTGGCCCGGAATACAGCGTCTCGACAGCGCCACCGGTTCGCTGCAGATTGATCTTCAACGTGGTCGCACCAGTGAACTCGTTTCTGACGAGCATATCGAAGGCGAGCCGAGCGGATGGGGCGGGCATGAATGCATCGAGTTGCCCAGCCGCGTAGGCAGAATCGACTAGCGATGCCGAGCCCAGTCCAAGTGACATCGCCATACAGACAAACACAAGCGCGAAGCCTGCCGTTCGTCCCCAGGTCCGGGCGAGCGAGCGTGAACTCGAATGCGTGATCGGCGCTGCTTGTGGGGCGAACGTGTGACGCATGTTCGGACTCCCATTCGGCTAGTATCTGCCGCTCTTCCTACGGCATCATCGGGTCGTAACCTAACGCACCCAAGTGTCGAGCGGAACCGAAGTGTGATGGCCATCACACTCACACAATTGCCCTAGGTGGGCAAACCGACGCCCGCCGACCGCTTCGCCAGCGGGCAGAAGAGTCCATGAAACCATCGCGGAGTGCACTGCGGATGATGTCGCCTGGAAGGCCCTCAATCACATACCTCGATTGATCGGATGCAGCCGCAGCTCATCCGAGCCACATCGCAGCTGGGCAGCTCACCGATATGATGCGGCCCAATGACCGATCGCCGAAATGAGCAGCTCGCTCGCGATTCACGCACGTGGAACCAACCGGCGACGCCGATCAGATGGGAGGAGGGGTGCGAGAATCCGCAGCGGATTCCTGCACTAGAGGCCGAGTGTGGCGCGTGTGCCTTCATTAGCACGGATGGTAAAAGTGTTTCTCCAAGTTGTCCACTGCAGGAGCTGGAAGGGCATGCTCGCCGATACCCAGCACCAGAGGCAAGACAGTGCGACTACCCCTCCGCCGCGCTCCTCGCTTCGACGTCCGCGCCGCTCATGGCGTAGGGGCGTCTCCCGATCAGGCGCTGTAGTTGACTGCGCCTCAGGAAACTCACAACCTCGTCGTCTTCGAGCCTCCGCGGACGCTGGATTGAAGCACGAAGGTAGCCGTACAAGAAGGCAAGACCCCCCAGCACCCTTGGCCTTCCTAGGCCAAGACGAACGCCACGCGCAACCAGGAAGAGGGGGTGATAGTGCAGTATGTAGGCGCATAGCCCGAGTCGAGCCCTTCCACTCAGGGCTCCTCCGCGAGTCCCTTGTGCAGCAGACCCCTGCGCACGCAGGTGCTTGACCCGCGGCTCATAGAACGCCCGGGAATACCATCCCGTGAGCTGCGCTCGGATCTCATCAACGCCGTCCCAAGCGAGAATCTCCTCGACGCCACGAATGTCGCGAAAGCACTGTCGCCGGTAGATCTTCGAGGCGCCTCGGACATGCCAATCAGGGACCTTGGAGAGCACCCACTGCCCATCCTGGAGCTCGTAGAAATGCCCCGCCGCGATACCCAGCCTCGGATCATTCTCAAACTCCTCGAAGATCCGTTCGAAGTAGTCCGAGTCAAAATCCAGATCCCCATCGAGCTTCACGATGTAGTCGTAGGAGTCGACATCCAGAGTCGCGAGACCGAAATTGAAGACGACCGCGTCAACGCCCCACGAGAATCTGTCTGTTCCGGTGCCAAAATCCCTGCCGCTGTGTCGCTCAAGACGTATGAAGTCGAATTTCTCAGCGTACTTCATCACGATGTCGGGAGTCTCGTCCGTCGAGCCGTCATCCACAATCACCCAGGCTGAAGGCAGCACAGTCTGAGATGTCACAGCTCGAAGGGTGTGCTCGATGTATTCGGCTTCATTTCGAGCCGGAGTTACGATGGCGTATGTGCGATTCTGTTGCATGGTGATGCCCCCCAACGCATACGTCTCTCTTGAATAGCCCTATCTGAGGAAGATGCTCTCTCTGTTGAACAGCGCACTCTGGCCAGCGGTCTCCTGCGCTCGGATCTGACGGAAGACCTCACGAGCCGTGAGGCCCCCGTTGGCGCCAGGGTCCGTGTTGGCACCCTTGTCGACTGAATGCACGACCATGAATCCCTCGGCCCAGAGTTCTCTCGCCGGCTTCGGCAGGCCCCGCCACTCAAGGCAGAGTGGGCCGTCCGGGGCGGCGAAATGACCCATCTCCAGACCCACTGCTGCCGTGGCCATCGAGAAGTAGACGTCCTCCTGAAGACGAGACCGGACAGCGTCAGGAACGTTGAGCGCACCGGCTGATTGGAGCTTCTCGAGACAGTCGCGCGTCACCAGATACGCTCCCCCGAAGACATTGTCTCCTCGGTGGTAGCCTCGACCCTCGGCAGACATCAGCAGTGGCGCCCAGAACGGCGCGTGCCTCACAAGCCTCCGCAGCCCTCGCAGTTCACTGTTGATGAGCCGCGTGTGCACCTCGAACGAACGAGCGCGATCGTGGTCCTCGCGGTAGACCCCAAAGATGCCGACACCGGGATTCGCCCGCATGTACTCCAGTGCGGCTTCGGTGAGACCGGCGTTGATGACGAGCGCGTCTTGATCCAACCTCAGAATGACGTCGGATTGGGTGTGCTCGAGCGCCTGAAGGAATCCATCTGCGAGTGAACGTATCAAACCCTCGATGCCCCTTGCGCGCGGGTTTCTCATCAGGATCCAGTTTGGTCGCGCCGCCTTCGCTAGAGCCTCATGAGTGCCATCGGTGGTGTGGTCATCAACGACGATTACGGGACACGTGTCACCCAAGTAGTGCTCGACACTGCCGAGTGTGTCCAGCGCCTGAGCAGAACCAGGGCCGCATGGCATGACCACGGCTAAGCGATTCATTGGTGTCCGCCGACCGAGCTGTCGCCCTCGAGGTGGATCACCTTGCGCCTCCCCGAATCGTGTGTTGCTCCGGTGTCGGCCGAACAGGCCTGCCGCTCGGGCTCAACGCACGCAAACCACGCCCGAGCGCAGTCCTCTGTCGGACGGCATAGGAATCGCCCCGAAACGCCACGAGCGACCACAACACGTAGCGAACCGACATGTTAAAGGCGAGGATCGATATCGCAACAAACGCCACCGGCGCAGACGCATGCTTGTGCCAGTACAGACGGCGAGAGTCCACGTCAATCGCAATGAGATTCGGGTTTCGGTCACCCTTGTCGTCGCGGTGAATGATGCACGAACCAGGAAAGAACCAGACGGCCAACCCAGCATCATTCATTCGCTTGAACCAATCAATTTCCTCAGAGAACAGGAAGAACTCCTCGTCCAGAAGTCCGACCTGATCAAGTGCGCTACGCCTCACGAACATGGCTGCGCCAGACAGCCAGCCAACCGGATGGGCGGATTCATACGCCGAGACGTCATAGACCATTTCGCCGTACCGGGCGAGGAATCTGGGGAAAAAATGGTGAAGGAAGACCGCCTCCAAGAGAGCTCCGCGCAAGGTGGGCAGGTTCCTGATCGAGGCCTGCAGGCTCATGTCACGGTTCAGTATCTTCGGACCAACTGCTGCTACGTCAGGATTCTGGTCCATGAAGCCAACCAGTGAATCAATGCATCCGGCAGTGACCCTCGTATCGGGATTCAACAAGAGGAGGTACCGTCCACGGCACTTGACAATCGCGGCGTTGTTCGCCCGAGAGAAGCCAGAGTTGTAGCCCATCTGCTGGAAAGCGACGTCGGGATAGCGCTGACGTATCGCATCCTCGGTCCCATCGGTGGATGCGTTGTCGACCACATGAACCTCGACCTCGCGGGAGGCGGGATGCTGTCCGATGGACGCCAATAGGCCAAGCACGTCTTCGCGCGATTGATAACTCACCGTGACCACGGACACGTCCATTTCTTCACCCGCCCCCTTGCCGCCTAGTCGCCAGACACAGCAGTCCGTACAGTGAACGGTGGGACGATTTCAAGTCCACCGGATCCGTCCAGTTGTGCAGTCCCTGTTGATCCTCCAGGCAACCCCTCAACATCGTTCGACGCTACCGCCGCACGCGCGCGCCACCACCGGGCCAGGTCACGCGGCAGCGGAATCCAGGCGTCGGAATCGGCCAATACGTCGAGCAGCTCACGGTAGCGTCGTTCGTTTTCGGGGTCCCCTATGTAGCCCGACGCGGGATCCGGGTGTGTCAACACACACGCCATTCCATTCGAGCGCCGGATTCGCTCGAGCTTCACAAGCCACGTGCTGGCATCCTGCTGACGCAACAGCGCAAACAGCGTGTGGTCCTGAGGCAAGGTGATCGGCAGTTCTACCAGCCCATCCACGAAGAAGGGGAACAGCGAACCGCAACCACCCGGCTGTGGCTCGAAAGGATCAGTGTCGGCTACTGACGAGTCGTACTCGAATCCGAGCATGTGGAACCAATCTTGGTTTCTGAACGTAGCAGGTGAACGAAACCCCGACGCACCCCACTGGCGGGCGCACTCGTTGACCGTGACAACACGCCGAAGGAAGGTCTTCCAGCTTGAGAAGATCATGCCGTCGTGGGTGTATCCGTGAACACCGATCTCGAATCCGGCATCCTGCAGGATATGCAATTGCGACCCCGTGACCTCGTAGTCAAGCGGCACCATATTGAAAACGGACCTCAGGCCTCTCTCGGACTCCATCTCAGCGATTCGCGAAGCGTTGCGGAGACCTGCAGCGGTTTCCACATCGTGCGTCAACAACGCCGCCCAGGAGTGCTGCTCTGGCCAAAACCAGACGAATTGCAGCGTATCCCGACGCGATGCGAGAAGAATCAGATGCAGCAGGAGCCGCTGGAGTGAGTCGAGGCTGTCGTCACTTGGCCACTCGAGGAACTGGTCTTCAGTGTGCACTCGGTGTGCCAGCAGTCGCCTCGCCCACTTCTTCACACCGCGAGGCAGGAGCGGCTTCAGCGTGCGGTAATACAGTGACAGTATTGGCCCCGGCAAAGAGGTTCTCCTCTTCGGAGACACATACATCTCATACCAGAACGCCTCCACCGCAGCCTGCGAATCGAAGGGCACCACAATCGACTGGCTGCCAGGGTACCAAAGCACGTAGGAGCAATGCTGACCGCTCCAGTCGGTAACCTCGGCAATGACTTCGGCGCCGTCGGGAACTTCCGACACAGGATGTACAGCAGCATGCAGAGAGCATTGCCTGCCGTCATACAGTAGTCGATGCGGCTTTGGGGCGGAATCCGGCTGGAAGACGTTGATGCCGCGAGACAGCGGCTCCTCCGGGCTCTTGTAGCAAGCCAAACCCTGCAGCTCGTGGGAGTCCATGAGCGGCTTCCAGAAGCCGATCGCACACTGCAGTGGACCTACTGACAAGGCGTTTCCTTTCTCAGGGAAGGTTCGCATGCGGCCTCCGGGCGTCCACAAGGCTGGGCCGCTTCGCGCCGCCAGAGCCATTCATGACGACCGACGCCAGAGCTGCGAGTGCAAAGAACAGATAGGTCACCTGGGGAAAACCAACCGTGTCGAACGTCACTGAGGCGACCGCAAACGCAGCTGAAGCTGCCGCAATCCCGACCAGGACAGCCCCCGCCTCCTCGCCCGCGCCTTGGCCGGCACGCAGTGGCACGGAAATGCCCCGCCACATGAGATACAGAAACGCGATCATGCCGAGGATGCCGATTTCGAGCGAGAACGCCAAGTACTGGTTGTCGATGAAGCGACCGCTCCGCTCAGGGTTCAAAGCACCGAACCCGAGACCGAACAGAGGTCGATTCACAATCTGCGGCAATGCCCACGCGTAATCCGCGAGTCTGCCGTTGTCATTTCCGGCCTCCATCACGCTGATGTTTGACGGAGTGAGGAACTGTATGAACGTTCCGATGACCCCCCGGAACAGAAGGTGGACGAGCGCCGTCAACCCCAGAGCGAGCGAGGTCAGCAGCGCTCTATGGCGAGGAAAAGCGAACATGAGTATCGCGCCTGCCGCAACGATGCCCACAATGCCCGTTCTCGACAGCGCGAGAAGCGCTCCGATGCTGATGAAGAGTGCGCACGCCCCTGACGACCATCGCACGCGCTGAGACGCCGCCTCGAATGCCCTCACGATGCTGAGAGGCAGCAGCATGGAAAGCGCGGTCGAGAACGCGATGGGATGAGCCGTGGCACCCGCCACGCGCACTGCGCCACGCACCTCTTGAGTCGGAACAGCGACATGCTCAAGGAGCGGCATGAAGGACTCCAGGTGGTAGAACACGTTGTAGTGAGTAACTCGCTCAAGAACCGCAAACACGCCGGCCAGGCCACCACATATGACCAACAGGTCGACGAGCTTCAGGGCCTCCTCGGTCGTGCGCACCTTCGATGCAATCACATAGAACGTCAACGGGAAACTAGCGGCGTAGGCAATCGTCTTGACTGCGAAGGCGAGTTCCGACGCAGATATAAGGCGCGTCGCATTCACCGCATAGGACAACACTACGGCCCCGAGGAACCAAGTGATGGCAGTGCTCATATGGGTCCTGGCCACCCCGAGAGGACCATGTGCCGCCGCCTGGATCAGCCAGACCAAGAGCAAGAAGAGCAGGACAAGGCGGTATGGATCAAGGTCGAAGGGCAGAGAGAGAGGAAGCCGATACACCCTCGACGGTACGAAGAACAGCACGAGTAGAAGTAGTGAGATCCCAGTGATCCAGCGGAACAACGCTTCATGCAGCGCCCACAGAGGGAGTAGAGCGAGCGCAATGAGTGAGAGCGCCGGCTGACCGAGGAGCGAGAACAGCAGCGACAAAGCGAGCAGGCCGATGAACACAACCCATGCACCCAACCCAAGGCTGCGTGCCGGCGCCGACTGTGCCGACCAAGCTACCAGCATCTGAGTGCCTTCTGTGCGCCATGCCCCCAGGGTCTTCATACTCCTAAACCCCGATTCCTGGAGGGCTTTCGTCTCGCGGATGCTCAAGCCGGTAGGCAAGTAAGAGCGCGACCGCGAGCGGTAGACAGAACACGATGACGCCTAGCTCGATCCGCCGATTTGACATGAGCCTAGGACTGGACGGCCTTCCGATCCCACGGACTATGATTCGTAGGTCGGTCGGCACGCTGCCCAGCTGCTGGTTCTCTACGACATAGTCTTTGAACGCATCCACGACTGCAGTCGCGGTGGAAGCCAACTGCTGCGACTCCAATCCTTCCACGGATAGTTGCACCATAGGGCTGGATTCCACCGGAGCGGCACTGATCGCGGCGTCAATCGGATGGCCCAGTCTCGCCTCAGCCTTCTGCAACACCGGCTCGCTGGTAACCAGCTGTGCGTATGTCGGGGCCAGCAGCGCGAGCTTGTACATGTCGGTATCCGAGCGACCAATCCCGAAGCCTGCGGTGTCGATTACCAAGTTGACGGTCGTGACATAGGTGCCCCGCGGCTTCGGAGTGACGGAGAGCCCGGCCGGACTTTGAGTGAGTTGAAACAGCCACAGGAAGGCCAAGACCGCGCCAGCCACAAGCGCAGTTGTCATGAGTGCCTTGTGATTTCGAATCGCTGTCCACATTCTGGATACTTCCACCTCTCGTACTCGCGTGTCATCGCCGGGATACCTGCGTACTGCGCTGTCGTCCGTCCATTAACCCCCTCACACCAGTTCCTGCGCTTCCTGGCCGTTGTGCCTAGGGCTGGTTGCTAGAACGGGTTCACTACCCGACTCCGGGGGTCGCAAGAACTCCCCGAAGTCCGATACCTGTCGCGGATCCGCCAGAAGGAAACCTCCGATCAAGGCCGCGCCACCGAGCAAGACGGCGATGACCAACCAGACGGCACCGCTCATCGCGAACCAGGCATAGCCGAAAGATCTCCAAACTACGACGGCAAGACACATCGCACCAATGCCGACAGCAGGAGGCAGGACTGCGCGCACATACTCAACTCGGCCCACGCCAAGAGTGCGCGCGACGGAGTACTGCGCGAGGCCGAGAGCGACGGACGCCGCCACAAGGACACTTACGGCCACACCCACTATTCCGAACCGGACCCCTACCAGCGCGCCAACCAGCAGTACTAGCGATGACGTCCCGACCAACTTCGCCTGTACCTCGGGCTTGCCCATGGCCATGAGCGCCGGAGCCGCAATCTGACTAACGCCGTAGACTCCAGCCGCAATCGCGACGATCCGGAGAGTGGTAGTAGCGGGAACCCATTTCGGTCCGTACAACACACGGATGGCCTCGGATGCGACCATGGCGAGCCCGGTGCAGAGGCCGCCAGCGGCCAAAATCGAATACGCGTTGATGCGTAGGTATGCCTTCTTCAGCGTGTGTATCTGTCCACGCCCTGACGAGAAGATGGGAAACATGACTCGGCTAATGACTCCTGCAAAGAAGTACCGAGGCGCGTTGGCAAGTCGAAAGGCGAACGAATAGAAGCCGAGCATGGTTGCCCCGAGCACTCGGCCGACAACCAGATTGTCAATATTCTCCTGCCCGTAGAACAAGACATTCCCGACCCAGACCCTGCCGCCATAGGACATGAGCCGACGAAAGGAGATCCTACTGAATGCGAACCTCGGCCACCATCGACTCCCGAACGCCGCAAGCACGCTGTCTGTCACCTGCTCAAGCACCTTGGCGACCACCAACGACCACACCCCGATTCCAGCAATCGCCAGGGTCACCGCAGTCACTGAATACACAATGGATGCGGCGAGTTGGTTCCTCGCCAACCCGCGAAAGTCCATTCGTTTCTCCAGAAGGGTCTTCTGCACTCCGCCCAAAGCCGAGACGACCAGCAGAAGCGAGGCGAAACGAATGACAGGCACAACTTGCGGTGAGTGAAAGAAGGTTCCAATCAAGGGTGCCAGCAGAACCGCGAGAATGAACAGGAAGAGGCTGACGGCAAGATTCGCCCAGTACATGGTGTGGAGGTCGAGTGCGCTGACCTCATCCAAGTAGACAATCGCCGAGTTTAAGCCCGTCTGACCGACAAGGAACAAGAAACCGATATAGGCGAGCGCCATGCTCAGTATTCCGAAGTCCTTCGGCACAAGAAGCCTGGCCAGCAGGATGCTTGAGACGAGAGTCACGACTTGCGCGGTTGCTTGGGCACCCACCGTCCACGACAAGCCACCTATGAATCGCTTGCCAAAGTCACGGTGTCGTTCGTGCGCAGTGTTCTCCATCGCGACTAGTCGCCATTCAATTCATAGGGGGTCTCCAACAACCCAGAGCGGCAAACCAGCTCAGAGACTCGCTTCACGACTCTTGCCGGCGAGCCGACAACCACCATCCCGTCAGGCACATCGTCGACGACGACCGAGCCCGCGCCGATCAGTGCTCCACATCCAACAACAACGCCTGGGAGAATCGTCGAGTTGGATCCGATTCTTGCGCCCGTCTTGACTACCGCGCCACCAACACACTCGTCGTAGCGCGGGCACGGAGGATGTGGGTCGTCTGTGAAGACCACATTCGGGCCAATGAAGACGTCGTCTTGGACGGTCACCAGCTCGAGGAAACATCCCGTGTGGATGCGCACGCGATTGCCGATGCGGTTGCCCGCCTCAAGCACGGCATTGGTGCCGATGGACACGTCATCACCGATGAGATTGTCTTCACGGATTGAAGCACCTTGGCCGGTCTGAAACCGATTCCCAATCGTCACACCAGCGTATATGGTCGTGAAAGGGCGGATGATGCCAGCAGCGCCGATGAGCGTCGCGAGTTCGCCATCCGCAGCCCCCCGGGGCGGCTTGCCAATGACGCACGGTCCTTCCATCTGCGTCCCGTCACCCAATACGACACCGCCATAGACGAGCGCCCCGAAGCATGGTGTCTCGGTTGTCATAGCCCACCCGCCACACCAGCGGTCACACCATTCGCCGTATAGCCCGTCACGCTGCTCCCCGCCTCCCCTTGCAAGCCTCGCACGTCGAGGTCCAACCTCACTTGAAGACACCCGAGTGAGGACACTCCAGCGATATGCTTCACTCCGGCTGGCCTTCTGGTTCAATCGATTCGACGTGGTCTCTGAACACAACTTCATAGGCCGCGAGAAGCGCTGCTTCCTGATGAGTCCATGAGAGCGACTCCTCAATCCGTCGACGCCCGATCTGCCCCAGTTCCTCGCGCTCTTGAGGGTCGTCTAGGAGCTCGGAGATCTTCGCGGCGAAGTCGTCCACGTCATCCGGCGCCGCATAGAGAGCCGCGTCGCCCGCCGACACCCGAGTCTCAGCGAGATCGAAGGCGACGATGGGTCTCGCCACGGCCATGTAATCCATGATCTTCATGAACGAGGACACCTCGTTTAGCGGCGTCTTGGGATCAGGGGCCACGCACACGTCCGCAGAACGAAGGTACCGACTCAGAAGGTTGGGCTCGAAGACCCAGCCCGTGAAAGTCACATACTCCTCAACGTCCAGCTCTGCTGCCAGCGCCTTGAGTTCGTCTATCACATCACCGCTGCCAATCAGCGCGAACTGCGTGTCTCGTCGACCGTGTTTGTGAACAAGAGCCGCAACGGCCCGAATCAGATAGTCAACACCGTCCTGCGGATTCATCACGCCGAGATAGCACACGAGGTGCTCTCTACCTTCACGAAGGGACTCGTCCGGGTCAGCCAAGAAGATCTTCTCAAGATCCGGACCGTTTCGAACAACGAACACGGATTCAGCGGGCAACCGACCGCGTCGCATCGCCACGCGCTTGTACGATTCATTCGGAACGATTACCACCTCTGCAATTAGGTAGCTCAGGCGTTCCATCAGCAGTAGACCTCGGTGGAGAACACGTCCGATCATTCCTCTATCCCCGAAACGCGAAAGCCAGAGTTCAGGCACCAAGTCATGTTGAGCAAATACGAACTTCTTGCCGAAAGGTCTGAAGAGAGCCGCCAGTGCGAAGAACGTGTCTGGTGGATTGCATGCGTGAACCACATCGAATCCGACTTCTCGCGCAAGCCTGATTGACAACCGGGTCGAGTGCGCCCAGCAGTACGCAAGCTCCCAAGCGAAGCTCCATAGCCCGTGCGCTTGGCGCGGTGGATTGTACGCGTAGATGTCGACGCCCTCCAGCACTCGATGTGCGTCAACCTCGGCGTCCATCTTTGTGCAGACCACCGAGACCTGGTAGCCAGCGCGGGCGAGGGTCTTCGCCTCCAGCCAGCAACGTTCGTCAGGCGGAACAGGCGTCTCGTTCACAATCAGGACCTTGCGCGTCATCGAGTGTGCACCATCCTGTCGGTTGCGAACGTCGGCGCGTCGCTCACACCAACGAACCCTGCGTCAAGTCGAACACCGGCGAGATGCTCAACTGACCGTTTGAGACCTCTTGGACAGTCGGATCACTCCTGCGGCGATTGCGCCCGTCCGCGCAAAGCGATGCCTGCGCGCGCTCGAGTGCTCTCACCACGCGCAATCCACTGTAGCCGTCAGTCTTGGGAGTGGTGCCTGAGAGCACCGCATCGATGAAGTGCATCGCCTCGACCTTGAGCGGCTCGCTGCCTTCGATATGCGGCGAGAGGATGTCTCCGGTTCGATAGGAAAGCTGGAACTCGCCGAAAGATCCCGGGTCGGCGAGATTCACGCCGTGGTCGAACAGCTTCACCTTCTCAACCGCCTCGGTGTCGTCGTACATGAGCATCTTCTTGCTGCCCACCACCAGCGTGCGACGCAGCTTGACCGGCGACAGCCAAGAGAGTTGCACCTCGGCGACCGCACCGCTCGGGAATCTCAGCGTCACGAACGCGACGTCGGGGATGTCGCACTTGATGCAGCCTCGCCCGACCGCCGACACCTGTACCGGTTCCTCGCCCAACCAGTCGAACAGGATTGAGAAGTCGTGGGGGGCGAGATCCCAGATGACGCTCGCGTCCTTCTGGTGCAACCCAAGATTGATGCGGCTCGAGGCGATGTAGTAGACCTCGCCGAGTTCACCAGAGTCGATGAGCTTCTTGATGG
>PHET01000006.1 GCA_002841275.1 Actinobacteria bacterium HGW-Actinobacteria-7 | reverse complement strand
CTACAACGAAGCCGTCCGAGAAGCCCAGATCGACCTGCTCCCCTGCGCCTACCTGCACAACTACAAGTGCGCCGAGCCGCCCGCCTACGACCCCCTGCTCGACCCCGCCTACCTCGAGTACCTCGAGCGCGCACCCGCATTCTGCAACGGCGACGTGGTCAAGCTGCGCGACTTCATCTGCCGCCACATCCAGCACGGCGACGACGGCCAGGTGCTCTACCACATCGAATCCGGCCGCCTGCGGCCGTCGAAGTCGCTCCAAGACGCGCTGACCGGCATGCTCGCCGGCAACGACGAATTCGTCATGATCGACGACCAGAAGGTCATCTTCGAGCAGGCCGTCCACCTCGCACGCGAGGCGCAACGCACCGGCGAGCGCCACGTGCTCATCGTCCGAGGCGGCCCCGGCACCGGCAAGTCGGTCGTCGCTGTGAACCTGCTCGTGCGCCTGACGGCCGAGGAGATGGTGGTCCAGTACGTCTCCAAGAACTCCGCACCGCGCAACGTCTACGCGAAGCTCCTGCAGCAGGGCAACCGCTCCAAGGCCTACATCGCCAACCTCTTCCGAGGACCCGGCAAGTTCTTCGAGCACACCGGCGCGCCACTCGACGTCGTGGTCGTCGACGAGGCGCACCGGCTCAACGAGAAGTCGGGCCTCTTCCAGAACCTCGGCGAGAACCAGATCAAGGAGATAGTCGCCGCCAGCCGGTTCAGCGTCTTCTTCATCGACGAGACCCAGCGCGTCACCATCAAAGACATCGGCTCGGTCTCCGATATCCGCGCGTTCGCCGAGCAGGCCGGCGCCCACGTCCACGAGGCCGACCTGTTCAGCCAGTTCCGCTGCAACGGCTCGGACAGCTACCTCGACTGGCTCGATGACGCGCTCAGCATCCGCCCCGCCGAGGAGCGCATCACCGACCTCGACTACGACTTCCGCGTCTTCGACGACCCCCACCAACTATTCGCTGCCATTGCCGAGAAGAACGCGGCCGCCAACAAGGCGCGCGTCGTCGCCGGCTACTGCTGGGAGTGGCCAAAGGACAGCAAACCCAACCCGAACACCCACGACATCGTCCTCGGGGAGCACGGGTTCTCAATAAGCTGGAACCTCGCCACCACCGGCACGTGGGCAATCGACGACAGCTCGATTCATCAGGTCGGCTGCGTGCACACGTGCCAGGGCCTCGAGTTCGACTACGTGGGCGTCATCATCGGTGATGACATGCGCGTGGAGGGCGGCGAAATCATCACCGACCACACCAAACGCGCTAAGTCCGACAAGTCGCTGAGCGGCATCAAGTCGCTCGCCAAGGCTGATCCCACGCGAGCGAACCGCATCGCCGACGAGATCATCCGCAATACCTACCGAGTCCTCATGACCCGAGGCCTACGGGGCTGCTACGTCTTCTGCACCGACCCCGCGCTCGCCGCCTACCTGCGCGAACGCATGCCCCGCCCCTCAGCGCCCGCGCCCTACGCGCCCATGCCCGAGCAGCTCTCACTCGCCGCCGAAGACCCGCTGGAGGACTGACCCGTGTTCGATGACCTCACCCGCCAGATCGTTGCCTTCCGAGACGAACGCGACTGGAAGCAGTTCCACTCGCCGCGCAACCTCGCCGCCTCCATCAGCATCGAGGCCGCCGAGCTCCTGGAGCTGTTTCAGTGGAGCAGCGACGCAACCCTCGCCGATGACATCGCAGCCCGCCGAGAAGACCTCGAGCGAGAGCTTGCTGACGTGATGATCTATGCGCTACTGATGGCGCACGAGACGGGCGTTGATCTGGAAGGGGCCATCTCAGCCAAGCTCGCCGAGAACCGGTCGAAGTACCCGTTGGATAAGGCGCACGGCAAGCGGGGCAAGTACGACAAGCTGCTCTAGCTTCGCGCCATGCCGAAGCTGCGAACGGGGCCCTCAGTCCTCGAAGACTTGCTGGCGGCGGCAGTAATCTCGGCTCTGTGTCACGCCTGCCTCACATAGTCACAAAACCAAGGCACTAGTGGGCAGCTACATCACTAGCGCCTTGAAACGCTCCATCAGCAGCCGATATGACTGCTTCTCGCCGTACCTCAGCCGCTCCTCTACAAGCAGCGCCATATCGGTATCGTCGAGCGCAATAACGAATCCGTTCCCGGCATTTGCGGTATCACGGCATCGCTCTAGGAAGCGCTTCTTCTTGGCCGCAGAGCCAAACGAACGACACACCAGGATGCCCACCCGTCCGCGATTCTGGGCGAAACGACCCACGAGCTGATCCAATTCTGGGTTGGCGGGATCTCCAGAGTAGTTCTTGCACTCGACGATGATGTGCGGCGCGTTGTAGTTCAAGGCGATGTAGTGAAAGAACCCAGAGGTTGCATGGTTGTCGAGAGTGATATCTACGATCTTCCTGCCACCGTTGATCCTCACTTGGTTCTGCGGGTTCTCCAACGAAGGACTGAGCAGCTGTGTCAGGAGGCTCTCTACGATGTTCTCGTACTGCTTTGCGTGGGCTTTGCCCTTTCGCATCGCCTGCAAACCCATCAGATCCCGCTCAAGAGGGCCGGGGGGCGCAAGCGGAAGGTGATCTCCCTGTTCGCCAACGAGGCGATTGTACTCAGCTGCGAGTCTGTTGTACGTGGGATTCTCTGCGCCCCGAACATCCAACAGGTACGCCAGTTTGCCTGCTACGACTGCTGTGAAGCTCTTGGGTCTGCCAGAGGGGCGGTGCCCCCGATCGTACTTCTCATTGAACTCACGCTCAGCATCCGGAAGACCGTGTTCTCGCCACGCATAGAGCATCGACCTGACCTGACGCACGTACTTGCGTTGAACATTCGGGAACTCATTTACCGTCAGACCCGTGACCTCCATACGAGTTGACTTGCCTGCCAAACGAACCTTGTCGGTATTGACCTTGAAACGGTGATTCTCGATGATCTTCTGGAGGGCATCCCCGGTCTCCGCCTTGCGACCTCTGACGTCGACTAAGGCCCCCGGGAGTCGCCTGTACGAGCAGGTGAATGAGAAGGTGAGGTCGTCTGCGTATCTCGTGTAGGTTGCCAGACTCGACTTGGCCAAGGCCATGAGTTCACGATCCATCCCGCGGCATATCCAGTTGCTGATCACCGGAGACGTAGGAGCTCCTTGAGGCAGGCCGTTTTGATGACAGCACAGTTGCGCGAGCACTGTGGCAACCTCGCGGGTGAAGTGAAAAGGGGCCTTCTCAAATACCCCCCTCACCCGACCAAAGTGAATGGACGGGAAGAACTCCTTCAAGTCCACATTGAACACGAAGGTCCTTCCCGCGTGCACATCTGCGTTCTTTCGAATACCTCGACCATTGACGAAGCCGTACACACACGGCGGAGGTACGTACAGTGCGTCTAACTCTCCGGCGAGTCTTCGCTGGAGTGCCTTGATTCGTCTGTTCGGTGCGTGAATGGTCCTGGCGCCGCCAGAACGCTTGGGGATCCTGAACTCGTGATAGCGATGCGAGGCATCCGTCCGATACAAAGCGGCGGCCAACCGCTTGTAGTCGAGCCCAAAGAAGGCGGCGAGTTCGTCAGTACTCTGTATCTCAATGAATCGTTGCGTCATCTGGAAGGGCGGGGATCCCAGAGGCTTCCTCCTGTACCGAAAAGCTGCATAGCAGTCGCCTCGTCAACTCGAGAGGCGTAGAAGGCTAACCTCTAACGTCGCAATCGGCCGACGACCGAAAGTAAAGTCAAACCCCTGGGACCCCCCTCCTCTTCTCGGCATTGTATCCAAGGAATGTCTGGCTGCATACAGAGCTGTGTTGGCCCCGGCCACTCAAACTCGAAGAGGTTGCCCACTAGGTCCTCTGGTCCACCACTCGTGCTAGGCACATGACATGGCGAGGGCATCGAAATCCCGGTGCTGTCGAACCGGTGCATGTCGGATTCCCTTCGACGCACGTCTCGCATCAAATCACCACGCGGGGATATTGAAGAGTCTCCCGTCGCTGCCGTCATCGTGCAGGCGACGCACGACCTCGTCTTCATCGAAGACAACGCCAGGCGGCACATCGGCTTCGATAAGGGTGATGACCTGTTGAACCCCTGCTTCGGCATACTCCCGCATCACGGCGAGCAGGTTCTCCTTCTTGCGGTTGTCGAGTGACTCGAACACTCCGTCGTGAAACACAAACCGAGATACGCGCCCGTCAAGCCGCGCTCTGAGGACCGCGAGATCGAGAGCAATGCATAGTAGCTTATGGTAGGTGTTGCCGGCAGCCGCATCACTGGCCTTGCCACGCTCATCCAAGATCTCGGCCCTGAAGTCCAGGTGCCCGAGACTGTTAGGCGTGACCGTGAGCAGCGCGCGCCGGTCGATGACTTCGTTCACAATCTCATTGAAGCGGAGTCTCATCCGAGAGAACATGCTCTCCCGGTCCGTATTCTTGCTCTCGACGTCGTCAATCACGCCCTGCTTGAGCTCGATTACGCTCTCTTGTAGCGCGCGAATCCTACTCCGCAGGTCTTGCAGTCTCCGCAGACTCGACTGTTGCCGCTCAAGGTCGACGACCTCGGCTCTTAGATCAACTAGCCCGTCGGAGAGCCTCTTGTACTTCGTCAATGCATCGGCATCCGACAGAAACACCAGTGCTGCCCGTCTCTTTTCTCCGAGCTCATCGGCCTGCGTACCGATTTCCTCGAGTTCCGACTCAATGTCGGCGAGCTCTTCTAGGAGGTAGCCTCTGCGTTCCTCCGTTACCGCCCGGTTGAAGGCAAGGAGTTGATCAAAATCTCGCCTTAGCTGTCCTACGAACAGCACTCCTGCCTCTGCGAATAGCTTCTCCGCCTGATCTGTATCGAAGAGGATTTTCTCATCCTCCAGGGAGGAGACCACGCGCTTCCGCTCATGTGAGAGCCGATACCGCTCTGTGTTAAGCCGTGATAGCCCCGAGTCAAGCTCGTCGACGAGAACCCGAATCTCGTCAGCGTCGGCCTTGCGGAAGTCGAAAAGGTCCAGTTGGCGAGTGCGCTCATCAATCTCGGTCTGCCTCAGCAGCAGAAGGCCCTCGATCTTGCTCAGGTCCTCAACTGACCCGCCTAGCTCGCGCTTGATGACCGTCTCCTCGTCTTGCGCCTCCTCGAGAGCAGCCTCGCTCTCGTAGTGGTCCACAATCTTGTCTGCATCAAAGCCAAGCAGCTGCGCGAGGAAGGGCTTCCAGTCAGAATCCTTGCCCTTGAACTTGCTGAGCTGGAAGACATCCTGGTAGTCGTTCTGATTCCGCAGCAGATAGCCCACGAGCTTGCGGTAGCTCCAAGGCTTCAAATCTCTCAAGTCCAGTACTCCGTCAAGCAGCGTCACGGACTTTTCAAATGCTAAACGCCAGTGATCCCACTCCTTCTCGGGCGTCTTACTGAAATCACCGCCCCTTTCGTCGTGGAACTTAAACGACGCCTTGCTGGGAGTCGCCACATCACGACGGACCGTGACGTACCCCCCATCAAGCAACTCCAGCTCAAGGAAGAGCGCGATATCGCCGAACACATCCTTCCTCTTGACGAGAAAGAATGTGGAATCCATTCCCTTTAGGAGGCAGAAGTCGATTACGCGACCGAGAGTCGTCTTCCCAACGTTGTGCGTATCCTTGGCCGTATTCTCCGGCAGCCGAATCTCGGCAATCACAACGTTCAGGCCAGGTCCGAAACCAATCCGGCGGAACACATTCGGCGAATCGCTGTACAGGCTAGACAGTCTCATTGGTCCCCACAAACTCGACAACATCGGTCTTCGGCCTGTACTCAATAAGTCCTAGAAGGAAGAGCAGATCGAGAGCTGGCAAGAACAGAAGCTCGCCACCACGAACCCTCCTGCGGATCATCGCTCGCAAACCCTCATAGCTGTCGAGTTTCGAACGTCTCAGCTGCTGCAAAAGGATGGTTGCCACAGAAAGCACCGTTTGATCTGGATGCGAGTGCTTTCCGGGTCTAAGCAACCGTCTCAGCCCCAGCATCCCCCGCCGCGCGGTCACCATCGTCACCGATGTCGCAATTCCAGTACATGTAGAACACAACGACGCGAGTCAGTCGCTTGTTCGCACGCAGCAACGGATCTCGGCTGAAGAGCAGGTCCCAAAGGTAGTTGAGCATATCGTCAAAGGCGTTGAACTTCTCGCGCTTCGCTACGATTTTCAGCTGGAACTCCTCCGCAGCGGAGTTGTACCAGCCGAGCACTTCCTTGTTGATCGGATCAGCCAGAAACTCCCGGACCAACTGGCTGTCGCGGAGGTAGTAGCGACGCAGAGTCTTGGCATAGTCACTTGACATGTTGTTGCGGCGGTTCTTCTCTTCGTACGCAACCCGGTCAACCGGCGCGATATCAAGATCAATCATGTCCAGCTGCTTCGCGAGCGACTCAACCACGTCCGCCAGCTCATCAGGGCTCACGATCATCGGAGACTCAAGCGGGTTGATAGTGACTCGACGCATGGCCGAGGGATATGCCTTTAGCCAACGTTCCATCTGTTCCACGCCAACCAGACAAACCGACTCCGTCGGCAGTCCGCATTCATCAACTATCGTCTGTTGAATCTCGGACTGGCCTTCTCCGGTCAGGCGTCGATTCGAAAACAGCATGTAGTGGTCCAGTTCGCCCTTGTCGACCAGCCGCTTGATCTTGGGTATCTCTTCGCCCAGCGTCGTTGACTTGCGCTTCTCGGCGTCCTTCGCGAAGAAGTCCCCGTCCGTGAAACGTTTGTTAAGGCCATTGGTGTGCTTGGCCTGAATGACCACTGTTCCACGCCACGGGCCTACCTTGCTGGGAAGCTCCTGCGCAGTGCCAGTGAACTTGGCATCACGCCCACCGTCTGGTCCCTTGGTGAAACCCTGGACTCCCGCACCAAGCAAGTCGTGACACAGCGCGAGGACCACGTCCTCGAACTGCTCGGGGCTGAAATCCTCATATGCCAGTCTCACTGATGCATCCTCATCCAAGAGCAGCCGCTGGCCGGTAGCTCCACCATCGAGGGCCGCGCGCCATGGCGCGTGTGATAACCCTTTTGCCGCCAGCTCGCCACAATCAAAGAACTCCCCCAACGGACATGTGCGGCACATGTCAAACTGCAAAGCCTCTGTCCTAGGATAGTGCATCTCTGTCATCGCGCAGCTAGATACCTGACATCGGCGTAGAGCTCAGTTCTCCAGTACCGCGGAAGGTACTAGCTTCTAGCCCCTGCAAGGGCGTCCGCAAGCTCCTCGGCGGTTCCAGCGGGTCGCTCGCATGCAAGCCCACGGCACAGATACGCCGTCGCGCGCCTGTACGGCGCCTTTCGACCCTCCAGAAGCGCCACCCCTCCGACCACGCCCGCTACCCCAACCGCCGCCACCAAGTTGGCCCGCCACCGCTCGCGCACGACTGCCAGCATCTCCTCCGCCCCATCCTCACCCACGATCGCCAACGCCTGCGGCGGCGCCAGCGTCAGATCCAGCGCCCCCAGCCAGTGCGCAAACCCCAGCGGGGCCCGCGCCATCATCGGCTGGACCTGCGCTAGCGCGGCGCTCGCTGCCTCGGCGTAGCGCTCCTCGCCGGTGTACTCGGCCAGCTTGATCAGCACCTCCGCCGCCATCGCACCACCACTGGGTAGCGCTCCGTCCTGCGTCGTCTTGGGGCGCAGCAGTAGCGACTCGTGATCATCGCTCGTGTCGAAGAAGCCGCCGGCCGCATCGGCGAAGTGCGCCAGGATCGTCTCGGCAAGCTCTCGTGTGGCCTTGAACCAACGCGGGTCAAAGTTGGTCTGGTAGAGCTCGAGCAGGCCAGCAGCCACGGCAGCGTGGTCCTCCAGGTAGCCGGGGAGAGGCGTCCCGCCGCGGGGCCAGCTGCGCAGCATCCGACCCTCGAGCGTGCGCATCTGAGTGAGCAGGAAGTCGGCACAGCGCTCGGCGATCTCTCGGTAGTCGTCGCGGTCGAGTACGCGGGCCGCCTCGGCGAAGGCGGAAAGCATCAGGCCGTTCCAGCTGGCGAGCACCTTGTCGTCGAGTCCCGGCCTCACGCGCGACTCCCGCGCAGCCAGCAGCGCACGCCGTGCGCGGGCGAGCCGCTCCTCGACCTCGGTCACCGGCAGGCCGGAATTCTCGGCGATCTCCTCGGCAGTCTTGGCCAGGGTCAGAATGTTCTTGCCTTCGAAGTTGCCGCTCGGGGTCACGCCGTGGGCGGCGGCGAACAGCTCGGCGTCGCCGGTCGGGTCGGGCGTGGTGTTGGCGAGTGCGGCTTCGATCTCCTCGGGAGTCCAGACGAAGTAGCGGCCCTCAACGCCTTCGGTGTCGGCGTCTTGGGCGCTGTAGAAGCCGCCGGCCTCGTCGAGCATCTCGCGGGCGACGTAGTCGAGCGTCTCGGTGACCACTCGGCGGTACTCGCTGTTCCCGGTGACCTGGTAGGCGTGCAGGTAGACGCGGGCGAGCTGGGCGTTGTCGTAGAGCATCTTCTCGAAGTGCGGCACGAGCCAGCGCTCGTCGGTGGAGTAGCGGTGGAACCCGCCGCCCAGCTGGTCGTACATCCCCCCGCGCATCATGGCGTCGAGCGTCACGGTCGCCATCTCGAGCAGGTGCGCCTCGCCGGTCGCGAGGTAGCGGCGCAGCACGAAGTCGATGACCGGCGGCTGCGGGAAATTGGGCGCCGCGCCCCAGCCGCCGTGCGTGGCGTCGAAGTCGCGGGAGAGCGCGGCCTCCGCTTGGGCGAGCGTCGCGGGCTCGAGCGCGCCGGAGGCCGAGCCGGTGCCAGCCGTCGCCTGCGCTGCGAGCGCGGCCCGCAGGTTGGCGCCGGCTTCGACCAGCTCGTCTCGGCGGGTGGCCCACAGCGTCGCGATCTGGGTCAGGACCTCGGAGAACGAGGGCATGCCGTGGCGGCTCGTGTCGGGGAAGTAGGTGCCGCCGTAGAACGGCACCGCATCGGGCGTGAGCCACACGCTCATCGGCCAGCCGCCTCGGCCCGTGAGCGCGTTGACGGCCTCCATGTAGATGGCGTCGACGTCGGGGCGCTCCTCGCGGTCGACCTTGATGCTCACGAAGTGCTCGTTCATCAGCGCCGCCGTGGCCTCGTCCTCGAAGCTCTCGCGCTCCATCACGTGGCACCAGTGACACGCGGAATAGCCCACGCTCAGGAAGATCGGCTTGTCCTCGCTGCGCGCGCGCTCGAAGGCCTCGTCGGACCAGGGGTACCAGTCGACGGGGTTCTCGGCATGCTGGAGGAGGTAGGGGCTGGACTGTGTGGCGAGGCGGTTGGGCATGAGGGTGGGGCCTCTCGGGAGGTGGTAAGGGCGGCGTTAGCTGCTAGGGAGTGGGTACCCGCTAGCCTGTGGGTAGAGATGAGATTGACTGATGATGTTTTGCGGAATATTATTCCTTAATCCTTAGACGAGAGCGCAAGCCATGAGACGACTGACGTTCGCCGGATACCTCAAGTTCTACGTCCCATACCTCGCGGACTCGGACTCGCTCGCGCTCTCTCGCCTCTGGGAGCAGACGACCAGCCACCCGCGCGCAACTGAGCCTCTGCTGCTGCTGGCCGCCGTGACGGGCCGCTCGGACGCACTCGCCGCGCAGGTAAGTGCGGCGCCGGCGCTGGCTGCCGAGCTGGATCTGCTCGCCGAACTCACTGCGACCGGAGCGCTCGAATCCTCGCTGGCGGACGCAGACCCACGCCTCGGCTCCGAATACCTCAAGGTGTGGCGCAGCTACGTCGTCCGTCGGGACGCACACCTGCGCGATGCGGACTTGAAGCGGTTGGCTCGTCAGCGCGTCTTGGAGCTCGAGGCCACGCGGCATGTCACGCGCTACCGCATGGCGAAGGACCTGGGACTGAACCCGGGTAACCTGCACGCCTTCCTCGCCCTGGGCAACGTGACAAAGCTGTCGCTGGACCATGCCTACGAGCTGGTGGAGTATCTGCAGGCCGCATAGGCCGGTACGTCCCCACCGCTCGCGCGAGTGCTCGACTCGCCCTACGCTCGCGCCAAGAGCTCCGCCGTTGCAGAGAACGCTTGGTCGAAGCCGATATCTTCGACCACAAGGTACGCGAGCGATCGCTCCCAGCTGGCCTCGAACTCCGCCCTTCGAGCGGCGAAATGCTCCGCCGCCCGATCCAGACTGAGCCCCTTGTGAGCCGCCTTGCCAGGCAGGGCACCAAGCGCTGCCTCGACGTCGGTGCCCCTCTGGACCAGATTGGCGATGTCGTAGATATCACGAGCCACGGCGTGCCGTCGTTGACCGGCTGCGGCTCGCAGCTTCTCCGCAAGGACCTCTTCGAGCGCATAGGAGCGCACCACGCACGCGAGGGCAGGCGCATCACTGTACGGGTGAAGGAGGGCCTTGCTCTGGGGCTCGAATGCCAACTCCTCGTCAGCACTCAGGTGGAACCGGATGTTCTGCGCACTTCCCATCCGCAGGGCACCCCGGTAGGGCAGCCTGACCTCCACTGATTCGCGACCATAGTCGTCGTCCATCACCTCGACCCGGACATCCTCGGCAATCAGTTGGATGCCCTGACTCGAGGCGTGCGAAATGCACTGCAAGATGACACTCAGGGCGCTCTTGGAGTCCAGTCGCCCGGTGAGCGTGAAGTCCAGGTCCTCAGAGAAACGATAGTCGCCGAAGTGGCACTTGCGTAGACAGGTTCCGCCCTTGAAGACCCAGCCGTCCGCACCGCTTGTCAGACTCAGTGCCCACAACACGACGCCAAGCGCATGATCTCGGTCCACCACCTGTGGATAGACGCCTTGCTGGCGCGCTGCGGACTTCACCTCGGCTTCGGAGATCACAGCGCGACCTCCTCGAACCCGGCGTTGATGCGCAACCCCCAGCGAGTGACTATTCGCCCTGTGGCGGGACCACCCCGCTCCAGCAGCGTGATTCCCGCGCCGGAAAGCTCATGCCACCGGGTGACGAGCTCGGCCGACGCCCCGAGGCCCAGAAGCTCGACCAGGTAACCGAGCCGCTTTGGCACGGTCCCGCTCCCGAAGCGCTCGATGTAGTCGGTCAGCTTCGAGGCGTCGATCTCCCTCCAGCTGCGCGCGAGCATCTCGGTCACCTCGGCGATTCCGCCCGATAGGTCGGGGCGGTCAAGCATGTCGACGACCGTACGCTCGCGGTCTGTGACCCTGACGGGCAGGCTCCCCGCCCAGTCACTCTCGATGCCGAAAATCCTGTCCGACCCGAGGGTGATGAAGCGAAACGGAACGCCCAGGATTGACTTACTGGAATTCGAGCGACGCCGTGGCGTGATGAAGAACTGGGTTCGCGGCAGCTGGGTCGTCCAACCCCAGTGACTCGCCGCGGTCCAGTACGCTGCGGCCCCGTCAGGCATGAGGAACGTTCCAATCGCGAGGGGGTCTTCACTCCACTTCCTGCTGACGCCGGCCTCGAGCGGCACGAGCAGATACTTTCCGCGCTCGAGCCGGTCAATCCACCCCTTGGTCTCCAGGCGCGAGAGGACCGACCGTGTCCGTTGTCCGGCACCCCAGAACGTCTCGGCGTCCTTGATGGCAAAGACGTCTCTCCCGCTGCCAGCCATCGTGGCGAGAAATTCCGCTTCGCGAGGTCCTAGTTCAGTTATAGTTTGTGACATGATAATGACCTTCTGGATAGTACTTTCATGACACACACTATACCATATTCTACAGAGATCCTTGGATGGCGGTTGTCGAGGTAGCTCAATTCGGCACTATGCCCCGACGCCAGCGAGCGCGACTGCGAACGCGGAGACGTACTCCTCGGCATACGCAGTGATCGACTCGCCAGGATAGTGTTCTGGGACCGGCGTGACGACACCAAGGCCCTCGACCGGCAATGTCTTGCGCACCTCCGCGAGTCCGGTGCGCCATGACTTGGCCGCAGCGTAGGGCGTGGCGGCAACTCGGGCAGCCTCGGCCGCAGACCAAAGCGTGGCAAACGCCGACCACACGCCCAGCCAATCCACGTAGGAGGGCAGGCGGGTACCGGCGGCAACGAAGGGCACACTCAGGCGGTACTGAACCGTGCGCCCGGCGTCCCAGCGCTCAGCGAAACCGGCGTCCGCCAGCTGAGCCAAGTACTCGGAGACCTGCCGTTGCGAATACGCACTGCGCGTGGCGATGAGCCGTCCGTGGGCGTGATCGTGCGTGGCGAGATAGAGCACTGTCTCCGCGCGCACTCCGGGGCCCATGAGGGCGCGCAGGCGCAACCGGGCCAGTGCAGGGTCGACCAGGCGCGGCTCCTGCGACATGCCTCTCAGGATCACCGGCGGACGATCGAACCCGTGCTGAGTGAAGAAGCTATCGGTGGCGCCGAACGTAGGCTGCGGCGTGCCGGCCGGATCGAGGAACAGAGACTGTCGCCCGCCGTACGCCGGTGAGTCCTCCTCCACCACAAGTGCCTGCGCGATACTCGCCCACTTCGACGCGGCGGCGTGTACCTGCAGATAGTCGATGAGAGCTGACAGGACTTGGGCATCGGCCACCGAGGAGGTTGTCGCCATCCGCTTGAGTCGGGTGACGTCCAGGACCCCCGAGTACCGAGTGAGCCAGTCGAGCATCTCGTCAAAGAGCCGCGGCTCGTAGCGTCCGAACCGCGACGTGGCAAGCACCAAGGCCTCGGGGTCGATGATCGAGGATGTCGCGCCTTTGGTGCCGGCAATCCCCAGAGTCGTCCACTGCTGCCACAGTACAGCCAGAGTAGCGTCGAGCAGTCTAGCGCTCGATTGCGTCGAGGACATCGCGCACCCCCAAGTAGTCGGCCATCTGTTCCAGCTGGGTGCGAAAGCCCACTGATGAGTCTTGTCTGATCACCCATGCGAATGCGAAGCGCATCTCTTCTCCCGTCGGACTCAGAATCTGCAGGTCGCTCAAGTGACGGCCTGCGACATCCGCGGCCGCGTAGGCCTTGAAGCAGATCTGGTCGAGCCGACTCGCCAGGTGGATCACAAGGCACGGCCCATAGCTCCGCTTCACAAGCCGCGTCTCGAACCCGTCGGGTAGACCCCAATCCAGTAGGCGTGCGGGGCCACTGTTGAGCCAATTTGGGTCAATGCCCTGTTGGGTCGCGACCTCAGCGCACGCGCGAACGAGTACGTCCGGCAGCGGAGAGGCACTGCGAACGCGCAGGACTCCCCCACTGGATTCCACCAGAGCGACGACGTCAATGTCTTTGGTCGGGCGTTCTACTAGCCCCAGGAGCGCGAGTGCCGAGCCACCGATGAGGCAGAGTTCGATCGGGGCAGCCCCCATGAGCACGAGCTCCTCGCCTAGTGCCGCGAGCAATTCGTTGATATTCCGACCCGCCACGAGTGACATCGTCTTCTCCCGTGTATATGACTACTCTTATGTATACATTATGACTACTTTTCGGTAGTCATCAAGAGGGAATTCGTCGGCGGCCGCCGCTAAGCGGTGTGAGCACTTCCGCAAGCTCGCTGAGTCACTAGACCCGGTACGTTGACGGCGCGCCCGCGATTACGCACGCGTGGGGCAGGTGTACCGCACAGCCCTTACCAGTTACTTACACGGCGCCCTCTACGCCTTCCGAGCCCACTTCAAGCTCGCGAACTGGCCGGATACCTTCTCCATGAAGTCCGGCAGACCGCCGCTGTATTCGAGGTCCTTGAGCCTAGCCTCGGCCGCCTCGGGCGTGAGCTTGCCAGACTGCACGTCCTTGATCACGTCTATGCCCGCCTTGACCTTGGGCGGCGGGTCTTTCACGCCGTAGCCCTGCTTGGCGTAGCCATCGCCCACCCCCTCGAGCGAGTGGACGGCCTTATCGGCCTGCTTGTAGGCGTCGAGCTTGTTGCCCTCGTGGTAGGACGCGGCGACCTTGGTCTCGTAGGTCTTGCCCAACCCGTCGGGGTCGAGCAGCGTGGCCTTGCCGGCTTTGACTAAGTCGACGTTGGGCGTTACCTGCCTCTTTTCCCACGTACCCGTCTTCGCGTTGCGGACCATGCGCTGGTCGGCCATGTCCACGCTCGCCTCGCCGTGGTACTGGTCTGTCGCGAGCTGCTGGTGGTCCTTGGCCCACTTGGCCGCGCCCTTGGGATCGGTGGGACCGCCCGTCTCCTTGGCGAAGATGCGCTGCGACTCGGCCGCCCACTTCTCCTTCTTCAGCTCGATGAAGCTGCGCTCCCCGGTCACGGGGTCGGTCGTCTCGTAGCCCACGCGGTAGTCGCGGTCCACGCCATCGGGGGTGCCAAAGCTCTCGACCACGATCTTCTTGCCGTCGGCCTCGGGCAGATTCTCAGCCACCCACTGCTCGAGTTGGCGGTCGTGACCCTCGTAGATCTGAGCGCGCGTCTCGTGCATCTTCTTCCAGAGATCCGGATGCGACTTCTTGAGCTCCCGCATCGCATCGGGGTCGCGCAGGATGTACTCGACCGTCGCGCGATCGACTGTCCCGCCGTCGGCCGTCTTGGCCGCGATGTCCTTGGCCATGGACGCAGCGCGCTCGGCCGGCGAGCCCTTGGGCGGCTTCTTCGCCTTGGCCTTTGCCGGTGGCGTGTCGGCATCAGCCCCGGGCTTCTTGGGAGCCGCCTTGTCCGGACCATCCGGGCCGCCGGGCTTATTGGGCGGCGCATCGGGAGCGGGTTTGGCGGCGTCGGGTCCTGCCGCCTTCGGCTTGGCCGCATCGGGTCCCGCCGCCTTCGCTTTCGCAGCCGGCGCATCCGGGGTCCCCGCGCCCGTCTTGGACTTCCGCGCGTCGGTGCCAGCCACCGCGTGCATCCCCCCGACCTTCTGCAGGAAGCGGATGAGCCCCTCGTCGCGCAGCTGGCGACCCACGTTCTTCATCGCGTTGGTCACCGAGAGCTGCGGGTCGTTATAGAGCTCCTTGGCGAAGTAGTAGGCGATGAACAGCGCCCACCCGATCGCCTTCTTGTCTCCTGAGAGCTTCGCCAGGAAGTCCGGATCGGTGAGCGCGCCCTCTCCCATGCCCGTCAGCAGGCCCGCCTGCGCGGCGAGCCAGTCCTCAAGCGAGCCGCCGCGCTGCCACGTCTCCATCGCCGAGACCAGCAGCGGCTTGAGCATCCCGATCGCCACCGAGCCCACCACGCCCACAAACGCGCCAGACGCCACACCCATCGCGATATCGCCGCACCACGAGATCCAGTCGAGCGTGCCCTCGATCTGCTCGTTCCACCAGGCGGCATCCAAATGCTCGTGCTTCTCGATCATGATCTGGTCGTACGCGAAGCTCCACAGCGTCGTACGCATCTTGTACAGACCCTCGGCGCCCATGGTGAGCGAGCGCTCGTTGACCAGCGCGTAGAGGCGCGCCTGGTGCTCGGCGGGAACGAAGTTCTGGATGACGTCGCGGCACCCGTCAAGCTCGACTTGCCACGCGTCCGAGAACGGTTCTGTGTTCACGCCCAGCAGCCGCAGTGGCACCATCGCCGAGAAGCGCTCCTCGTCGCGGCCGGGCACACTCGCGCGCAGTGCGGCCGCCAACGGCTCGCCACCGGTGGGCAGTTCGCGTTCGAGAGCGATGCGGAAGGTCGCCGATGGGATGTTGAGCGGCCGGACGCCAGCAGCCTGGACCGTAAGGCCGCCCGCGCTGAGCCCCGCGTGCCCGCTCGTCCCCTCTTCGCCGCCAATCTCGAGCACGGCGGACTGCGCCAGCGCGATGTTGGGAGTGATCTCCCCGGTCACTTCATCGCGCACGAACACCCGCAGGTCGATATCGACCGGGGTCGCGCTTCCGTCCGCCCGCACCGCAAACGCGCCGGTGGACGGGTCGACGTTGGCGCGGTCGATGAACAAGCCCTCCTGGGTGATGATGACCTGCACTTCTCGGCGAAGGGGCTCGAATCCCTCTGCCGAGGCAACCACGACCAAGGTGGCCGAGGACTGCGGTCGGGACGGGTCGACGCGGTCGCCGGCACTCTCCGTGAGCGTGAGCGTTGCCGTGGCCGGCCCCGTCGAGACGATGTCGGGCGTCGCCAGCAACCGCGCACCCTCGCGCCACTCGGTTTCGAAGCTCCACGCGGTACTTCCCGCGTTGTCGATCCAGACGCTGACCTCGGAACTCGTACCGGAGTCCGCGGCACACGTGACGCTGTCGGGGCGCGCGTCGATCTCGGGCAGTCGGGCGAGAGAGATCGCGACCAGCTCGCTCAGCACGCGCTCGCCGATCTGCGCGCTCACGCGCACGTTCGCACTCTCGGGCGGCTGCACCACGCTGGTGGGGTCGGGCTGCGAGGCCACCACCGTGACGGCGCGTCCATCCTCGTAATCGGCGGGCAGCGAGATCTCGATCCACTCGGATTCCTTCGCGAACGCGAGCGTGGCTCGCACCGCCTCCGGATTGGCCTCCAGATCCGCACCGAGGAGTTCGGCCGCAGCCACCAGGGTGAGCGAGTCGTCACCCTGCGTGCGCAGCGCCGCGCCAGCCGGCTCGGTGCGCGTGACGATGCGGCTGATGCCGGCGGCAGCGATCGGAACCGATGCGGAGGTGCTGCCCAACGAGGCCTGAGCCTCGACGGTGATCGCGGCACCCGTGGCAAGCTCACCGCTCTGCCACACGATCGTCTGCAGGGTGCCGTAGGCGGTCTGCGGCTGCACGTTCACTCCGGCCGGGACATGCAGGATGATCGCCGCGTCGGATGCGGGCTGGAAGCTGCCGTTCGGCAAGACCTTGAACGCTTGCGCGGTGAACGAGGCCGAGTGATCGGCGCTCACCGTGAGCCGCCCTGTCGAGAGCTGCAGCACGTACCCCACCGGCTGATCGGGCGCGGGCTCCTCGGCATCGGGGGTCTTGGAGCGCGCGCTTGCGGCGGCACCGGCCAGGGCGATCGCGGCAGCAGCTACCGCAGCGAGGCCTCCGGTGATGGTGCGCCACGGCGAGCGGTCGCCGCCGTCAGGACCGGGTACGTCCGCGCCCGCGCTCGTCCCGTCGAGCGGGTTGAACTTCAGCGACGCGAGGATCGACTCGACCTCGGCGGTCATGGGATCGAGCTGATAGCCGTAGTTCTCACCCGAGGTGCGCCCCGGGTCTTCCGACCAGGTCACGGCAGAGAATGCAGTGACCAGGATCCCGCTGTCGTCCCCGGCGGGAATCCAGTAGACCCACGCGTCGCCGTACTCCGCGTCGTCGCCACCCTTTACATACTCGAGTCGGACGGTACCGCGGTTCACGTACGCCTCAAGGCCACCCAGTGTCGTCTTCTTTGCTCCCCCCCAGACGCGCAGCGAGGGGTCGTCCGCCGTCCGGAACAGGTAGTCCTCGCCCAGGCTCATCTCTGACGAGCGCGCTGCGAAATCCTCGAACGAGGTGAAGGGCGTGTAGTACTTGTCCGAGCGGTAGCCGCGGCCAACAACGCGCGCGTCGACCTCGCCCACGGCCGACCAATCGAGGCCGTTGGAGCCGTCGGCACCGCGCAAGCTCCGCGCGTTGAAGATAGGCTCCTTGAGGACGTTCTCTTCGATCACGTACCAGCCGTCGCTGTGGTCATCACCGGGAGCGGCCTTGTTGGGCACCTTGTAGTCCGAGACGAGCAGGCTCTCGGCGAATGCGACCGCGGGAAGCAGCAGTACAGCGGCGATTGACGCGAGTACGCTCCAGGCGGCGAGGAGGCGGACTGCTCGGGTGCGAAACGCGCGCATCACGACCGCCTCCTCAGGGCCACCGAAGCCGTCTTGATAGCCATGATGAGCGCCGAGCCCGTGGCCACTGCCATAGGCGCCAGCGTCAGCAGCGAAGCCCCGCCGAGAAACCCGCCAACCAACGTCACCAGGAGCGAGACCGCCTGCACAAGCGCGGTCACCAGCGACACGAGACCGGTGAGGGTGCGCAACGCACCTCCCTTGGAGCCGGTGATGAGAGCCATCAACGCCGAGAACCCACCGGCCACGGCGCGAGGGACCGCGGCAGTGACCGCGCTCGAACCGCCGGTGAGTCCTGCGACGAGCAGATCGAGTGCCGTGGTGGCCGCCAGCGAGAGGCCAGGCTTGCGCAGCGAGGACTGCACGACCTTGCGCGCCGCCGGCGCCGCGACTCCAGCCAGCATCGCGCGCAGGTCCGGCGTCTCCCCCGCGATGACGGTCTGCCACGGGAGCATCGCGGCCATCGAAGCGGTCCCCGCAACCGTACTCAGGACGGCAGCCGGGGCGCCAGGGCGCGTCGCACCGGATCTCCTCGGCTCACCACAGGTCCTACAGAAGCGATCGGAGCCGACGAATCGGCCCCCGCACCGTGTGCAGAACACTGCAGAGCCCTCACCCATGAATGCCCCCACCTCTCAAACGTCCCCCTGACTATACCGTCTCGGCCGCACCAGCCACCTGCGGAGCTGCTTGGTACCATAAGGCCAAGCACCCAACGCACATCCCGAAGGAGGCCTCGGTGCCCGACACCACAGCGACCATCGACCAGCCCGCTCTGTCGCCGGAGTCCCGCACGATCGAGTGGACCTACGACGTACCGCTGCTCACCAGCCGCTTCATGCTGTGGGACTTCCTGCGCGTCATCTTTCTGTCTGTCGTGGCGATGTACGTGTTCGTTGCGATAGGCGGCCTGATCTTCGGGCAGGAGCTCATCATCTTGCCGCCGCAGGTCTTCTTGCTCACGGCAGGAATCATGCTGGGGCTGTTCGCACTCACGAGCCTGGTGCTGGGCAACCGCCAAGGCGCGCATTTCACCGTAGGGCCCAAGGGCGTCGAGTACCGTGCCCAGAAGCGCGAGCGCTCGATGAACAAGCTGGTGGTGCTGGTTGGCCTGCTCGCGCGCAACCCCACCACGGCCGGTGCCGGGACGCTCGCCATGACACGAGAGCGGCAACTGGTCCCGTGGGAGAGCATCCACCGGGTAGTCGTCCACCGCCGGGAGCGCGTGATAGCCGTGCGCAACTCGTGGCGCACGGTGCTGCGGCTCCACTGTCCGCCCGACCTCTTCGACGACGTGGTCACCACGATCCAGGCGTACCACGCGGCGCACCCAGCGACCGGCGAGGCGTCCACCCGAATCTAGATCATGCCCACGGCGGCGAGTGCCTGTCTGGCCTGGCTTATGCCGGAACCCAACGTCATGTCGTACTTCTTCTGGGTGGTCTTGATCACGAGGTGCTCCGTCGACATGCCGCTGTCGTCGGATGCCGCACGCGTCTTGGTGGACGTCTTGGTGATGGTGGAGCGCTCGATGGCGAAGTTGTCGGCGGCCTCAGAGAGCACCTGCTCGGGCGACATCTCAAGGTAGCGTCCTGCGAAGTCAGAGTAGGCGGTCAGCTGCGCGCCCCACTGGCCAAAGAACCCCTTGCCCTCCGACTTCGCACCATCACGAGCGTCGGCTACGAGCTGCTTCATCATGGCCATCGTGATCTGAGCGAATAGGATGCGGTTGTCCGTAAGAACCAGCGTGTACTGCCTGGTCTTGACTCCCATGAACCCCGCCTTGAGAGTCACGTTGGGAATGACCGCGCGTACCTGCTCACTCGCGCCATCCTGCGGCATCGCCGCGTAGACGGGAGCAGCCACGGCAGCCGGCACCGGGGCCACGTAGGCGGCGGGTGCCGGGACAACGGGGGGCGGTGCCGGGACCGCGGGCTGCGGCGGAACAGGAGCCGTCGCGGCAGACACCACCGCGCGGGGCTCCCCGCACTTCGCGCAGAATCGCGCATCGTCGATCAGGCCCTCGCCGCACTTCGAACAGAAGCGTGCATTCTCGCTCATTGTCACCCCTCGCTAGTCTTGGAAGTCCACGCTGTCGACCCGCGGCGTGTTGTCCTCAGTGATCACGAAATAGCGCGATTTCTGAGGCCCGGAGTTCCACTGCTCATCGACCTCGACCACCCAGATCGCCGCGTCCTGGTACACCTTGGCGACCTCGAACTGGGCAAGCGCCCCGCCTGCGGGCACGAAGAACCAGGACTCCTGCTCCTGGAAGTTGCTCGTCGCATACGTGCGCGCAGCCTTCACATCGTCGTTCTTCAGGGAGTTGAGCAGATTGCCCACGGCATCCACGGCTGTCTCGGCAGTGATCGGGGTGCCCTGCCCTTCCCACTCAGTCGCGTTATTGGGCTGATCCGACGGCGTCTCGGCCGGTGCGTCAGCTGTCGGCTGCTGGGCAGGGGCATCTGCAGCGGGCTTCTCGGCAGGTGTCTCGATGGGGACGGTGCCCTCGGACACGCCCGCCGCGCCCGTGGCCATCCGTGCGAACGCGAGGCCGCCGATCACGCTGCCCACCAGCGTCACCAGCAGGGCCGCTATCAGCACGGCGATGGCCGCCCCTTTACCGGTCTTGATCGGCACGCCGCGCGCGGCCACGTCGGCGGCACGCACCACCTGCGTCTTGGCCGCCTTGTCGCCCAGGCGCCTGCCCTTCTGGTCGGTCAGCACGAGCACCGGTTCGATGAGGCTGCCGATGACCGGAATGATGTTGAGCCCGTACAGTACGAGCTGACGCACAATCGTCGGCCCGCCTGTGGCAGGGATCCCCGTTACCGAGGAGACCACCACGATGCCGGCGAGGCGCTTGCCGAAGCCCGCTCCTCCAGCGGCATCGCGGCCCAGAAAGTACGTCAGCTGCCAGATGACACCTACCAGTGCAAGCAGCAGACCCACGATGGGGGCGTCCTCACTCGCGCTGGCCGAAGCGATGAGCAGTATGGCTACCGGCAGCAGTGCGCCGGCGATGATACCGTCTGTGATCCAGGCGAGCAAGCGCGCGCCCAGAGGACCCTTCGCGTAGTCCGCAGGCATGGCCACGGGCACCTGCACCATGGGGGGTGCAGGGGCTGGGGCAACAGGCGCTGGCGGCGGGGGCGGGGGGGCTGGGGCAACAGGCGCTGGTGGCACGGACTCGGATCCGGGCACTCTCAGGTCTGCTCCACACATAGGGCAGAACGTGCTCTCATCGGGAATCTGCTTGCCGCACTGCGGACAGTACATGGAGGTCCCCCCTCGTTGCTGGCCTCCCGGTATTGTAGAGCAACGCTGGGACGGACCGCCCCACAGGGATACCCCGAACGCAGGTGGTCGCGTGTTGCGCAGGAGAGGTACATAATTTGCTTACACGGCTGACCCGTGCACGCGCACCCACCGATGGGACCCTGAATGAGTGCCTGTTGTTCCACCCCCGCAAGAGTCCTCTTGATCGAGACGACCGCCATCCGCGTGGATGGCGAGACTGGCGGGCGGTGCACCCACACCGTCGAAGCCGCCCGGATCGCCGCTAGCGAGCTCGAAGCGGACCTCGCACCCCTGAACGTGACCGTGACGCTCGTCGAGCACGACGCGGTCTCCGACAATCGATCGGACTCGAACTCCGTGATGATCAACGGACGCTCGGTGGAGGAGTGGATCGGCGCGGAGCGCGTGCTGACGGCCTGCGCCGCGTGCAGCGACCTGCTCGGCGAGCCCGTGTTTTGCGGCGCGATCTCGATCGAGGGCTCGGTCGACGATTCGTTCAGCGTCGAGCAGATACGCGAGGCCGCATTCACCGCTCTCAACGAAGGCAACGGTTGCAGCTGCAGCTGAGCTCGCTCGGTGACGCTGGCCCACTGGCACGCTATCCTACGGTAGCCATGCCGCTTCGGCTCGTCACCGGCTCAGGACGGAGCCCTCACGTTGGAACAACGGATCGTGCTCTGCGACCCCGACCGACTCAAGGACCTGTTCGAATTCCGCGCCCGCGTGTGGATCGGCGAAGGTGTGGACCCGCTCGCGTTTCCCGACGGCGCGTGGTCTGACGCTGCAGATGCCCATCGGATCCACTGGACGGTGCTCGACGATCGGCGCATCGTGGGCGCCGCTTCCACGTGCTTTCACGCGACCCTGGCCGAGGTCGAGGAGCCCGAGGCCTACATCTTGCTTCCGACGCCTCCCGCTGGTGTCATCGCCGTCCCTGCCCGCGTCGTGGTCGACCCCGCCTACCGCGGCCGCGGAATCGCCGCCGCCCTGCTCGACACCCAGGACCAAGCGGCCCGAGACGCAGGAGCCGGTCTGGCCGTACGCCAGGCGTCGCCCGCAATGGCGCGCATCCTCGAACGCCGAGGCTGGCGTGACCACGGCCCCGCGCCGGCAGACCCGCGCTTCCCTACCACCGCGTTCCGAGTGATGAGCCTCCTGCTCGACGGAGCGCTGTGATGCCGCGACGCAGCCTGTACAAGCGCCTCAAGAAGCGCATCGCCACGACCGCCCCGGGCAAGTGGCTACGCCGTACCCTCAAGGCGCGCGCGGAGAGAGCGCTGACCCGCAAGCGCGCGCGGGATAGAGACACCATCTTCATCATCGCCGAGAAGGACATGCCCCCCTTCAGACCGCGCTACATGTACGAGGAGTGGCTTGAGTGGGTCGCCCAAAACGAGCCGGACCTGCACGCCAAGATCGTGCTGGGCCATTTCCCCTCCCAGCTGCCCGTGGGCACGGCAGTGCTCCACGCGTGGGTCCAGGACCCCCTTCTCGAGCGCCGAATCGAGATCTTCAAGCAGCTTGAGGTGCTCGAAGACAGCGCTCGACGCGCCGGGGCGAGCATCATCCATCCGGCCCGAGTGCTGTCGAATTCGCGCCGAGACGTGCAGTTCGAGCGGTTGACCCGAACAGGCCTGCGCACCCCGCGGGTCGCCGATGTCGACAGCTGGTTCGTCCAGACACTCGGCGGATTATCGCTGCCGGTCGTGGTCCGCAAGAGCTGGGGCCACTGCATGAGTTTGATACGGCTCGATACCCACGAGCAGGTCTCGGCATGGGTGGCCGAGCAGAACCCGTCGCCGGGCGAGTGGGTCGCCACGGAGTACCTCGACGTCCAGGGCGCCGACGGCTATTTCCGCAAGTATCGCTACGTGCTGTTTGGCGAGCGGGGGGTCTGCCGGCATCTGATCGTCTCGGCGGACTGGGAGGTCCGGCCCAAAGACCGCGTGCTCACCGACACCACCATCGCGGAGGAGCTCAGCTTCGTGGGGGCACCCTGCGCCGTGCATGACGTCCTCGACCGCGCTCGGCGCGAGCTGGAGTTCGACATCGCGGCGTTCGATTACAGCTTCGATACAAAAGGCGAGTTGATCGTCTGGGAGGTCAACCCGTACCCGGACCTCTCAACCCCAAACGGGCGCCCGGGCGAGTACCTGGCCGAATCCATCCAGCGCACCAACCAAGCGCTCGCAGGCCTCTACCGAGACCGGCTGGCGGCCACCGGCTAGCAGGTTCCGGCGCTGCGGGCCAACTACCGGCTGGGGAGGTCTAGGTATCCTCGGACGTCTTGCGCGGTCGCGACCTCGCGTTCGAGACTCCGAGCAACCCCCGCCACACGTTCCACCAGACTGGCGTTGCTTGCGGGGACCGTGCGCGCCTGGTCGTACCAGATGTTGTCCTCGAGGCCCACGCGCGCGCCGTTGCCCATGATCAACCCCAGCGCGTTCATATCGAGCTGCGCATCCCCGATGCCCGCCACGCAGTAGAAGGAATCGTCGGGCAGCTCGGAAACGATGATGCCCAGATGGTGCAGTCTTGCCTGAGCTGCCGCGATGTTGCCCAAGATGATGTTGAAGAAGTAAGGCGGCTCGAGCAGGCCCTTCTTGATGAGGTAGTGCGCGTAGTTCACCATGCCCAGGTCGAAGACCTCGAGTTCGGGCTTGATGCCCTTGCTCTGCATCGCCTCGGCAAGGCGCATAATCATGTCCGGGCTGCGCATGCTGGCGGTTCTGTTGAAGTTGACCGAACTCAGCGTGAGGCTCGCCATGTCCGGCTTCAGATCGCCCTCAAGGCGCAGGGCAGCCGAGCGCTCCTCGAACTCCGAGTAGGTCCGCCCGCTGGTCGTCACGGTCACAACGAGGTCTGGGTGGGTTTCTCGGATACCTCCGATGATCCGAGCGAAGACATCGCCGTCGGGTGTGGGAGCGCCGGCGGCATCACGAGCGTGAAGGTGGACCATCGAGACGCCCAGCGGCACGCACCATTTGACGTCATCGATGATCTCGGCAGGCGTGATGGGCACCGCCTCGCTCATGGCCTTCGTGGGAATCATGCCAACCGGGGCGAGGTTGATGATCGTCTTAGATGGCTTGGGCATGCAGCGCTCCATCACTCGAGCTGAGTTTCGCGCCAGTATACCGTCTACCGGGCACGCGCCTCACTCAGTCGTGGTGTCCTGAGACCCGGCCCCGGCCGTGGGCAGCTGCGATGCATCAGGCTTCGCGGCAGCCGCATCCTTGAACAGGCCCGGGCTGATGTGGCAGTAACCCCCCGGATTCTTGTCGAGATAGTCCTGGTGGTACTCCTCGGCAGGGGTGTAGCTCGTCAGGGGTCGGGCCTCGACAGCGATGGGCTTGTCGTAGCCTTCCTGGAGCTGCGCCAGCGAGCGCTCGATGACCGCTCGGTCCGCGGGATCGCTGTAATAGATGCCGCTGCGGTACTGCGTGCCCACGTCGTTGCCCTGTCTGTTGAGCGACGTGGGGTCGATAGCCTTGTAGAACAGATCGAGCAGGAACGGTAGCGGCGCGACTGTGGAGTCGTAGTCGACGCGCACGGTCTCGGTGTAGCCGGAACGACCTGAGCTCACGTCCCCATACGTTGGGGAGTCGGTGTTGCCGTTTGCATAGCCGGCCTCGGCGTTCAGGACGCCGTTGACCTCGGACATATACTTCTCGACGCCCCAGAAGCAGCCGCCAGCCAGATAGATGGTCGCCACGTCTTCGCCTCCTCGGATATTCGCCAACGTGGTCGCATCCACGCTACGTGTTTCATTCCCGGCCAGACCCAGAAAGCCGCAGCCAGAGAGCAGCGCCGAGACAAGCGCTGCCGCAACGAGCGCCCCTGTGACCGAGCGACGACGACGGCTCACGACACCACACCCTCTCAAGCGCGATGACTCCACGGCACCACTGCGGATACGGGAGCAAACGCCGTGCAAGCCTCGAAATCTTGTCCGGTTCCTCATCGCGGCGTACGCTTCGCGAAAGAGGCGTCAAGAGTCTCTGGAAGGGCACGGCCTGCTTCGGGGGGAGCTGCCATGAACTACGCAACGAAGATCGCGCACAGTCGGTACGCCGAGATGAGACGCCGCATCGTCTCGTCCGCTGTGACCTTGATGCTTCTTGCCAATCTGGTGGTGCCCGTCGTGCCGGCAGCGGCAGCCACGCCCCCTATAGCCAAAGCCGGAGCTGACCGCACCGTGCCGTCCGGCACGCGCGTGGTGCTCGACGGCAGTGCAAGTACCGTCCCATCGGGCTACTCGCCCAGCTATTCGTGGACGCAAGTCGGCGGCCCCTCCGTGACGCTGGCGGGCGTCAATCCCAACCGTCCCACAGTCGAGTTCTTCGCGCCGCTCGTGGCATCGGCCACCGAGCTGGAGTTCGAATTGACGGTCGGCGGCGGCGTGGACAGCGGCACCGACACCGTGAAGGTCACGGTGGTTCCCGCCTCGTTGCCATCGCGGCTGAGTCTGCAGCCAGGCCGCTCGGGCATGCAGGACATCAAAACCGTGGGGCGTACCGTCTACGTCGCATGGTGTTACCGCAACGGCGGCGCGCTCGAAACCTGGTTCGCCCGCAGTCTCGACGGCGGGGCCAACTACGAGACGCCGCGACGACTGCCTAATGCCAACGACTTAGGACTAGCCGGTGGTGGCGACTGCCAGTATCCCAAGATCGCTGTCGACGGGCTCAACGTGTACGTCGCGTGGAGGCAGTACGTAAGGCCCTCCTCGAGTGATCCGTGGGGAAGCCGGGCCATGCTGGCCACGAGCAGGGCAGGCGGTTCGGCGCACTCTTGGTCCTTGGACATGCTCGGGACCGGAGTCGTGGATAGCTCAGAACCCGAGCTGGCCGCCACCACAGACGGCGAGAACCACAACGTCTTCGTGCTCTTCCAGGCCGCGAAGTCCGGCGGCAATCCCCTCGTCCTCGCGACGAGCCGCGACGCCGGTTCCACCTTCATGGAGACCGACATCGAGGCGAACGCATCGGACCAGCCGGGCGACCGCGCACTCGCCGCTCATGGCAACTACGCCTACGTCGCATACCCGACGGCCGACAAGATCAAGCTCTACAGCCGCTCGGCTTCGACCGGAGCCGAGACGCGCGGAAGCTTCAGCGACCTCGGCGGTGGCTTCATGCAGATGGCCGCATCCCCCGATGGCCGCCTGTGTGTCGCGTGGCAGACCCTCGCGTCAAGCCGTCACTACGCATATGCGTCGGTGCTGACCACATCGACGATGTCGGGCGCCAGGACATCACTGGCCTTCGGTGAAGGGATGAACCAGAGTGCGCCGGAGATCGCATGGACCGGCGAATCGTTCATGGCCACGTGGGTCGACATGCCTGCTGGAATCGATGGCGGATCAGAGCACGTGTGCATCGGACGGGTCAGGACCGGCGGAGGCCTCACCGACCAGAAGCAGATCTATGCGCTCTCGGGGCACTCCAACTACCTCGCTGGCCTCGCGACCGTCGCTGGCACCGGTGGTCTTGTCGCCTTGGGCTGGTGGGACGAACAAGCCGCTTGCGCGCTCGAGGCCGTGAGCCGTGACGGTGGCGTCACGTTCGGCTCGGCGGTGAACCTGGGCACATGGACAGGGGACTCGGGCGGCATCCGACTCGCCTCCAACGGGGCGACCGATACGCCGGCCGTCCAGGCGGTGTGGGGCGGAAACCTGCGCTACGAGAACGGTGACGTCCACTGCGATCTGTACACGAAGCGACTCGCCGCAATCGCCGAGAACAACCTCGCGCTCGAGCACCTTCAGGTGGTGCAGGCGCCATGGGACGACTCGCCCACACAGCGCCTCGCCAAGGACAAGAAGACCACCTTCCGGCTCGATGTCGCCAACGGCTACGACGAGCAGGTCACCACACAAGTCGAGCTGCGCTACACGCAGGTCACCGGCGGTGCGCCGGCCCAGACGGTGATGACGAAGGACGTCACGCTCGCGCCATACGACAACAAGGCGGTCTACTTCGAGAACGTCCTGCTCACCGGCGACTCGGTCTCTGCCAGCGCGACGCTCAACCCCGACAACTCCCCATCGGAATCAGAGCGTGCGGACAACGAGGCAGAGCTGAGCTCGCGCGCCATCGTGGAAACCCAGAAGCTCGATTGCCTGTACGTGCCGGTCGTATTGCCGGGCGACAAGGGGCCGGATACCGCTGCGTTCTACTCGGCAGTCGGCAGTTGGGGCAGGTTCATCGCCGAGACGTACCCGATCGACGATCAGCACTGGCTCTCCCAGAGCAGGCCCACCTTCAACTGGACGCCCAAGCTGGACGGCTACACGCCAGGTCATGACCTGACGTCCGACCAGTACAACGATATGGAGGAGCAGCTGGTACAACTTGCACAGCTGACAGGACATGAGACGGTACTGGGGTTCGTGCATCCCACGTGGTTCAAGGATCATGTCGAACCCAAGAACAAGGACGCCGTTGGTCTCGCACCGTTCGGCATGACCAAAACGCACGTCGGCATCGAAGAAGTCGGGCAGCCCGCACAGATCGGCGGACACGAGATCGCCCACACCTACGGGTTGATACCGCCCGGCACCCCCGGCGACATGCCGGGCGACAACTCGGGCCACTTCGACCGGCGGGTGGCGACCGGCTATTCGGCATCGCGCGGCGAGATCGGAATCGGCGACCCCAAGAGCCCGACGTTCGACATGATGCAGTACACCGCCGTGGCCAACGCCTGGATCGGCCCTGTGAGCTACTACCTGCTCATGGATTACCTGAAAGCAGGCGCACCCGACCCGGACGTCGTGCTACTCACCGGCGAGATCGACCGCGCAGCGATGACGGGCGCGCTCGACCCGGCCTACCGGTTCGATAGTGAGGCCGATGTCGAACTGGGGACCGTCGGCGACCTCCAGCTCGTCTTCAAGGACGGCGCCGATGCGGTGCTCGACTCCGCGGGCTTCAACCCATCGTTCACCCACACCGGCGCGGGCCTCTCAGGCATCACCCAGGGCGACGCCACGTCCTTCTCGGTGAAGGTTCCCTGGGTCACCGGTGCCGAGAAGATCGAGCTTGTCTACGAGGGCACCCTGATCGACACGCTGCTGGTCTCGTCGAACGCCCCCACGGTGACGCTCTCGTCGCCAACGGCGGGTGCGACCTACAGCGTGGGTGAGACGGTCACCGCGAGTTGGATCGGTGCCGACACAGACGGCGGCACGCTCTCCTACCTGCCGATGCTCTCAATCGACGCCGGCGTGAGTTGGGCGCCCCTCTGCGGTGAGACCACCGACACGACCTGCGAGTTCGCCGCGACGCGGCAGCTCGTCACCGAGAAGGCCCGCATGAAGGTCATCGCGACCGACGGCGTGAACTCGGGTGAGGACCTCTCGGGCGTGTTCGCGATCCGGCCGGTCGTGCCCACTGGTACCGGCGGCGGCGGTGTGCCCACGTGGGGGCCGGTTCTGGGCTTCCCGGCACCGCCAGGCTCGAACGGCCTCGACAAGACGAAGTGGACCATTGGGGCCAGCGGCGACACCGTGTACGCGGGCTGGATCGATGAGAACGATCTATGGGACCCCAAAGACCACCTGCGCGTCATGAAGAGCACGGACCGCGGCACGACGTGGGGGCCAGCGGTCGACATGAGCGGTCCGATGGATCTCGACGGCGGCTCGGAAGACCCCATCGAGATGCAGGTGTTCACTTTCGAAGGCGAAACTATCTACACCCTGTCCTTCGAGCGAATCGACTCCGCCAATCGCAAGCTCGTGTTCCGCAAGAGCACGGACGGCGGGGCGTCGCTTGAGACGAGCACCGTGGTCACCACATCCAAGGCCTCCCCGGCGTACCCGAACGTGCAGGAGCCGAAGATGGTGGTTCAGGGCGAGAACATCTACGTGCTCGCCAACGTAGTGGCCTCAGCCAGCGCGATGGAGATATGGCTGTTCAAGAGCACCAACGGAGGAACCACCTGGAGTGCCCCGACCGTGGTCGCCAGTGGACCGTGGAACGGTGTGGGTGCGATAGGGCAAGGCCAGTTCTGTGCCCAGGGGGACGATGTCTACGTCACCTGCTATCGGGGCGATGACGCCTATCCGGGTGATGCCGCGGTCATGTACAGCCACGATGGTGGAGAGAACTTCTCGGCACCTGAGGTCGTAGTGCACGACGTGTACTACCCGTCGGTGGCCGCTGATGGCCAGAACGTCCATGTGGCGGCCCTCTACTACAACTCAAGCACGTCGAGCGGTCTCAAGGTCGCATCGAGTGGCGACTACGGAGCCACGTTTGGGGCCGCGACGGATTCGGGCCTCTCGGCGGAGGTCGACTCGAGTATCGGCGGGCCGAGACTGCTGGCTAGCGGAGACAAGGCGGCGGCCCTCTGGCGCGGTCGCGTACAGGTCTCGCCGGGGGTCTATCGGTTCCCGCTGTACTCGATGAACAGCACCGATGGTGGGCAGACGTTCGCAACGCCTATCGATCTGCTGGCAGACGTGACGGTCAACAACAGCGCACCGTGGGGCGACACGCTCTACACGAAGGTGCGCGCCCAGGGCGACAGCCTCTATGTCGCCACGCAGATCTACGAACATTGGCAGGAGGGCGACTCCGGCCAGGGCAACAGCAAGCGGCTCGCTGTGTTCACCAGCACCGACTTCGGAGGGTCATGGGCAGACCCGGAGGTCACGTCGCTTGACCCGCCCAAGGAGGATACCTACGAGCAGACGGTGCTCGCGTGCACGTCCGGGCTGGTTTACGCGGGCGCGGGCGTGGAGACCTACTGGACCGAGCTCACCGCGTTCCTGCGGGTCGGCTCGACCGGCTCCTCGCCTGCGGTCGCCGCGGGCGAGGACCTCGCGGTCAGCGAGGGACAGGTCGCCTCGGTCACCGCGGACTTCTCGGCAGGCGACGCGACGGGTGCGACTGCGACCATCGAGTGGGGCGACGGGACGACGAGTGACGGCGCATGCGGCGGCACCGGCACCACCGGTACCGTTGAGGCCGCGCACGCGTACGGGACCTACGGCACCTACGACGCCACCGTGCACCTGACGGCTGGCGGCCAGTCTGTTGCAGACACGTTCACGGTAACGGTCGCCAACGTCACGCCGTCGGTGAGCGTGCCGGGTACCTCGACCACGACCGTGGGCCTTCCCTGGCAGTCCGAAGGTCTGAGCTTCTCGGACGCCGGCTGGGACGACGCTCTCACGGCAACGATCGACTGGGGCGATGGAACCCTCGCACCTGCCACGCTGCGTGTGACGAGCCCTGGTGGCAACGGTGAAGCGCAGGCCGGCTCGGTCGATGCGACCCACACCTACGCCGCGCCTGGCATCTACGAGGCACTGGTCACGGTCGATGACGGCGCTGACGAGACGACCGCGACCTTCGCTGTGAACGTCGAGCTCAACAATCCACCTGTGGCGGATGCAGGTGGCCCCTACACCGCCTACGAAGGCGCCCTGGTCTCGCTGGACGCATCCGCATCGACCGACCCCGACGGAAACGCGCTGTCCTTCTCGTGGACGCTCGATGGCGAGAGTGTCGGGTCGGCCCTGATGGACAACCGGACGCTGTCACTGCGTCTCGCCGACAACGGCGAGCGCGAGGTCGCTGTGGGCGTCGATGACGGCCGAGGCGGCAGGAGCGTCTCTGCAGCTACCCTCACCGTGCTCAACGTGGCGCCCTCGGTCGAGGCCACGACGCCGCGATCGGTGGGCCTGAACGGCCTGCTCAGCATCACCACGACCACACTCGCAAGCTTCACTGACCCGGGCGTCTTGGATACGCACACGGCAGTCATTGAATGGGGCGACGGGACCACAAGTCCCGGCGTGGTCGATGAGTCGAGCGGCTCGGGCGATGTTCTGGGCAGTCACACCTATGCACTACCCGGCGACTACACGGTGAACGTCACCGTGACCGACAAGGACGGCGGCTCCGGCAGCGCGGAATTCGCCCTCACCGTCACCAACACCGCACCAGCCATCACCAAGGTTCGCAGGATCGACGGGCGCGACAGATACCGGCTCGCGCTGGCCTCCTCGCGCTCCACCTTCCCGGCGAATAAGTCGCCGCGCGTGGTGATCGCCAGCGGCGAACGGTGGGACGACGCGCTGGCCGCGTCAGGCTTGGCGGGCACGTTCCGTTCACCGGTGCTGCTCACGCGACACGGCTCGCTGGCCCCGGGCCTGGTCACCGAGCTGAGGCGCCTTGGCGCCAAGAGCGTCTACGTCGTTGGCAACTCGAGCTCGGTCAGTTCGGCGGTCACCACCAAGCTGAAGCTCTGTGGCTTCTCGGTGACGCGGATCTCCGGCGCCAACCGCTACGAGGTCGCACGCAACGTCGCCGCCAAGATCGAGGTGTTCCGTGGCAACAACCGCGTCACCAAGGCGTTCGTGGTGCGTGCAGACGCGTTCTACGACGCTCAGACGGTCTCCGCTCTGGCCTACAACCTCAAGGTCCCGATTCTGTTCTCCCCGCGCACGACGATGAGCGGCAATACCGAGCGGGCCATCCGCGAGCTCGATATCGATGAGGTGATCATCGCTGGCGACACCGCGGTGGTGTCCTCCAGCGTGGCGCGGGCGCTCAAGCGTCTGCCCAGCGTCGACGCCGTGACCCGATGGGGCGGTTCGACCTCTGCTGCAACCGCCGTCGTAGTCGCCAACGAAGCGCTGAAGCGCGGCTGGATCAGCTACGGCTTCGTTGGGCTGGTCGACCAGTACTCGTACGTCGACGGGCTCTCTGCCGCGTCAGCAACCGGCTACCGGCACGGTCCGATTCTGCTCCTGACCCGAACGAGCGTGCCCGTGGGTACCCACGACCTGCTCGTCGCGCATCGCTCGCAGATCAAGTCGCTGTGGGTGTTCGCGCGCGTCTCGACCATTGTCGATGCGACGATTGCAGCGGTCAGCGGGGTGGTCGACTAGGCGGCCTGTTGCGCGCGCCCGCTACTGCGGGGCGTCCTCGGCGAACCGCAGCGGCAGCTCGACGGTGAACTGGGAACCGACTTCCAGCGTGCTGGTCACGGTGACGTCGCCGCCCATCAGGCGAGCGAGTCGTCGGGCGATGGGCAGGCCGAGTCCGGTACCGGTCGTTTCGACCGCGTCTCCTGACTTCACGCGCTCGAACTCGCCGAAGATGCGCTCCAGCGACTCGACGGCGATGCCACGCCCCGTGTCGGACACCGTCACGCGCACGGCGGCCTCCCCAACGCAATCGATGGTCAGGCTGATCTCTCCCGTATCGGTGAACTTGACCGCATTTCCCAGCAAGTTGAGCAGGATCTGCTGCAGCTTCGGCCGATCGAAGAGCGCGTTCCCGCATCGTGTGCACCTCTCGGGGCACGGCGAGAATCGCAGAGCAACGCCTTTGCGGTCGGCCTCGGGGCGGATGTAGTCGAGCGACTCGCTGCATATCTCGTTGATGTCGTTCTCGGCAAGCTCGACCAGCACGGCGCCTGCCTCGATCTTCGAGAGGTCAAGGATGTCGTTGACCAGGCCCAGCAGCCGTTTCCCGGACCCCTGCACCATCTCGAGCTGCCGCTTCTGCTCGGCGTTGACCTCGCCTGCCATCCCATCGATCAGGATTCCCGAGAATCCGATGATCGAGTTGAGTGGCGTTCGCAGCTCGTGGCTCATGCATGCGAGGAACTCGTCCTTCGTAGCCGTCGCTTTCACGAGTTTCGCGTTCGTGGAGTGGAGTGCCTCGTTGGCTACATCGAGCCTGGCGTTGGCCTCGGACAGCTCCCGCGTGCGGGCATCGACGAGCTCCTCAAGGTGGTCTCGGTACCGCACGACCTCATCTTCGGCAGCCTTGCGCTCGGTGATGTCGTCGGCGACCGCCAGCACCAACGGCTGGGAACCCAACATCAGCAATCGGGAGGTGAGCTGTATGGCCCGAACCTCGCCGTCGGGACGCTGAAGTCCGATCTCCAACGCATCCACTCGGCCGTCTTTCGCTAGAGCGTCCCGCATGGTCTCCCGCTGTCCGGCGTTCGTCCACAGACCCAGCTCCAAGGTGGTGCGACCGATGACCTCCTCACGCGACCGCTGCGCGTAGTCGCAGAACGCGTCGTTGCAGTCCAACAAGACTCCCTCCCGGGTCTGGACGGTCATGGCATTCGGGGTGGCTTCGAACATGCGGCGGAACTTCTCCTCGCTCGCGCGCAACTCGTCTTCGGCCTGCCTCCGCGCGGTGATGTCGATGATCGTCGTCATCAGGTAGAGCGGTTCACCCTCGGCGTTCCGACGTAGCGAGGAACTGAGGTCGGCCCACACCATCTCTCCGTTCTTGCGGATGAACCGCTTCTCGAAACGCGCAACCGCGCGCTCGCCAGAAATCAGCACCTCGATCTGACGTCCAGTCTCCGCAACGTCGTCCGGGTGCGAGACCGACATCCACGTCGCTTGATCCGAGAGTTCCTCTCGCGTGTACCCGAGCATCTCGCACAGCGCGCCGTTCGGTTCGAACGGCCCGTCGGGTACGGTGAGCGACATGGGCACGGAGCTGTGGTCGAAGAGATGCCGGAACTTGTACTCTCGCTCGCGAATCTCCTCTTCCATCCGTTTGCGCTCGGTGATGTCGCGCGCGATCCCAAACAGACCAGAGGGCTGATGCTCGCTGTCGAAGATAGGTCCCTTCGTCGACAGAAAGTGTCGCAACGTCCCGTCGGCGGCCGTCACGTGTTCTTCGTAGGTCCGCGGTACGCCGCCTTCGATGACCTCCCGATCGGCGTCCATGACGATCCGGGCTTCCTCGGCCGGGAAGAGGAATGTGTCGTCCTTGCCCAACACATCCTGCGCGCTCTTGCCTGTGGTCAGTTCGGCACCGTGGTTGAACAGCAGGTATCGTCCGGCCAGGTCCTTGACGTAAACGGCGTCAGTTGTGCCGTTGATCACGGACTGAAGCAGCTCGCGGCTCGACACGAGAGCTTGCTCGGCGGCCTCGCGGCCGATCTTCTCGCCTTCACGCGTGCTTGCGTCTTCGCTCATCGCACCGGCTCCGTCACTGAACCTCCGCAGAACACGCGAGCAGTGCCCGCGGCACGCTGCTCGGTACAGAGGAGTATCCCCCTCAAGACGCGCGCTGAGACTCGCGGGCTCGGGCAACCATCACCATCGGCGGTCGGCGTACGAACGCTCTACAGCCCCAGCGGCCCCTGCTCGTTCAGTTGTTTCTGCAGGTTGGCCTGACGCCGGAAGTTGAGCGCTTCGACCCCCAGCGAGAACATGATCGCGAAGTAGACGTAGGTCCGAGGAATCTCCTCGCCAAAGCTGTCCGCGATCAGCAGGACGCCCACGAGCACGAGGAATGCGAGTGCGAGCATCTTGAGCGACGGGTGCGCCTGGATGAAGTCCGAGAGCGCATCAGCGAAGAACATCATCGCAAGGATCGCGATGGTCATGGCGATGATGATGAGCTCGATATGCCGCGTCAGGCCAACAGCGGTGAGCACCGAGTCTATCGAGAAGATCATGTCGACGACCATGATCTGGAGTATGACCCCAGCCATGGCACCAGTGCTGACCTTGATGGGCGCGACGTCTTCTTCCTTGAGTTCGGTGGTCTTGTAGATCTCGGTGACCGCCTTGTACACCAGGAACAGCCCGCCAGCCAGCAGGATGACGTCCTTCGCGCTGAACCCGTGGCCCACGACCGAGAACAGCTCCTTGTCGAGCCTGAGCAACCACGAGATCCCCAGTACCATCCCGATGCGACCCAGTAGTGCCAGCGTCAGACCGAACCGGCGCGCGGCCGACTGCTTGTCCTTGGGGATACTCGCGGTCACGATCGCGAGGAAGATGATGTTGTCCACGCCCAACACCAGTTCGAGCACGGTCAGAGTGAACAGCGCGAACAGCGATGATGCGGTGAAGACACCTGAGATCATTCAGAACTCCTGTTGCAGGACCCGTCGTCCGGTCGGACGACACGCGGATTATCCGAGACTTGCCGTGTGCGGGTCAATGCGACCCCACCTGCTCTACACTATCTGCCTTGAGCCTCATCTGCCCACCCGTCTCCGAAAGGCCGCCCGTGTTCATCCTCGACGAGCCCTACGTCTCCGACTTCCTCGCCGCCACCGTCGCCGCATCGGACCGTCCCTCTCTCGCGACCCCCATGGCCACCGCGCGCCTCGCCGGCACCGATGCCACACTTCTCGACTCCGCCGCCTTCGCCGACGCCGCCCGCACGCCCGGCACACGCATCTACGCCAACTCCGAGAACTCGATTGGGTGGATCGCCGAGAACCTCGCCGACACAGACCTGCCCCGGATGATCGCCACGTTCAAAGACAAGGTGGCCTTCCGGCAGCTCGTGAGCCCGCTCTTCCCCGACTACCGCTTCTGCGAGCTGTGCGTCGCCGATCTCAACCCGGCCACCCTGCCGCTGCCCGCGCCTTTCATCATCAAGCCGGCCGTGGGCTTCTTCAGTCTGGGTGTGCACGTGGTCGAGTCCGCCGAGGCCTGGCCCCAGGTCGTCTCGGCCATCCGCAGCGAGGTCGAAAGCGCCGCGAGCTTCTACCCCGAGCAGGTGCTGGGCCTCGACCGCTTCATCGCCGAGGAAGTCATCGAGGGCGAGGAGTTCGCCGTCGACGCGTACTTCTCGGCGACGGGTGAGGCGCGCGTGATCGGCATCATGGGGCACCTGTTCGCTGGTGCCGACGACGTGAGTGACCGGGTCTACTACACGACCCCCGAGATCATCGCCAAGTGGCGAGAGCCGTTCGCGGCGTTCCTGAGCGAGATGGGCCGCATGGCGAACCTGCGCGACTTCCCGGTCCACGCCGAGTTCCGTGTCGACGCCGCGGGCCGCATCGCCCCTATCGAGGTCAACCCGATGCGCTTCGGAGGCTGGTGTGCCGCCGACATGGCGAAGCACGCGTGGGGCATCAACCCCTACCTGTGCTACTTGGAAGACACTCAGCCGGACTGGGACCGCATCCTCGAAGAGCACGCCGGCGAGGCCACCGGCCTGGTCATCGCGGACTTCCCCGGCACCATCGACCGCACCCGAATCGAGTCGGTCGACTACGACGCCTACCTCGCGCGCTTCTCGGCCCCACTCGAGCTGCGCCCCACCGACTACTGCCGCCAGCCGGTCTTCGCCTTCCTCTTCACGCGCGTACCGGCGAACGACCTAAGCGAGCTGCACGAGGTGCTGCACGCCGACCTCACCTGCTACCTCCAGATGCGTCCCTAGGGATTTCAAGCAAGCAGGCCGCACGTGCGGTTAGTAGTGGTTCCCGGATTGAAAGGGTTTGGGTCCTCGGGTTTCGCCCTTTGAGGACACCGCGACCCGGGCTGACGTCGGGTGCCGGGGGGTGCCGCGCGCAGTTCCGCAGGAGCCGAAGGCGACGAGGACTGTCTGAGCACGGCGCCTCCCGGCACCCGACGTCATCGCTCCGGGCATCAGCCCTCCGCGATCAGCCTCTCAAGATTCGCCGAGAACCGCTCCCGGTCGTCCTCGTCGAACGGCGCAGGCCCACCCGTGCGCCCTCCTCGGCGCCGCACGTTCTTCTCGGCGTGCCGCACTTCCATCTCGATGTCGATCGTGGCCAGCGTGTACAGGCGGCCGCGGACGCCGATTGCGCGCGCTCCTCGGCCGAGCACCATCGCGGCCAGACCGATGTCCTGGGTCACCACGATGTCACCTGGTGACAACCGCTCGATGATGGCGAAGTCCGCCGCGTCGGCGCCTGAGCTCACAAGGACGCCCTCGACGCCCTTGCGACCGGTGTAGCGGCCAAAGTTGAACGAGCCGTTGGCGACCAGGATCACATCGATGCCGCGCGCTCGGGCGATCGAGATGACCTCTCGGGTCACGGGGCAGGCATCGGCATCGATGAATATCTTAGTCATGGGACCAGTGTAGCGGCTGGCGTACGCATGGGCCGCCCGCGCTATGGGTACGCTCTGCAGTGACCTGATCCCGTGCGTCCAAGGAGTGCCCATGCTCGCTCGCCTTCTCGTCCGTTGGCTGATCACCTCGATCGCCGTCGCTGCAGCCGTCCTGCTGGTGCCTGGCATCACCGCCGGCCAAGACGCGCTGGCCGCAGTGATTGTGACCGCCGCGGTTCTGGGGCTTGTCAACGCGATTGTTCGCCCCATACTGCAGTTCCTCTCGTGCGGGCTGATCGTCGCGACCTTGGGATTCTTCCTTCTGGTGATCAACGCGAGCACGCTGATGATCGCATCAAGCATCGCGCAGAACTGGTTTGGTGTGGGCTTCGTGGTCGCGGGCTTCTGGCCTGCGTTCTGGGGCTCGATACTGATCAGCATCGTGAGCTTCCTGCTCTCGATCTTCATCACAGAGCCCAAGCGCGCCGAGTCGGACTACTAGGAGACCGTCCCCCGCACCCGCGGACGGTTCACCACCTCAGCGACCGGCGTTCACGACCCATTCACACGCCGGGCGGATATTCATCGTGTAAGGTCCCGCAATCGCTTCTGTAGGGAGGCACACGATGAACATCAGAAAAGGCATGGCGCTCGGTGCAGCCGGACTGGCTCTCGGGCTGGTGATCGGTGGCATCTCGACCGCCTCGGCAGTCACTGCGACCACCGCAGGCACCGCCTCAGCCAACCCGGTCGTCGCCGGAGCCTGTGGGTTGGGTCTGCGCCTCGGCCAGGCCGTTCGCGACTCCGGTGGGCGTTTGGCCGACGTTGTCGCCAAGCTGACCGGCATGGATGTCGCCGACGTCCAGACCCAGCGCCAGGCCGGTGCGTCATTCGCCGACATCGCCAAGGACAAGGGCGTCTCGGCCACCGAGCTCGTCAAAGATGCGCTCGACACCCGCAAGGACATGCTCGACGCCAAGGTCAAGGACGGCACGATCACCCAGGACCAGGCCGATACGGCGCTGGCCACCATGGAGACTCGTCTGACCGACCGCGTGAGCTCGACTGCCCCCGGTGGTAACGGCGGCGGCATGGGTCGCGGTCGCGGCGGTGCCGGTGGCGGCGGTGGCCGCGGTATGGGCGGCGGCGGTTGTGGCGGCACCTGCACGACGGCGCCCGTTACTCAGTAACCCCCTCCAAGTGTCGTGAGAGACGGACCCACACATCCTCCGGGTCCGTCTCTTGCGCACCTGCCACTCGCCTCAGCGATGAGGCATACTCAACATCAGGGAAGGGAGGCCCACTGTGCCATCGATACTTGTGGTGGACGACAACACCAAGATCGTCGACGTGCTCGCCGAGTACCTGCGAGCCGGCGGCTACGACCCGTATCTGGCCTATGACGGCCCCCAGGCCCTGGAGATCGCACAGAAGACCCCGCCGGATCTCGCGCTGGTCGACATCATGCTCCCCGGTATCGACGGCCTCGAACTCACCCGCACCTTCCAGGCGCGCGGCATCCCGGTCATCCTGGTCACCGCGCGTGCCGATGAGGTCGACCGGCTCGTGGGCCTCGAACTGGGGGCCGACGACTACATCACCAAGCCGTTCAGCCCCCGTGAGGTCGTGGCGCGGGTCAAAGCGGTGCTGCGCAGGTGCGCCCGCGCTGCGGAGACTCAGGAGACCGAGACCCTACGCGTGGGCGACTTGGCCATCAGTCGAGATCGGCGCGCCGTCAGCGTTGGAGACCTCGGCGTCGAGCTCACCCGAACCGAGTTCGACATCCTCGCAGCCATGGCTTCCCATCCCGGACGCGTCTACAGTCGGCTACAGCTGGTCGAGGCCTCAAGCGACGATGCCTACGAGGGCTACGAGCGCACCATCGACGCGCACATCAAGAACATCCGCCGCAAGCTGGGCGAAGATCCCAAGAACCCCGCCTACGTGCGCACGGTCTTTGGGGTGGGCTACAAGGTAGACGCCGGATGACACGCCTGAGCGTGTTCTGGCAAGTGTTCCTGGGCGTCCTCACCGTGGCATTGGGTGCCGTAGTGATGTTGGGCGCAATCACCCGCTACGCCCTCTCGGCCGCGTTCGACGCCTATCTGCAGCACATACCACAAGGTCTCAACCCCATGGGCCGCCCACGGATGGGTGCTCAGATACTCGGTTCGGCCGAGCAGTCCTTCATCGCGGCCGTGGACCGCAGCGTGGCTCTGGGAGTCGTAGCGGCCATCGCACTGTCGATCATCGCCGCCTATCTGATCGCTCGGCACCTCACCCGCCCTGTTCGCAAGCTCGAAGAAGCAGCGCTCGCACTCGCGGACGGCGATCTCGCCAGCCGCGTCGACGTGAGCGGGCCCGAGGAGATCAGCGCACTGGGCGAGGCGTTCAACCATATGGCCGACACGCTGGAGGAAAGCGAGGAGCTGCGTCGCCGACTCGTGGCCGACGTAGCTCACGAGCTGCGCAACCCCATCGCAGCAGCCCGCGCGCAAGCCGAAGGTATGGCCGAGGGGGTCCTCTCGGCAGATGCGAAGCGACTGAACTCGCTGGTCGAGGACATGGCACATCTTTCGGCGCTCGTGGACGACCTGCAGGAACTCGCGGTGGCCGAGGCGGGTCGGCTGGCCTACGACATGAGTGAGCTCGATCTCACCGACCTCGTGACACGAGAAGTCGAACGCGCGACACATATTGCCGCGCCCGGCGTGACCGTCTCGGCGGAACTGCCTGAAGACGCCGTGCTGGTGACCGGTGACGAACGCCGGCTCTCCGAAGTGCTACGCAATCTTCTCGCGAACGCCGCGAGGCACACGCGCGCAGGCACCATCGGTGTGCACCTCACGAACGAGGCCGGAGGACAGGTGCGCATCGCGGTCGTGGACAGCGGCGAAGGCATCCCCGAAGCCGACCTGCCATACGTCTTCGAGCGGTTCTACCGCGCGGACACAGCACGAGCGGCAGACACCGGCGGCGCAGGGCTGGGACTCGCTATCTCGGCGCGAATCGTGCGCGACCACGGCGGCGAAGTGTTCGCCCGACCGACTCCCGGCGGTGGCGCTACCGTGGGGTTCACACTGCCGCTCTGAGGCGAGATCTAGTCCGACTCGACCGCCGTGATGAGCGCGGGGACGATGCCGGGATCGAGCCTGGTGCCCGAGAGCAGCTCGACTTCCGCGAGCGCCTCGGCGCTGTTGAGACCCGGACCGTACGGCGAGGACATCAACCGTGACTCGTACTCCTCGGCGACTGCGATGATCCGCGCACCCAGGGGAATCTGCTCACCCACGAGCTTGCCGGGGCCGCTACCATCGAAGCGCTCGGGGTACGTCTCCACGACGTCCACGACTCGGCTCAGAAGACCCTGCGCGTTCACCAGCGAGGCACGGGCACGACGGTGCGCGTCCTGTTCGGATGCGGCCGCCTTGCGCAGGGTATCGAGGTTGACCTCCACCTTGGTCACCTCGTGCAGCAGCCCGCTTCCGTGGATCAGATCGATGTCCTCGGTGGGCAGGTTCAGCACCACTGCGACGCGTGCGGCAAGCGAGGCCACGCGCACCGAGTGGTCCTGCTCATGCCGATCGACCGCGTCGAGGAGCGTCGCGATGAGACCCAGGATCCCGTCGTAGGCGTGCTTCAAGTCTCGGACGGAGCGCGCCTTGGCCTCGTATAGGCTACCCACGAGATATGCGGTGACAATGAGAAACGCTCCCCAGATGAAAAGCGCGAAACCCGGACTGTGAACCACCGGGGCCGAGAAGACCTCGGGGTTGATGACCGCATAGACCGCGACCATCAACACGGCCACCATGGCCACGAGCGCGCCTTGGCGCAGCCCTAGGAAGTACGCCGCTGTCAGCACCGGGATGTAGAAGAAGTTCAGGAACGCGAACTTGTCCACCGCCACCAGAACGGCGAATGCAGTGGCTGCGACCAAGACCAGAACTACGAGCGGCTCGAAGTGACGAATGACGAACTGCTTGACCCGCTCCATATGTGATGTCCTCTACAGAATCGCAAGCCCGCTTTCAATTTCCCAAGGTGTAACACGAGTACGGTACTCGTGCCACTCTTGACGCTTGTTTCGTATGAACCACTCGAAGACCTGGTCGCCGAGCGTTTCGCGCATCAGTTCGCTCTGTTCCATCATGTCGACGGCCGCATTGAGACTCTCCGGAAGCTGGGTGATGCCGCACCTTTCGCGCTCCTGGGCGCTCATCTCATACACGTCATCGGTCACGTCGGGTGGCAGTTCGTAGCCCTTCTCGATGCCGTCGAGCCCCGCAGCGAGCATGACCGCAAAAGCGAGATAGGGGTTGCACGCCGGATCGGGGCTGCGCAGCTCCACGCGAGTCGCGTTCTCCTTGCCCGGCTTGTACATGGGCACGCGAACCAGTGCCGAACGGTTGCGGTGCGCCCAGCACACGTAGACCGGAGCTTCGAATCCCGAGACCATTCGCTTGTAGGAGTTGACCCACTGGTTGGTGATCGCGCTGATTGCCGGCGCGTGATGCAGCAGCCCAGCGATGTAGGACTTGCCGATGGCTGAGAGATGGTGCTCGTCGCTGGCGTCGTAGAAGGCGTTTCGACCGTTCTTGAACAGCGACTGGTGCACGTGCATCCCGCTTCCAGCCTCGCCGTACATGGGCTTGGGCATGAACGTCGCGTAGACGCCGTTGAGTTGGGCCACCTCTTTTACGGTCAGACGGTAGGTCATCACGTTGTCGGCCATCTTGAGCGCCGAGTCGTAGCGCAGATCGATCTCGTGCTGGCTGGGACCAACCTCGTGGTGGCTGTACTCGACCTGGATACCGAAGTTCTTGAGCGTACGGACGGTCTCTTTGCGTAGATCGACGGCGAGGTCACGCGTGGTCATGTCGAAATACCCGCCGTGGTCCAGCAGCTCGGTGCTGGAGTCGTTCTTGAGGTAGTAGTACTCGAGTTCCGGGCCGATGAAGAACTCGTAGCCCTGACCGGCCGCCTTGGCGAGCACACGCTTGAGCACATAGCGTGGATCCGCACCGTACGGTTCTCCGTCCGGGTTCACCACGTCGCAGAACATGGTGGCCACCAGATCATCGCCTTGGCGCCACGGGAGTATCTGAAGCGTCGTTGGATCCGGCAGCGCGATCATGTCCGACTCCTGGATGCGCGCAAAGCCGAGTATCGACGACCCATCGAATCCCATTCCCTCGGCCATGGCATTCTCGAGCTCGTCGGCGGTTATCACGAACGTCTTCAGGAATCCGAGCACATCGGTGAACCACAGGTGGATGAACTCGACACCCTCGCGCTTGATGCGCTCGACGGCGTCATCTCTAAGGGGCTTTGGCGACATTCAATCTTCCCTTCGATAATCCGTATGTTTCCTGCATATTTCCAATATATTTCGCACAGGTTACGATAACGCACCAGAAGCATGCGCGCGAACCGCGCACGGGGATTGCTACGCCCGCGTCAAGCGGGAGCAAGGGGGAGGAATGAATCTGCAGATGCCGGCCGGCAACGACGCCACGCAGACGTCGAACCGATCGAAGAACGTGGTGCCCGGTTCGGGCCTGTGTTCTCGCTGTCTGGATGGCTGCCGAGGGAACTGTGAGGTCTTCAAGTCCTCGTTCCGCGGCCGTGAAGTCATCTACCCGGGTCCGTTCGGCGAGGTAACCGCCGGCGGTGACAAGGACTACCCGATCGACTACTCGCATCTCAACATCTGTGGATACGCCTTGGGCGCCAAGGGGCTGCCCGCAGGCGTGGAGGGCAACCCGGACAACACGCTCTTCCCGATGGTGTCGACCGAGACCGAGTTCGGCGACAAGAACAAGGTCAAGATGAAGGTGCCGATCTTCACCGGCGCGCTGGGCTCCACCGAGATCGCCCGCAAGAACTGGGAGCATTTCGCAGTGGGTGCCGCGATCTCCGGCGTCTCTCTCGTGTGCGGCGAGAACGTCTGCGGCATCGACCCCGGGCTAGAGCTCAACAAGAAGGGCAAGGTCACGCGCTCGCCTGACATGGAGCGTCGCATCGAAACCTACCGCCGCTATCACCAGGGCTATGGCGACATCCTTGTGCAGATGAACGTCGAAGACACACGCCTCGGCGTGGCCGAGTACGTGGTCGAGAAGCTGGGCGTCACGACGATGGAACTCAAGTGGGGCCAAGGCGCGAAGTGCATCGGCGGCGAGATCAAGGTCAACTCGCTCGATCGCGCGCTGGAGCTGCAGAAGCGCGGCTATCTGGTCACTCCCGACCCGTCCGACCCGGCCATTCAGGCCGCCTACAAGGATGGCGCGATTCGGCAGTTCGAGCGCCACAGTCGACTCGGATTCGTCGATGAAGAGGGGTTCTACGCCGAGGTTGAGCGTCTGCGTGATCTGGGCGTGGAGCGGGTCACGCTCAAGACGGGCGCGTACCCGATGCGCGAACTCGCGATGGCCATGAAGTGGGCCTCCAACGCTCGCATCGACCTGCTCACCATCGACGGTGCCCCCGGCGGCACCGGCATGAGCCCGTGGCGCATGATGGAGGAGTGGGGCGTCCCCACCTTCTATCTGCAGTCCATGGCCAACGAGCTCGCCGGCAAACTCGCAGCCCAGGGTTCCTACGTACCCGATATCGCCATCGCTGGCGGATTCTCGACCGAGGACCACGTATTCAAGGTCCTCGCCATGGGCGCCCCGCACACCAAGGCAGTGTGCATGGGTCGCGCACTCATGATCCCGGGCTTCGTGGGCAAGAACATCGAAGTCTGGATGAAGGAGCAGGACCTGCCCAAGAGCGTCAGCGCTTTCGGCACTACAAAAGAGGAGATCTTCGTCACCTACGAGTCCCTCAGGGCAGAGTACGGCGACGAGGTTGAGAAGTTCCCCATGGGCGCGCTGGGCATCTACACGTACTCCGACAAGATCAGGGTCGGCCTGCAACAGCTCATGAGCGGCACCCGCAACATGAAGCTCGACACCATCTCGCGCTCCGACGTCATGGCACTCACACGGGAGGCCTCTGAGGTCTCCGGTGTCCCATTCGTCATGGACGCCTACAGGGATGAAGCGATGCGCATCATCGAGGGGTACAGCGAGTCAGCACGACCGTAGGGTCGGTCGGTCCCGGTACGGGTCCGGCGCTCAGACAGGCTTCGCTGCGAAAGGCCGCCCGACAGGGCGGCCTTTCTTGCTGCAGAACTCCAGGCGGACCCCTACCGGGACCGACGCGCGTCATCCTCTGCGGGCCGCAGGGCTACCTGGAGAAATCAACGAAGCGGCGATCCTCCTGACGGATGTGGGTACGCAACCACCCAGCGAGGAAGGTCGCCAGCGACTGAGGCTCGACGTTCTCCTCGTTGAAGTAGCGGGTGGTGATATGGAGTACCTCGCCGGTGAGCGCGTCGTGCATGCCTCGGTGAACCGACAACTCCGGGTAGCGTGCAGCCTCCATCAACGCCTCTTCATCGGCGAAGTGCTGAACTACGTAGTCCGAGAGGCCGTAGACGGCATCGGCTATCTCATCGCCCTCAGGGGTGCACGTCTCACACGCCTCATGAAGCTTGCGCGCCAGCTCGAAGATCCCCTTGTGCTGCTCGTCAATCTGTTCGTTGCCTGTTTCGAGACTCGGGTCCCAGTCGTATATCTGCACGTGGTCCTCCTCAGTCCGCCTCCAGGCTGATTCTCAATGCGTCGATTGTCGCACACAGAGCCTAGTCCGCCAGCGTGATCTCGATTCGCTCGACACCGGCGCCGGGGTTCACCCGTTTGAGCCTGACCGAGCCGACCTCCCCCGTCGTTCGGGGATGCGTCCCGCCGCAGGGAACCTGCGCGAATCCCTCGACACGCCAGAACCTGCGCTGCGCCTCAGCATCGCTGAAGTCGCTCTCGACAGGCAGGTCCGCCTCAACGAGCCTGCGCAACTCCGGCTCGAGCATCGTGAACGTGCTCGCGATGCTGCCATCCCAGACGAAATCGACCCGCGCCTTCTCGGCGGTAATGTTGGCGCCCACCTTCTGCGGGGCGCCAAAGAACCTGGTGACCAGCTCGAGCACGAGTTCCGCAGCGAAGTGCAGCCTAATGAGCCGGATGCGCTTTCGGGCGTCGATCTCGACGGTGACGATATCGCCGGGAACAAGTCCATGACCAGCAGGCAGCGTGTAGACGATCTCAGGGCCGTCAGTACGCGCCGAGACGATCTCGTAGCCGCCGATGAACCCGCTGTCCGAAGCCTGCCCGCCGGAGAACGCAAAAGCAACCGTACGATCGACGGTGACGGCCGGGCCATCGACCGATGTGACCGTCGCCTCGCAGCGGGTCAGATACGGGTTCTCCCAAAACAGCTTGTCTGCAGCCACGTGCCGGTCCTTCTCGGGAAGCCGGGTGAAGTGCCGCTACTGATATTACTGCCGGGGCAGGAACACCGTCTCCCAGTCAACTTTCGCCGTTCTGATCATGAAGAATGCGAGGGTGAGCACCGCACCGATGGTGATCGCGAGCCCGGTGATGCCCTCGAAGAAGAAGCTGTAGCTGAACAAGACGAGGAAGACGAACTGGCTGATGGCGATCTCGACGAGCGCGCGGTTCCCACCAACGACCACACGCAGGTAGCCCACAACCAGGGCCACCGACGTGACGGCAGCGATCGCGAAGGCGATGTTGATGTCGACCTGATCGGCTAGATAGGCCAGCAGCAGGTCGAAGGCGAAGAACGCGGCAGCGAGGAATCCGTAGTGGATGGGGTGCAGCTTCACGTTGCGCGTCGCGGTCAGCAGAATGAGCGCGGCGAAGAAGAACAGCAGCGAGACCGGAGCGAACGCCGTGATGCGGGCGACCAGCGGCCCCGGGTTCAGAGGCGTGGGCATCTGAAGCCCGATCTGACGACCGCTGACCACGCTGTCGTAGCTCCACTCGAGCTTCCACCCGTTGCCCGAACGGTTCGACGCGGTGGGAGACACGCCATCGGCCGGGTAGTCGATCTTCGAGAAGTCGGTGTTCATGAGCAGACTGAAGTCACGGATCACGCCTGCCCCCGTGGGACTGGGTGAGTACGACCACGAGTCCATTCCGTTTGTGCGGTAGCCGGTCGCGACGCGCGCGCTGGCCTTAGGCGCCACCACGAAGCTGACCTTCGCGGTGCCTTCCTCGTAGCGCACGGGAGTGTCGGTACCGTTCACGTTGACGATGAACCCGTCATAGCTTCCCGTCGCATCAGGGAATACGAATGACATCGTCATGGTCGTCGGCTTCGACAGAGGGTTTTCCACGAGGTAGTCGGCCTTGAAATCGACCACGTAGGTCGCGTACCACAGCAGCCCCTTGCGGCGCTGGTCGAGCTTGAAGTCGGCCGTGATGTCACTGCCGGAGATATCGAGCTTCGAGCCGGCGTCGCCACCGGTGTAGGCGAACGTGGGCGCTTCCTGCACCTGCGGCGTGCCCCACAGCCCGCTCACCGCGTCGCCGAGCCGCTCGGTGCTCGAGCCGGTGCGGATCTGTACCGAGCCGGCAAGCGCCAGCCACGCAACCGATGAGAGCACGAAGATCACAACGATAGCGAGTAGTCGACGTCCAGACATGATGGCCTCCTGTGCAGCGGGCGTGCCGGTGCATCCCCCGTGCTACCAGACTAGCCGACCCGTGTGCCGTCGAGATGCCATCAGCGCAACATCCCGGTGACGGCTCGCGGTGGTCGCGTGGACACCGCGTCAGCCGAAGAACCTGAATCCGCCGGCGACCGCCTCGGAAAGGCCCCAGACTATGAAGAACGCACCGCAAACCCCCAAGGCTACCGAGAAGAACGACTTCTTCCAGCCCATGCCCAGCAGCCACGCCGCGGCAGCACCCGAGTACGCCCCTGTGCCTGGCAGCGGAATCGCGACGAACACCGCGAGGCCGATCAGCCCGTACTTCTCGACCAGCGGCCGAGCGTTGCGGCGAACGCCCTCGAGCTTGCGGTGCAACCACGTGCCCTCGGGGATGAGGTGGTAGACCCAGCCTAGGATGAAGTACGTGGGGAAGAAGACGAGCATGTTGGTGACTAGGATGATGGGCAGATAGAGCTGCTCCCCCTGCTGCACCGCCAGTGGAATCGAGCCGCGAAGCTCCACCCACGGGACCGCGGTGAGAATGACGTACTTGATGTAGGGCGGTAGCCCTGCGACGAGTTGCAGCACCTGAGACCTTTCATCGAACGGCGACATGCATGCAAAGTGCCGCGCAGTTGATACGACATGATGGTCAGAGTAACAAGGAAGCGCTGTCGGTACCCTACTGCGACTGCCAGCGCTCCATCCACCATGTAACCGAACGGTTCATCTCGCGCATGAACTCGGACGCGAACTTACGCCGGTAGACGGCCTGTCCGTAGTTAGCAGTGCCCGGCGCGAGCCCGTGAGGTGCGTGCGTCTCGGCAAGGCCGCGCGATACTTCCTCGAGTTCCTCGGCGTTCAGGCGGTGGTAGTGGTTGGTGTGGACCACGTGCTCTGTGTAGCGCGGCGCCCGCCTTCCCGAGGCCATGGGGTGCCCAAAGCACAGCATCGCGACGGGAAACGTGTGCTTGGGCAGCTGCAGCAGCTCCGCATGGATCTCGCCGTTTTCGAGGATGTCCCCGATGTAGCACGAGCCGATACCCAGTGACTCCGCGGCGATGACGGCATTCTGTGCCGCGATGAGCGCGTCCGAGCAGGCCAGCATGAGATCGCCCGGACCCGTAGTCGAGCGGTGCTCGAGGTCGGGCAACGAGGCGACGTCGGAGTACTCGAAGACGTCGATCCATTTCTGGAAGTCGGCCACGAACACGAGCACCCACGGTGCCTTCGCGATGAACGGTTGGTCGTCGCAGGTCACCGCGAGGCGGTCTTTGAGTTCCTGATCCACCACGTCGATTATCGAGTACAACAACATGTTGCCGCCGGTGGGCGCGCGGAATGTCGCGTGCAGGATCGCCTTCTTCTCGGCGTCCGTGATAGGCGCAGGGGCATAGACCCGGGTAGAGCAGCGTGATTCGAGCAACGCGAGCGTGGGATTCATCTGGGGCTCCTGTGGAATAGGCGTCCCTGCGAGCATACCCCGCTACAATCGTGTTCGGACGGCGGTGTTCCACGCCACAATCGAAGATATGCCGAGGAGCCATGGCCCAACACAAGGTGCTCAAGTCCCAAAACGTCAGCCGCATGTGTCTGGTGTGCGGCCGAGATAACGATCACAGCCTCAAAGCACGCTTCTACGAGCTCGAGAACGACGAGCTGCTAGGCGTGTTCGAGCCTCAGGACCATCACCAGAGCTACCCGGGCCGGCTACACGGCGGGATTGCTTCGGCGATCCTCGACGAGACCATCGGGCGCGCGGTGGGCGTGAGCGACCCCGACGCATGGGGAGTGACCGTCGAGCTCACACTCAAGTTCCGCAAGCCGGTCCCACTGGACGGACCTATTCGCGCCATCGCTCGCATCACGCGCGACACGCGCCGCGTCTTCGAAGGCACGGGCGAGATCGTGCTTGAAGACGGGACCGTGGCCGTCGAAGCGACCGGCAAGTACCTCAAGATGCCCATCGGCCAGATAGCTGACGGCGACTTCGAAGCTGAATGGTTCGGGGATGCGCGCGAGACTCCGGAGAGCGTCGAGCTATGAGCACGCCCCTGAACAGCGCTGATCTGACCAATCTCGCACGGCGCATGCCCAAGGCCGAGCTGCACCTGCACCTCGAAGGCTCACTCGAGCCTGAGATGCTGTTCGCGCTCGCCGAGCGTAACGGCATCGCGTTGCGCTTCGGCTCTGTCGATGAGGTCCGGGCCGCCTACGAGTTCGACGATCTGCAGAGTTTCCTCGACATCTACTACGAGGGCGCTTCTGCGCTGGTCACCCAGAGAGACTTCCACGACCTCACGATGGCCTACCTGCACCGGGCGGCGGCCGATAACGTCGTCCACGTCGAGCCGTTCTTCGACCCACAGACCCACACCGCGCGCGGCGTCGCTTTCGACACCGTGCTGGGGGGCATCGTCTCGGCTCTGCGCGAAGGCGAGCAGACGCTGGGCATCACCTGGCGCCTCATCATGTGCTTCCTGCGCGACCTGAGCGCCGAGGAAGCGCTTGCCACGCTCGAGCAGGCGCTTCCCTACCGCGACGTCATCACGGGTGTCGGGCTCGACTCGGCCGAGGTGGGCAATCCTCCCGAGAAGTTCGCCACTGTCTTCGAGCAGGCTCTGGCCCACGGCTTCCTGACCGTCAGCCACGCTGGCGAAGAGGGCTCGGCTGACGACGTACGCCGCACGCTCGACGTGCTGCACGTCTCACGCATCGACCACGGCGTGCACGCGCTCGACGACGCGCAAGTGGTGGCCCGGCTCGTGCGGGAGCGCATCCCGCTCACGGTCTGCCCGCTGTCGAACGTGAAGCTCAAGGTCTTCTCGGCAATGGAGGAGCACAACCTGCGCGAGATGCTCGACGCGGGTCTGGTCGCGACGGTGAACTCGGACGATCCGGCGTACTTCGGCGGCTACGTTGGCGACAACTACGCTGCGGTCATCAAGGCGCTGGACGTCACGCGCGACGAGCTCGAGGCTCTCGCGCTCAACTCGTTCGAGGCCTCGTTCCTCTCACCTGCCCAGAAGGCCGCCCGCAGTGACGATGTTCGGACGTTCTTCGCCCGGTGACAGAAAACCTTTCGTGTGCTAACCTTTCGCCTGCGAATCAATACCCGCGAGTGAAAGCACCTGCGAAAGGAAGTCCGTTCGTGTCTCACCACGTCGATCCTGAGTTCGAACACCCGGTACTCGAGGGCGTCGACCCACTCTCTTGGGACGTGTTCAGAGCGCTCAAGCGCGCGATGCACCTGAACCGCCAACTCCTCATGCGCACCATGTCCGATAAGGGCGGCCACCCCGCTCAGTCCGGCTGCCTGTGGGTGATCGCCAGCCACGAGGGCATGAGCCAGCGCGATCTCGCCGGGTTCCTGCACCTCGCGCCGGCAACTGTCACCACCATGCTGCAGCGTATGGAGGCTGGCGGACTGATCGAGCGGTGGTCCGACGAGGCCGACCAGCGGCTCACACGCATCGGGCTCACCGACGCCGGCCGCGAGCTCAACAAGAGCCTGGGCGCCGCGAACGCCAACGTCATCAACGCAACCGTGAGCGCACTGCCGGAAGATGACCGCCGAGAGCTGGTGCGGCTGATGAACCTGCTCGCTGATAGCGCGGCAACCGAATTGGAAAGGCTTGATGCATGAGGAAACTGCTGTCCTTCCTGAAGCCCTACCTGCCACAGCTCATCTTCGTGATGGTGCTCTTGCTGGTCCAGGCGATCACGAACCTCTACCTGCCTGACCTCAACGCGAAGATCATCAACGAGGGCGTGGCCAAGGGCGACACCGCGTTCATCCTGCGCACCGGCGGCATCATGCTCGCCGTGACGTTCCTGCTGGGCATCACCTCGATCATCTCGGTGTACTGGGGTTCGAAGACCGCCATGGCGTTTGGCCGAGACGTGCGCGGCGCGATCTTCCGCCGCGTCGAGAGCTTCTCGCAGTCCGAGATCAACATTTTTGGGACGCCGTCGCTGATCACCCGCAACACCAACGACGTGCAGCAGGTCCAGATGGTCGTGCTGATGATGCTGAACGTGATGATCTCGGCGCCGTTCATGGCGGTCGGCGGCATCATCATGGCACTGCGCCAGGACGTCCCGCTCTCCGCGCTGATCGTGGTCATCATCCCGCTCATGGGCGTGCTCATCGGCACCATGCTGGTCCGCGCGATGCCGCTGTTCAAGCAGATGCAGGTGCGCGTCGACCGGGTGAACCAGGTCACGCGCGAGAAGCTCTCGGGCGTGCGGGTCATCCGCGCGTTCGTGCGCACCAACTACGAGGAGCACCGTTTCGACGTCGCCAACGCCGATCTGACCGAGGTGTCTCTGGCGGTCAACCGGATCTTCGCGGCGATGATCCCGGCGCTGATGGCGATCTTCAACCTCTCCACGGTCGCGATCATGTGGTTCGGTGGGCTGCGCGTGGACCACGGCGGCATGCCCATCGGCAACCTCACCGCATTCCTGACCTACATCATGCAGATCCTCATGTCGGTGATGATGGCGACCATCATGTTCGTGATGGTGCCCCGCGCCGCCGCCTCGTGGACCCGCATCAAGGCCGTGCTCGACACCGAGCCCGCCATCTGCGACCCCGAGCTCCCCGCCGCAGAGAGTGAGACCTGCGGTCGCCTCGAGTTCCGCGACGTCGAGTTCCGTTATCCCGGCGCCGAGGAGCCCGTGCTCTGCGGCATCTCGTTCACCGCGACGCCCGGCGAGGTCACCGCGATCGTGGGCAGTACCGGCTGCGGTAAATCGACGCTCATCAACCTCATCCCCCGCTTCTTCGACGTGACCAGCGGTGCCGTGCTCATCGACGGCGTGGATGTGCGAGAGATGCCCCAGCACCGCGTCTGGGACAAGATCGGATTCATCCCCCAGAAGGCGTTCCTGTTCACCGGCACCGTGGCCGAGAACCTGCGCTACGGCAAGGAAGACGCCACCGAGGACGAGCTGTGGCACGCACTCGAGGTCGCCCAGGGCAAGAAGTTCGTCTCGGCCATGGCCGAGAAGCTCGACGCCCCCATCACCCAGGGCGGCTCGAACGTCTCGGGTGGTCAGCGTCAGCGGCTCGCCATCGCGCGGGCACTGGTCAAGCGCCCCGAGATCTACGTCTTCGACGACTCATTCTCGGCACTCGATTTCACCACCGACGCGAAGTTGCGCGCGGCGCTCACCGCCGATACCCGCGATTCAACGGTGCTCATCGTCGCCCAGCGCGTGAGCACCATCATGAACGCCGACCGCATCATCGTGCTCGACGCCGGCCGAATCGTGGGCATGGGCACGCATGCCGAGCTGCTGGAAGACAACGAAACCTACCGCGAGATCGTCTTCTCGCAGATGTCCGAGGAGGAGGTAGCGTGAGCGACGCGACCCACAACGAGAAGCACGACGAACTTCCCGCTCCCCGTCCTGGCGGACCCGGTGGTCCCGGTCGCGGCCCGGGTCGCGGCCCAGGCGGCCCCGGCGGCATGTTCGGACATGGCATGGCGCCCGCGGCGAAGACCAAGGACTTCAAGGGCTCGTTCAAGCGTCTGGCCGGCTACCTGAAGCCTCACAAGTGGATGCTGATTCTCATCATGGTGCTCGCCATCGTGAGCGTCTCGTTCTCCATCGTGGGACCCAAGATCCTGGGTCGCGCCACCAACCTGCTCTTCGAGGGCATCCTGAGTAAGAATCTCCCCGCAGGTGTGTCAAAGGCCCAGGTGGTCGCCGGCCTGAAGGCGCAGGGCAAAGACCAGTTCGCCCAGATGCTCAGTGGCCTGAACATCCAGCCTGGTAAGGGCGTGGACTTCCACGCCATCGGCCAGATCCTCCTGCTGCTGGTGGGGATCTACCTGCTCAGCGCGCTCTTCGGCTGGCTGCAGCAGTACCTGATGGCCGGCGTCGCACAACGCACCGTGTACGGCTTGCGCAAGGAGGTCGACAAGAAGCTGGGCCGGCTGCCGCTCAAGTACTTCGACGACACCTCGCGCGGCGACATCCTGAGCAAGGTCACCAACGACATCGACAACATCGCCAACACGCTCTCGCAGAGCGCCACCCAGATCATCACCGCGGTGTTCACCATCATCGGCACGCTGGCCATGATGTTCTGGATCAGCCCCCTGCTCGCGTCGCTCTCCCTGCTGGTCATCCCGCTGTCAGTGGGCGTGACCATACTGATCGCCAAGCAGTCACAGAAGCAGTTCGTGGCTCAGTGGGACCGCACCGGCAAGCTCAACGGGCACGTCGAGGAGATGCACACCGGCCATAACGTGGTCAAAGTCTTCGGCCGCCAGGCCGAGGCCATCGAGATCTTCGACCGCGAGAACGAGGGCCTGTACGAGGCCAGCTTCAAGGCACAGTTCATCTCGGGCACCATCCAGCCGTCGCTGAGTTTCCTGAACAACCTCAACTACGTGGGTATCGCGGTCATCGGCGGGCTCCGCGTGGCGCAAGGTCGCGTCACGCTGGGTGACGTGCAGGCATTCATCCAGTACTCGCGCCAGTTCACCCAGCCCATCATCCAGACCGCGTCGATCGCGAACGTCCTGCAGTCCACGATCGCCTCGGCAGAGCGCGTCTTCGAACTGCTGGATGCCGCCGAGGAGATCCCGGACACCGAGACACCCCAGGTGCTCGCTAACGCCCAGGGCCACGTCGAGTTCCGTGACGTCACCTTCTCCTACAAGCCCGACGTGCCGCTGATCGAGAACCTCAACCTCGAGGCCGAGCCCGGCCAGACCGTGGCAATCGTTGGGCCCACGGGTGCGGGCAAGACCACGCTCGTGAACCTACTCATGCGCTTCTACGAGCTGGACGGCGGCGCGATCCTGGTCGACGGCATCGACATCCGCGAGCTGACCCGCGACAACCTGCGCACGACCTTCGGGATGGTGCTGCAGGACACGTGGCTGTTTGGTGGCACCATCCGAGAGAACCTCGCGTATGGCTCAGAGACCGCCGACGCCGAGCAGATCGAGGCTGCCGCGCGCATGGCCTACGTCGACCACTTCGTGCGCACGCTGCCTGATGGCTACGAGACCGTACTCAACGACGACGTCTCGAATATCTCGGCGGGCCAGAAGCAGTTGCTCACCATCGCCCGTGCCTTCCTCGCCGACCCGCGGATACTGATCCTCGACGAGGCGACCAGTTCGGTCGACACGCGTACCGAGGCATTGATCCAGAAGGCCATGACCGAGCTCATGCAGAACCGCACGAGCTTCGTCATCGCGCACCGCCTCTCGACCATCCGGGACGCCGACACGATCCTGGTCATGAACGAGGGCCAGATCATCGAACACGGCAACCACGAGGAGCTCATCAGCCAGCACGGGTTCTACTACGACCTGTACAACAGCCAGTTCCTCGAGCCGCTGGACGAAGCGGTCTAGCTCCCCTGATATCGCTTGGCCTGAACGCCCCGAACGTGAACCTGCGTCGGGGCGTTCAGCTCAGCCGGGTGACGATCCGGTCGATGATCTCGTCGAGAATCGGGGCCGTCGTGGCGAAGTTGAGCCGCACGAAGCCCGAGCCGTGCTCGCCGAAGTCGAGGCCTGACGACAAGCCCACGCGTGCTTCATCCAGCAGTGTCTTGGCGCAGTCATCGCCCAACTCGTACGCGCTCACGTCAAGCCATGCGAGATAGGTAGCCTGCGGGGGTGCGAACCGCACCAGCGGCAGCTCTGCGGCGAGCCGCGCACCCAGGTGGTCACGCATGGCCGTGAGATGCGAGATCGTATCTGACAGCCACGGCTCGCCCTGCGTGAAAGCGGCGAGCGTCGCCTCGGCACCGGGTGATCCCACCGCTCCCAGCACGTGCCCGGGGAGCGCTTCGATGGCCTCGCGCACGCCATCGTGGCCCAGATGCCCCACCGCGCAGTGCAGCCCCGCGATGTTGAACGCTTTGCTGGCCGCCGAAAGGGTGACCGTGCGCGCCGCCACAGCCTCGCTCAGCGAAGCCAGCGGCACGTGCGTGGAGCCGGGGTGTACGACGTCACACCAGATCTCATCGCTCACGATCAGGAGGTCATGGCGCTCGGCGACTAGGGCGATCGCACCCAGCTCCTCGGCCGAAAAGGCGCGGCCGGTGGGATTGTGCGGGTTGGCGAGCAGGATCGCACGGGCTCCCGGCTCGGCTGCGGCCGCAGCAAGCCGCTCGGGGTCGAGCCGCCAGCCGTCCCGCTTGAGCGGGCAGTCGATCATCCTGCGCCCGCCAGCGGTCGCGCTACGCAGAAACGGCGGGTAGACGGGCGTGAACACGATGACTCCGTCACCGGGCTTACAGTGGGTCCACAGCGCCACATCGACCGCCTGCATGACATCGCAGAAGACCCGCACTCGCTCGGGATCGGGCCGCCAGCCGTGTCGCCGCTCTTCCCATGCCGAGAAGACCTCGGGCAGCTGCTTGGCCGCGTGGAAGTTGTAGCCGAAGTCGCCGCGGTCCACGAGTGCCCGCACGGCCTCGACCGACACCGGCGCAGGCGGCAGGTCCATATCGGCGACCCACGCCGGCAGCACGTCGTCGTCGAACCGATTCCACTTGATGCTGGTGAGTGATCGTAGTCGCTCAAGGTCGTGCTCGCTCATGTCACACCCTTCGTCCGGCTGTAGCGCATCGAGCATACACCGCGTTAATCGGGTATCCACACCACAGACATTCCCCGATTCCGTCGACACGCCGAGGAGCCCATGGCCCAGCGCACCGCACTCACAGGGACGCGCACTCTCGTCAGCACCATCCTCATCCTCGTCGGTGCCGTCGCTGTCAGCGCCTCCGTGACCGCGCACTGGATGGGGACCGTGCTGCTCGACAACGACACCTTCGTCGCCGCGACAAGCCCTTTGCTCGTCGACAACGCGACACTCCAAGTCACCTCTGACCGTGTCTCCGATGCGCTGCTCAAACAGCTGGACCTCAAGGCGCTCACCGAGGCAAACGTTCCCGACTCACTCAGGTCGCTCGTTGGGGGCCTCGCTGCGGACTTCGAACAGTTCGCGCGCGATCAGGTGTCGGCAGCCGTGCACTCGGCGGGCTTCGCCACGCTCGCCACTTCGCGCCTGAGGGCCTGGCACCTGGCCTTCGCCCGCACCATCACCACTCGCAGCGCCAGCGCGCCCACCGAGGGCACCGCCCTGCGCGTCACCCTGGGCCCTTACATAGACCTGCTCGCCCAGAAGACCGATCAGCCACTCGTACGCTATGTGCTCGAACGGCTGCCCGATGGCGTACGCGATGCGCAGGTCGCCGTACTCGACGCGCAGCCGTTCGCCGACCGCCTGCCCGCTCTCCGGGCGCTCTCCCGCGCGCGGCCGTGCCTGCCGTGGGCCGCGGCCCTGGCGCTGGCCCTCGGCCTGTTTGTTGCGCCCCGCAAGAGGCTCGCGATGGTCGGCTCAGGGGTTGCGTTGGTCGCCTCGGCCATAGCCCTGAAGGCTCTGGTCGCATCCGAGGCCGGGCGCGCCGCCCGGCTCGTGAGCGGTTCGATGGGCGCGTCGCCAGCCGCGTCGACTCAAGCGATCGACTCCCTCACCGCTCCGCTGCTCGCCTGGAATCAGTGGGTCATCGGTGCGGGTGCTGCGCTGGTCGCCCTGGGCGTGATCCTACTGCTGCTGCAGCGCAGGAAGCCCGCCCAGCCAGACCTGCCTGACGAGGGGTGAGCCCGGCCGGTAGGCAAGGTGTTCGTGCGACGGCGCATCCAGCAGTACCAGGTCCGCGCGCGCACCCGGCGCGAGATGCCCGATGTCGTCTCGGCGAAGGGCCTTCGCTCCCCCGCAGGTGGCCGCGTAAAGCGCCTGGGCCGGCGTGAGGTGCATCTCGCGCACGGCGAGCGCGATGATCAGCGGCATCGACGTGATGTAAGCGCTTCCCGGATTGCAGTCGGTAGCCAGCGCGACCGTCACGCCGGCATCGAGCAGCCGCCGCGCATCCGGGTACTCCGAGCCGGTCGAGAACTCCGCGCCCGGCAGCAACGTGGCGACCACACCCGCATCCGCAAGCGCCGTGATGTCGTCATCCGTGAGGTGCGTGCAGTGATCCACACTCGCAGCCTCGAACTCGGCGGCGATCTGAGCGCCCGGCCCGTGCCCGAGCTGGTTGCCGTGCAGCCGCGGAAGCAGCCCCGCACCAACCCCTGCCGAGAGGACCGTGCGGGTCTCCTCGGCGGAAAACGCCCCGGTGTCGCAGAAGACGTCGATCCAGCGCGACAGCGGTGCGCAGGCAGCGAGCATCTCGCCGCAGACCAGGTCGACGTAGGCGGCGCGGTCGTCCGCGAACTCCGCGGGCACCACGTGGGCGCCCAGGAAGGTGGTCTCGGGAGTGAACTCGCGCGCGACTTCGAGGATGCGCCGCTCGGTGGCGACGTCGAGGCCGTAGCCGCTCTTGATCTCGATGGTGGTCGTGCCTGACGCGGTCGCCTCGGCGAAGCGCGCGGCGCAGCCGGCTCGCAGCTGCTCGTCGCTCGCGGCCCGGGTAGCGGCCACCGTGGTCATGATGCCGCCGCCGGTGTAGGGCTCGCCGCCCATACGTGCTGCGAACTCGGCGGCGCGATCGCCCGCGAACACCAGGTGCGTGTGGGAGTCGACGAAGCCGGGGATCACCGCGCGACCGGCGGCATCGACGTGCTCGTCAGCGGCGGGCGCCTGTGCGGCAGGACCTACCCACGCCACGCGGCCGTCATCGATCACCAGCGCCGCATCGTGCAGCACGCCCAGCAGCGACTCGTCGCCCAGCGAAGCGTCGCAGGTGACAAGCTCGCCAATGCCCGTGATGAGCGTCGAGCTCACGACGCGTCGCCCTCGCGCATCGGGATACGCACGTCGCGCTCCTGGGCGATCTCGACCGCGCGGTCGTAACCCGCATCGACGTGGCGGATGACGCCCATGCCGGGGTCGTTGAGCAGCACGCGCGAGATCTTCTCGGCAGCAAGCGGGGTTCCGTCGGCGACCGTGACCTGCCCGGCGTGGATGGAGCGGCCGATGCCTACACCGCCGCCATGGTGGATGCTGACCCACGTGGCGCCCGACGCGGTGTTGACCATCGCGTTGAGCAGCGGCCAGTCCGCGATGGCATCCGAGCCGTCCAGCATCGCCTCGGTCTCCCGATACGGGCTCGCCACGCTGCCGCAGTCCAGGTGGTCTCGGCCGATGACGATGGGCGCCGAAATCTCGCCGCTCGCCACCATCTCGTTGAAGCGCAGCCCCGCACGCTCGCGCTCGCCGTAGCCCAGCCAGCAGATGCGAGCCGGAAGGCCCTGGAACGCGATCTTCTCGGAAGCCTGGGTTATCCAGCGGTGCAGCGGCTCGTTGTCCGGGAACAGCTCGAGGATCGCGCGGTCGGTGGCGTGGATGTCAGCGGGGTCGCCGGAGAGCGCGGCCCAGCGGAACGGGCCCTTGCCTTCGCAGAACAGCGGCCGGATGTAGGCCGGCACGAATCCTGGGAACTCCCAGGCGCGGTCGTAGCCGCCCAGCTCGGCCTCGGCGCGAATCGAGTTGCCGTAGTCGAAGACCTCGGCGCCCGCGTCCATGAATCCCACCATCGCCTCGACGTGGCGTGCCATCGACTCGCGCGCGGCGGTCGTGAAGCCCTCCGGGTCGCGCTCGGCGAACTCGTGCCACTCCTCGAGCGTCACGGCCAGCGGCAGGTACGCGAGCGGGTCGTGGGCCGAGGTCTGGTCGGTGACGATGTCGACTTCGATGCCGCGGCGCAGCAGCTCCGGCAGCACATAGGCGCAGTTGCCTTCGAGCCCCACGGACAGCGCGCGCTTCTCGGCCTTGGCGGCGAGCACGCGGGCCACGGCGTCGTCGAGGTTGCTGGTCCACTCGTCGAGGTAGCGCTGCTCGACTCTTCGCTCCAGGCGGCTGGGATCCACATCGACCACCAGCACCGCGCCGCCGTTCATGGTGACCGCGAGCGGCTGCGCGCCACCCATGCCTCCGCACCCGCCGGTGACGGTCAGCGTTCCGGCGAGCGTGCCGCCGTAGCGCTTCTCGGCAATGGCGGCGAACGTCTCGTAGGTGCCTTGCACGATCCCCTGCGTGCCGATGTAGATCCAGCTGCCCGCGGTCATCTGCCCGTACATCGTGAGGCCCAGATGCTCGAGGCGGCGAAACTCCGGCCACGTCGCCCAGTCCGGCACGAGGTTGCTGTTGGCGATCAGAACGCGCGGCGCCCACTCGTGCGTGCGCATGACGCCAACCGGCTTGCCCGACTGCACAAGCATCGTCTCGTCGTTGCCCAGTGTGCGCAGCGTCGCGCACAGCGCGTCGAACGCCTCCCAGCTGCGGGCAGCGCGCCCGGTGCCGCCGTAGACCACGAGATCGTCGGGGTTCTCGGCCACGTCGGGGTCGAGGTTGTTCATGAGCATGCGCAACACGGCCTCCTGCTGCCATCCTTTGCAGGACAGCGTCAGGCCGCGCGGAGCGGATACGGGCCGGGAACCTTCGGTCATGGAGTGCTCCTTATTCGAGTTCGCCCAGAACAGCCTGTGCAGCGGCCACAACGCTTCCGTCGGCCACCAGCCCCACGGCCGCCTCGATCTCCGGCGACAGATAGCGGTCGGGACCTGCGCCGTCCACGTGCTCGCGCAGCAGCGCCAGCACGGCGGCGGTCGCGGGTGCAGGAGTGAGCGGCGCGCGGAAGTCGAGCGCGCGGGCCGCCGTAAGCAGCTCGATACCCAGCACGCGCGTGAGTCCGTCGATGCTGCGGCGCAGCTTGCGGGCGGCGCTCCAGCCCATCGAGACGTGATCCTCCTGCATCGCCGAGGAAGGTATCGAGTCGACGCTGGCGGGCGCGGCGAGCCGCTTGAGCTCGCTCACGATTCCGGCCTGCGTGTACTGCGCGATCATATGGCCCGAGTCCACGCCGGGGTCATCGGCGAGAAACGGCGGCAGCCCGTTGCTGCGATGCACATCGAGCATTCGGTCGGTCCGGCGCTCAGCGATCGACGCGAGGTCTGCGACGGCGATGGCCAGGAAGTCGAGTACGTAGGCGATGGGCGCACCATGGAAGTTGCCGTTCGATTCGATGCGCCCGTCGTCGAGCACCACCGGGTTGTCGATGACCGAATTCAGCTCGCGCATGGCGACCATCTCGGCATGTGTGATGGTGTCGCGCACGGCCCCCGCTACCTGTGGAGCGCAGCGCAGCGAGTAGGAGTCCTGAACACGCAGGTCATCGTCGCGGTGTGATGCGACAATGCCAGAACCGGCGAGCATACGCGTGATGTTGCTCGCGCTGACGGCCTGCCCGGGCTGTGGCCGCAGTGCTTGAAGCTCCTCTGCGAAGACGCGGTCCGTGCCCATGAGCGCCTCGACGCTCATCGCTGTGGTGATGTCGGCGACGCGCACCAGCGCGTGCAGGTCGGTGATGGCAAGCGCGAGCATGCCCAGCATCCCGTCGGTGCCGTTGATCAGCGCGAGCCCTTCCTTCTCGGCAAGTTCGATCGCCGAGAGACCCGCGGTCGCCAGCGCCTCGGCGGCGCACTTGAACTCGCCGTTGGCATCGCGCACCGTGCCCTCTCCCATGATCGCGAGCGCGCAATGCGCCAGCGGTGCGAGGTCTCCCGAGCAACCCAGCGAGCCGTACTCGGGCACGCAGGGGGTGATGCGGGCGTTGAGCATGTTGGCGTACGCAAGCGCGGTCTCGACCCGCACCCCGGTATGACCGGTGGCAAGCGTCGAGAGTCGTAGCAGCATCAGCGCACGCACGACCTCGGTCTCCACGAGCGGGCCGCTGCCTGCCGCGTGCGAACGGATCAGCGAGCGCTGCATCTGAGCGCGCTTCTCGGGTTCGACGTAGGTGGTGGCCAATGCGCCGAAGCCGGTACTGACGCCGTAGACGGGGCGACCCGATACAGCCAGCCCGTCGATGTGAGCGCGAGAGAACGCGATGGCGGAGCGCGCCTGAGGGGCGAGCAGCACGGGCGCGAAGTTGCGAGCGACCGCGACGACATCGGCGATGGTGAGCCGGTCGGGACCCAATACGACAGTCGATCCTGGTGTCACGGGAGACCTCCAACTGCGGGCCCACGCATGCAGCACGCGGGCAAACGCGAGTAGCTACTGAGAACGCGATAACAACGCGTCCCAGTGTAGAGGTACCCATCGGGAGTCTGTCCACTTCAGCGTGGTAGAGAGCACTGTGTCAGAAAGAGCGCTACTTCACCTTGAAGTAGTCGTAACTCCCGTAGGTCGCAGCGTTCTTCGAGTCGGCCGCATGGTAGCTCCGTAGCTTCCAGTATCCCTTGGACGTGAACTTCACCGACGCCGTGTACCTCGTCTTGCTCGCCGAATAGTAGGAGTACTTCGCCGAGAACGACTTCACGTAGTGGTACTTGCCGTCGCTGCCCCTCTTGTAGACAAGTACCCTGACCTTGTTGGTGTCGCTCGTGGCATGCCCCGGCGCGATGTAACCCTTGGCGTAGTAGGTCTTCGACCGGCTCAACGTCGTCCAAGCTGTCGAACGAGCAAGACCTACTTTCGGTGTCGCGTAGACCCAGGAAGTGGGACCGGAGGCGGCGTAGCCGGTTGCCCCTGCGAAACGCACACGGTAGTACGTCTTGGTCGTTGGCTTCACCGAGAAGGTGAATGCGCCGCCTGACGTGGTCACGGCGGCAAGCGACGTGTCCTTGTACGCGGTTCCGGGGGTCGCGGATTGGAGGATGACGCTTCGGCCCACCACACCTGCGTCATCGGCCAACAGCGTCCCTTTGACCGTGAACGTGCCTCCGCGCGCGAGCGATGAGTTCGACTTGCTCGTCAGTGCGAGTGTGGTCGGCCGCGTGCTGTCCAGCAGGAAGGCATACGCCGAGCCCTGGTCGACGTGGGAAGGTAGTGAGCCAACGTCGTCATGGGGTGAACCGACAAGCGCGGTGCCTCCGGCAAGGGCGACGTCGTAGCCGAACCAGTCACCGCCGGCGGCGTCGTCAGCCCTCAGCTTGAGCTGCTGGGTCCAAGTGGTGCCAGAGCGAGTGAAGACGCAAGCGCCGCCCAAGGCGTTGGAAGGCACACCCCAGCCGGTGTCCCAAGGGATCCCCACCAGGGCGGTGTCGCCTTCCAGGTCGACCGAGCGGCCGAACTCAGCGTAGGAGGTCCAACCGGCATCACCGAGTTTGGCCTGCTGGGTCCAGTTGGTACCCGAACGTGTGAAGACGTAGGCCGCGCCCACAGTGTAAGGCCGTCCCACTAGCGCGGTGTCGCCGTCGAGCGCGACCGACCAGCCGAACTTGCCGTCGGCGTCGCCGTCAGAAGAGAGAAGCTTCTCCTGTTGCGTCCAGGTGGTACCCGAACGTGTGAAGACGTAGGCCGCGCCCTGTGTGTCATTGGCACCGACAGTCTCGCCCCACGCCCCCACAAGAGCGGTGTCGCCGTCGAGGTCAAGAGAGAAGCCAAAAGAAGCGCCCGCGACCGGAGCGGCTATCTCTGCCTGTTGGCTCCAGATGGTACCCGAGCGGGTGAACACGTAGGCCGCATCGATCGCGCCCACAAGTAGAGTGTCACCCGAAACAGCAACCGAGCGACCCAACCAGGCGCCGTCGGGGGCCGTGAACTCCGCCTCCTGACTCCAGGTGGTACCCGAGCGGGTGAACACGTAGACCTGGCCTTGGTCGGTGTGGTGCGGCGCCCCAACTACAATCGTATTGCCGGAGATGGCTACTCCCAGCCCAAACGAGTCGGAGCCAGTGCCGTCTGAGGGTGTCAGCTTCGCCTGCGGACTCCACGTGCTGCCGGAGCGCGTGAAGACGAAGACTCCCCAGCCACTCGGCTCCCCCACCACGGCGGTATCGCCGGAGATAGCGACTGTTTCGCCGAAGAGTTCCATGGGTTGCCCTGCACCATCCGCGAAGTGCGTCTGCTGGGCGGCCAGCAGCTCCAGCGGGTCAACGCGCACACCGCTTACCGCTGCGACGACCGGTGCGGCAGCCGTGTCCGCTGCGGCGCTCGCCCCCGAAGGTCCGATTGTCGTGAGAGCCGCGAGCAGCGCCGCAGCCAGTGTGATTGTGACCAGGCGTGAGAGTCTCATCCGAATCCCCCGATTCGCACGTGCGGCCAAGAACCCTCGACCGCGTGTCTCGTCACTCGTGCAGGGGAATCGCGTACTCCCGAAATCGGCTGCGCGGGCAACCTACCGGATGATTGTACCCCCGGCGAACCAGTCGCGTGATTGGTCCGGTTGCCGTCTTTGGGCCGGGCTCGGCCTAGTGCACATGTGCCAGTACCAGCCGCTGTGACGTTGCGACCCGACCGGATACCGCAGCGATGGCTGCTGCTGCTGCGGCTGCGGCGAGATACGTGATGACCGGCGTCGAAACGGTGACCAGCAGGCCGACGACCGCGAAGAACGCCGCCCCTCCCCAGAGCCCGGCGACGGTTCCGCGGAGCATGCTGCGGGCAGAGTCCTTGCCCGACGAGCGATGCGTCGTGACGGTCATGACTGCGGTGATGGCAGGAATCGCGGTCAGCATGCCGCTGATCTGGGATCCCATGAGGGTCGATGCGACGGAGACACCAACGACAACGACACAGGCGACGGCCATTCTGAAGGCGAAGTCGCGCTTCCGAGGCGCTGAGGGGGCGTTCGCCCGCTGTGGTGCAGCTGACAGGGTGGCTACAGCCACAAGTGCGAGAACGACAGCAGCGAACGCAAGCGTCAGACCGAAGGCGAGATGCACCTGGGAGAGGGCGAATGTCACGCTGAGGCAGGCGATGCCAGCGAACGTGAGTGAACGTCGCCACGAGCGCTCCGCCGCAGCCAGCGAGTAGCCGGCAACGAACACACCGGCACCAACGAGCCCGAGAAGCGCGCCACGCGCGGCGTTCTCGGCGAAGAACGGGCCGTGCTCCTCAAGAAGCAGGAACGACACCGGGCCGGACGTGAGCGGCAGTCCGAGCAACCAGCCGCCAACCACCGTCCCCCACCTTCGCTCTACCAGAGCGGCTATCGAGAGCAGAATCGGAGCGATCAGTACCTTGGCGGCGAAGATGAGCACGTGAACCCAGTCCTTTGCTATTGCGACGAATCCTTGTGCCCCTATCTTCGGCTCATTTGAGCATCAAGTACATTGAGTCTATTCTTATGTCAGCCTCAGCTTTTGTTTCTCTTTCAGAATTGGAGAATCCCGATGAACACGCTCAACACCGCTCGGCTGCGCATCCTTCGCGAAGTCGCCGCGCGCGGCACCATCACTGCCGCCGCCGAGGCGCTGTACCTGACGCCGCCCGCCGTCTCACATCAGCTCGCGACATTGGAGCGTGAGGTGGGTATCCCCCTGCTCCAACGCTCAGCGCGATCCATCCGACTCACCGGAGCGGGGCAAGTGATGGTCGCTCACGCCGAGACTATCCTCGCCGACTGCGAGACCGCGCTCGCGGCCGTCGCTGCGTTCGCCGAGGAGATCAGCGGCACCGTGCGTATCTCGGTGTTCCAGACAGCTGCACAGTCAATCGCACTGCCCGCGCTCTCGGGACTCGCCCACCGCTATCCCGCGCTGGAGATCACCATCCGCGAACTGGAGCCGGTGCGTGCGATTCCGGCGCTCCGTGCCGGGCAGCTCGATATCGCGCTTTCACACGAGTGGGACTTCGTACCCCGTCAGCCCGATCCTTCTATCACGCGCTTCAATCTGCTCGCCGAGCCCATCGTCGCAATCCTGCCCCGGGACCACCCTCTGGCCTCCGGCCCGGTACGGCTGCGCGATCTCGCTCAAGAACACTGGTGTGTTGCGGGCCCTGACGCCATGAGTCGCAAGGCGGTCGAGCGGGTGGCCCAGTCGGCCGGATTCCAGCCTAAGATCATCCTCGAGAGCAACTACTTCCGGGCGCTTGGCTCGGCCGTTGAGGCGGGACTGGGCGTGGGCATCGCCCCGGCGATGACCGACATGCGCGGACTCGATATCGTCATGCAGCCGCTCATCGAGCCCTCGATGGAGCGCCGCATCTTCGCGGCCGTGCGAGCCGGTTCAGGTGAATCGCCAACAATCCGCACGGTACTCGACGCGATGATCGAGGCGGCGCGGACTCCCGCGCTCCAATAGCCCGGTCACCCACTGGCAGAGCGAGACCGTTGGGGGATACTAGGTGATGCCGCATCGCTGTCGCATCAGAACACGATGAGGCCGAACGCCGCCACGACCGCTAGTGAGGATGACATGGGACCCGATCACACTCCGGCACCCAACGACCCGCTCTGGCCGCGTGCCGCCGGCTGGCTGGTTCGCCGCGATCCGGACTCGCTTCCCCGCTGCGACCTTGCCCTTCTGGGCGTACCGGCGCATGCGACCTCGATCTCGCCCACGGGTGCGCACACGACCCCCGCAGCCATCCGAGAAGCCTTGAATCGCTACTCCACCTACGCAGCCAGCCACGACGTCGATGTCGCGACGCTGAGCGCCTTCGACTGCGGTGACGTCACCAGCCCGGACGGCCCGTCGGGTGAGGCCCGCGTCACTGCGGCGGCAGCCCAGATCGCGCAAAACTGCCGGCTGCTCGTGGCTTTGGGCGGCGACAACTCGATCACACACTCGGTCATGCGCGGGGTCTTCTCGGAAGGACTGGAAGGCTGCGGGCTGATCACGGTCGACGCCCACCACGACCTGCGCGATGGGGTGAGCAACGGCTCTCCGGTACGACGCCTTGTCGAGGCCGGGCTACCCGGCAGCAACATCGTGCAGATCGGCATCGCGGACTTCTCGAACTCGCCTGCGTATGCGGCGCGCGCTCGCGAATACGGCATCACCGTCGTCACCCGGGCGGACCTGCGCGAGGCCGACCTGACCGGCATCGTGCGCCGGGCGCTCGACATCGCAGGAGGTGGTGGTCGGCCGGTGTTCGTCGACCTCGACGTGGATGTCTGCGACCGAGCGGCCGTGCCCGGATGTCCGGCGGCGGCTCCCGGCGGCATCTCAGCCGACGAGCTGCGGCAACTCGCCTTCCTGTTCGCGCGCGACACCCGCGTCCGCGCGATGGACATCACCGAGATAGACGCGACCGTGGACGCGAACGACGGGCGCACAGTGCGCCTGGCGGCCCTCATCGTCCTGGAAGCGGCTGCCGGACTCGCCCTGCGCGAAGAGCATCCCGCAGGGACCATTCTCGTCTGAGCCTTCGCCGGTCGTGCTCAGATGGTGCCGGCCCGCTGCACCAGCCACGCACCAGCCAGAATCGCGACGCCCGCTACCATCGTGACGGGTGCCGGGCGCTCGGACAGCACCACCGCGGCGAGCAGCAGCCCAAAGATCGGCTGTGTGAACTGGATGCTCGCGATGCGGCTGATGCCTCCGTGCGCGAGCGCCCAGTACCAGGCGACGTAGCCCAAGATCGACGTCAGCAGAGCCAGCACCAGCACCGAGCCCCACGCAGCGCCGCCCGCGTGCGGCATGCCCCCGCCCGCTAGCGACCATCCCATCAAAGGCACCAGGGCGATTGCCGAGAACCCCACGCCCCACAGCGTCGTGGCAAGGCTGGGATACCCGCGCTGCGAGAGCCGAGCGCCCGCCACGTAGCCCACCGCACAGATGACCGACGACAGCAGCACAAGCGCATCACCAGCGAGGCTCGTCCCGGCCGCACTCCCTGCGGTGCGCCACACGATGACGACCGCCTCGCCGGCCAGCGCGATCGAGCAGCCGAGAATCCACGTCTTCGAGACGCGCCTGCGCTCCAGAAGCGTTCCGAACAGGCTCGTGAACACCGGCAGCGTGGCCAGGATCAGTGCGCCGTGCATCGCTGAAGTCTGGCTCTGACCCACCGTGAACAGCAGCGGAAACGCCACGAACGCCGTGATCCCTGAGACCGCGAGCAGGATCCTGTCGCGGGTGTTACTCGGCAGCGGGAGCCGCAACCCCAGCACCAGCGGGATAGCGGCCACCCCCGCGACCACGGTGCGCAAGATGCCCACAAGAAGCGGGTCGATCTCGCCTGCGGCAATCTTCGAGAAGAGCGGGGTACCGCCCCAGACCACCATGACAGCAAGCGCCACAGCCATGGGAAGAGCGGCTGTGGCGCTTGAAGGACTCTGCGATGCTTTGCGGGCAGAACTCATATCGGGCGCTCCGGCGGCATGGGGGTGAGAAGTGTCGCCGCCGAGCATAGCAGCCCCGGCGAACTACTTCGCCAGCTCCTGCTCGACCCACACCTTGACGTCGTCGGGCAAGAACCCGTACTGGTCCTTGATCTCCTTCATCGGCTTGCCAAGGTCCGCGGCAGGCACGCCGTACTTCTCGGTGAAGCGCTCCGCGGGTATGCCGGAGGCATCCGCGATCTCGGCCATCGACATGTAGCCTTTGATAAGCGTGGTGTCGAAGCTGGAGCTGCTGCTGCCTGTCTCGGTATAGCCCTCCGAGTGCCCCGCGCCCTCCACCGCGTCCTTGAGGCTGGGCATCGTCCAGGTGAACGCTCCGGCCACGGTGCTCACAGCCACGATCACGGCCAGAACCGCCACCACGACGCCGGTCATCTTCGCTGCCGAGAAGGCCTTGCCCGAGGGCGCACTGACTTCCAAGGCGCCGGCGGCCGGGCACGAGTTCACGCACTCGTTGCAGGAGATGCACTCAGACGCCGTGATCTTCTCGGCGGTCGAGACCTTGATGTTCATGGGGCATGCCTTGTCGCAGGCGCCGCAGTCGATGCAGGCGTCGGCGTCGCGCTTGATCGAGAACCAGCTCAGCTTCGAGAACAGGCCCAGGAAGGCGCCCATGGGGCAGAGGTACTTGCAGAAGAAGCGCTCGTAGATGAGCGAGCCGGCGAGCGAGAGTGCCAGAATGCCCGCTCCGACGGCGAACTCCGCGAGCAACTCGCTCGAGGTGATGTGGGTGAAAGCAACCCACGGGTCGTACGGACGCATCACCAGTTCGGCCGCCTGCCAGGACCAGACGGCGAAGAAGGCGAGGATGCCGTACTTCAGGAAGCGGGCGAAGCGGTCGATGCCGCGCGGTACCGTGGGACGCTTGCGCATGAACCGGCCGCCCAGAGACCCGAACAGGCCCTGCAACGTTCCCAGGGGACAGATCTGACCGCAGAAGGAGCGTCGATAGACGAGCGCGAGAACGATGGTGCCGATCAGCAGGACGACTGCGCTAGCAGCGACCTTCTCGATGAAGCCCGCTCCGGAGATCAGCGTGAAGAGCGTCTCGATGCCGCCAAAGGGGCACAGGGCGTCGACACCGACCGGTCTGCCCGCGTTGCTGAAGTGCACGTGCACGTACGTTGCCGCGGTGATGAAAGCCAGCACCGCACCAAGGATCCCCCACCTGAGTATCCGAGCACGCTTCTGCGCTGTCTTGTCGGTCCGTTCGTAGCTGCTCACGGGTTTCGCCTTCCATCCGTCCGGTCCTCAAGACCGCGGTCGATTCACGCCTCTAACGTTAAGGAGGGCTTGTGAACCAGCAGTGAACGGGTGGAACGGGTGCTGTGAACGTGAGTGTGCCGGGGGCCCGACCGCTAGAAGCTAGTCGGCGACGGGCAGTCCGCCGAGCTCGTGCTCGTGGTCGAGCAGACACTCAAGCTTCATGCCGACGAACATGACGGCCGGATGGACCCGCGAGACGACGAGCGCGCGTGCGAAAAGCGGCGCCCAGTCGTAGAGCGATTCACGGAGCAGCTGTGCCGCCGACTCCATGTCACCCCACTCGCCGCAGCCGTTCTCGATGCAATGCGCTGCGAATGCGAGCTGGCGTGCGATGTAGCCGGTGCCTTCACAGTCGGGGGCGAACACCTGATGCTCGTGATAGCCCCACCTCTCGTAGGCCTCCTTGAGGCGCTCTCGAATCTCCTCGGCGTCTCGCACATAGAATGCAGCGCACGCGGGGATGGCGGGAAGCTGCTTCGAACAGAAGCCCACGCCGAAGAGAGAACGCAGAAAATGGCTGAGGTGCGGTTGTTCGCCGGCGGCGATCCAGTCGATCACCTGCTGCTCTACCGTCATCGTCCGAGAAGGCATGATCATGTCGGTGCAGGGCATCTTGAGCAGGATCCGAATCGGTTCGACCACGCTGAGGTCGCTCAGACTCAGGGCATCCGCCAGCGCGCGGTAGTAGTGGGCCCTCTCAGGCCCCGACCAATCGAATGTCGGCGCAGTGTACACGCTGCAGATCCCCCAACCCCGCGTGATGCTCAGATATGCATATTAACAGATGTGAAGCAATCGCGCGCAGAAATTACCCCCGGGGTATTCGACGTGCACGTAGTCGAGGCCTGGATCAGGGGGTCAGGCAGCGGTCCGGGAAGGCTGCGCCGAGGCCTCCGTCGTCGCTGGCTCGCCAATTGGCCCGAACACGCGGTCGGTCGCCTTGACGTACCATGCCGCGGCCTGCACTTGCACGATATAGGCCCCTGCCAGCACCAATGCCGCCTCAGGCCCGAAGCTGGCGATCGCCACACCCAGTGCGATCGACAGATTGCGCATCACGGTTCCGTACACCAGCGCGATCGCGTCTCCGCGCGGAAGCAACCATCGGCCGACAACCGTCGACAGAACGAAGTTCGCACCGTAGAACAGCAGCAGCGGAACAGCGATCGTCAACAGCAGCTGGGGCTTGCTTACGATCATCGGCGCCTTCAGACCTACCGCGACGAACACGATGGCGAGTACTCCCAGTGTCGAGATCCCCGGGAACACTGGTGCGATGCGCTTCTGGTACCTCTGTGCGCCGAACGCCTTGACCAGGCCCGTGCGGGTCAGGGTGCCTGCGAGCATGGGGACCAGGATGACCAACCCCACCGTACGTGCTATCTCAGCAAGGTCGACGTTGACCACCGAGCCTGCGAACGCCAGCAGGTAGAACGGAGCGAGGAACGACGCCGCGATGAGCCCGATGACGGTCATCTTCACGGCCGCGCCCACGTTGCCCTTGGCAAAGCCGGTCCACGATATGGTCATCCCGCTGGTGGGGAACAGCCCGGCGAGGATCATGCCCACATAGAGCTGCGGCTCGTGCGAGAAGAAGGCTCTGGCGATGCCCCACGCCACCAGCGGGAGTACCACCAGGTCCAGCACCATCGCCAACGCGACCGCCTTGAAGTCCTTCAGGCTGAACGCCTCTGCGATTTTGAAGTTCACGAGCATCGGATAGACCATGAGCATCGTGAGCGGAAGCACCGCCGCTTTCAACGACGAGAGATCGGCCAGCACGCCACTGACAAGCCCCGCGACAATCGCCGCCGGAATGAGCCAGACGAGTTGTTTTGAAAGGCCGCCGAGGAACCTGACGACAGGATGAAGAGGAGCGTTAATGGCCGCGGCCATGCTTGAATCCGGCATCGGGAGAGCCTGCTTTCTGCGCACGAGATGGTATACCCTGCGGGGTATTCTAACGTGGCAGAATCTGTCGCACAAGTGGTGCTGTGGGGGCCGTCTTGCGCGCCATCAGGGGGTCAGACCGTGGTGCGGGAAGACAGCCTGGCGAACCTGCGCGATCACGGCCTCGGTGAGCTTGAGCACGTTGGCCTCTCGCTCCGGCGGTGACTCGAACCGGTCGTCTGAGCCCAGATTCCGGGGCGGCTCATGCCCAACCACCGAGCAGACGTGGTCGCGCCAGCTCTGCGGCACGTTCTCGCACAGCTCGACGTCGAGCAGCCGCCCCAGCACCCAGGTCCACGCAAGCGGGACCACCTCGACGATGTGGTACCCCCCGCCGCCCAAAGCCGCCAACTGGCCTTCGCAGAGCTCCTCGGCCAGGTCGATGATGTCGTTCACGAGCTGCCGGTAGCCGGGCAGCGTGAGTCCCAAGTCCGTCTGCGGATCCGCGTGGTGCGCGTCGGCGCCCAGCTGCGCCACGATCACGTCCGGAGCGAACGCCCGGGCCACCGGCACGACGACGCGCTCGAAGGCCTCGCGGAAGCACGCATCGGTCGCGAACGGCGGCAAAGGAACATTGACCGAGAAGCCCTCCCCGGCCCCATACCCCGTCTCTGAAGGAAAGCCCGTGCCCGGGAAGACAGCCACGCCGCTCTCGTGCATCGACACCGTCATCACCTCAGGCGACGAGAGGAATGCCTCCTGCACGCCGTCTCCGTGATGCGCGTCGATGTCGATGTAGAGCACCTTGAGGTCCGGCCGGGTCTGCTTTGCAACCGCAATCGCCACCGCGGGATCGTTGTAGACCGAGAAGCCAGCCGCACGGCTGTGGTGGGCGTGATGCATCCCGCCCGCGATTGCGAACGTGCGCTTGCGCCGACCGGCGAGCACCTCCTCGAGCGCCATGATCGACGACCCACAGGTCAGCGCGGCAACATCGTGCATGCCGGGGTAGATCGGATTGTCCTCGGTGCCCAGCCCGGTGCCGGGGTGCAACCCCGCCGCCCAGTCGCTCGCCTCATGCACCGCCTCGATATAGCCGGCCGAGTGAATCAGCAGCAGCTCCTTCTCGGTGGCCATACGCGGTTCGAGCACGACGCCATCGGCGAGCAGCCCATACGCCTTCATGAGCTCGATGGTGAGTGTGAGTCTGAGCGGGTTGAGTGGATGCCCTGCGCCTAGGTCGTAGGCGGCGAGCTCTGGGTGGTATATGAGTGCCGCCCGCTCCACATGACCCTCCCTGCAGGTGATTGTCGCTGTCCGCGCGCGCTTGGCGGCAGCACGTACATGCCATTGATTGTCGCCGAGAACCCCGTCGGCGTACACCGCGCCCCCACCTGATGCGGCCAATATGCGTCGGACAGCGTCGATATAGGGAAAGCTCCCAGTGGAGGTGGGTCAGAATGCGCAGAATGCTCGATCCCAATACCATTGCGCTGATCGGGGCCACAGAGACTGAGGGCACGGTCGGCAGAACCATCATCGAGAACCTGATGCGCTCGCGTGAGCGCAAGATATTCCCGGTCAACCCGCACCACGAGACCATCTTCGATCTCAAGTGTTACCCGAGCATCGAAGCCGTCCCCGAGCCGATCGATCTGGCGATCGTGGCCACACCGGCAGCCGGCGTTCCCGATGTGCTCGAACAGTGCGCCAAGGTGGGCGTACACGGCGCGATCGTGGTGTCGGCAGGGTTCGGCGAGACCGGCAAGCAGGGCAAGGAGCTCGAGAAGCGCATCAAGAAGATCCTCGCCGACAGTCCCATGCGAGTCGTGGGGCCCAACTGTCTGGGGATCATCCGCCCCTCAGTGGGGCTCAACGCGTCGTTTCTGTCGGTCGAACCCGAGGCCGGTGACATCGCGCTGATCTCGCAGAGCGGCGCTCTGGGCACAGGCATGCTCGACTGGGCCGTGACCTCGCACGTGGGATTCTCCTTCTTCGCCTCGGTGGGAAGCATGGTCGACGTGGACTTCGCCGACCTCGTGGACTTCCTGGGCGAGGACCCCCACACCCGCAGCATCCTCATCTACATGGAGAGCATCGGGAACGCCCGGCGCTTCATGAGTGCGGCGCGGAGTTTCGCGCGCAACAAGCCCATCATCGTGCTCAAGCCGGGGCGCTATTCGGAAAGCGCGCGGGCCGCGCTCTCCCACACCGGCGCCATGGCCGGAGGCGACGAGGTCTACGAAGCGGCATTCAAGCGCGTGGGCGTCGTGCGCGTCCACGAAGTCGCGGACCTGTTCCGCGCCGCCGAAGTGCTCGACTCGCGCCGCCTTCCCACCGGGGCCGACGTCGCGATCGTCACCAACGCAGGCGGCCTTGGCGTCATGGCCACCGACTCGATAGTCGAACACGGTGGCCGCCTCTCAGAGCTTTCCGAGGCGACCATGGCCACGCTGGACGAGGCATTGCCCCCGTACTGGAGCCATGCGAACCCGGTAGACGTTCTGGGAGACGCCGGCAGCGACCGATTCGTCGCAGCTGTGACCGCGTGCCTCGCGGACCCCGGCGTCAACGGCGTGCTCCTCATCTACACACCACAGGGCAATGCCCGGCCCGACGCGATGGCCAAAGAGGTCGCAGCGCTGGTGAAGAACGCACGCAAGCCGGTCGTCACCGTGCTCATGGGTGGTGCCACAGTCGAAGGCGGCCGCGAGATCTTCCACGCAGCCGGCATCCCCTGCTACGACACACCGGAAGAAGCGGTCCGCACCTATCTGGGCATGTACCGCTACGCCGGTAACCTCGAACTGCTCTACGAGACCCCGGCCGAGCAGCCCATCGACGTCGCTCCGCCCAAGCACAACCTCCAGGCGCTCCTTCGGCGAGTGGCCAATACCGGTCGCACCGTGCTCACCGAGGAGGAGTCCAAGCGGTTCATCACGACCTATGGCATCCCCGTCGTCGAGCAGCGCATGGTCTACACCGCCGAGGAGGCGCTCGATGCCGCCGCGAAGATCGGTTATCCGGTGGTGCTCAAGGTCGTATCGCACGACATCACGCACAAGAGCGCTGTGGGCGGCGTCGAGACAGGGGTCTGCTCGGCGATCGACCTCGAGCAGGCGTACGCGCGCATGCTCAAGCGCGTGAAGAAGAGCGCGCCCAAGGCGACCATCGAGGGCGTGTCCGTCCAGAAGATGGTGCGCAAGGTCGACTGGGAGCTCATCTTGGGCATGAAGAAGGACTGGCAGTTCGGATCCGTGGTCGTATTCGGAGCCGGAGGAGTAGGTGCCGAGGGGCTCGCGGACTTCTCGGTAAGCCTGCCTCCGCTCAACCAAGTCCTCGCTCGCCGCATGATGGAGGAGACCCGCATCTTCAAGACGATGCTCAATCCTCCACGGGGCGTCGCTGCACCTGACCTTGGCGCACTCGAGGAGATCCTCACGGTGCTCTCCAACATCGTGGTCGACTTCCCCGAGGTATCTGAGATCGATATCAACCCGCTGGTGATCTCCGGTGGCACCGCCTGCGCGGTCGATGCTCGTATCGTGATCGACGAGAGCGTGCTCGCGGGCAAGCCTAAGTTCCCCCACATGGTCATCACGCCATACCCCACGCGCTACGTCGCCCCATGGAAGCTCTCGGACGGGACCGACATTCTGCTGCGGCCCATCCGCCCCGAGGACGAGCCAATGGAGGGCGAGTTGCTAGCGACCGTGTCGTCCGAGACGCTCCGCGGGCGGTTCTTCGAGAACAGCGTGAACATCACGCACGACATGCTCGTGCGGTTCTGCAACATCGACTACGACCGCGAGATGGCTATCGTCGCCGAGCTCACGCAGGGCAAGAAGAAGCGCATCATCGGCGTGGGTCGCCTCATGGGCGAGGCCGACCGCGGGCGCGGAGAGTTCGCCGTGCTTGTCCACGACGAGTTCCAGGGCAAAGGACTCGGCTTCAAGCTCACCGACGTGATCATCGGTATCGCGCAAGAGAAGGGCCTGCGCGAGATCAACGGCTACATCGACTCGAGCAACCGGCGGATGCTGCGCGTGGTCTCAGAGCTCGGCTTCATCGCCGAGTCGAGCGAAGACGGCGTCACCACCGTCCGCCTCGATCTGCACTAGTCGCGCGGCCTCACGGGAAGTTGAGCGGTCCCCTCGCAGCATCCCTGCGCGGACAGGGTTCAGACGTGCCCGCGCGCAGAACGTGCGCTCTTCGCCTCATACATGCGCGTGTCCGCGATTCGCGCCAGCTGGTCCGCGTCCTCTCCGTCCTCTGGCTTGTGAGCCGCACCGACGCTGACACCGGCCCCGTTGAACTCAGCGCCCACTTGCGCGATCGACTGCCGCAGCCGTTTGAGCATCGCCTCATACTCTTCCGGCCCGGCGCTGGGCATCAGAAGCGCAAACTCGTCGCCGCCGATACGATAGGCGGAGTCTGAGGTTCTAGACGAGCTGGAGATCGCCCGAGCCACAGCGACGAGCAACTCATCGCCCCGCTCGTGCCCCTCAGTGTCGTTGACCCGTTTGAGCCCGTCGATGTCGGCGATCATCACGGTGAGCGGCGCCCTGTCTCTGAGCGACTGAGCAAGTGTCCACCTCAGGTCCCCTCGAAACGCCCTGCGATTGCCCAGATTCGTGAGGTAGTCTTCGAGCGCCATGCGTTCGACACGCTCACGCTCGAGTTCCACCTGGCCAGCAGCCGCCCGCAAAGCGGCGGCGCTGCGTTGCAGCCGATCCATAACCACCGAGATCGCGATGCCCTCGACAGTGAACACGGAGGCCCGAATGAACTCGACAGCTAGCCCCGCAGACGCTTCCGGCCGGATGATCAGACCAACTGCGACTGCAAGTGACAGAAACGTGGTGACCAGGCCCGCGGCCCGCCCGCCGATCGCCGCGGCGATGAGCACCGCCATGACGAAGAACAGCAGCGCCATGTCAGTCCCGAGCACCGGAGACAATGACAGGCGAATCCATGTGAAGAGCGCGACCAGTGCCGCGCCCGCAAACGCACCAGCCAGTCGGTTAGGACTATGCGGGCGAATCATCGAGTACCCCGATTCTGCCCCGCTCAGGCCAACCTGCCGCCGATGATTCGGGCGACTTCGGACTTGTCGCAGTTACCGCCCGTCTTGGCGGTCACCAGTCCGATGGCGCGCCCCATATCGCGCTTCTCGGTGATACCGTTCTCGGCCAGCACGCTATCGCACAAAGCAATCAACTCGTCACCAGAGACCTGCGCGGGTAGATAGCCCGTCAGGATGTCGACCTGCTCCTGGAGCGATGCCGTCCGCTCGTCGTTGGTTGCCGCCTTGATCGAGCCCTCGAGCGTCTCGCCGGTCTGCTTCAGGACCTTCTTGAACGAAGCAACCACCTCTTCGTCGGTCAGCTCGGTCTTGGTTTCCTTCTCGCGGACGTCGATCTCGTTTTTGACCATCCGCAGAATCGAGAGCCGCGGCTTGTCGTGTGCGCGCAAAGCGCTGGTGATCTCATCGGTGATGAACTGCTTGTTCACGCGTCTCGCTCCTTCGTGTGCCTGCCGGTCGCGTCTCGCGCCGTCGCACCCTACTGTACCGCACGCGCCAAACGCGCTCCCCACGCGCGCGCCCGATCCAGCTCGCCCTCCCTGAGCGGACCGTACGTGCCTGTCACCACGAACCGCTCCCGCTTGGCGGCCGGCCGATAGCCCGTACGCGCGAACTCGCGGTCGATCGTCTTGGTGGCGCCACCGGGAGACCACCAGATGCGGGTCTCAAACGATGCAGCGTGGGCCGAGCCAACAGGCAGTTTCTGCAGCCATGATCTGAGGGAGGGCTTTGAGAGATCCGGCGGGGATGGTGCCTTCTTCTCGTGCGGGCCAAGGTTGTTGCGCATACCCTCGGTGGGGAGCCCGAATCCCAGTACCGGTGCGCCCGCCACGATAAGGTCGGCCCCAACCACTTGGTCGCGCGTCGCTTCACTGGTGCTGAGGGCTCGTGCCTCCGGCCCGATTCCCTCGGCAATCGCGTGCGCGACCGCCGCAGTGTTGCCCCACAACGATTCGTAGACGACGACAGCTTTCATGCCCGTCAGCCCCCTCCCTCGAGAAACGCGCAGCCCCTGATCGCGCGGATGGTACCGCCGCGGGTGCCATCTCCGCACACGTCTGTGATGATTCCCCGCTACAGCGCTCCGCAAGCCTTCTTCAGCAAAGCGACATGCTACGCGCTTGCGGCCTCGGGCGCAGGCGCCCCCGTGGTTCTGGGCTTCATCGTGCGGCGTAGCGCCCACATGAGGACGGCAGCCAACGCCATCAGCGCGGCAGAAAGCACGAAAGGCGCTCGGTGCGAGACCGTGTCCCAGAGCACTCCCGCCAGCGCGCTTGAAGGCAGCGCGGCGAGTCCCAGGATGAACGTGTAGCCGCCGATCGCCGTCGCTCGCATACCGTCCGGCACCATATCGACAACGAACGCCCTGGTCATGCCCTCGGTGAGTGCATAGGGCACACCGTAAGCGGCAAAGAGCAGCCACGGCGCCCATGCATGTGACGCCAGAGCGAAGCCCGCGTACACCACCGCGTACAGCGCGAATCCGCCGATGATCATGCGCCGCCGTCCCACACGGTCGGAATGCTTCCCGATGCCCGAGGCGAGCGCGGCCGCGACCACATTGAACACGAAGTACATGAGGGGCACCAGCGCGACCGGGGTGCCCAGATCCTGCGCCCGCAGCACGAGCATCGCATCCGAGGAGTTGCCCAGCGCAAACACCGCAGACACCGCCGAGAAGATCGCGAACGGCCGCCCCAGACCGCGCAGCTTCAGGGGCGGAGCCTGGGCGCGAACCGGACGCGCTGTGCCGCGCTCGCGCACCGCGAACAGCACCACGAGGATTGCAGCGGTGCCCGGAATCGCCGAGAGCAGGAAGATGATCCGGTAGCCATCGGGCGAGAGCGTGAGCACGAGCCAGGCAACCAGCGGCCCGATGGCGGCTCCCACGGTGTCGAGCGCGCGATGCAGCCCGAAAGCCGCCCCCCGCTGCTCCGCCGTGCACGAATCGGCGATGAGCGCGTCACGCGGGGCCGTTCGGATGCCCTTGCCCAGCCGGTCGGCGACACGCAGCGCCAGCACCGAGGGCCACGACGGCACCAGCGCAAGCGCCGGCTTCACCAGGTTGCTCAGGCTGTATCCCAGCAAAACGAGAGGTCGGCGGCGCCCCACGCGGTCCGAAAGCCAGCCCGAGAACACGCGCGTGAGCGACGAGGTCGCCTCGGCCAGTGATTCGATGACGCCGATGACACTCACCGGCGCACCCAGCACGTTGACCAGGAACAGCGGCAGTATCGGGTAGATTGCCTCGGAAGAGGCGTCGGTCAGCAGGCTCACCAGTCCCAACGCGCGAACGTTGCGCAGGGACCCGTCCGGCTCGTCGCAGCGCTCGGTCACCGGTGCGTCCATGCCGCTACGCCTGCGCGTCCTGGACCACAACGCCCAGAGCCCGAAGCTCACCCTCGATGCACGACAGCCCGAACCCGCGATGCGGGCCGGCAACCACCCCGTGCGGTGACTGCACGTTGCGGTAGTGCTGCATCACCGAGAAGACCGCAGGCGACGCACCGGCACTCGCTACCGGCCCACCGCTCTCGCCGTGATGCCAGCCTACGTTCAGCTCGTACATCCAGTCGCCTTCCAGCTCGTACTGAGCGGCCACGATGCCCTCGTTGGCGTGGCTCTTGAGGAAGAACTGACCTCCTCGGTAGTTCCCTTGGGGGTCGACCTTGATGTCATGGATCTCAGGTGACGGGTAGCCCACCGTCACCACCTGCGTACCATCGGGCCGTGGCACAAACGAGACCGGCAGCGCGGGAAGCTCGATGCCCGGCATCGAGCAGGGCCCTATCTCGAGTACCGCCAGATCGCGATCGGGGCGCTCCAGCGGAAACCCGATGACCTCGTAGTAGTAGGCCGGGACGTCGTTGCCCGGCACGGTGAAGACGTAGAACCGGTCATCGGGGTTGCGCGGCTTGCCCCCGTTCAGGACGTGATGGGCGGTCACCACATAGCGGTCGGCCACCACGCAAAACGCGGTCCCGAACGAGCAGCTGAATTCTGCATGGGCCGGATCGGCCGCGCGCGCGTCTTCAGCCGACTTCCAGTGGATGCACATCACGGCCACGACGCTACGCCGAACCGCCGCTATTGCCTCGACCAGCACGGTCATGATCTCCCCTGTCGACTGAATACCGGACCATACTGTCGCGACCGATTCCCGGCAACGACCTGAACCTCTCACCCCGCTGAAGCTGCGGGTCTCGAACTACGTGTAGGCGATGATGAAGGTCCGCCGGAACGGAAACAGCACGCGCCCGTCGCTTCTGGTCTTGTACTCTTCGGCCACACGCCGGGTGAGCAACGCGACGAACCGTTCCTTCTCGGCATCCGAACTCAGGCACGCCAGAAACGGGCGCAAGCCAGTGCTTGATATCCAGTCGACGATAGCCGCCGGCGAGTCCATGACGTGGTGATACTCCGTCTCCCACAGATCGATGGATGACGCACGCGGCGCAAGTGCGTCGTAGTAGACCTCCGGCGCCTCCATGGTCAGCTCGGCCAGCGCCCCTCCCATCCGAGACTCCCATGCCACGTCGTGGGCGACCTCGTCGATAAGCACGCGAACCCGCGCGTACTCCTGGCTGGGGACCTGGAACGCGAGCGCACCTCCCGGCGCCACCTGCGCGAACAGATGCTGCGTAAGCGCGGTGTGACTGCGCGCCCACTGAAGAGCGGCATTCGAGAACACGACGTCGTAGGGGGTGCCCGCAAACCAGTCCTCGATACTGTCCAGCTCCCATACCCCTTCGGGGAAGGTCTCCCTCGCCGAGTCGATCATCTCGGGCGAACTGTCGAGACCGCTCACCTGCGCGAAGGGCCATCTCTGGCGCAGCACCGCCGTGCTGTTACCGGGCCCGCAGCCCAGATCGATCACCGTCTTCGGCGTATCGACTCTGATGCGCGACGCCAGATCGACCGAGGGCCGAGTGCGCTCGTCGCTGAAGCGAAGGTAGCTGTCCGGATTCCAGTCGGTCATGTCCTCCCTTCAGCCCCCCATGCGCTCGACCTTGGCCACCATGGTCTCGCCGACCCACGAAGCGATCAGTGTGCCGAAGAGTGCGCACAACCACGCCAGCACCGACAGCTTCCCGAACGCGCCGATGCGATCCTCGGCCGCGCGCATGTTCCGGCCCGCCACCACCACGCGTCCGTCGGTGGTCGCCACGCTCACCGAAGCGATTCGCACCCCGCGGCTCGGTTGCCACGTCACCGAATTGGTCCCGTGACTCCGGGCGGACTCCAGCACCCCTGCCGGAGGCTGTGGGGCTTCCCCATCCAACACGGCCGCGGTGGCCAGTGGCGCGTCGTCTGCACCGAACACCATGACGAACGGCGTGAGACTACGCGCGATGTCCACCGTCGACGAGCCCGCGACGCTCAGCGGCGTGGCGCCCGCATCCAAGAGCGCAGCACCGTCCTCGGCAAGCTGGACCTGTGGATCGTTGAGCCCCATTCGATAGCTCTGCTGAACGCCCAGGTAGGTGATGCCGCACGCCGCCGTGACGGCAACAGCGGCCGGAAGCCACAGACGAAGAATCCGGATCCAGATCGACATAAGGATCTCCTTCACGTCGCGTGATGGGCTGCAGGCACGTGCGAGCCAGCCGCACCCGGCAGTACCGCCAGTCTAGCGCGAAGCAGTGCCGTCAGGCTCGTCGCGTTCGCAAGCCGATCACCCACCGTTACTTCTTCTTCGGCGGGTTCTCCGAGCGGGTTGAACGGCGCGCGGGACGATCGAACGCCACATCGTTCCAGTTGGCGTGGCAGTCCGCGCACCTTCTGGGAGGATGGCACATATAGCATCCTTGGATGCCCACCGAATCGGTGCGCCCCAAGTACTTCGGGTGTCCCACCAGCCACGGCACGTCCGTCTCGTAGGGATGCGGTCCCACCGTCAGGGTGATCGTCGTGTCGCCGGAAAGCGGCGTGCCCGGCGCCGGGAACTGCCCGATGACCAGATGGCCCTCGACCCCACCCGCAGCAGCATCCACGTCGACAAGCCTGAGAATCCGCTCAGGTGCCCCGAATCTGACCACGTGCGCGGCGACGTACTTGCCGGCAACGCGCGTGGCTTCAACGGTATAGCTGGCCTCGACCAACGGAAACCGCACTACGGTGCGCTCGGCTGCAGGGCCTAGTATGCGGTGCGCGCTGTCCAGCGCTGCATGGTCCAAGTCGGGTACTACCAAGGGCTGGACGCTGGCCTCCGGCTGCGGTTCCGGGGCAGGGTCGACGCCGCCGGAGCACGAAGTGCCCAGCACCGTGACGATCATCAGCGCAGCGGCACAAGCCGCCCGCCGAAATCGAGCCGACCCCCTCATCGAGACTCCCCGGTTGTCACTGCTAAACGAAAGCGCTCCGACCGCAGCCGAAGTGCGTGAAGCCATCCTAGCTGTTCTGCACTCAAGCGACGACGTGGTCGGCTCGAGCGCTCAGTCACAGCCCACTGCGGATTCAGGCCACGTTGACCGCAGAATGCGACCGCGTCCTTCGTCCTTGCCCCGATACATGAGCGCGTCGGACTGTCGCATCGCACAGTCGACATCCTCCGGGGGCTCGGTGAACGTCACGGCTCCGAACGTCGCTCCCACCGCCCAGCGACGGTGAATGTCACGCTCCAGTCGCACCGCGATTCGTTCCAAAGTCACTTGGGCCTGCTCGCTCTCGGTCTCCGGCATGAGTATGCCGAATTCGTCTCCGCCCAAGCGCGCGACCACGTCTGTGGTACGCACACCGCTGACGATGAGTTCAGCTACTGCCCTGAGCACACGATCGCCCTCTGAGTGACCCAGGGAGTCGTTCACCTGCTTGAAACGGTCCAGGTCGATGTAGGTGACGGTGAACGGCCGCCCGGCCCTGCGGGACTGATCGATTGCACGCGCCACGTCCTCCCGGAAGACGCGCGCATTGGCGATTCCTGTGAGTGAATCAGTCCGTGACAGAGCCCTCTCGCGCTCGTGCGCGCCCAGCAGCCTCACGATGAGCTCCGTGACCAGCACGAAGAACCCCAGCCGCACGGTGGTGTTCCAGTAGAGAATCCAAGCTGCCGAGAGACCCCGTCCGGTCGTCGCCTCGAGAAGCCCCCACACCCCGGCGCTGAGTACAGCCAGTGCCCAGCCCGCCCGCCGAGACAGAAACGCCGCTGCGAACGACACCGGAATCAGATAGAAGATGGAGAAGCTGAGTTCTGCTCCGGTTAGCAAGTCGAGCAGCATGACTACCGCGAGCAAGCCAAGGCAGAGCGCTATTCGCACCGCAAACGGCGCCACGGCGACCTTCTCGGCCCACCGCGTGAGCGAACCGCCAGCCAGAGCCCGGGGAGGCGCCGCGTCAGGCGCATGCGCGCTGTCTCGCGGCGCATCATCGATGTCACGTGGAACTGGGACTGGAGCCTCCTCGGCGATGAACGGCGGGTGTTCGACCAGACTTCAGTCTACTGCGCGCGCCAACAAATGGTCGCTCTGCACGTCATCTCCAACGTGGAACTGCTGTCCTCCAACCCGCATGAAGCCCCACTTCTCATAGAAGGCGAGGGCGCGGGCGTTGCGATCCCACGTGGAGAGCCAGACCACATCGCCGCCCATCGAGGCGGCCAGCTCCAGGCACTTCGCCATGAGCGCCGGACCGACTCCCCGGCCGATCCATGCCTGCTCCGAGTAGAACCGGACGATCTCGATGGGCCGCTGACCTGGTATCGCGGGCGGCGCATCACTGCGTCTCAGCCGAGCGTAGCCCGTCGTCTCACCAGCGACCTCCGCAACTAGGAAGACGCTCCGTTCGTCGGCGATCTCCTCGGCCTGGATCCGTTCCCCGAAGGCGGACGCCAGGTAGGCCTTCATATCAGACTCGGCGTTCTGCTGCCCGAAGGCGTCGCCAAACGTCCTCGACCCCAGATCTGCGAGCAGTCCGGCGTCATCAGGGGTTGCGATACGGATGTCGATGCGCGCGTCGATCACGCTGCGGAGAGGCTCCCGGTTCGGTTGGCCACCAGAGGAATCCGAGTATGTCACTCGGCGCGGCGGTCCGTCTCCCCCGCTTGGTGCGGCGATTGATCGAGGCAGAATTCGTCGGGCATGTTCGGCAGCCATACACGAAACGTCGAACCGGCGCCGAGCTCGCTCACGAGCGCGACCCGCCCGCCGAGCAACGCCACGAGCCCGCGCACGATCGCCAAGCCCAGCCCCGTGCCGTCCGGCTTCATTCCGTCCGAACGATCGAGCTGTGTGAAGTCGTCCATTATGGACGAGCGCTGGTCAGGAGCTATGCCAATGCCGGTGTCGGACACGGTCAACGTGATACCCGCATCATCCTTGGCGCATCCGATGGTCACCTCGCCCGCGTCCGTGAACTTCACCGCGTTGTCGGCGAGGTTCAACAGGATCTGGCGCACCTTGCGGGAGTCCGAGCAAAGCTTCAGGGACTCCGCGGGCGCTGCAACACCTAACTGGATGCCCTTCGCACGCGCCTCGGACGCGAGCGAGGAACTCACGTCGTCCACGAGTTCACACAGATCGAAGTGGGTCGGGCTCACCGTCTCGTCACCCGATTCGATCCGGCTGTAGTCCAACACGTCGTTCACCAGCCGTAGCAGGCGGTTCCCGGAGCGATGGATCATCCCGAGCTGTGTTCGCTGGTCTTCGGTAAGCGGCCCAGCGAGCTCTTGTTCCATCACGCCTGCGAAGCCGATGATCGAGTTCAACGGCGTTCGAAGTTCGTGACTCATATTCGCAAGGAACCGGCTCTTTGCACCCAGCGCCTCGACCAGGTCGGCCGTTCGTGCTGCGACCTTCACTTCAAGTTGTTCGTGTGCTTCGCGAAGCCGACGTTCACCCAGCGCAGCTGCTTCCTCGGCGACCCTCGACTCCTCGATTGTCGCGGTCACGTGAAGGGCCGTGAAGATCAACACCGCCAGGAAGGCTTGGAGTGCGAAGACCTCAAGGCCGACATCACCGTTCGCCACGAATACCTTGCTCCAGCGCTCGTCGAGCCCAATCGCCATACTCATCGTCAGCGTAAGGCCCATGCTCGCGGCACCGAACGTTCCGAATGCCGCCGCCGCGAGTAGCACCGGGAGGAAGATCACCGACTTCCATCCCGTCAGCGGACCGAAGTTCGTCACCATCCACCAACCGGCAACGCCAGTAATGACTAACAACGCGCCAAGACTAAGTCCACGACCCGGGGTGGGAATCCAGCGCTCCCCGAGCAGACGCCTCCGATTCGCGTGCGCCGCAGCGAAGCTGAAGGCCCCCACGGAGAGAATCCCGACAGCATCTCCGGACCACCAAGTGACCCACGTCGACCACCATTGGGTGAGGCCATACGTCACCGCGAGCACCGCGGTACCGATGGAGGCTCCCAGCACCGGGGCGAGCACGGCCGATCCGGCCATGAACCCGAGAACCTTGCGACGTGTGTCGAGAACCGCCGGAACCCCCACGAACAGCCTGACCATCGTGGCGCCGAGCGCTGCCTCCGCACAGTTGGCAGCGGCGAACCCGAGGGCCACAAGCGGTGCACGATCGTGCAGGAGGTCAGAACCGATGTTCGCCGCCGCTGCGGCAAGCAGCAGGAGGGGCCACTCACGAGGACGGGCCAGAGCCAGCAGAACGAGCAGCACGCCCGCAGCCGGCCAGAAGGTCGAGAACTGTTGTTGTACCGAGAGCGCGTTTCCTAGCTCGGCCGCAACAAGATACGCGACAGCCACCACCATGGCCTTGAGCCATAACGGCGCGTCAATCCAGAACTCCCCGCGCTGGCCTGACATCCCCGCCTGCGTCCTTTCGCCCCCTCGCTGGAGAATACCACCAGAGGACGATCGATATCGCGCACCACATGAATTGACGCCAAAAGCTCAGCTCGGGTCAACCAATGTCCTAGGCATCTGCCATTCCTCGGCAGTGAGCGCATAGCGATCGTGATCGCGCCATTCGCCACCGATCCGCAGATAGCGGGGCGAATGCCCCTCGAACCGGAAGCCCAACCCCGCGACAAGACTCGCCGAGCGAACATTGGCTGGCTGCACGTTGGCCTCGAGTCTGTGCAGCTCGTGCGCCGTGAACGCACGCGTGATGACCTGCGCGAGTCCGTCACGCATGAGGCCCTGCCCGTCGTACGGGCGCAGGGCGTAGTAGCCCAGAAACCCGTTCAAGAACGCTCCCCCGATGATCGCGTTGATGTTGACCACGCCCGCGAGGTCGCCGCCCGTGGTGCGAACTCCATAGCCGATGCGGACCGATGGCGGCGCACTCAGGATCTCCCGGATCTCCACTAGCGTCTCGGGCAGATAGACCCAGGGTTCGAGCAGGCTCCTGCTGCGTCCCGCTGCATCGAGCAGTTCTTCCGCATCGCCCGCCCCAAGTCGCCCGATATGAGTCACCGGCTACGCTTTCTTCACGTATTCGGACTTCAGCTGCATCGCACCGATACCGTCGACCTTGCAGTCGATATTGTGATCCCCGTCTACCAGCCGGATGTTGCGGACCTTCGTTCCGACCTTGACCACCGACGAGGTCCCTTTCACCTTCAGGTCCTTGATGACGGTGACCGAATCCCCGTCCGCAAGCACGTTGCCATGAACGTCTCGGACAGCCTTGGCATCATCGGCTCCGTCGGCGCCTTTCGCCCATTCGTGCGCGCACTCCGGGCACACGCACATGTGGCCGTCTTCGTAGGTGAATTCCGATCCGCATTCCGGGCAAGCAGGAAGAGCACTCATAGCGTGGCACCACATCTCTGATCGTCTTGTAGGTTGGAGCAGCGGCTCCGTTGGCGCGAAGCAGCCTGCCGAGGATACCGTACCTGCCTCCACCTGAAGGACCTACTTCGAGGCCTTGCGGGTGTTCTCTTCGACCCTGAACTCGACGATCCGTCGGATCAGGTCCGCGGGCAGCGGCTGGTCGAGCGGGAACTGCGCCGAGCCTTTCCCGCTCTTATACGGCGCCAGCTCTTCCTTGAACGCCTCGATGCCACTGGGCACCGGATAGAACCCGATGTGCTTCGCGAACGCAGCGAAGTGCACCAAGTGCCCGTGCAGATCGAACGTGGGCATGGCGTAGCTGATGGTCTCGACCGCATCCGGTGCGGACGCCTTGATCAGCGAGCGCATCTCCACAAGGAGCCCCCGCGCATGCGGGGGGAAGCCCGCTATGTACTCGTCGATCGAGTTGGCGGTCGGTCTGTTCGCCATCGTGTGCTCCTAGAACTGCGCCAGCGCGGGTTCGGCAGGTTGCGGATCACAGTATTCTAGCGCGCACCGTTACTGTCCGAGCAACGTCCTGACGATACTCTCGATGACCGTCTCCGGTTCGGCGATGATCCCAGTCAACACGAGTAGCACCACCGCGATGATTGCCAGCGCCAACATCCCGGCTACAATCGCCAGAGCAACGAGCCAGCGGTTGCGAGAAGGCGTCTCCCCCATCGAAATCTCCCCCGATCATTGATGACATGCCGCGCCAGTCCGACAGCCTCGCGTCAGTCCGTTGAGGCAGAGACTGCAGCCTGAGCGTTCCCGGCGCGCTTCTCGGACTTTCGGCGGTACATCCGCGAGTCTGCCCGAGCCAGCGCCTTATCCAGACCGCCCCCAAGAGACGTCGCCACACCGATCGAGAGCGAAACGCACGGCGCACCGTCCCCGACCGGCTGCTCGGCCAACCTCTGTTCGATTCGCCTGACCGCGTCTTCGGCCGACTCCTCGTCGGTCTTTGGCAGCAGTATCGCGAACTCGTCACCACCGATACGCGCGAGAACGTCCTCGACGCGCACGATCGACGAGAGGACGTTGCCCGCCTGCACCAGCAGCAGGTCCCCGGCGCCATGTCCCAGCTCATCGTTGACGGCCTTCAGCCCGTCGATATCGGCCACGATCACACTGATCGGATAGAGCCTTGCAGGCCCGAACCTGGCCATCTCGGCATCGAAGAACCGGCGATTGTACACGCCCGTCAGAGAGTCCCGCGCATTGAGGATCTTCAGCTCCCTTTCGGCCTCACGACGCCGTTGGATCTCGGAGTGGGCCGAGGACAGGCTCCCCGTCGAGCTCGCCGCCAGGAGCCAGACCGCATACGCCGTGGCCGAGAGGATCACCGTGGTGATGACCGCATCGATCACCGGCGAGCTGAACTCGTTGACCACCGGAATCCACTCGTAGGCGTGGTTGAAGGCGACGAGTGCGACAGACGAGCCGACAAACGCAAGTGCGACCAGATAGCTTCTGAACTTCAGCGTCATTCCGGCGAAGATGATGATCACCGGGTACGCCAGCACCGCCGGATCTCGCAGCCCCTCACCCGTGATTCCGGAGTTGGTCACGAGCGCCACCGCGGTCACGACGAATCCCAGAGCCGCCGCGCGTACTGCGCCTCGGCGAACCAGCAGATAAGAGAGGAAGAACCCAAGTGCGCCGATAGCGGAGGGTCTCAGCAACCACAGGCGGTCGGTTGCGAATCCAATCGCGACCATGACCGCGGTGCCCAGAAACCCAGCCGGCATCGCACGGCGCTCTATGCGCTCAAGACGAAGCCGCTCGGCGGCCTCGAAATCCTGAAGCGACTCGATCGGCTCGAAGGCTTGCTCGAAATCATGCGCGTCGGGCACTGAATCATCCTCCCCACAACAGGCGGGACACCCCTAAAGCTACACCGATTCATGCCTACTTGGAACCAGAGGACGGATTGTCGCTGCACCGGCCATGGGCGGTCCGCTCTGCGGGGCTAGGGCAGTTTGGCCCTGAGTTGGTCGCTGGGCCCGGAGTACTGCTCGCCGCGCAGGCGGGAACCGGTACGAATCGCACATACGGGGCAGCGGTTATAGCACCGCCAGCACCCACAACAGATCTCGGTATCGAAAACCGGCAGCGGGTCGAGATGTATCGCGCCGGCGGGGCAGTCGCTCGCGCATGTTCCGCATTGCGTGCATACCGCAGCGTCCGCGTACCTATCGCCCATGGCATCACGCCCTGCCGTCCGAGCTCCCGCGCGGAATAGCCGGTCAACGAGCGTGACGGGCAACCTTTCGGCCCGAATGCTTCCGCCCATCTCGACCGCCGAGATGAGCGACGAAAGCTGCGAGGCGAAAGCATCGAAGCGAGCGATTTCCCTTTCGCTGGGGGCTCCCGCCGCTCGAATCCCAAGCGCGAGTAGCGGCGGATAGCTGTCGGGCATGTGTAGCGAGTGCCCTGCAATCACATCGAAGCCTCTTGCCGAGACCATCGACCCTAGCCGAGGGAGCGTCTTGCCACTGACGCCACCAAACGTGTTGATCACGAAGGCCGGCACACTGTTATTAACGGGCAGCCGCTCAATGAGCTCCGACATCCGACGTGGAACGCCCCAGAAGTCTGTGGAAGAGGCAAAGCCCACCACATCGAACACACCGATATCGACGCTTGGGAGACTGGTCACGTCAACCAACGAGAAGGGAATCGGGAGTCTGTTGGCGAGGGATTCCACCGCAAGAGCGGTATTCCCAGTGACCGAGTAGTACAGGATTCCGCCGCGCACGTGCGCTCCCCCGCTCCTTGATGCCGCAAGAACTCCCGCGGCCAACTTGGCGACCCCCTGCCCACTCCCGCAGTCTAGCGCCGTTGACGCCTCCCCAGCCAGACGACTTCCACGCGACATCCGACTACCAGGCGAGAGTCGGCAGGCTCGCGACGACGACGGCGCAGGCAGCCGTCGTCTTGTCCCGTAGTACGATGAGCCTGAACAACATGAATTGGGCGGGGAACGGGGGGCACCATGCGCGCAAGCGGAAAGACCGTGGCGGTCACGGGTGGCGGCAACGGTATCGGACGAGAACTGGTGCTACAGCTTTTGGGCAGAGGAGCCCGTGTCGCAGCTCTCGACATCAGCGAGAAGGGCCTTGCCGAGACGGCCGAGCTTGCCGACTCTGCAAAGGACAGGCTGTCCACACATGCAGTGAACATTGCAGACCGGGAGGCCGTAGGTGCGCTTCCCGCCGCAATCGTCGCCGCACATGGCCAAGTCGACGGTCTGATCAACTGCGCGGGCATCATCCAGCCGTTCGTACGGTTCAACGATCTGGAATACGACGCCATCGAGCGGATCATGAACGTGAACCTCTGGGGCACGATCCACACAATCAAGGCGTTCCTGCCGGTGCTGCTGCAGCGTCCCGAGGCCCACATCGTGAACATCTCCAGCATGGGCGGGTTGGTGCCCGTGCCGGGACAGACGATGTACGGTGCCACGAAGGCCGCAGTGATGCTGCTGACCGAGGGCCTCCACTCCGAACTCGTCGACACGAGCGTCGCGGTGACCGTCGTGTTCCCCGGAGCTATCCACACAGACATCTCGAAGAACTCCGGCGTGGGCGGCCCGGGGGGTGCCGAGGCGGACGCGAGCGCCTCCAAGATCCGGATGACCGAGCCCGATGCTGCGGCCCGGATGATCCTCGACGGCATGGAGAAGAACGCCTACCGAGTGATGGTGGGGTCGGATGTCAAGATGATGGACCGCCTGTCTCGGCTATCGCCGCTCCGGGCAGCAACGATCATCTATCAGCAGATGCGGGAGCTGTTGCCGTCCTAACCGCGAGTAAGCGGTTTATACACGAGCTGCACCACACCATCGTCGTAGACCGACTCGCTCACCAGACGAAGCGTCAATGTGGGCCCGTCGGTCGCGAACAGGGGGATTCCGCCGCCCAGAATCACCGGCATGACCGACACGATGAACTCGGTGATCAGGCCCGCGTTGCGAAACGAGGTGGCGAGCGCCGCTCCCCCAACCAACCACGCCCGGCTGATTCCACTCGCGTCCAACTGAGCCACCACATCCACTGGGCTGCGGCTCGTTGCAGTGACATCCGGCGGCAGCTGGGGCCAGTCTCTTCCCGAGAAGACCCATGTCGGCTTGCCCGAGTAGGGCCACTCGCCGAACGTCAGACTTTGCTCGAATGTGTGGCTGCCCAGCAGCACCGCGTTCACTGATGCGTAGAACTCGGCGTACCCGTAGTCCTCAGCCCCTGACTCGAAGGGGGCCAGCCAGCCCACCCCGCCGTCCGGGGTGGCTATGTAGCCGTCCAGACTCGCTGCCACGTAGTAGATGATCTCGGCCACGTCGACTCCAAGCGCGATGCGAGCTCAGTCCTCGGCGAGACTCTGGCCTCGCGCGGCCAGAGCGACTCTGATCTGACCGATGGCTTTGGCACCCATCCCACGCATGCGGCCCAAATCCGATTCACTCACAGACGTGAGCTGGTCCAAACATGTGTAGCCGGCTCTGGCGAGGGAGCGCCGAGCCAACGTCCCGAGATCCTCCGGAAGGTCATCAGGCGAGTCATCTTCATCAAGCATGTCTGAGTCACCCTTCTCCGTGCCAGCGGACCTCGAGTGAGCCTATCGGTGGCAATTCATCAGGCACCTGCTCAGTGACCCAGCCAAGGTCCAGCGAGAAGAACCTTCCGTCACTCATCCAGATGGTGAAGTGACCGATAGGCCGACCATCCTGCGTTCGCGCCAGTCCGGATACAGGGAGCACTCCATCCTTCACGTCAGCACGAGGCGCGGAACGTTCGACCGAGAGGCGCAGTTCGCCGGGAAGCCCGTCGCTGGCGCTGACGAAGGGAACCTGAGCGAGCAGCTGACCTCGCAAAGGTTCGGGGAGCACCTCGATCATGCGGATCAAGGTGTCGAGCTCTGATGGCGACAAGTCCCTGTGCATCTCTCTCCCGTCCGTCTTCGGCCCAACATGGCCACAATACCTATTGATAGGTCGATCCGTCGTGCTTCAGCCAGCCCGCGGGATGCTGCCCATCCGGATCGCGATGCGTCCAATGCACAACTCCGCCTTCTGAGTTCCATTCGTAGATCCCACTGAACGCAACAGAATCGCCTGACTGCAGTGAAGGAACCCTCGGTGCGATATCGACGTTATGGGCGATCAAGAGCGTCTGACCAGACGCAAGACGCAGGATGAACCGCTGGTGACGACCTCCGTCGCTATCGTCCGCCAGGACCTTTGTGACCGTCCCTTCGCCCTTCAGCTGAATGCCGCTCTTGTGTTGCTCGAACGCCCGGGCTGCAGCTTCATCGCTTCCGCCGGAGGCGCTGTCTCCACTCGCCTGACCGGATGCACCGCTGGTCGAAACGGTTATCGTGATCGTCGAGCCTGGCGAGGCCTTGCCGCGCGATGGCTTCTGAGCGATGACCGTGCCTGGCTCCTCTGAGCTGCCCGCCCTCACTATCTTCACCTTGAAGCCTGCAGCCTTCAGGCGCTCCTTGGCTCTGGATTCCGTTCTACCCTTCACGATAGGGATTCGTACTGACTCGGGACCTGTGCTGATGACGAGTACAACGGGTGAACCCTGCGCGACCAGCTCCCCCGCAACCGGGACCTGCGAAACCACGCAGCCAGCGGCGACCGAGGCACTGTGGCTCTTGGTCAGTTGCCCCAAAGACAGTTTCGCTGCTGCGAGTGCATCTGATACCTCGCCTTCGTCCAAGCCCGCCAGGTTCGGCGTTGCCACCGGCGGAAAGCCCGCAACCGTCAACGCCACAAGAGAGCCGTTCTCTGCCCTCTGCCCCGCCACGGGACGTTGGCCGATGACCGTGCCGGTTGCCTCGGACACCGTCTCGTCATAGGTGACATCGCTGACGCGAAATCCCGCGGATTCGAGCGCCGCAGTCGCGGACATCAGCTCCATGCCTTTGACGCTGGGCGGCGTGGGCCCGCATCCGACGGTGGAGGACGCAAGGATGAACACAACGATGATGAGATACAACCGGCATTTCATTGAAGATGGTCTCCCCTGGCAGGTTCGCATTCCGGCGCGCGGCCCTGTGTCTGTTCGACGCGTAGGCTCCGCGCCTCAGAGCCAGATAATACCGCTAGGCGGTGCCCAGCTCGAAGGTCGACTCGACCGAGACCCCTGCTTGAAGCGTCTGAAGGATGACGCAGTACCGCTCTGCACTCTGCAGCAGCCGTTTGGCTCGTTCCTCGCGTTCGTCACCCCGAACCACCACCCGTGTGTGGGCGCGTATCGCAGTGATACCCACCGGGAACTCCCTGCCCATTGCCAGCGTGCCTCGCGGGTCCCAGTCCGCCTCCATCGAAATTTCCAGCTCCTCCAAGTCGATGCCCATGTTGGCGGCGACCATGCGCAAGGTGGTCTCCTGGCAAGCCGCCAAAGCGGCGAGCAACAGATCGCCCGAACATGGCACATCACCGTCGCCCCCAACCGCCGGGTGCGCCCCCGAGCGGAGAAGTGCGTCTGGCACCGAGTCCGGCGACACGACGACGTGCAAGGGATCGGCGAGATCGCTCGTGCCACCGTGAACGCTCAGCACCTCGCCCGCGTCATCGGGACTCTCGAGATAGTGCTGCCGAATCGGCTCCTGTCTCGCCCGGATATCCACCTTCGACGCAGGCATCGGCCGCCCCCTAACGAATCCACAGTCAAATATTCGGGCGCAATCTGCTACTCGCTCGCCGACTCAGCCCATTCTGGATGCGAAGCCGGAACACGGAAGTACCACCATTCGGCAACTGGATCGCACTCGCGCGTAGACAACACGCACCCTGCGGCCTCAACCGTGGCGGCCTTGAAGCGGCGGTCGAGCTCCGGCAACCTCCCTGCTATCTTCGTGCGCTGTTTGAAGGTGGCAGAGGTCGTTTCCTTCTGGAGGTCGTCTCGGCAGTCCAGCGCCCAGTGATAACTCTCGATGGCCTCGTCGGCATATCCGGCCTCCAGCGTTTCGACGCCCTGCTCCCAGCCGGCGAGCGCGCTTTCGACTCTCCGGGCGTCAGCGTCTCGTTTCGGTAGATGCGTATCCTGTCTGTACTCAGGCACTGTGTGACCCTCTCTGCTAGATCGTTCGGTCAGCTCGCGTCAGCAGCTCGGCTGCGGCGTGTGCCCTTCACTTGCCTAACAGGACAGACACGCGCCCCGGCCCATGCCCATCCCTGCTCAGTGTACCCGCCGCGGTCAGCTCAGGCCCGGTTGGGTCGCCGAAACGCGCGACCGCCGAGAGCCCCTGCGGCTAGAAGATTCCCGGCACCAGCCGCCACCGCGTCTTGGCCGCGTACTCCGGATAGCCAGGCAGCCCTCCCATGAGGAAGCGATCTTCCAACACAGTCCGAACCACGAGTAGAGCCGCCCCCAGAAGAGCCGGAATGAATGCCCAGTACGAGTTCATGACGAGCGGAAAAGCCAGCAGAGACATCAGCATGCCCAAGTAGCCGGGGTGGCGCACCACTGAGTAGAGCCCTTCGTCGCATACCCGGTGGTACCGCTCGGTCTGGATGCGGACGGTGCTTGAGAAGAACTCGTTCTCCCTCTTGGCGACAGCGAAGATAATCTGCCCCGCCACCATGAGCGCCGCTCCTGCGATAGTCACCGTCAGCGGCACATGGCCAGACCAGCCAAAGCGCCCGGAGTCCAGACCCGCCGTGACGAACGTCACGAGGTTGACGATGAAGAGCACGCCGAGCAATCGCCGGTCCCATTCCTGCCCGGCCTGCGCCTCGCGAGCGCGGTTGGCAGTGATCGCCGAGCCAGCGGGTACGAGAACATGGCTCAGGGTCGTTCCGACCAGAGCGAGCACGACGTAGAGAAGCCCCTGCCAGTAGGCCAGCTTCCACGCGCCGAGGAAGACCACGCTTGCGTACACAAGGACCCCGACATAGCTCGCAACGATCGCCTTCGCCTTGTTCATGAGACCCCTGCGGGGGCTAGCCCCTGGCCCCGGGCTTGTTCAGAGCCACCGCGGCGCGAACGAGCGCCTTCAGTGCCTCCTCGTCTATCTTCTCGCCCTCACGAAAGTCGATGGCACGCCTTGTGTTCCCATCAAGGCTGGAGTTGAAGAGGCCCGAGGGGTCTTCCAGAGCAGCGCCTTTGGCGAAGGTCGTCTTCACATAATCCTTGTAGGCCTCGCCCGTGCACACCATCCCGTTGTGGTACCAGACCGGAACCCCTCTCCATTTCCACTCTTCAACGATTTCGGGCTCGGCCTCCTTGACCAACGCGCGGAGCCGGCTCAGCGTCTCGCCCCGCCAGTCGCCCAGCTCCTCGATCCTTTCATCTATCAGCTCAGAAGGGGACTTACTCTCCTGCGATTCGCTCTTCGCCATCTCTGTTCCTCTTCCTCGGTTCCGAGGCTCTGACTACTGGGAATCACCGCCTCGGTGGCGATGCCACTGCAGCTCGCGGTTGACCGCAAGCGCTCGCATGGTTCATACCCTCAAGGGGGCGCCTCGGGTCCACGGGGACTGCGGCGGCGGCAACACTACGCCCCCCTCGTTTCAGCCAACCGCCTTCTTCACGAGCGCGACGATCTTCACCTCTTCGGGGGCGGTCAGCTGCTTCACCGCGAACGCGACTGGCCACATAGCGCCTTCATCGAGGTTCGCCTCGTGCTGGAACCCAAACGTCGCGTATCTCGTCTTGAACTTCTCGGCGCCTTGGAAGAAGCAGACGACCTTGCCGTCTTTCGCATACGCGGGCATCCCGTACCAAAGCCTTGGCAAGAGCACCGGTGCGTTGGCTTTGATGAGCACGTGGAGCCGCTCCGCTATAGCGCGATCAGTCTTCGACATCGCAGCGATGTTGGCGAGCACCTCGGCCTCACTATCGGCCTTCTTCGTTGCCTTGCTGGTAGCCTTCTTCTCAGCCATAGGTCCCCCTGTGTCTGCCCAACGCGTTGGACATACTCCCCTTGCCGAGCGGCCCCCGTCTGACCGAGGCCTGCCGCGCGTCAGGTTCATGCCCGCTACGGTGATACCCGTGAGCCCGACTACGCTAACCCCGGAAGTGCTCTACCCCAAGTTCAGAAGCCATTGCGAAGTAGCGTTCAGCCTCCGCATGGTCGCCAAGAGACTCGTGGGCTCCTCCGACGCTCACCAGCAGCGAGCCCATGAACTCGTTTGCTCGCTCATCGAGGCGGCCATGCTCGAGCGCAACCATGTTCCAGCGCAAAGCCGCATGAGGGTCGGGTTCGAGGTGGGCGACGTAGTGGGCCGCGATACACGCATCGTGATCATCGGCGGCGGCCTCCCAGGCCTCGCGAAAGAGGGTGCGGGCATCATCAATTCGACGCTCGAACTCAGCTTGAGTACCTGCGATGCACAGCTGCGCCGTTCGACTGCCGAGATCCACTGAGTCACTCCATTCGCAGCCGCGACCAACATTCCGGCCAACGGGTTGGGCATGAGCGGCAGACAAACGCCCTCATCGCAGTCTACCTTTCGCTACCCGCTCGATGCGCTCGTTCGGCGGCGGTCTGCAATCGCGACGCGTCGACGATGAGCGACACTAGAAACACCGAAACCGGTCTTGGATACAGCCACGTGGGCGGCCGCACGTCGCCTGCGTTGATCCGCATGCCATGCCTCGCCATGGTTGATTCCAATGATGTGAACTTGACAATCACACTACCTTTACAGACATAGTACTATGCGTCATAGTGCACTTAGAAAGAGGTGACGTATGGGCGAGGCACCGATCAGCAGCGACCTCATCAGGGGTCACATAGACACCATCGTGTTGGGGCTCCTGAGCGCTCAGGATCGCTACGGATACGACATCTGCAAGCAGGTGACACTCCTCTCCGATGGCGAGTATGAACTCAAGGAGCCGACGCTGTACTCAGCGGCACGGCGTTTGGAGGGGCAGGGGCTGATTCGCTCCTACTGGGGCGAGGAGTCCCAAGGTGGCCGGCGCAAGTACTACGCGATCACCGCCGAAGGCGGCAAGGCCTACAAGCGCAATCTCGAGGACTGGAAACGCGCGCGCCGACTTATCGACCGCCTAGTCTCCGGCGAGACCGAGAAGGAGTAGACATGGAAGCCATCAAGTACTACGTGAAGGGCGCGTTCCAGGGTGTGAAGGCGACCCCCGAGGTCCTCGAGCAGGAAGAGGAGCTCATCGCCGATCTGACTGCGAAGGTCGCCGACCTCGTAGAACAGGGGAAGTCCGACGAGGAAGCCCTGGGAATGGCTATCGCATCGGTCGGCGACCTCTCAACACTCGTCTCGGAGTTCGAACCGGCCGAAGACCAGCATGCGACGATCCCGACGGCATCCATCTTCAGCACTCGTTTGGACCTCTACGTCGTCGCTGTCAGCGCCGCGATTGGCGCGGCAGTGATGATCGGCAGCACGGTACTTGGAGCCCTGACTGGGCTCATCCATCCCGGAGCAGGGTTCTCACTTGCGGCGGTGCTCGCCGTGGCAGTGTGGTGGATCCGAGGGGCTTACCTGCGCTACCAAGCGTCACCGGACGCCATCGAGGTTCGGGAGCTCGTCTACAAGGCACGTTTTCGCAGCGCGCTTGCCACGTGGGCCGGCGTCGCATTGATCGTTTCGCTGCTCAACATCGCAACTCACACCGACTTCTGGTGCTGGCCAATCTGGGTCGCCGGCGGCACGTGGGCACTGACCGTCAAGGTCGAGAAGTGGCTCGCCGAGCGAGCAGAGTTCCTGGCGCCGGAGCCACAAGCACCAAAGGCGGCGTAAAGGACCGCAGCGGCAATGCGACAGCTAGACATGCCTCAAGTCCGACTTGCTGCCGAGCAGAGTGCCGTAGAGCGCCGACTACCTCGTGATCGTCAGGTCATTGCCCACGCTAGCCAGAGGCGATCGATAGGCTGCTGGATATCCACAGAAGGAGAAGGCAGTTCGCGACCACCGTGGCCCAGAAGACAGCCTGGAAGGACGGTTTGATCGTCTTGTGCCGAAAGAAGCGCTGGGCCAGAAGGGCCCCGGGCCATCCGCCCAGGAGCGCCACCAGATGCAGTGAGGCCTCGGAAGTGCGCCACCTGCCCTTCTCGGCCGCCAGCTTGTCAGCCCCATACATGAAGAACGCGACCACGCTTGCCAGCGCATACACGCCGAGAAGCCCCACGGGCACCAGCCCAAGGGCCGACAGCGTGGCGAACAGAACGAGGAATGCCGCGACAGCCAAGAAGACCGCGGGTGATTGCGGCTTCGAATCTGAATGCTTCGAGTGGGCCGGGACGAGATACGTGACTCTTTCAGCCCGCAGCCGACCGCGCTCGTCACGGCTCGTGGAATAGACGACGAGATCGTTCAGGTAAGGGCGGCGCTGCTCGCGTGGAAACTCGCTCACATGCGCGAAGAGCCGCGAACGGCCGTCCAGCGGAGTGATGAAGCCGAACCCGCGCTCATCGTTCCACTCTGTCAGACGGCCCTGCCGCGCCATTCCCCCACCCTTCGCCTGAAGGCGTTGTCTCTCGCGAACTCGATGGTCGCTGGACGCATCCGGATCCACGGGCTCTGTCGTACCGCCACGACTTCGGATATGGGCACGACTATCTCACGCAGATAGTTGGAGTGCCACGGGCAGCCGAACTACGCCCCTAGACGATAGACCCTCATGCTCGCCACGATGAAGAGGACCGGTCCCAGCATGCCGAGGAGTGAACCTATCCCAAAGAGCAGCACCGTGGCTGTCTGTGGGGCCATTCCTCGGACCAGCACCGCCCCAACCATCGCAGTAATGCCAAGCCATGCGCACAGGCTCGAACGCACCTCGCGTACAATCCCCAGCCCTATGGCGAGCAGAATGCCCCCATGAATCAGCAACATCAGACCCAGCAGAATCCCGGGTATCTGGTGATAGAGTCCGGTGGCCTCGAAGCCATCTAGCACAGATGAATACGTCATGATTCCCCCCGCCAAGCCTGATTCTACCCCGCGATGATTGATTCGCCACAACGCAGTCTCGGCGAGACAACCAACAAGGCCGTGCCCGCCGACTCACCTTGCAGCCGAGGACTCGAGATGCCGTCCGTATCGAGATGGGGGTTAGTCGTCTTGCGGCAAGGTCCCAGCGCGGATGCCCGCATCCAACTCATAGAGAATCGTGTCCAGCCGGCTACTACCCGGCCGACGAGCAGGCATCTGGAGTAAGACCTCGCGCGCCTCAGACGGGGCGTGCTCGATTGCCCAGCGAACCTCACCGTCGGCGACCTTTGGATCGCCATCGTGATCGAGCTCAACGGCCAATGCGGCGTAAGCCGCTGGACCGACGATGTGCTTCGTTTGATGGACATCCACCAGGGGGTGCGTGTAGGCGCTGGCCGCCGCAAGGCCCGCCGCACGAGCAGCCGCGACTGCCGCAGGATCGCTGATCTCACGCGCAGCGGCATGAGCCTCCATGGCGAGAGAGCGCAATCGGGCCGTGCGCCTTCCCCCACCTGCGAACTCCCGGATGCCCTCGATCGCCGCGCGTGGACGCGAATCCGAATCAACGTGCGCCTCATACAGCGACAGCGCCCTCTCCGCACAATCCGCTGCCCAGCCCCCGATGGCCCGCAGTGACTCCAGGCTCAGCGTGAAGTACCTGGACTCATGATCAGCCATTGATCTCCCAAGGACGGCGGCCTAGCTGGGCTGCGACCAGCACGCCGCATATGAACCGAAGCCGATTGCGGCTTGGGCGCTAATCCCGCGGGGCGTTGACGCCTTGATCCGTTTCGACGCGCTCGATGGTCTGAGCGTGTTCGCGCGGAACCACAGCGCGGATCAGCGAGACGATACCCCAGGCAATCAGCGCGTAGATCGCGATGGCGAAGAGCGCGCTCCATTCGAAGACAGCCGCTTCCACACGCTGCGTGCCGAAAAGCGTGCTGAACGGGGCAATGAAGACATCGGATACTCCGTATACCAATTGCGCGAATCCCGCCTTGCTGTTGGCGCCGAGCATCTTGAGGGTGAACCGGATGGCGATGAGTACCTCGATGAAGCCGAATATGAACCACACCACGCGCGATATCACCGTTTCGACGGGCGCACGAACCTCGGTACGGACCTGACTGCGATGATCGATTGAGCCTCTACTCACGTTCGGCATGGCTTCTCCCTTGGTCTCGAGACGGCAAGCGGAACGCTTCGTGTCTCACTGATGTGTCGTTGTGCTCAGCGGCGAAGCGCGCGTGCGATTGCGAGAAGAAGAACCGCGCCAACGGTCGCCACCACAATCGACCAGACGTTCAGGCCGTTTACGCCGCCGAATCCGAACAGGCTCATCACGAACCCGCCGATGAAAGCGCCCACGACACCAAGCAAGATCGCCATCAGACAACCCGAGCGACCCTCTCCCATCAGAGACCGAGCCAGCAGACCAGCTAGTCCGCCGACGATGATCCAACTCAGCAAACCCATTGGTTCCCCTCTCAGCACGGCAAACCGCCGTGTTCATGAGCATGGAAGAGCGGGCAGTCACTTCTCGCCCGTTGGAGTGTTGGTACCCCAGCAGCCCCGTGCGGTACCCGTCGTGGCGAGCTCGCTGCGCACGTGGTAGCCGGAGGCAGCGCGAGGAGCACCCAGAGTCCCAGCGCAAGAACCAGCCCCCATCTACATCTCGCAATGCCCCCATGGGTCTGGCTAGCGTAGTGCGCTTGAGCTGCAACGCACGCGCCTGAACACTATCAGAGCGCAACCACTCCCGGCAGCAACAGAGCGAGCCACAGCGAGTATATGAGCCAGCTCCACCGATGAATGTTACGCCAGAAGCCGGAGCCCTCTTCCTCAAGCGGATCGTCCGCGCCAAGCTCAACGAACGTTGCGCCGAGGAAAGCACGGGCCTCGGCGTGGTTCTTGGCCGGAACCCAGATTGTGGTTGGCCAGAGCGAGCCTTGCGGCCAGCCCCGCCAGTGCATCCAACCACGTGAATCGCACTCAATGACCGGTTCGAAGCCCGCGTCCTCCAGTGAGGCGAAAACGACAGAGAGAAGTCCCGCCCGCGGCGACACATCTGTCAGTGGGGCATAGTGCATCATCCGACCCGGTTCCCCCCAAGTCACACCCAACCAGTTGCGCATAACCCGCAACCCACGCGGTTCTCTTCTGGAGACTACCTCGCAGTTGAGAAGTTGATGCCCTTGCTACGCCTCACCAAACCTGCGCAGTGCACGTTCGGGCGCTTTCGCCAGCTCAGTCTCCCGGTTTCGTGATGGAGCGCTCGTCACCAAGGAATTGATAAGCGACGCAGAGGCTTGTGCGACATCATCGACCGCCCGATCGAACGCCTCCTGATTGGCTGCCGACGGCTTGGCGAAGCCGCTGATCTTTCGAACGTATTGAAGAGCGGCAGCTCTAATCTCGTCTTCTGTGGCCGCCGGGTCGAAGTTGAACAGCACTCTGATGTTCCTACACACGACGCCCCACCCCGATTCGTGTACGCCTCACGTGTTGCGCATAACCCGCATGAAAAGCCGCTCCAGAATACGCCAACCACGCTCGTGTCGGATCGATGTGCTTGGTCGAAGGTAGCCTACTGGCTTCCGCCTCACTGATTGCATCGATGTCGGCCGAGAGGAACCTTCCTCGTATGCGCCCACCGGCGCCTCGGTATGTCCGTTAGAATGGCCACCAGAAACACGCAGGGAGGTTGGCCATGGACGACGAGAGCACCCACATCCCCGTCACCTTAGAGCACTGGGACCACGTCGAGGGCCCCTTCTATCACGGGACGAAGGTCGGCCTAGAGGTGGGCGAGCTGCTTGTCCCCGGCCACGGCTCCAACTTCGAAGATAGCAGGGTATCGAACAACATCTATTTCACCGCCACCCTGGATGCCGCCGTTTGGGGCGCGGAGCTGGCCAGGGGCGAGGGAGCGGGACGGATCTACATCGTCGAGCCCAGCGGTCCCTTCGAGGACGACCCCAACCTGACCAACAAGCGCTTCCCCGGCAACCCCACCAAGTCGTATCGGACCCGAGAGCCGCTGCGAATCGTCGGCGAGGTGGAGGACTGGGAGGGCCATCCCCCGGAGGTGCTCCAAGGCATGCGGGACCACTTGGCCGAGATGGAGCGTCAAGGGCTCGCAACCATCGATGACTGAGCTCCCGTCCCTCACGGGAGGAGGAACTGCGCCGAGCGCTCACGGAGCGGCGCGTACCGCACCTTCTGGCGACTCATGCCATCCGGTGAGGCTAGGCCGTCCACTTGTCACAAACGCAACAGGCGTGCTTGGCTGTCGGGTGGACAGCCTGCTCTAGCTGTCCTCATCGCAACCCGTGTCTTGGATTCCCCTACGTCGACGCGACCGCTTCACGAGCTGCCCTCCCACAGCAAACGCAGAGATTCCCCCGATGGCCACCAGGGCGAGTGGCTGTGTCATAGCGAGGCGTATCACGAGTCCGATGAAGGCCATTGTGCCAAGAACTGCGCCGATGGCCGGTAGCCAGAGGCGCTGCACATGCTCGCGATATGCGGCGACGTTGACGATCACGAACGTGAACAGAAACACGAGGCTCGCGGCCTCCACCAGGTTCGACAGGTTCCCGACCACGGCAAGACCCGCACCTGCGAGGCCGAGGACGATGAGCGAGCGATCCGGCATCCGTCGAGCGTTGAGGTGACAGAAGAACGCAGGAAGTTCCCCATCGGTCGCGACCCGACGAGCCAAGCGTGCGGTGGCGAACAACGTCGCGTTGATGGCAGAGGCTGTCGAGAAGACCGCTGCAATCGACACAAGGACAAGCCCTGCAGTCCCGAACGCAGCCTGCCCGGCCGCTGCGAGTGCAATCTCCTTCTGGGCCACCAGCTGGCCCGCACCTACGAGTGAGGCAGCTCCCAGCGTCACCATGATGTATATGACGATCACGGCAACGATCGCCGACAGGGTCGCGCGAGGCAACGTGCGGTCCGCATCACGAATGTCCGCGTAGTCGTAGGTGAGTAGCTGAAACCCTTCATAGGCCATGAAGATGGCGGCGGCGCCGATCAGTGCTCCTGGAATCCCGTTTGGGCTCGCTTCGGGGTATGCGATGTTGGCCGGGTTGAACTTCACGAGGCCCCACGCGGCCAGTCCGAGTAACACCGCCAGCTTGCCCCACACCGTGACGATCTCGAGCCATGCGGCCTGTCCCACGCCAAGCAGATTCACGCCAACCAACGTGACGATCAGCGTGGCGGCTGCGACTTTGGGTAGCCATGACCCGGCTCCAACAACCGCGTTGAGGTAGTGCCCGAACGTGTATCCGTAGACTGAGATTGTGAGCGCGTACCCCATGATAAGCACCCACGAGAGTCCCCCCGCGAAGTCAGCCAGTTTGGCCTGGCGCAGGAAGTCGAACGCGCCGCCCCCGCTCTGGAACTTGGTCGACAATGACGTGTAGCTGTAGCCGGTGCAAAACGCGATGATTCCCCCGAGGAGGAAGCTTAGCCAAGCCAGGCTTCCCGCGAGCGCGATGATAACGCCAAGGACCGTGAATATTCCGCCGCCGACCATGCCCCCAACGGCCATAGACCATGTGGCGTTGAAGCCCATCTTGTCTCTTCGATCGCCGCTCACGGCAACACCGTCGCGACCATGGAGCACTCCCCAATCCGACCGAGATGCGCCAAACGAACCACGAGTCAGATACTTCGCTCGACGGTTCCTGCCGAACGTGTTGCGCACAGGCTGCAACGCATGCGCTTCTTCACAGTCGATCTCGCGCCGTCTGCTCGATGCCTTGGTTGGGCATCGCTTGCTAGCCCAACTTCTCACAACCCTCGAACCACTCAAGCGGTCCGAACAGGCTCAGCTCGTCGTCTATGAACGTACCTACAGCCTGTGAGTGGATCACAAGTGCCTGTCTATCGCGAACCGACTCGAGCCGGGCGGTCACCACTTCGAAGTCGCTGAGGTCTACCGACGAGCGGCCGACGAAGTCCAAGAGGTTGGCAACGGACAACCCGGGGACCTGAATCGGCTCGCCCGTCTCGCGCGAGAATGGCTCGAGAGCAAGCGACTGCTCCTCGTCATCGACTTCAAGCGATGCAACGTAGTGGGACAGGAAGCTGCTGTCGTCTTCAAGCGGGATGCTCACGTTTCGCACGAAGAAGCCGAGATTGGCAGTCGGCGTGATCTCGCCGTCCTCGATGGCGTCCTCTAGGTGCTCAAGCAACGCTTCGACTATCAATTCCTCTCCTCTGCCTAACGTGTTGGACATGACCTGCGAGCCAAGCGAGTCAGCCGAAGAAGCGACGCGGTTTCCAACCTGGATCTCCCTGGCACGCTGGTGGCGGCGGGCCACTTCACCGGTCTGGCTTGCGCCGTCCGCTCGATACGCTTGCTAGCTCCTCGCTACCCGCCACCCGTAGTCAGAGCAGAAGCAATCGTATCCGCGTCGTCACGAGTATCTGCGACCAGGGTCCACCGACCGGAGCGCACTCGGCTATCGAAGGAGGCCCCCAATACGAGCACACGGCCGTTGCGCTTCACGAGCGACACTGCTGTGAGCGGAAGACTCATCGAGCGCGACTCGCCGCCGGAAGAACGGAGCGACGCGAAGATGCCCCCCGCGAGCACCCCGGCAATCACCCCCACCACAAGAGATCGAAACTCCCATGAGCCCGGTAGTGCCAAGAGGACGATCGCCCCAAGGACTAGCACAGCGCCGACGTAGGAAAGAACGATGGCGCGATAGTGTCGTATGGGGCGTGCGATCAAGGTCACTGAGTCTGGGCCCACGCGCAGCCCTGCCTTCCCCATGTACGAGCGCGGCAGATTGACTTCTGTCGCAAATACCCGACTCGCCGCCGTCTCCATGTCCACTCCCGACTCCCGTGGAACTGTCGTCGTCCTAGGCAATGGGGCTAACGTGTAAGGCGTGAGCAGCCCCCGTACCCACCGGTTGATACTACCCTGACACGTCCGTTCGATGCCTTTGTCAGGCACACCAATCAATCATCGAACGTGAAGAGCTCCTCGACGGTGCAACCAAGCTGGCGCGCGACGTCCATCGCGAGCTTCAGTGAAGGGTTGTACTTGCCTGCTTCGAGGAACACCATCGTCTCGCGGCGGACGCCCACCGCCTTGGCGAGCTGCTCCTGCGTCAAACCCAGGAGCGTGCGGTGTTCCTTCAGCGTCGTTCGGAGCGTCACAGCGAGACCCTCACGCGGTTGTAGTACACAAGCGAGATGCTGAATACGAGCATCTGCGCGGCAAAGGCAGCGACGAAGGCGGAGGGCCGCAAGTAGGTGGGACTACCCGGCAGCGACACCGCAAACGCCGCGCATGCGAAGCCAACGGCCCCGGCCAGCACAGCGTTTCTAGACGCGCGGCCCGCAGCGAGTTCAAGTCGCTCATCAAGCGCGATTCCTCTCCAGCCGAAGAACGCGAAGAACCACACGAAACCAAACAGATAGGGATTCCCGGTCACAAGCGGACCGATGACGCCAACCAAGCCGAGAGCTCCCAGCCAGAACACCCATGGACGCTTCACATGTTGCCTCCAATTCGAAATGTGCGATGCTTCTAACACTGGTTAGAAATACCACACACTTTCGGAGGTGGTCAAGCAGATCAGGTTGCGCCTGACTTGTTACGCATTACCCGTGCGCCAAGCGATTCCCCACTACACGGGGCCTGACGCGCGTCGGGTTGATGCGAACAGCTGTCCTGGGCTGGTCTCGTAACCGAGACGACCACGTGTGAGGCCGATGATCACACTATCCGGGAAGATCCGCCATCGCGAAGAAGATCGGACTGCAGTAGGGCACCAGCCACACCACCCAGACCACGATGCTGAACGTGTGGAATCGTGTGATCCAGTTCTCGTCTCGTCTCACCAGTACGACAGTCGCCCAAACCGCGTGCACCAGCATGAGGACGATGGCAAGCACGCCCGTGATGCCATGGACATCGAAAGTCATGCCCTTGGCAAAGCTGAACATCATCCCGGTGCCCACGGTGTCGCACGCCAGCCCAAGATAGAAGAAGCCTAGATGCCACGGTTTGAGTCTTCCGGCTATTCGCTCACTCCAGACGCCGACGGAATAGAACACCAGCGCCAAGGTGATGATGATGCTCGCGCCTATGGGCATACGATTCTCCTAGCGGTCACCGTGACGCCCAGCAGGCCAGTCCTGCTGTCTGTCGAACGTGTTGGGCAACAGCAGCCGCCCCAGACACTCTCTTCCGCGTACTACCTTGCGACAACCGCTCCGTGCCCTTGTTGGACGCCAACCGCGCGGGTACTACTCCAGCCCCGCCGCCTTGCGCACGGCGGCGACGAAGTCCTCAGCGTCGCCGATGCGGTCAAGCGGCACGTCGACGGTTCGCGAAGTTGAGTCAGTCGCGATCTGCATGGTCGCCGAGACGGTCCGCAACACCTCGGCCTTGGACTGTTCGTCCTTTATGGTGGAGCCCAACAGCCCACCAGCGACGAGGCCGATGGGGCCCGCGATGATGGCGCCTGCGGTCGCGCCTCCGACTACCCCGGCCGCAGAGGTCGAAGTAGAGGAAGCGTAGTGCTCGCGCACTCGGCTGCGTTCGAGCTTGGCGACTCGGATGCGCGCTGGGTCAATCAGGCCGTCGGGGGTTGCGAGCCCGTCGTCATCCAGCACGAACTGCATGAAATCGCGTCTCTTCACGCGCGCTCCATCCGGGACGAGTGACCTGGCCGTGCATCCAGCGTGTTGGGCATGAGCGGACGCGCGCACCTTCTCACATCAGTCTACCTTCTGGCGTTCTGCGCGATGCCCCCCGCCAGGTATGTCCGAGCGCCTTCGGTACAGCACGTGCCACCTGAGCGGTGAGTCTTCCGGCAGCGACGGATGGTCGAAGTCGCCAGCCTCATCCCGAACCATGCCGATGCGCTCCATCACCGCTTGAGACCGAAGGTTCGCCGGGACCGTGAACGCGACTATCTCGTCCAGGCCTAGCGAATCAAACCCGTAGACAAGCGCCGCCGACGCCGCCTCAGTGGCGTAGCCGTGCCCCCACTGTTCGGACGCGAGCCGCCACCCAATCTCGACCGCTGGAGTGAAGTGCGCCTCGAATGAGACCGTGAGGAGCCCAACAAATCCGACGAACTCCGGTCCACCGACGACCTCCACAGCCCACGGCCCAAACCCCTCGCGGTCGAAATGGGCCTCGAAGCGGTCGGCGAGAACGTCACTCTGCTCGCGCGATAGGAGCGCTGGCAGGAACTCCATCACTCTTGGATCGGAGTTCATTACCGAGAAGGCTTCGCGGTCTCCAGGTCCCCAGCGACGAAGCAGCAGTCGTTCAGTCCGGAACTCGTCAGCGCGCTCCATTTGCCTCCCCCACCGCAATCGACTGCCCGACACCGGCAACACAATGCCTAGTGTGTTGTGCGCGTAACCCGCAATGCAGGCGCTGCTCTTAGGCAGTCTACCTTCTGGTTGTCAGGTTGATGCCCCTGCTAGGTGTGCGACAGGTCGTCTAGCTCCGGCTCCCCGACAATCATGGCGTCATCGTCATTGATGTCGTCGAGGCAATCACACTGCAGCGTCCCGTAATCGTCGTAGTAGAAGGCAAGCATGTCGAAGGTGCACTCGCCGGGTAGGGGTGCGGTGCACCCATGGAAGCGCAGGCGACCACCACAGGCGAAGTATGTCGCCGCGGCTACCGCTGCCCAAGCAATGACCAGCAATGTCCAAGTGCCCCCGAGCACGGAGCTTCCCTCCGCCGAACGAACGAAGCGTTCACTAGGATGCTACCCGCATACTACTGGCTCGCGCAAAGCCACACCCAACGTGTTGGGCGGCGGCACCGCCCTCAGGGCTCAGCGCAAAGCGCAGCGAGCTTCCTCGCCGTGTTGACGTTCCTCGTGGTCATCCGAGCGTACGAGCTGTGTCCGACGATCTTGGTGATATGGCTGCGATTGTAGTTCTCTCGCTTGATGTTCCAGACGATAGCCCCAGGCGTGTAGAAGATGGTCAAGAACTCCATTTTGACCGGCAGCGCTGATACGAGACCCGGCTGGTCGACATCACTGAACAAGTACGCGACATACGTCTGCTCACCCTGCCCGTTTCCCCACTCGCTCGGTATCGATTCCGCGATCGCGATCATCTCCGCCGATGTCTTGACCAAAGTCCGGATCTTCGCGCCGAACGCCCGCTCAAGCTCGTCTTCGAGCAGACGCGTCAGCTCAGGGACGCTCAGAGATGAGCTGAATACCACATTGCCCGAGTTCAGGTAGGTGGCGACATCGCCAAGCCCGAGCTCTTCGAGAAGTGCCTTCAGGGTCTTCATCGGCACGCGAACGCCCTTGCCGACGTTGATCCCACGCAGCAGCGCAACATACTTCACGGATGCTCGCTCTCCTATTCAAGCGACAGTGCGTGACTGGCGCGAAGGACCCAGACACGCCCACCACACCGCCCCAACCCTCGTCTGCCCAACGTATCGCAATCGCTTCACTCGCCGGGAATCTCCTCGAGTTCGACTGTCCAGTGAGTGACGTGCTGTGGTTCAACGAGCAGCAAGTAGCGCCCCGGGCCCTTTGAAACGGGCACCAACAATTCCCCCGTCCGTTCGCTGCTTGCCACGAGAAAGTGAGGCGGAACTGCTGGATCACCGGTCATTGATGTCGATGGGGAAGGCGTCCAATCCGGTGGCAGCAAATAGACTCGAACCAGCGGAATCTCGCCATCGATTGACAACTTCAGACGGCACTTCAACGACTCGACCTCAACAGGCACGGAGGTCTGGCCAGCTGATTCCGACAGCGTCGCGATGCTCCTCCACTCAGGAGTCGGCGACGGGTTTGAGCACCCGGCATTCACCACGGCCGCGAGAGCGAGCATCGCGCAGGCGAAACGAATAGAGAGCCGATTCATCGCCACACCTCCTCGTTCTGTCGAACGTCTGACGGATAACCTGCGAGCGAAGCGAGATGCTCCTATATCGAGTCAACCCCCTCGAGCGCCCGCAGGTCAGCCTGCAGAGCATGATAGACCTCACGTGCGAGGTACCGTTTCAGGCAGCGCATGATCTCCGGTTTGGACAGACCCTCGGCTGTGCGCCTCTCGGCATAGGCCCTCGTGCGCGGGCATCGTCGCAGCCGCACCACCACCGCCATGTGCAGCGCGCGGTTCGCCTGGCGATCGCCGCCTCGACTCAGTCGATGCCTTGACGTGCGACCGCTCGACGCCGGAATCGGCGCAGCCCCGCACAACCGTGCGAAAGCGGCCTCCGAGTGCAGCCGCTCGGGGTTCTGCCCGGCACTCACGAGCAACTGCCCCGCGTGATCAACGCCGATTCCGGCGAGCGCGAGAGTCGCCGGCGCCACCCCGCCGACCAGGCGGGTCAGCGTGGAGTCGAGCTCGCGGATCTCGAGATCGAAGGCCTCGATCCTGCGTGCGATCGTACGCAGAGCGAGCTTGGCGCCTTGCACCGGATCCTCGAGATGGGTGCGGTCGGGACGCAGCGCCCGACACGTGTCGATGAGTTTGGCCGCTGTCAGGAGATCAAAAGCGGCCCGCACCCCTTCCGGCGCGGTGATCATGGTCGTCTTCAGTGCGTTGATGGCGGCGGTCCTGGCCTTCACCGCCCCTGAGCGGGCGATTCGCAGCATCCGGATGGATTCCACGACTCCCCGACGGTCTTTGGGGGTGGTCGTCGCGGTACCGGCGAGCACCGCTCTGGCCGCGCACTCGGCGTCGATGGGGTCGGACTTGCCTTTGGCGCGGCGCGTCTTCCTATCGGGACGATCGACCTCGACCACGTCCACGCCTCGTGCGACCAGATGACGGCATAGACCCGCTCCGTAGGACCCGGTGCCCTCGACCCCCACCGACTCTATCGTGCCATGATCGCGAAGCCACGCGAGCAGGTCGCGATACCCTTCGGCGCAGGCTTCGAACTCGGCACCGCCGAGGAGCCTGCCCGCCGAATCGATCGCCGCGGCCTGATGGGTGTGCCCGTGCGTGTCCACGCCACCGATGACAACAACTGTGCTTCCTGCCATGCTCGATACCGCCTTCCACCGAAGGCACGCACCGGCCGGGCGGGCGGACAAGACAGTGACGGGCGCCTGTTCGCGCAGGCTCCTATGAGGTCACGGACGCCCGTTCGGTCGCGTGCGACTGATGAGATGGGCTCCGCCGATCCGGCGACAGATCTCGCAGATGACACACGGGTCAGTCAGGTTGTGGGTCAGCCCGATCGACGAGGCCCGGCACCATCGTCACATCCGAACGGCGCCTCGGCCATTATCACTGTCAGGTTGATCCGTCTGTTGGGCGGCGCCAGCCGCAGTCAAGAGCCGCAGTCGCCCTTCACTTCGCGCCGGGTGACGTCTGGTCATCATTGCCCGGCCGTAGCGGACCAGGCTTCCCGCCTGTCAGATAGCAGACGAGGGCGAGAAGACCGACGAGAAGTACGACCGAGATCGCAATCGCAGCCGGGTTGTCGGCTCCGCTCGCGACCCAACCCTGCCACGTCACTGGCCGCCAGCCGATTCCGTAGCGACGAGCGTTGAACCACGGCTTGCCCACAACCGGTGTGTCCACATTCACTCCAATCACCTAGGCAGCCGAGCAGACCCGGCGCCCGACCGAACATACTCTAACTCTCGCCGTCCACTGGGCTCCCCTGTCGGGCGCATCCGGCCCGCGTCCGCTGCGGAGGATCGGCTCACGGCTACGTGGCAACCGACCACGTCCAGGCCGTACCAGATGATCGCCCCACACACAACGACGCTGACGCCGATGAGGAAGTTGTCGTACGCGCCCGGGTACGGCAGGCCCATGAGGGTCAAGACGATCCAGAGGCCCGCCGCGACGATGCAGACCCACCGGATCGCCGGATACGGCACCACGAGAGACAGCACCATCATCAGAATCGGGGTCAGCATCAACGCAGCGATACCGACCCACATCGATTGGGACGCCGGGACGCCCGCCAGCTCACCCGCCGTGTAGTCCCCCGCAAAGATCCGAAGCACGTCCCCGAGCAGGAAGACCAGCATCAGGGATCCCCATAGAGCCGACAGGATGACCCTCACATCGACCATCGTTCGCATGCCCCCTCCAGCAGAAGCGCTCATGCTGCGCTCGCAGCCACGGATACAACGACCTTCGCGCGCGCATGTCCCTCGTCCAGGTACTCGAAGGCGCGCGCGGTCTCGCTCAGCGGATACGTCCTATCGATGACCGGCGTCACCGTGCCGGCGTCGATGAGCTCACCCAGCGCGAGCAGGCTCTGGGTGTCGGTGAGAGCCATGAAGACCCGACCCTGCTGCCGGACGAACATCGAGGAGATCGCTGCGGCGATCACCCAACTCATACCGGCGTGGCCGCTGCTCGGGAGGAGCAGCCCGTAGGGCTCGAGCACGCGCCTGGTGTCCGAGAGCGAGTGGCTGCCCACGTTGTCCAGAATCACGTCGTAGCGCGCGCTGCCTTTGG
>PHET01000031.1 GCA_002841275.1 Actinobacteria bacterium HGW-Actinobacteria-7 | reverse complement strand
TGGCGTTGAGGCCGATCTTGGTGGTCTCGATACTCGCCTGTGCTCCGGCCGCAGGCAGAGTCGAGAACACGTACGGACCCGGCGCGGTGGCGAATGCAGTTGCGGGTATGGATAGGAGAACCAAAGCCGCAATCGCGAAAACGACCGAGAGCACGGTGTTTCTGGCACGCATGACGTTCCCCCCTCGACGCACGGTCCCCCGACCGAGCAAGTGCCACTTGTGTAGCGACGCACTGTCGTGGGGAGTCCTGTGCGAGAGAGTGCGAACGCCTTGCCCGAAGGCCTTCACCTCACGCTTGCTCTACCCGGATTCGCGAGCAGTCACACCATACTCTAAGGAATCTTCACCTTCCACCCATGCGAAGGGTGATTCCCTACCACCACACGATCTCGCAGCGAGTCCCCCGCGCTGAGCCAACGACAGACTCGTGAGTATCGCCCGCATACAAGATGATCCGGCAGCGCTGCGCACCTCTCGTGAGCGTTGTAGAGAAGCTCGTCGCACCCGGAGCCGGATCGGCCGGCACGGCCCATCCTCGTTGGCGCATACTGTCCGCGAACCCGCTCCAGGCCCCCGCAACGGTGGTACCGACTCTCCCGCCCAGAACGACACTACCCGAACCGATTGCCTCGGCGGGCATCCACGTCTCTCCCGCAAACAGCGAGGCAGCCAGAGGCGGCGACCATTCAACGCCGGGGTCGAAGTAGATGTCGGGCGTCACGGATGTCGAGAAAGACTGCGTGTGGGCAATCGCGTGACAATCACCGCAGGCCGTCCTGGAGAACGTGACGGCGGCCAACGCGGGTTCTTGGGCGTGACACGACACACACCCGATGTCTCGCACCGCATGCCCCTTGGACAGATCCGATGCATGGCACTTCACGCATCTCGTATCAAGCGCAACCGGGTGGTCATCGTCGTGCCACGACCCATGGCACTCCCCACACGATGTCACCTTGGCGGCAATCGTCGCGCTCACATTGGCGTCAGCGGAACTGTGGCATGAAGCGCAAAGGCGGTCCCGCCCCGAGCTGGTCGGCTTGGCATGTTCGGCGACGAAATCGACCAGATGGCAGCTGGTGCACTGCTCGGCGAAGACCGTCTCGGTTCCCTCCAGCGATGCATCCGAATGCACATGGATCCCATCCGCAGAGTGGCACGACTCACACGTTCCGTTGCCTGCTGCAATCGCACCCGAGACAGTCGGATCAGTGTTCGCGTGACAGGAGACGCAAGAGAGCGTGGCATGCGTGTCGAGGAGATTGGTCTGCTCATGGCAGCCTGCTACCGCGCACGTGTTGGACGGAGATTGGTTGTGTACCGTGCGGTGATCGGTCACGCCATGGCACGTCGCACACGTCGCTTTTGGCCGCGCCGGGTTGGTCTCCATGACGGTCAGCCCCGCGCGAATGCCGTCCATCTGCGATCCATTGATGTAAGTGGTAACCGACCATTTGAATGAGGTCGCTCCGGGAAGCGTCAACGCGAAGGTCTGATCGGGGTTGTAGACGTTGCCGGAGGTGTCGTTGGTGAGCCGGTTGGCAATGGTCACGACCTGATTCCAAGTGCCGTTGTAGTAGGCATACAGAACAGCTGCGGCGCTACCCTTGATCTGGACTTTGGCCTTGGTGACCGGAACAGACTGTCCGTCTCGCTGGTAACTCCATGGGCCGAGTTCCACAGTGCGAGCCTGGGATGCGCCAACGGCCGAGTAGCCCGTCTGCCAGCGATCGGTCCCGCCGTTCCATTGTTTGCCGGACACCGCCCGAACCGCCGCGCTACCGTCCACGTGACAGGTCTCGCACGTGATCGAGCGTCCCTCCGCATCCGTGCGACCTGGTGCTGTATGTTCACGCGAGAGCACACGGCTGTGGCACGCCGATCCTGATTGACAGCCGGCGTCGAGGGTCACGGTATGGTCTGTAACGCTGTCATGTGGCCCGATGGCGTACGGTTGGTCCGGGCCCTTCTGGTGGCAGTAGGTGCAGTCCATCGTCTCGCGCGGCGTCTGGATACGCGCGCCGGCCGGAAGCCCGGCCCACGTGAAGTCAGCACTCTTGCCGTGGGCGAGCCAGGCACGGTTCGAATTGAACAGTTCCGAGCTCATCGGCTGAAAGCTCTGGATCTTGTGGCACATCATGCAGAACTTGCCCTGTGTCCACGACTCGATGTTGCCCTCGAAGTAGTTGTCGTACTGATGCGAGGTCATGGGCCCGGGATCGTTGAAGACCGTGTCGAGCGTCTGGTGGCAGTAGATGCAGTTCGCATATTGATCAGGAAGCACGTGCGGAACCGTGCCGGGATAGTAGGTGTGCATCGTGTAGCTGATCGGCGACTGATCCAGATGGAGGGAGTTGAAGTCTGAGCCGTGACACCCCTTGCACGTCAGGTTGGGAGATACGCCACCGACCACCATGTCCGTGAAGTTGGTCACGCCGAAGGACCAATTCCTTGTTGCGGACGCACCGTAGGTGTCCGAGACAGCCAGTTCAACCGCAACGGTGGTATCGGACGAGTAGGGCGTCGATGGCCGATACGACACGACTCCCTGCGTTGCGCTCAGCGACTCGTATACGGCCGTCACTGTCGTACCGTTCACCTTCATTGAGATACAAGATGGATCTATGCCACCAACCTGGTCTGACACGTAGGCGACAACCGCGGATGTCGTGGGGTTGCTGTACGTCAAGGGGGCAGGCGACACTGAATCGATGTTGGGCGCAACGTTCACCACATACTGCCAGTGTCTAGAGACCGACGCTCCGGTCGCGTTTGTCACCGTGGCAGTCGCCTCGTGGACGCCGAACGTAGCCTGGACGTTCGCGATGGTGCAGTAGTACGGCGCGGCATACGTCGCCGCGAACGGGACCCCATCGACCGTGATTGTTGCGACTGCAGTCGCAGTCTCGATCGAACCCGGGTCAACCGCACACCGAGCTTTGCCGTCCCAGACATACCTAGACGTATCGCCCAACGGCCACACGTCGGTAATCGAGGGATGAATCGCCGCAGTATCCGCGGTGTATTCGAAGGTCCAGTTGTCGGTCCAGAGCGAGCTTGATGCGACAACCCAGTGGAGACCTTCGGCGAGTGGCTCGGCCACCACGGCGGTGGCAATGATGTCCGCAGTGGTGCCGGGGACCGTTGAGAGCGTGGACGCGAGGGGTCTTCCGTCGACAGAAATGGTGATGTTCGTTGCGGGCGTGGTTACCGTGCCGGCCCACCCGCTTGTGGTTGCGGCGGCGAAGTAGGCCTGGATTGTCGGTGTCGGCGTATGCACTACGCCTTCCGGCGCCATCCGGACCCGTGTCGCGCCAACGGCTCCGGCGGCGGCTACCGCGGCAAAGACAACGGCAAGAACAGCAAGCTGCGCGACATGAATCCAAGTGCGACGGCGCATCTTTCCCCCCAGTACGTTGGTGATGCGCCCAGAAGATTGCACACGCTCCGCGTCGTGGCGCAGTCAGAATACCCGCAAAAGAATACGGCCCCCCGTATCAGCATTCATCTTTGCTCATCTTAACCACACGCGTCAAGCGCGTGCACACATGCATCTACTGAGCCACAACCCACCAAATGAGCTCGGCCCTCGTGCGACGGCTAGACTCGAGCATGGAGGCGTGTGTGTCGCCCGCATAGAGTATGATCGCGCACCTCATATCACCCTTGGCCAAGGTGGCCGAGAAGCTCGACACACCCGATTCGGAACCAGCGGACGGTGCCGTCCACCCGAGGTCGGCCATCTGATCGTTGAAGGTCGACCACGCCTCGGAGACGCTGACGTCGACAGTCGAACCGAGCACGATGCAGCCAGCGTCTGCGGGGACTCCAACGGGCATCCACGACTCATCTGCGAAGACATTCGCTGGCAGCGGGCGCGTCCACTCAAAACGTGGATCCAGGTAGACATCGGGCGAGAATGACGCTGCGAACGACTGCTGGTGGCCAACCGCGTGGCAATCGCCGCAGGACGAACGCGAGAAGTCTGCAACCACCGCTCGCGCCTCCACCCCATGACAGTCAGCACATGCGGCAAGCGTTGTTCCGGCAGATGAGTCTTGCGATGCACCATGGCCGACATCGAGAGCCGAGCCGTGGCACTGGGCGCAGCGCGCGTCCAGGCCGGTGACATGCTGTGAGCGATGGGCGAGGTCGACATCATGGCACGAGCCGCAAGTGTATTCGTCTGCTCCGACGAGCGTGACTTCATCCAGCTTGAAGTCGGCCCACATCATTATGTTGTCCGGAGGGTAGACACGGTCGAACACGAAACGAATTGCCTCGACTGGTTGGGCGAATGTGACCGTGGTGTCTACGGAGGAAACCCAGTCCGGCTGCTTGTAGATGCCCGCGGCTGCACCTGTGATCCAAGTACCGTCATCGATTCTGCCCTGGACCTTCAGTGTCGTGTCCAAGGAGGCACTCAACTGCGCCCGAGCTGTCGTGATCTTCCCCGACTTCGGCACGAACTCGCGGCTCTGCCAGTACCCGGTGGGACTAGTGAAGAAGGGGCCTGTCGCATAGAGATAGGCGCGGAACACCTCTGCTTCGGGTGCTGTGGGTATGGAGCTCTCGTGGCATGATGCGCAGTTCAGCGTCGCTCCTGTCTCACTTCGCGACGTCGGCTTCGCATGCTCTCGGGTCAAGATGTTGTCGTGGCACGCACCACACCCGCTGCCGCCGAAGCCAACCGCATGCTCGGGAACCACATCATGCGGCCCGACCACAGGGCTGAGCGTGTTATTGACTTGGTGGCAGTACTCACAGTCTAGGGCCTTTCGGGGAGAGCCGATGCGGAAGGACAGCGGCACGTCGGGGTTTGCCCATCCGTCAGGTACCAAGCCAGGCTTTCTGTACGAATACGCGTAGTCACCTCCGTGATCACCCTCGGCAGGTCGTATGTAGTTGGGCGCTGGCCATAACGTCATGTTCGTGCCATCTGACTGGTGACAAAGATCGCAACGCCCAAGTTCGAAGACTGTCAGCCCGCCCTTTTCGTGGCACACAAAACATCGATTGTTGGTGTGATACCTGTCGCCCAAGTTCACGTTGTGGACATCATCGAATCCCAGCGATGACGGGTACTCGGCGTAGTTCCAACTCATTCTGACGACTACGCGCTCCGTGTTCGTGGGATACCGGTGACAGCCTTCACACGCGACATTCGCCTCGGACATCGACATGTCATAGAAGCCGACGACCTCAAATGACCAGCTCCTGTCGAACCTCACGCCTCGAGCCGAGACGCCCACGACGCGGGCGACGTGGTCGCCGGAACCGATTCTCGCCTGGTGCGATATGGCCACGAGCTTGTTGTTCTCGGAAGGCACAACCGTTGGCGTAACCTCTTGGCCGTCAATGAACATGTCGATCGTGTCCAGCGCGATGGCGTCGGGGTCGTCCACGGTCACGCCGATCAGGGGCGTATCGGTAGCCGTCGTACCCGCATTCGGCGGTGAGTACCCCGAGAACTGAGGCCCTCGCGTGTAGTAGAAGGGCCACGTGCCAGAAGCTTCGATGCCGGAACTGTCGCGCACGGAGTAGGCCACGGTGTGCGAAGTGTACCGATCCACCGGCGGGAGCCCAGCGCGGACCAACAACGCGGAGCCCGATGCTTCGCATGAAACGTCAAGCGCTATACCGTCCATGCTGAGCCCAACGGACTCAGTGTCCACGCCGGAATGAGCGTCCGAGATGAGCGCCACTGCCTCCGTGGGGAGGGTCGTGCAGACGGGATACGGTTCAACACGATTGACCGTCGGTCGCTCGTATCCCACGGAGAACGTGAAGTCCTCGCTCGCCGTCACCCCATACGCATCAGTCATCGAGAGAGTGCCGACATACGGGCCACCCTCCGGCAGCGAGTTGAGCCAATAGGTGATCCGCCCGTAGGTATCCGAGGCCACGCCGTACGTGACGTACTCGAAGGTCGCCGTCAGATCGTAGCTGCGACCTGTTGCCGGGTCGAATGCCGCTGCTCGTTGCGATCCATTGATCAGCCCGTCCACGTCGCTGACCGTGGCAGTCCCGTACGGAGCGACATACGCGCCGGCTACCCAGTAGAAGTCCTGACTCGGCACCACAATCGTTGGAGGTCTCGGCATCGCGGCCAACTCATAGCTCCACGACCTGGATGCGGACTGTCCAAGACCATCAACGACGGTGGCCGTAACATCGTGAGATCCCACGGACAGGGGCAGCGTGTCAGACACGAAGTACGAGCCGTCCAGCGTTGCCGAGTGCGCGGTACCGTCCACCACCACCTGTGCCGACGCTGAAGCGGTCTCGACGACCGCCCCGGACACCGCGAACCGAGCCGTGCGGGCCCAAGAGTACTCGTACACCGTTCCTAGTGGCCAAACGTCGGTAATCGCCGGGTGTGCTGCGCTTGGGTCGGAAATATACTCGAACGTCCAGTAGTCCTTGCCCGTGGTGCTGGACGCGACGACGGAATGAAGGCCCTCGGCGAGCGGTTCTGCCACTTCCGCGGTAATCGTCACCTCGTACGCGTCTTCGAGAGGCTCTCGCACGTAGGCGATCGACTCACCGTCAAGAAGAAGCGTGATGTCCTTGGGGTTCGTCGTGGTGGTGGACCAACCGACTGCGATGCCTGTGAAGTGAGCCTGAATCGGTGGTGTAGCGGTGTGCACAACACCGACGGGCGCGACCCGGATGGGCGTCGTACCCATAGCGCCAGATACCGTAGTTGCAAACAGGACACCCAGCATGAGCAGAAACGCGTACTTCACCCAAGTTCGATTGAACATCCGTCCCCCAATAGAGTCCGTTCGCGATTCGAGACAGATCTATCTACAGACGGGGCACGGTCCAGCCCGGCGACATCATCCCGCGCAAGAACGACCAGGCTTCCCCAAGTAATACGACCCGGAACGAGTGCGACGACGCATCCCCCTACGCATGAATAGCACGCGAAAGACCACTGACGCGTTAGGACTTGGCGCTGTCAGAATACCCGCAGTAGAATACGGCCCCCCGTATCGTCGTTCATCTTTACTTATCTTCGGGCGTCTCGTCAAGCGAGCAATGCGTTTCCGCCAATGGGCACCGCTTCTCGGCGCATCACAACCGGCGGCATACGTGTAACGCTTGCCAGCTACTCAGGTCCCCACCAGATGATCTCTGCGCGCGTCCCCGAGCCGGAATCCTGGGTCGATGAGTGGCTTGCTCCCGAGTGGAGAATGATCTGGCACCGCTGCACGCCCCTCCACCAGAAGCCGGAGTAGAAAGTGTCCTCTGGCTCGGGGCCATTTGCCGCTGTACTCCACGCATTGGTCGACATGCCGCTGAAGTACGGCCACCACGCCTCGCTGATTGAGATTGGGGCCCTTCCGCTCAACACGATGCTCCCAGAGCACTCGACGGCCTCAGCAGGCACCCATGATTCTCCCGCGAACGCCGAAAGCTGCATCGGTCGGGACCACTCGAAACGCGGGTCGAAGTAGATGTCTGGAGGCAACGATGCAGCGAATGATTGCTGGTGAGCGACCTTGTGGCAGGCGCCACACTCGCGGCTACGGAAGAGCCATGCGGTCTTGGCGCGGGTCGCCTTGTGACACGCGTTGCAGCCATCCGAAAGATCATGATCCGTCGAAAGCGTCGGTTCGTGGCATCGCAAACACTCATCCGCGAGATCTGACGCGTGCTCTGAGGGATGCTGCGCATCAGCCCCGTGGCAGGCCTCGCATGAGGTCCAGCCCGAGGCGATGGCCGACTGAATCGCCGCGTCCTGAGCGAGATGGCAGGCACTGCAGGGGTCATCGCCGCTGGAACGCCCCTGCCGGGCATGCTCGGTAACTAGATCGGCGTCGTGGCAATCCCGGCACTGCGCTTCAAAGCTGGCGGCGGAACTCCCGATCATCGACGGCCCATGAGGATGGGACCGACTGTCAGCGTTGTGGCAGGCGTTGCAGCTCCCGTCGCCCTCCCGGATCGCCGCAGCCACCACGCTTTGCTTGCTTTCATGGCAGGTGCGACACGTGAGGCCGCGAGTTGTCTTGTGCTCGGTCACGAGATTACCGTCGTGACACTCGGAGCCGCCGCAGAACGCCGCGAGATCCTCCTCATGTGCGCCAAGGTGTCTGTCGAACACCGTGTGACAAGTACCGCAGACAACGTCGGGACGACCCACGCTTGTCTCCATGACCGTGAGGCCCGCCTTTATACCGTTGGCGGAGTTGTAGCCCTTCGTGTATGCGATGGTCCAGCGAAAGGCGGTCGCGCCCGGAACGTCAAGTTCGATGACTCGGTCAGGATTGGCGACCACGCCATAGGAATTGGATGCGTCGCGAGCCGGGACGAGTAGTACCTGATTCCATACCCCGTTGTAGAACGCATTTAGAATCGCTCGGCCCGTCCCCTTCAGGTGGATCTTCACCTTGGTGACGGGGACCGCTTGCCCATTCTCGGTGTAGCTCCACGGGTCCACGGTCTGTGTACCGGGAGACTGGTAGGCGAATGCGCTCGTCTCCCAGCGGTCGGTACCGCCGAGCCACTGCTTGCCCGAAGCAGCACGAACCTGTTCGCTGCCGTCAACGTGGCACGTCTGGCACGTGATCGGGGCTCCCTCACCGTCAGCTCGCCCCGAGGCTGTATGTTCGCGCGACAGAATCCGGCTATGACACGTCAGACAGTCGTCCTCGAGCTGCAGTGTGTGATCCGAGACCGTGTCGTGCGGTCCGAACTGGTAGGGCGCTGCTGAGCCCGACTGGTGGCAGTAGGTACAGTCCATCGCCTCGCGCGGCGCGGTGACGCGTGCCCCAAGTGGCAGCTGCGTCCTGGTGAACTGACTGCTCCTACCGTGAGCCCGCCACTTCCAATTCGACGAGTACCCGTTCTCCAGCGGCGGGCTCGGCGGTATGTGGCAGATCTCACAGAAGCGGCCGCGGGACATGTCGTAGAGATTGGTCCCCATGGGCACCGTTGAGTCGTACTGATGGGCAGTGAACACCCCGGGGTCGTTCACCACGGTATCGATTTGCTGATGGCAGGAGATGCAGTTGGAATACGCGTCACTGAGCACGGCATTGGACGGAAGGTAATGAGTAAGCTTCGGAGACCCGAGGTAGGGATAGATCAAGGTAGGATATGGCTCGTTGAGGTGCACTTGGCTGAAATCCCCATGACACGCGCGGCAGGTGATGTTCTGTGACACGTCGGGGACTTCGGATGCCGGGTAGTCTGTCACCTCGAAGTACCAGCTCTTCGATGCCACGGCCCCATAGACATCTCTGACCAACAAGTCGACCGCGATCGTGGTATCCGAGGAGTACGGCTGACTGGGCGCATACGTGACGACGCCGCGTGTCTCACTTACAGAGCGGTACTTCGTGGTGACGGCTGCGCCGTTTACCAGCATCTCCACAGACTCCGGCGCGATTCCTCCGACCAAATCGGAGACCTCTGCGACTACCACGCTGGTCGTCGCATTTGAAAGCGACTGATGCGCCGGCGACACCGACTCGATACGTGGCGCCTGATTCTGCACGAAGTCCCAGTGTCGAGTGACCGTTGTGCCTCTCGCATCGGTCGCAGTGGCAGTTGCCTCATGGGTACCCAGGTCGGTGCCGAGTACTGACGTTACGAAGTACAATCCGGACGCTGTCGCAGCGTGGTCCACACCGTCAACCGTGATGGTAGCATCGACGGTTGTAGTCTCGATTCGACCCTCGGCGACTGCGAACCGTGCGGTCCCGTCCCAGTTGTAGCGCGAGGTATCACCCAGCGGCCATACATCCGTGATGGCGGCGGGCGAGGACTGCTCGGCTCGGTACTCGAAGGTCCACCAGTCAACGCCAACTGAACTCGAGGCTACCACCGAGTGTAGGCCCTCGCTCAATGGCCTCGTGACAGGGGCCAAAACCGTGACCGTGAGGGATTGTGAAGCTGGTTCTCGCGTGAATAGGAGCGGCTCGCCATCCAACAGGATGCTGATGTCCTCGGGGTAGTAGGTCACCGTGCTCCAAGTGCCACCTGAGTAATACCCGAGGAAGCGGGCCTGAATCGTTGGCGTTGGCGTGTGTATGACACCCGTTGGGGCGATACGTATCGATGTGTTGCCCGTCGCACCTACTGCAGCAGTCGCCGCGAACGCAACCGCGAGCAGGCCGAATAACCCCAGCGTCGTCCATGTCCTGCGATGCATCGCTCCCCCTTGAGCGTCAGCCGACCAACTTGATTCCCACGAAGACCATCTCGGCGAAGTAGAGCGGAAAGACAAGACGCATGTCACCCGTGCGGCGGAACGTCAGTGCCGTCGTAACGGCGAACACAGCGCAGACCGCAAACGCTAGCGGACTCCACACGATCAATACGGGCAGCAACGCACTCGCGAATACGAGCCACCCCGTAATGCGAAGTCCACGCTTCCGGCCATAGACCGTGAACAGAGTGCGCGCTCCCGCTCGGGCATCCCCCTCCTCGTCGCGAGCGTCTTTGGTTACGACGCCCAGCGCGAAGATGAGTACCAGCACTGCACCGATCGCCCAAGATCGCCCATCGACACGGCCACCCCCGGCGGTTACACCACCGAGTGCAACGATTCCGGCCGCAAGCGCCATGACCGTCGGCGCACCGAATAGCCGCCGTTTCAGAGCAAGCGGCGGCGCTGAGTATGCGACGCTGAGTGCAATCGCGCCCCCAACGACCACCAGTGCGGACAAGGGCGACACCATTGAGATCAGCATCAGCGCGAGCCCACCGAGAAGTGCGGCAAGGTCGAGGTACTCTTCCTTCGAGAACAGCCCCATCACGACAGGTCTACGCGGGTGCGCAACCCGGTCTATGTCCACGTCGAACGCATCGTTGGACATCACCACGAGTTGCCAGGTGAGACACCAACCCACGGAAAGTAGCGCAGCATTCACCGCGACTGCAGCATCGGCCGGAGTCCCCGCGCGCTTGAGCGCAAAGGCGAACGCCAGAAGCAAGATGAAACCGTACACGATCGTCGGCCACGGCCTGACTGCAAACCGAATGTCGCGGACCTTCGCCCCCGTGTCGCGCCACACCCCTGTGAACAGACATACGATCGAGACTAGCGCGTAGTAGACGATGAACGCGCCATTGGCCGTCTCGCTTGAACCGAACACGCTGGCCGAGCGGGATGGATCCAGCCACGGGACGAGAAGCCCCGGCGTACCCGAGACGGCAACCAGAGCTGCCAAGGCGAGCGGAGCGAGTGCCATGCGACGAAGGGAACGCGAGCGCAGGTAGACGAATGCACTTCCCGCGGCACAGAAGAACAGCAGTTGCGCCATGATCGCGGGAGCTCCACCCCCCGTGGACTCGACGCCGATTCGTCCGGTCAGCAACGCTTCAACCGTCACATACGAGTAGCGGTCCGTCGAACCGAGTATCAACGCCTCGACGAGCGGTGTCACGACGGTCAGGGGCCATAAGACGATCATGGCGTTAAGGACCGAACGAAATCCTGTCTTCGCGAGCGAGGAGAGGAGTAGCCCCCCCGCGAGAAACGCGGCCACAAAGAAGAGTGTCAGGTGCGCGAGTGCCTCGGGCTCTTTCAGCGGCTCTCCGAAGAGCCGGAACTCCAAGAAGGCCCTCATCATGCCCAGACCAAAGACGAGCCCCGTCAGGGTCGCAATTGAAAGACGCGGAGTATCCAGATACTGCGCGACTCTGTCGGGAATCGAGTACAGCGCTGTCCGCCGCATGCCAAACGACAGCACTTCCCCCAGCCCAGCCATCGCTCCCCCTTCACAGCACTCAGCCCCCGCTAAGCATTGCTAATAATGGGAAGATAGAGGAACCCCCACGAAATGCCAAGCACAGATACCCCATGGGTACCCCAGATGGCCCGATGGCGCCAGATAACCTCGCACACAGAACAGGACCCGACCTCCGGGCCCTGTTCTGTGTGCGTATCGAGTTCGTGCGCTACAGGTAGGTGTACATCTTCCCGTACGGGCGGTGGCTGATGGGCACCAGCTTGGTGAACGGCTCGCTCATCACCGTATCGAGATCGAAGCCGGTGGCCGTGCAGAACTCCGCAAGGACGGGCCTGAGCGCCTCCATCTCCTCGACGGTAGCGGTGAAGATGCCGCACTCCTTGCCTACCTGCCAACTCTCAACCACACCTCGGAGATAGATCTCTCCGCCATGCATGCCGGTTCCGACGTATCCACCGACCAAAGGCCCATCGAGCTGTGAGTCCATGCCAAGAAGCACGAGCAGCCCGCCCGCCATGTACTCCCCGAAGAAGTCGCGGGCCTTGCCACCGCACACCATGATGGGGCGCAGATCCTCGTAGGCCTTCATGTGAATGCCAACGCGGTAGCCCACGTCTCCTTTGATGAATACCTTGCCGCCGCGCATCCCGTAGCCCAGCACGTCTCCGGCACTGCCGTGCACGATGACTGTGCCAGCGTTCATCGTGTTTCCAACGCCGTCTTGCGCGTTGCCGAACACCTCAAGCGTGGGTCCATCCATGAGCATCGCCATGTCCTGGCCCGGCGTACCGTGCACCTCGATTGTGAGGTCCTTGCCTTTGATGCCCGTGCCCAGATAGCGCTGGCCGTTAACGTTGAGCAGCCGCACGGTCTTGAGCCCGTCAGCGAATGCCTTTCGAACCGCCTCATTGAGCTGGCGGTAGTAGACGCTCTGACACTCGATAACGGCGACGCCATCGTCGACGGTGACCTGTGGGTCAACCTGTATGTAGCCCTCGATGGGCCCGGAAGCAGTCTCAGTGGTCATCGTATCTCCCCTACATCCCAGCCGGCTTGACGCCGAGGATCTCGCAGGTCTGGGCGTCCAGGCCCACAGCGCGCAGCCTTTCGCGGCTCCCGCGAAGCGACTCGACCGCATTCACGCCAAGTGCACCAAGAATCTCCTGGAGTTCGTGGCTCCACGCGTGCACGAGGTTCGTGAGCCGCTCGGCGCCCCACTCGGGATCGACCCGGCGGGTGAGCTCGGGCTTCTGGGTAGTGAGACCCCAGCTGCAACAGCCCGTGTGGCACCCCTGGCACAGGTGACAACCCAGTGCCATCAGTGCCGCCGAACCGATGGCGACAACGTCTGCGCCCAACGCGATCGCCTTGGCCATATCGGCCGAGGAGCGAATCGAACCTGCAGCGATGATCGACGCCTGGTTGCGGATGCCTTCGTCGCGGAGTCGCTGATCGACCACCGCGATGGCGATCTCAAGGGGGATACCCACGTGGTCGCGGATGATGGCCGGAGCTGCACCGGTGCCGCCCTTGAACCCGTCGAGGTACACGTAGTCAGCGCCGGCACGGACGATCCCGGAAGCGATGGCGCCTACGTTGTGCACGGCGGCGATCTTCACGCCAACTGGCTTGTAGCCCGATGCCTCCTTCAGTGAGTAGATCAGCTGACGGAGATCCTCGATCGAGTAGATGTCGTGATGGGGAGCGGGTGAGATGGCATCAGAGCCCTGCGGAATCATCCGGGTCGTCGAGACCTCTCGGTTGATCTTCTCGCCCGGCAGGTGGCCGCCGATACCCGGCTTGGCACCCTGGCCGACCTTGATCTCTATCGCGGCACCGCGGTTCAGGTACTCCGGGTTCACGCCGAAGCGGCCCGACGCGACTTGAACGATCACGTTGTCCTGGTAGGGATAAAGGTCCGCGTGCAGCCCGCCCTCACCGGTGTTCATCAGAATACCGAGACGCTCGGCGGCCATCGCCAGCGACTTGTGGACGTTGAGGGACACCGACCCGTAGCTCATCGGCGCGAAGATGATGGGAGCGTCAAGTTTGATGTTCTTCGCGATGCCAGCGCCCTCTTTGAGGCGCACGCCACCATGGCCATCACTCTCTACCTCGACACTATCGGGCTTGCGGCCCAGATAGGTGCGGAGCTCCATCGGCTCGCGCAGCGGGTCGATGGACGGATTCGTGACCTGGCAGGCGTCGAGAACGAGATGATCGAAGTAGCTCGTGTATGGCTTGTCGTTGCCCATACCCGTGAGCATCACGCCACCGGACTCCGCCTGGCGCCACACGTTCTTGCGCTGCTCGGAGGACCAGTTCGCATTTTCGCGCAGGGCCAACTCGTTCTTCTTGATGGTGATGCAGTGCGCCGGACAGTACGTCACGCAGCGGTGGCACGCACGGCACTTGCTGTCATCGGGAAACGGGCGCTCGTTGAATGAGTACACGCCCCAGCCGCACTGCTGGACGCAGCGTCCGCACTTGTGGCATTTGTCGTAGTCGATCTCTACCTTGAACTCGGGCTGGATAAGGCTCGTTGGCATCCTAGTTCACCTCGACGGTCGTCTCGCAGGTGTCTTCGACACCGGTCACGGCACAGGAGATCTCGCTGGGCGACAGGTGCAGGTCGCCGTGAATGGGCCAGTCCATACCCTTGATGCGTCCGATGACCGGCTCGCCGGCCTTGGGTGCCCACACTCGATCGGGGGCGTCAAGGACTTCTCGTATCGCGCTTTCCTCGGACGCTACCATCAGAATCGACCCCTGCTCGGCGGCGACCAGCGGGCGCAGCTTGATGCGATCGTTGAGCGCGACCATGCCGCCGTTGAAGCCGAGCACGATGGCGAACGGGCCGTTGAGCATGCCGGGGCCGTAGACGGCGCGCAGTGAGCGCATAACCGCCTGCTCCTCGGCGGGCATCCGGTCGATCTCGGTCCACAGTGGGCTGGCCAGCGCCTTGCACGCCAGTTCGAGAGGCAACTTGTGGCGGCGCAGCAGCAGGTCGAACAGGTACGCAGCGACCTCGGTGTCGGTACCCAGCGTGCACTTGTAACCGAACGCCTCGAGGTAGCGGCTGTTGATGCCGTAGCTGGAGATCTCGCCGTTGTGCACGATCGACCAGTCGAGCAGCGTGAACGGGTGCGCACCGCCCCACCAGCCGGGAGTGTTCGTGGGAAATCGGTTGTGACCGACCCACGTGTTGCCCGCGTACTCCTCAAGGAGGTAGTAGTGGCCGATCTCCTCGGGGAAGCCTACGCCTTTGAACGCGCCCATGTTCTTGCCGGACGAGGCGACGAACGCGCCGTCGATCGTCGAGTTGACGAGCATGACCGTGTGGACCACGAAGTCCTCGGGTGACATCTCCGAGCTGGCGAGCTTGTGCTCATCAGGCACTAGGAAGTAGCGCCAGAGCAGCGGAGCGTCGCCGATGCCCTTCACGGGCCGCGTGGGCATTGGCTCGGCGAGGTCGACGGTGAAGTACCGATCGAAGACCGCCTCGGCCTCCTCTTTCGCCGCCACGTCGTGATACATCATGTGAAAACAGAAGTGGTCGGGGAAGTCCGGGTAGATGCCGTAACCGGCGAATCCACCCCCCAGACCATTGCCTCGGTCACGCTGAACGGCCATCGCCTTGATGGCGTTTTCGCCGCTCATGAGCGTGCCGGACTGATCGCAGATGCCCATCAGGCCACACATCGCTTAACCCTCTCCTTCTGAATCGCACACCGCGTTGGCGGCGTCACATCCCATGAGTCGCTGGATGGCGTCGCCGCCGGTGGGCGGCAGCGGAGCCAGTCCCAACTTCTTGCGCGCGCCCTCCTTGGGCTTGCCCAGGACGCCGGTCTCCATGAACATCTTGTAGCTCGCCGGCACGGCATCAGGGCCAGAGCCGGACTTGAGCGAGAGCTCCTTGAGCTTGCGGAACGTCTCCGCCATGCCGATATCGCTGTGACACATCTCAAGACACGTGTAGCACTCGAGGCACTTCCAGATGTTCGGGTCGGCCAGTACCTCGTCGATCTCTCCGTTGAGAAGCCGGCCCACCGTCTCACAGGGGTCGAAGGTCGGATCGACCTTGCACACCGGGCAGTCATCCTTGCACGCGCGACACGAATCGCATTTGCCGAGAAGAGCGACGTCGAAGTCCTGCGCGAGGCGCGTCTTGTCGGCGCTCCTTCCCTCCCACTTGTCGAGGAATGGCTGCACGCTGACGCGGTGCATGTCCATCCCAAGCTCCTCAGGGCTGTGGCCGTAGGCCAGGCCGATGAGCTCGGAAAGATAGAGGACCGGCACGTGGATCGGCTCGTTGGCGCGCTGGAGCGCGGCCTGGTTCAGATCGAACTGCTGGAAGCAGCTCGGACAGACCACCACGAGCGCGTCGACCTTGTGGTTCTGCAGGTCGTAGAGCTTGCGGCGGTTGAAGGCGAGCGAACCTTCGCGCTCCCCCACGCGGTCGAGGTACCCGCCGCAACACTGCATCTTGGTGGGATAGTCGATCACGCGGCCCCCAAGGGCAGCCACGAGCGCTTCGACCTTGGTGGGGTGCAGCGGGTCATCCCACTTGACCGCGGGTTGCGGTCGCAGGAGGTGACAGCCGTAGTGGACGGCGATGTTCATGCCCCAGAACGGCTTGACCGCCTTGGAGGCGATGAGCCCGGGGCCCATGTGGTCGCTCAGCCACTCGGCGAAGTGCACGACCTGGAGTGACCCGTCGTAGTGCAGATCCTCGGTCGCAAGGCGCTCGTTGATGGTGTCACGTGCGCGCCAGTCGGTCTTCAGGTGGCTCTGGGCCTCCTTGAACGTCGAGTAGCAGCCGTTGCACGGCGTGACCACGTCGAACCCCGCCTTCTCGACAAGCGCGAGGTTGCGAGCGGCGGCGGTGTAGAACGAATCGGGGTCGTTCGACTTCACGAGCGTCCCCTCGGGACAGCAGGTGTGACCCGGGAGCTCGTGGATCTGCGCACCCAGGTCGTCGAACATCAACCGCACCGACTTCTCGATGAACGGGAACCGCGCGGGGATCGTGCACCCCCAGAAGACCGCGAACTCCTTCATGTGCCAGACCTTTCGTGAACCGATCGTGTCCGAAGATACGAAAACGCCCGCCCAGACCGGTGAGGGTCTTCTGGCGAGCGTCGTTGCTCGTGTTCTTCGGTTCGGCACACCGTCGTGCCGTCGGAGCAGTATATCACGGCTCCCGGGCTGGGGAAACACATACGAAACACCACGCGAGGAGACGCTCCCGACCCGACCGGACTAGCTGTAGTTCCCACATAGGTTGTTGACAGTTGAGGACCCCGTCCTGAACGGTTGTTGGTGTCGAAGCCACAACTGA
>PHET01000005.1 GCA_002841275.1 Actinobacteria bacterium HGW-Actinobacteria-7 | reverse complement strand
ACACCATCGAGTTCTGGTCGGTCGACGTGGCCGGCAACATCGAGGTCCACAAGACCGCGAGCTTCACCGTCACCGCTCCGGATCCGGCCACAGTCGGTCAGACGCGCACGAAGGTGACGATCAGGACCCGAGAGGGAAGTGTCCACCGTTCGAGGCGACTCACGCTGAGCGGCACATTGACCCCGGCAACCGGAGGCGAAGCAGTCTCTGTGTACGTAATGGCCCCTGGTTCGACCACATGGGAGTTGCTCGCAGTTCGGGAGGCCACCGTGACCTCTAATCGTGTCGAGAGTGACGATGATTCGTCTGAGTCCAGGGCCGTTACCACTGCAGTTGCAAAGTGGTCGTATGGATTCGCCTCAAACGTCAGAGGAACTTACAGGCTCCAAGCTCGCTTCGCTGGCGACGACGACAGCGCGGCAAGCGTGTCTCGCACCATCAGGATCGTGGTCCGCTAGTCTGCGAACAGTATCAGCAGGTACGAAGGGCGCCCTGAGGGGCGCCCTTCTGCGTGGTGGCGGAACGGACGCGAAATCAGGTGCCCGGACTCAATTTCTGTCGAGTTGTCGGAAAATGGCTATAGCCACCGATACCCCCAGGGGTTAAAATAGCTGTACGTCGGAGGAGATGACGTCGTTCACGCGGGGGCGTGGAGGACTCGTCAAGGGGTCGGCGGAATCGTTCATGAACCGGGGGGTTCTACGCATGGGGGAAGTCGCGTGAGCGCGCGCAATTGTCGCGCTGTTCTCAAGGCCGCGCTGCCATTCTTGTTCATACTGATCATGTGCTCCATGGCGACCGTCCTGGTCGTTTCGGCAGCCCGTATGTCCGAGGCGGCGGCGTTGGAGTCGGCCGTATCCGCATCGGGTCTCCCGGCGGTGATCGCGCAGCCTGATGCTGAGTGCAGGTCGTGCCACGTGGAGAAGACGACGTACTACGATGCTTCCGCACATGCGAACCTTGTCTGCACTTCGTGTCACGGCGCGCATGACGGGCCCAGCCAGCGTGCCGGGCTTCTCGATTCCATCTCCGTTCTGTGTCGTGAGTGCCATGGCGCGGCCTTGGGGCGCGCACACGTGGCCGACGGCGAATGCGAAGACAAGCTTGCGGGCAAGCCGCTGACCTGTGTGTCCTCGTGCCACGATCCCCACGGCACCGAGTTTGAGTCCATGGTGCGCGTGCCTGCTGACGGCCTGTGCGTCCAGTGTCACGAGGACATCGGGACGTGGCAGTGATTGCGGGTTCGCTACCTGTAACGCCAAGTGCAACGTCTGTTGTCTAGGCGGTCAATCGGTGGGGCTGGTGACCTCTATTCATGCGTCCCGCCACGCAGTTGAAGTCGTGGCTCTGCGGTGCCCGTCTGCTTCTGCAGTTCTCCTCCGCCTGCAGGTGCTGCATTGGCCGCAGAGTGCGTGGGCGCCAATTTGGGGCCGGAGGATGCCGCCGTGCCACCGCCGCCTCCCGTGGGAGCGAGCGAGTCTGTGGAGGTGCGGTTCGGGCCGCCAGTACGTGAGGCACCTGTCACCGCGGCACGCGAGCGCGTTGCAGTCGTCGCCCCTCCGGTTGCCGAGGCATCTGATTCGCCAGCGGATCTCGCAGCCGTGTGTGCCTGACGCAGTGCGTGAGCCTCGGCACCGGGAGCTTGCGCGGCGATGGTCGCCGACTCCGGCCACGTGGTTGTTGCGCCTCGCGGGGTTGCGGCGATTGGGATAAGCACCGCGGTCGTGCCCAGCGCCACAGCCGTCAGTGCGGCTCCGACAGAGGCGCCAAGCGAGTTCGATGTTTCGGGGGTCAGCCACGTGATCGCAGGCCCGAAACGATCAGCCAGCTCGCCCCACGCTCTTTGCAGCGCGGGCAGGGTCAGCGCGCTGCGTACGAGGGTCCACTGACGACTCCGCTCGACGCGACGCGCCTCGCGTGCGCAAGACGGGCACGCCTCCAGATGCTGCTCGAGCCGCAGTTCCGCCGTGTCGGAGATGCTCTGGGCTTCTCGGCGATACAGGAGGCCTAGTGCGTGCTTGCATGGTGCCGAGAGACTCTCGGCCTTCGTGTACGCAAGCTCGAACGCACCGCGCGCCCTGGACAACAGCGTGTAGGTGGCGCCGACCCCGATACCGAATGCGTCGGCGATCTCTGGAGCGGATTGTGCATGCATCTCGTGCATCATCAAGATGGTTCGGTAGCGCGGGTTGAGGCTGCGAAGTGCGATTGCTATCCGCTCGCCGTCCTCACGGGCGGTCACGTGGGCTTCCGTGTCGAAGGGATCGGCCACAGCCAGGTGCGCCACGTCCGAGGCGAACTCGTGATCGCTGCGCCGCGACATGTCGATGCACACATGTCGCGCCACGCCGTAGAGCCATGAGAGCGGCTTGTCGATCGATCCTGGCTGCGCGGCCAAGAGTCGCACGAATACTTCCTGCGCCGCGTCCTCGGCGAGTCCGGGCTTCATCAGCCGAGAGAGGCAGAAGGCATATACCGGCACACGGAATCGCCGGTAGACTTCCGAGAAGGCCACCGGGTCGCCTTTCACCGCTGCGTCAACCAGCGCGACGTCAGGCCTTCGCCGAAGTGCCAGTCCTCGCAGCCCAACGGACTCTGTACGCACGAAACACACACCTCCCCGTCTCACATACATACCCGCGTGCGGGCGACCTTGCGGTCGCCCGCCGTGTGGACGTGTACGGTGATGCTCAGCAGTCGCGTGTCCGCGTCTGCAGCTTGGTTCCCACTATCAGACAGCTGCCGTCCTGCGCGCGGTCACGCGTCTGGAGTTTGGCTATCAGGGAGCAACTTCCGTCGTGGAGCCTATCGCGGTCGCGAGTCTGTGACGCGGCAGGCGCGACGGCGGGCGTGCACTCGTTGGCCTTGATCCGCGCACGAGTCTGCGTGCCGGACTGGGTTACTGCCAGACAGCTCCCATCGCGAAGCTGGTCACGATCGCGCGTCTGAAGCTTGGCTACCGAAACCTGACAGCTCCCATCGCGAAGCTGATCACGATCGCGGGTCTGGAGTCTACCGCCTGCAGACGCGATACCGGCGCCCCCCAGCAGCATGGCCGACACGAGTCCGGCTACGACCGCCGCCATCATCTTCTTGCTCATCAGTGGTCCCTCCTCAATCATCACTGGATCGTTCCTGAGCGGATCGGCCGCTCTGTGACATGTCGAGGATTCACAGGAAACCTTACAGCTCGGAATCGAAGATTCTGTGAATGGGGACCGGACAAGCAGAAAGGCTCGGTTTCCCGAGCCTTTCCGTCAAGGAATTCGGTTGTTGGGCGAGCTACGCCTCTACGACCTCGACCAGCGTGATCTCGAACGTGAGATCCTTGCCGGCCAGCGGGTGGTTGAAGTCGAGCTCAACTGAATCTTCGGTGACCCCGACGATGGCTGCGGGGACCTTCTGGCCCTCTTGGGTCTCGAGCTCGACCGTCCAGCCGACCTCGGGAACCGAACCGCCAAAGAAGTCGAGCGGGAATGTCTGTACGCCTTCTGCGTCGTGGGTCCCGTAGGCTTCTGCGGCGGGAATGGTCACCGTGCTGCTACCGCCCACGTCCAGCCCGCTTACGGCTGCGTCAAAGCCGGGAATGACCTCGCCGGCCCCTACGACAAAGGAGAGGGGCTCACGACCTTCGCTGCTATCGAACTCCGAGCCGTCGGAGAGGGTTCCACGGTAGTGGACCTTTACGGTATCGCCGGACTTGGGTGCCATGATGCCTCCTCGGCAGGTGTTTGGATAAGGCGACACTCTACCGCAACGCGAGGAAACGCGCTCGGTCTGCTAGTCGAGCTCGAGGTTGAAGATCTCGCGCGCGGCGCGGCGCAGCGACTCGATCTTCTGCGGATCGTCCGGATCGTCAGGACCCACGAGTGAGACGAGGAAACCGCAACTCAGAGCTACTTCGCCTCGCGACTTGAAGACATCGAGGCCGTTGCGCTCGATGTGCTGCTGGATCTTCTGGCAGTAGTCATAGAGCTTCGACACGTGCGGCCCCCAGTGCGTCTTTGCAGCTCTGATCCGCGCAAATCTGTGCCTCGATCATAGTCTCTTGCGGCTTAAGACTCAACAAGGAACGGGGCTGCAGCCAGCGAACATGAAGGGCGGAGCGTGCATCCTGAAAAAGATAGTGATGTAGCGCACTTTACCCACACGCTGGTCGCGCGGATACTGCGCCTAGGGGCGACGCACGTTCCTGGAAATCTCGGGTCGCCGACTCAAGGAGCTTCACATGGGCGATGCCTACACACCGGTGCGCGGGAAGTGCACCTGGTGGCGCGAGATGATCGTTGATGAGGATGTACACAACGTCCGATTGAAGGCGGGCGAGCGCCGCGTCACGTGCAGCTGCTTCGTCGAGGGCAAGGTATGGTCGTCCGTAGAAGATGATGTCCCTTCCGACTGCCCGGATGCGAAGCACTGCCGCTACTACATCAAGTGCTGGTAGGTTCGCCGGACAACTGAACTCCCGATTCACGACAGGTGTTGCATTGGCGTGAGCCGGGCGCTAAAGTACTTCATCTCATTGATTATCAGGAGCATTGATTAACATGGCTGAACCCGATTCATTCACGTCCGAGGAGCTCGCCGAACTTGCCACCGAGTTGCGGAGCATGTGGCACGCTATGGTCAGCGGTCTGAACCACACGGCGGGCACCGATGGACTCCAGCGTCAGCAGTTCTGGGTGCTGGGTGCGCTCGCGCATGGACCGCGACGCATGGGCGATCTCGCCGCATGTGCTCAGACGTCGCAGGCGTCCCTCACGGGCATCGTGGACCGGCTCGAGGAGCGGGGGCTCGTGCACAGAGAGCGAGTTCCCGATGATCGGCGCGTCGTAGAGGTCGTTCTTACCGACGATGGCCGAGAAGAGATGCGGCGTTCGCACGCTGGAATGCTCGTGCGCCTCGAAGAGGTGCTGTCTCCCCTCAGCGCTGATGAGCGCCGCCAGTTCGCTGCACTCGTTCGCACCATCACTGCTCACGGCCCGTCGGCAGAGGGACCTCCCCACATCTGCTAGGGGAGCCTGACTCCCGTCTCGACATTTCGCGTACCGACACAAGAGGAGATCGACCGCATGTACCTACGTGACCTACCCAAAGCCCGTAAGATGACCGTCTTCGCAGGCGTGCTGATGGCTTTGCTTCTGGGCGCCCTTGACCAGACCATCGTGGGACCGGCGATGCCCAAGATCGTCCAGGAGCTCTCGGGTATGCAGCTGCTCGCGTGGATCTTCACGATCTACTCGCTCACCAGCACGATCGTCATTCCGCTGGTGGGTAAGCTCTCGGACCTCTACGGCCGCAAGTGGTTCTACGTGGGCGGTATCGCCACCTTTATGTTCGGCTCCGCGTTGTGTGGTGCCGCAGGCACCAGCTTGTTCAACGGCCTCTTTGAGCCGTTGGGAATCAGCGCGATGACGCAGCTCATCATCGCGCGAGGCGTCCAAGGCATCGGTGGCGGCATGATGATGTCGAACGGCATGGCGGTCGTCGGCGACCTGTTCGATCCCCGCGAGCGTGGCAAGTATCAGGGCTTCACCGGCGCGATCTTTGGTCTCGCCTCAGTGGTAGGGCCGGCGATCGGTGGCTGGCTCACCGACGTCGCTTCGTGGCGCTGGATCTTCTACGTCAACCTGCCTATCGGCGTGATCGCTCTCGCCATCCTCTGGTACGCGATGCCCAAGCCTGAGCACGGCAAGCAGCACACGATCGACTGGTGGGGGGCGACGGCACTGGTCACAGGGCTCGTTCCTCTGCTGCTCGCGCTGAACTGGGGCGGATCGCAGTACCAGTGGGTGTCCGGAGTGATCCTGGGTCTGCTCGCGGTTGCGGCCGCGGTGACCTTTGTCTTCATCTGGCTTGAGCGCAGGGCCTCCGAGCCGATTCTCGACATGGGATTGTTTGGTGACCGGTCCTTCTCGGCGAGCATGCTGGTTCTGTTCTTCTCCGGTGTGGGCATGTTCGGGTCGATCATGTTCTTGCCGTTGTTCATGCAGATGGTTCAGGGAGCCAGCGCGCAGTCATCAGGATCCTTGCTCATCCCCATGATGATCTCGATGGTGTTGGGATCGATTCTGTGTGGCCAGCTCATCTCGCGCACGGGGCACTACAAGGTGCTGGGCGTCATCGGGCTGGCCGTCTCGACCGTCGGCATGTTCCTGCTGTCACGCCTGCAGGTCGATACCACTCACCTGACCGTCGTGTTCGACATGATCTTGGTGGGAGCGGGCATCGGAGTCACGATGCCGCTGTTCGCCATCGCCCTTCAGTCGCAGTTCCAGCAGCGCATAGGCGAGGTCACCGCCGCCGTCCAATTCTTCCGTTCGATCGGCGGAACGGTGGGTGTCGCGCTTCTGGGCGGCGTCATGAACGCCGCATTCGCGCGCAACCTCGAGGACCTCATCGCCCGTCACGCCTCGAAGTTCGGAGCGGCCGGGGCGTTTCTCTCATCGATGGCCGAGGAGCCCGCTAAGCTGCTCAACGCAGGCGCGCTACAGAAGATCGCGGCGTCGGTGCCCCCGGGTTCCGAGAAACTGCTTGCAGCCTTCCTGGTCGACATGAAGGTCGCGCTGGCGAGCGCTATCGCCGAGACGTTCCTCATCGGCAGCGTCATGATGCTTCTGGCGTTCACTGCGATGCTCTTCGTGAAGGAAGTGCCGCTGGTCTCGCGTCCCAAGCTCAATTCGGCGGAAGCCATCGCGACAGAGCTGGGTGTCGAGGAGTCCGTGGTTCCTGTCACGCCGTGATCGACGTGCCGTACGACGAGCGGATACCGGGATTCGTCACGCTGGTCTTGAAGCAGGGCGAGTCGCACTATCGGGACTTCCCTTGGCGCCATACGCGTGACCCGTATGCGGTGCTGGTGAGCGAGATCATGCTCCAGCAGACGCAGGTCGCGCGTGTGCTGCCCTACTGGGAGCGGTGGCTGCTCGATTTCCCGACGCTTGACGCACTCGCCGCGGCTCCGCTCGAGGCGATTCTGAGGGCATGGCAGGGCTTGGGCTACAACCGCCGCGCGGTGGCGCTCAAGAGGCTGGCGGAGCTGCTGTCTCAACAGCCCGATGGGAGGCCCGCTGTTCTGCCCGACGATGATGCCGCGCTGCGTGCGCTGCCGGGAGTGGGGCCTTCGACGGCAGCCGGTGTACGTGCCTTCGCCTACGGACAGCCCTCGGTGTATCTCGAGACCAACGTGCGGGCGGTGGTCTTGCACGAACTGTTCGCCGACTCGACTGAGGTCTCAGACCGTGAGCTGCTGCCGTTGTTGGCGCAAGCTGCGGAGTTCTCCGTCGCCAGCGGAGTAGAACCACACGTCTGGAACTGCGCACTGCTCGACTACGGTGCATTTCTGAAGAGCAGCCGCCCCAACCCGTCTCGCCGCAGTGCCCACCACACCCGCCAGACCAGGTTCGAGGGGTCGAAGCGCCAGAAACGAGCACGCTTGTTGCGGCTGGTTCTGGAGGTGCCGTTCGTCTCCTCCGAGGAGGCGGCCAGAGAGCTCGGCGGTGACGTTGAGGAGGCCATTCAACTCCTCGGCGAGCTTCAGGCCGAGGGGTTCGTGGTCACCGACGGAACGGGCTGGCGGGTCAACTGAGGGCCGTTTTGGCCGGTGCTGTGACGAAGGTCACCGGATGCCCCGAAGTTTGCTTGGGATGACTCTCATGTTGCCTTCTACAACAGCCGAAATACACTGTAGGAACCCGGCGAAATGCTGCAGGCAACGGGTTCCGGCGCCGTATTCACTGCGGCTGCAGGCGCCGTATAAATGCAGAGAGCCGCGGGGCCCGTGGAGTCTTCTCCACGGGCCGTTTACCTTCTCAGCTCAGGTTGGGTCAGTCGGGCCGTTGCCGGTCTACTTCCACCACTCGTTCTCGAGGGCCCGGAACTTGGTCGCACCGTTCACGTGGCAGTACGCGCACTGCTCTTCCTTGTGACAGGTGAGGCATCCCTCGGCGCCGGACGCCTTGACCACCGCTGGGTGCTCAGTGAGCCAGGGCGTTCCCGGAGCGCTCTTGGGGTGGTGACAGGCGTTGCAGAAGCCGGTGCCCTTGGCCTCCTCGGCCGAACGGGCGTGGCAGCGACCGCACACTGAGGGATCCGAGAATCCTTGCTGTGCATGGTCCTTCCTGAACGCAGCGCTGTGCGGAATCTCGACCTTGTGACAGTCGGCGCAGAACGAAGGGGCGTGGCACGTGTAGCAGGAGTTGACCTCCGAGGAGGACTTGACGCTCAGAACGGAGGTGTTCTCGTCCACGTCTGCGGAGGTGCCCTCAGGTTCAGCCGCGAGCTTCAGGGCCTCGGCGATCGTGGCGCTCTCTTCCTTGGCTGCCTTGGAGTGCGCGCTTGAATCCCCGTAGAGCGTGTACCAGCTCTTCTTGTCGTGGCTCGGGGGAGTGAGTTTGAAATCGTCGGTGTGACACGCTGTGCAGGTGCCGGGAGGCGTCTTGGCGTCCTTCTTCACGCGGCTATGGCAGCGGAAGCAGCCGTCCATCGTCATCCAGTTCTCGTGCTTCTTGTCGCCCGCGAGGACAAGCTTGATGTCCTCTTCGGGGTGGGCGACGCGGTTGTGGCACATCGTGCACTGGATGTTGTTCTTGGCGTGGACCGCGTGGTCGATGAGCAGACCGGACTGCGGCGTGAAGGTGCGGTTAGGCATGTTGTGGCACTGCGTGCACTGCTCGGAGCGCATCTCGAGTGCCACATAGTCGCGGTCATTCATCGGCAGTTCGAAGGTCTTGCGGATCGTGGTGATCGCGTCCGGCGCCACCTCGATCTTGAGCAATGTGAGATGGAGCGGGTTGGTGTTGACTGGTTCATGGCATGCAACGCACGCGACGTTGGTGTGCGTGCTCTGCTGGTAGGCAAGCGTGTTATCGTCGTGGACGATGTGGCACGGAGCGGTGCAGAACCAGTATGTGGAGGTGCCGTCGAGTCCGGCCGCCCATACGATCAGGAACGCCATGAGCGCGACCCCGGTCCAGACGATCGCGCGCGGGCGCGTGGAGGGGTTTGTGAACAAGGGTAGAGGGTTGAGGCGCATGCGGTCTCTCACTTCATTTCAGAACTCAGGTCACGGATGATTGTGTTACCTCTGCCCGTTCTTGTCGAGCGCTTGCTCCACGAGAGCAGTGAGTTCTCTGTGCACATCTGTGAATGAGCGGAGAGTCTCACGCGCTATTCGGGCCACGTCATCAGCTTCAGGTCTGAGGCGAGAGTTGGCGCCCTCGGGCCCCTGTTTGACCCCCACCGGCCCGTACGGCGTGTCGATACGCATGTTCGCCCGAGGCGCCTCGTACCGTTCGAGTTCTGTGACGCGCACCCCCAAGGTGCCGGTCAGCGCGACGATGCGCTGGGCGAAGTGTTCGCCGGCACAGGCGCCCCCGCCGACCAGGACGCAGAGCGTGACCGCCGAGCGCCCCTTCTTCATCACAATCGGTGTCGTCCATACATCGAAGGCGCCCTCCGCCAGCAACTGCTCGGCCGCCCAGGCGACCGCTTCTGGCGAGAGATGGTCGACGTTGGTCTCAAGTACGCCCACGGGTTGCCGCTCAAGAGGGATGTCGTGTGACTCGCGCACCCCGACGGTCAGTCGGCACACGTTGGGGTTGCCGATATCCCGGGTGCCCGCTCCGTACCCCACAAGGATGGGCGTCAGCGGCGGGCAGGGGCCGTAGGCCGACACCAGCGCGCTCAGCAGCGCGGCTCCGGTAGGAGTCGTGAGTTCGCCGGGGGCCGACCCATCTCGCCGAGAAGGGCCTGGCGTGACCGGCACCCCCAGCAGCAGTGTGGCCGTGGCGGGTGCGGGAACCGGCAGCACGCCATGGCTGGTGTCGACCGTACCCCACCCGGTCGCTACGGGAGACGCGACGATCTCGTCCAGCTCCAGGGCATGCACACCTGCGCACACGCCCACGACGTCCAGAATGGAGTCGAGCGCGCCCACCTCGTGGAAGTGGATGTCGTCGATGGTCTCTCCGTGCACGTCGGCCTCGGCTCGCGCGAGCACCTCGAAAGCGGAGAGTGACTTCTCCCGCACGGCATCGGGAAGAGACGAGGACTCTATGAGCAAGCGGATGTCGGCCCACGAACGATGCGTGGGCTGGTCGGTCGCATCCACCCGTACGCTGAGCGCGCTCACGCCGCGGGAGACCACCCGGCTGACGTTCACGCGTGCCTCGACGGCGAGATGGTCGAGGATCTCCTGAAGGTGGACCTCGGTGAAGACCGCGCCCGCCGAGCCGACATCGAGCAGTGCGCCAAGGAACTTGTCCCCGGAGACGCCCGTTGAGCAGTCGAGGTATCCCAGCCGAGACGGTTCGTTCATCGCGTAGCCCCAGTGCCTTGGGCGGCGTCGGTCATGCCCGCGGCCCAGCCGGGCCGGTTGATGCGAGAGGCAAGTACGGCCGCGCCGAAGCCGTTGTCGATATTCACGACGCCGATCCCACCCGCGCAGCTGTTGAGCATCGTGAGCAACGCCGAGACGCCCGCGAAGTTCGCGCCGTAGCCCACGCTGGTGGGTACCGCGACCACGGGAACGTCCACCAGCCCGGCCACGAGCGACGGCAGTGCGCCTTCCATGCCGGCGACCGCCACGATCACTCGCGCCGAGCGAAGTGTGCCCACATGTGCGAGCGCGCGGTGCACTCCGGCCACGCCCACGTCGTAGAGCCGCGTCACCTCACATCCCATGATCTCGGCACAGAGTGCGGCCTCCTCGGCCACGGGGATATCGGCAGTTCCGGCGCTCGCGACGACCACGAGACCTTCGCGTGGCGGGGACGGTCGCCGATCGACGATCACCAGCCGAGCGAGTTCTTCGTAGCGTGCGTCGGGTGCGACGGACATGACGGCTTCGGCGTGCGCGGCGTCGGCCCTGGTGGCAAGAAGTACGTCGTTGCGTGCCAGCAGTTCGGCAGAGATCGCAGACACTTGGGATGTGGATTTGCCCTGACAGAAGATGACTTCAGGAAAGCCGCATCGAACCGCCCGCTGGTGGTCGACTCTGGCCTCGGGCGAGCCGCTGATGTCGCCTACTTCCGAGAAGGACGGCTCCGCCAGAGACCGGGCTGCTGCGTCCGGGGAGATCTCGCCGGACGCCACATCGGCGAGCAGGCGTTTGAGTGTGTTGGGGTCCATTGTTCTCCCGGAGTCGCGCAGGTCGTGTGCCGGACGGCGAAACAGCACGTCAGTGGTACCGTTCGCTATACTTGTACCACGATGTGGCGCGCGTCGCGCTTCTCAGAAGTCCTTCAATGGAGCTGACTTGGTGTCCCCGGCGTCTCAGCAGAGCATCACCAGTGAAGAGCGCACCTATCTGCGCTCTCGCGTGATTCTGTGCGTTCTGCTGCTTGCGATCTTCCCGGTCTACCCCTCAGTTTCGGGTGAGTTCAACGCCTTGCCGCTGTATGCGTTCCTGTTGCTCGTACTGGCCTTTGGCACCGGCTACGGTTATTACGCCTCGCGTCGCGGACTTCGTTCGGTCGTCGAGGCCATGACGTGGATGCTGGTGCCTGACCTCTCGGTGGTGGCGGGCTTCACGTTCCTCTTTCACAACGTCGAGGACGTTTTCTACCCGGTCGCCATCTTTCTCACAATCGCGTATGCGCTGGTGGCTCGCAGGCGCGACATGTGGTTGGTTGGTGCAGCCGTGACCTCGGCCTACGTGGGTGGGCACCTGCTTGCCCACGAGGCCGGAATCCTCGGGTACGTCCTTTTCGCCTTCAAGGCGGCAGCGATCCCTGTCCTTGGCGTGATGGTGTCCGGATCGATGTCCCGCCAACGGCGTCGTCAGGAGGAAGCCGTCAAGGCGGTCGCGAACGAGGCGAACGAGAAGGAGCAGCTCGAATCGCGTCTGGCAGAGCTCCAGGCGGTGGTCCGGATCACCGAGCGTGTCCACTCTTCGCTGGATCTCGAGAAGGTAGGACCCGAGGTGCTCGAAGTTCTGGGCGGCGTCCTGGGGATGAAGACCTGCAGTCTGTTCGTGATCGACAAGGTGAGCTCGGAGACGGTCTTCTCGGCAAGTAGGGGGGATGTGTCCAATCACCCCAAGCCTTCCTGGGGAGAGCACGTCGTCTCGGCCGGTCACTTCGCGTGTAAATCCGTGTGTGAGCGCGGCAACGTCATGGTGCTGTTCTGCGCCGATCAGGGCGACATGGACCGCCTCTCGCCGGCGGACGGGCTCGTGCTTACTGCGATCGCCAACCAACTCGTGGTAGCCGTCGAGAACTCTCACCTGTACGGATTGACCAAGGTGCTCGCAATCACCGATGAACTCACCGGCCTCTTCAACTACCGAGAGCTTCAGAACCGTTTGACCCAGGAGATCGACCGAGCCGCCCGGTACGGAGGCCCCTTGTCGATCCTCATGATCGATGCCGACGGGTTCAAGGGATACAACGACGCCTACGGTCACATCGCAGGCGACGACGCGCTGTCCGAACTTGGAGGTGTGCTGCGGTTGGCCGTACGCGAAGTCGACTTCGTGTCGCGCTATGGCGGCGAGGAGTTCACGGTGATCCTGCCCGAGACCGACGCCGCCGGGGCTTTCGTGGTCGCCGAGAAGATTCGCGAGGCCGTCGCAGACCACGCGTTCCTTGATGCCGAGAATCGTGTGAGCCACTCGCTCACGGTCAGTGTGGGGGTTGCCACGTATCCCACGCATGCCGAGGACAAGGAGTCGTTGTTGCGCGAGGCGGACGACGCACTGTATCGAGCCAAACGCGAAGGCAAGAACCGCGTTCGAACCCCGCAGGCTGTTCGATCAGACAAGACAGGAGACTGAGCCACCATGGTGCGCTACGCATTTCTCGGCCCGGCCGGGACCTTCTCGGAAGAAGCACTTCTGTCTTTGGGCGTGGAAGGGCTCGAGCCCATCTCCTGCACGACGATCGACGAGGTGTTCGAGGCCGTAGAGCGGGGTCGCGCCGAGGCCGGAATCGTGCCGATCGAGAACTCGGTGGAGGGCAGCGTGCCCGCCACGCTCGATGCGCTCGCGTTCGATACGCAACTCGAGATCCAGTCTGAACTGGTTCTGGACATCCACCACTGCCTCGTCGCATCTCCTGGCACAGCGACCGCAGAGGTCAAAGAGGTCTACGCGCATCCGCAAGCGAGCGGGCAGTGCCGGCGCTGGATCGCTCGAAGCCTCCCCGGGCGCACCGTCATTGCAGCCAACTCCAACGCCGAGGCGGTCCAGAGCGCGCTGGCTCGTCCGGGAACCGCCGCTCTGGGACCTGCGCTGGCGGCGGATCTCTACGGTGCTGAGATTCTTGAACGAAACGTGGAGGACTACGCGGGGAACCAGACGCGCTTCGTGGTCATCGGGCGGGGGCTACGCGAGCGGACGGGCTCCGACAAGACGTCACTTGCGCTGTTCTTGAAGACAGACAAGGCCGGCGCGCTCCTGATGATCCTGAGCGAATTCGCCTATGCCGAGATCAACCTGACCAAGATCCAGTCACGGCCGACCAAGAGACAGCTGGGCGACTACATGTTCTTCATGGACTTCGAGGGGCACGTGGACGATCAGCATGTCCGTACCGCTCTCGACTGCCTGCGGCTCAAGCTGCGCGAAGTCAAAGTGCTGGGCAGCTACCCCAGGGCGTAGGTCAGCTGTTCAGGGGGTTGTCGCCGGCTCGTAGACGAACCCTGCGTCATAGACAGTCGGCTGCTGCCGAATACGTCTCACCGCGTCCGCGACATCCGTATCCAGCACTTCGACCACGTAGCGCCCTCGGGACATGTCGGTGATGCTGCGTGGACTCACGCCCGCCCTCACCAGCACCCGTTCTATTGGGGTGGAGTCGTCAATCCACACCGATACGGTGCCCGCAACGGGCTGCATCTTCTCGAGTGACTCGATACGCCGCGCGCCTGCGCTGCCGGAATCACTCTGCGACCCCCCGCACTGTTGAAGCAGGATGACGATGATGATGAACAGAATGATGACTACGGCGACGAGCACGATTCCCAGCAGGCTCCGACGCCGTTCAGGCTCCTCGGCGACCTCGTCGTCTGGGCCGGATTCCGAAAGCGCGTCCGAGGCGGCTGCCAGCTCGTCGTCGTGCGCGCTCAAGGGCCGATCACTCAGCTGCTCGTCGTTCATCGCCTGAGCCCCCAATGAAAGCTGCACGTCACATCCGTCCCCGCCCGAGTATAGCCGAGAGGGGTTAAGCAGATGCACGCGGGACAGTGGATCTTCGCTCATTAGGATTGATGAATTCGTGAACGATATAAGTTATAGTGCAAGTTGGGTTCAGCATGAGTTATGACAGATCGCTGGTTCAGAGTCCAACAAGGAGGCACACCTATGTCAGACGCCGCACCCGACTACCGCCAGATGTGGACCGATCTTGGTCTGGATCTGCCGTCCCACGATGCGCTTCTGGGCGCAGTGGGCCAGATGTATGGCGATGCCTATCTCACCCAGGAGAACCGCCCGGAGGGTACCGGCTATCTGGACTTCGTGTTGAGTGAGGTCCATGGGCTCCGTATCAAGGAACTCGACGACTTTCGCAAGGACGGCGGCAAGGTCGTAGGCACCTTCTGTCTCTACGTTCCCGAGGAGATCGTGCGCGCGGCCGGTGCGTGGTGTGTAGGACTGTGCGCGGGTGCCGAGTTCGCTTACGACCAGGTCGAGCAGATCATGCCGCGGAACACCTGCGCGCTGATCAAGTCGTTCATGGGCTTCAAGCTGGGCAAGGTGTGCCCATACATCCAGGAGTCGGACATGGTAGTCGGCGAGACCACCTGTGATGGCAAGAAGAAGGCCTATGAGCTGCTGGGCGAGCTTCACAACGTTCACGTCATGGAGCTTCCCCAGCTCAAGCGCGACAAGGACATGGTCCTGTGGCGCTCAGAGATCGTCGAGCTCATGACCAAGGTTGAGGAGCTTACCGGCAAGAAGGTCACGGTCGAGACGCTCAAGACCGCCATCAAGGAGGTCAACGACAAGCGCCGTGCGCTGCAGCGTATCGCCGCCACCCGCGCCTCTTCTCCGGTGCCGATCAGCGGCAAGGACGCCTTGCTGGCCACCCAGATCGCGTTCTACGATGACGTGCCGCGCTTCACGCAGATGATGAACGTCCTCGCCGACGAACTTGAGGCTCGTGTGGCCAACGGCACGGGTGTGGCCCCTGCGAACGCCAAGCGGATCCTGGTCACCGGCACGCCGATGGCCATCCCCAACTGGAAGCTCCACGATGTCATCGAGAAGGCCGGCGGTGTGGTTGTCGGCGAAGAGATGTGTACTGGGTCGCGCTACTACCAGGACCTCGTGAGCGAGGACGCCACCACCCTCGAACAGATGCTCGACGACATTGCCGAGAAGTACCTCGACATCAACTGCGCCTGCTTCACCCCCAACGAGGGCCGCACGAAGGACGTTGTACGCATGGCCAAGGAGCTGGGTGCCGACGGCGTCATCGACTATACACTGAACTTCTGTGGTCTCTATCAGATGGAGGCATCCACGGTCGAGAAGGCCGTCCAGGAAGCCGGGCTGCCTGTGCTGCGCATCGAGACTGACTACTCGATGGAGGACGTCGGACAGCTTTCGACTCGCGTCGAGGCGTTCCTCGAGATGCTCTAGAACGAAGATGTCATCCGTGAGGGGGCGGTTCGCCCCCTCACGCTTCAATCCACAAGGAGTGCGCGTGCGAGTACTGGGACTTGATATCGGCTCGAGGAGTGTGGACGCGATCTGGCTCGAAGACGGGCGGGTCGTGGAGTCGGCGATCGCGGACTCGGGCTACGATCCGCAGGCTGTTGCCCGCTCGTTCGTCGAGCGAGGGAGCCATGACGCGATCGTGGCGACCGGCTACGGACGCCACGCTGCGCGCGAGATGTTCGGGTGTCCTGTGGTCACCGAGATCAAGGCGTATGCGCTGGGGGCTTCTCGGCTGTTTCCTGAGGCGTCGAGCGTGCTCGACATCGGCGGTCAAGACACCAAGGTCATCGCGCTGGGGGCCAGTGGAAAAGTGACCGACTTCGAGATGAATGACAAGTGTGCGGCAGGTACAGGCAAGTTCCTGGAGGTCATGGCGCGAGCGCTCGGCTTCGAGCTGGCTGAGATGGCAGCGGCATCCATCGGAGCGGCCAGCGGCGTGCAGATCTCATCGATGTGCACGGTCTTCGCCGAGAGCGAGGTCACGGGGCTGGTCCACAAGGGCGAAGACCTGGGCGCGATTGCGAGAGGTCTGCATGAGTCGATATCCCGGCGTACGCTGAGCAGTCTCAAGCGGATCACCGCTCGGGGCCCGTTGGTGTTCGCTGGCGGCGTCGCGAAGAACGCCGCGATGGTGGGGCTGATTCGAGACGGTTTTGACGGCACGGTGTTTGTGCCGGACGAAGCGCAGGTCGTGGGCGCCTACGGTGCCGCCCTCAGCGGTGCGGAGGGACTCTGATGGGAAACATGCTGCCCATGATGAAGGGTTTCGCGCGTGATCTGCTCGCCTATCGCTCGACGCTGGGCAGGCAGGACACGTGGATTCGGACGTACGCTGCGAAGAAGAGCTGGTCTGTGAACCCGCGCTGGATGGTCTACATGAACCTGCGACTGTGGCTCTCGGACTGCGAGGCGATGTACGGCAAGCGGTTCTGCCCGTGTTTCGAGCCCAGCGGCGATGCCGCGCTCGACAAGAAGCTCATCTGCCCGTGCGAGTTTGCTCAAGCTGAGATCGACGGCGTGGGCTGGTGTCACTGCACCCTGTTTGGCCGAGCAGACCTCACTCCTGCGGATTACGCACGCGCCGAGGCCTCGCTCATGGCTGAGTACCGTGACGTTCCGCTGAAGTGGGTCGAGGGAGTTCTTGACACCCGAGGCCAGCATATCGAGGAGCTACGAGGGTTGCCGGTCCCCGATGCGATTCATCAGGTGAAGCGCGCGCTCAACGGCAAGGGGGCTCCAATCAGGGCGATTGTGGCCTCGCGCACGGAGGCCGACCACCTGGAGCGACTTGCTGAGATGAGAGGGCTGGCGTTTTCGCGGAACCAGGCTGAGCTTGGCTACCTTGTGGAGCTCGGATAGTCCCGCACGGGCGGCCATGCGCGGCGGCTAACGTGCGAGCCCGTGCTCTATCCCGGACTCGTCGAACGCCGTGCACAGTTCGTTGGTCGTACAGACCCGGCGGGCGGGGTCCTCGATGACTCGCAATTCGCCTGCATCGTCGTGGCAATCGACGCAGTGTTCTCTGGCCCAGCGATACGCCTGATCGTGCTGCCCCACATGGAGCATCTGCACCGCACCGCTGTCCATTCGCCCTATCGCCCTGAGGTCATGGGTCACCTTGAACGAGCGAACAGACCGATCTGGTGCGTCATGTATGGGTTCAGGTCGGAGTCCCGCAGCATCGGGGGAGTGGAGGAGCTTGTCGAGAAAGGTCGCCACCCTCCGCGTGTCGGCCGGGTGCAGCCGCAGCGTGGACTCAAGGAATTCGTCGGTTATCGAGATGTTCACGCATGCCCCGTTCCGGATCGGTGCTCAGCCGAATGACAGTCCCATCCCAGCGTCCCACTCAAGCCACGGCCGGGCTGGATCTCGCTTCGCGCGGTACATCGCGACATCGGCCTTGACGACCAGTGAGCGCGCGTCGTCGAGAGCGTGGTCGAACAGTGCGAACCCGATGGTCGCCGTAATCGAGACGCTGGCAGTTCCAACGTCGATCGGCTGCCGGATCGCGTCAAGCAGCCGTTGACCCAGCACTTGGAACTCGGCAGTAGAGGCCATACGTGGAAGCAGGATGACGAACTCGTCGCCCCCAAGACGCGCGACGATGTCCTGCTCCCTGACAATGGCCACCAGTCGGCTGCTAAGCGTGATGAGCACGGAATCTCCGACGTCGTGCCCGTAGCGGTCGTTGACCGGCTTGAAGCGGTCAAGGTCGAGATAGGCCAATCCCAAGATATCCTTGTGTCGTCGCGCGTCGGCAATAGCCAATCTCAGCCGTTCCTCAAAGAAGACCCGGTTGGAGAGGCCGGTGAGCGAATCGTGGTAAGCAAGGAACTCGAGTTCCTGCTGGGCTTTGACTCGTTCACTCACGTCACGGATCACAGAGACGACCAGCGGCCCCTCCGCTGTGTCGAGGCGTCGGGTAAGCACGTCGGTGGGGGTGGTGCGGCCGTCCTTGCGCAGTGCCGTGCTGATGAAATCCGCCCGGCCTTCGCGAAGCAGGCGCTCGAGGCGGGCGGCGGCCCCGGCCATTGACTCCGGCCCGATCCATCCGAATCGCGGGAGCCCCAGCATCTCCTCGCTCGAATAGCCCAGGAGTTCGCAGGCGCCCTCGTTGAAGAAGAGGACCTGGCCTTCCACGTCGTGAACGAGGATAGCCCCGGGCACCGCATCGACAACCAACCGCAGGAGCGCAAGCTGCTGAGCCGGCGAAACATCGTCGCTCACGAGGAACGAATTGAGAATCCGCCTGCTCTGTTTCGAATCGAAATCGTCGTGAGGTGTGTTCATGGAATCAGCGTACCCCAAGCTGAGCCCTCCGACGCACTACCGCGAGCGCGTCAGTGCTGCAGGTCCTTGCGAGTGGGCGTGCTGGTGCGCCGGGTCTCGTACATCGCCAGATCTGCTCGAATCATGAATGATTCGGGGTCCTCGCCGGGCTCATGGAAGGCGAAGCCCACGCTAGCCGTCACATGGACCGTGTGTCCGGCGACGGTCATGGGGTGCGAGATCTCTTCAACGATCTTCTCGGCGATGGATAGGAGGTCTTCGGGGCGTCGGATCCGTGGCAACAGCACGACGAACTCATCGCCACCCGGGCGGGACACGAGATCCGTGTCTCGCACGCAGCCTGCGATGCGGTCTGCGACTTCGCGCAGGACAGCGTCGCCGACGGCATGGCCCAGTGTGTCGTTGATCGGCTTGAAACTGTCGAGATCGAGGTAGATCAGCCCCACCGTGTTCAGCTCAGTCTCTGCGGCGGCGATCGCCACGACGAGCTCTGCGTCCAGCAGCACGCGGTTTGCCAGCCCCGTGAGCGTGTCGTGGTAGGCCAGGTAGCGCACCATCTCATCGGCCTCTATACGCGATGAGATGTCACGTACCGAGGAGACCACTATTCGGCCGCTGTCTGAGTCGACGAGCTTCGAACTCACCTCAAGGTGGGCATCGTGGCCGCCCACAGTCAGCCCATGGCATTCGAATCGGGCGCACCCTTCCGCCGCCATCGTGACCATCACCTCTTCGAGGTGTTCGCGCTGTGATTCCATCACCCAGCCGAAAGGGCCCAGCTGGCACGCTGCGGTGAAGCTCTCGACACCCCAGATGACCAGCATCGCGTGGTTCGTGAACAGCAGCCTACCCTCCAAGGTATGGCAGACGATTCCGTCGCTTACGTGATCAAGCATCAATGTGCGCAACGCGAGGTCGTGGACGAGTGGCCCAGCGACTCCAGCCGCTTGGCGCACGACCAAGACGATGCACCCCGGGTCCGAGTCACAGTAGGCCCGTGCGGAGAAGTCGCCAACGAAGCTCGTGGCGTCGCCCCGAGTTTGAACCGCCTGGAACGCGTGTGGGCGATCTGCGCATGACGTGATCTCGGCGATGAGGGTCTCGCATTCACCTGCCGGGCACAGGTCGCTCGCGTTGAGGCCGACAAGCTCGGGCGACGCTCGGAGATAGAGATCGTGGGCAAGCACGTTGGCGGCGAGAATCGTGCCGTCTCTGGACACGACGAGACAAGCGTCACCGATGGCGTCGGTGACGCACTCATAGGAGAGGGTGTCTGGTATATTCTGCAACGCCTTTCGCTCCCCAGTGGTAAACCAAGGGCCTGCTTACCCCTCGATATCGGCGCAATCTGACAGAAACATGAGCCGTAGGCACAGAATATTTAAGAAAAATGCACTTCAGATGCCCCGAGGGTATGCCGCTCCAGCAGTCTCAGAATCCGGTTTGCAGCTCGGTTATACTCGCTACCAGTGATTCTACCTGCCGTTCTGGTCGTCTCCGGGGAGGCCCACACATGCTCGACGCCCGCTTCGTTCGAGAGAACCCCGACATCGTACGTGCCGCCATGCGCGCACGTGTGTGCGAATGGGATATCGACGCCTTCCTCGCCTTGGACGTCGAACGTCGCGCTCTCATCGCCGAGGTCGAGGGGTTGCAGGCCCAGCGAAATGAATCGTCGAAGGCCATCGGCGCCCTCATGAAGGACGGCAAGAGCGACGAGGCGCACGAGGCCAAGGAGAGCGTCCGCCTGCTCAACGACCGCATCGCCGAGCTGGAAGAGGCCATGAGCAAGGTGGATCTCAGGGTCCGAGAGTTGCTGCTCACAGCTCCAAACCTACCGGATTCAGGGGTGCCTGTGGGGGCCGGAGAGGAAGACAACGTCGAGGTTCGCCGCTGGGGAACACCTCCCGCGTTCGAGTTCGAGGCAAAAGCGCACTGGGACCTAGGCCCCGATCTGGGCATCATCGATTTCGAGCGAGGCGTGAAGCTGGCCAAGTCCCGGTTTGTGGTGCTGGGCCGAGACGGCGCACGTCTGAACCGCGCCATCATCAACTTGATGCTCGACACGCATGGGGCTGCGGGCTACACCGAGTGGGCGCTTCCCGCTCTCGCCAACAGCGACACTCTCACCGGCACCGGGCAGCTACCCAAGTTCGAGGAGGACCTGTTCAAGACCGGCGAGGGCCTCTACCTCATTCCCACAGCCGAGGTGCAACTCACCAATCTCCACCGCGATGAGGTGCTGGAGGCCGACACGCTTCCGCGGCTCTATACCGCCCACACGCCGTGCTTCCGGGAAGAGGCCGGCAGCGCCGGTCGCGACACACGCGGCATGATTCGTGTCCACCAGTTCGACAAAGTCGAGCTTGTGAAGTTCAGCCGCCCCGAGGAGTCGATGGACGCCCTCGAGGGCATGGTCAGTGATGCCGAGAAGATCCTTCAGCTCCTCGGGCTGCCGTACCGCACGATAATCCTGTGTACCGGCGACATGGGCTTTGGGGCTGCCAAGACCTACGATATCGAGGTCTGGCTCCCCAGCTACGAGAACTACAAGGAGATATCCAGTTGCTCCAACTGTTGGGACTTCCAGGCTCGACGTGCGAGCATCAAGTACCGCTCGCCGGGTGAGTTCAAGGGCTCGAGGCTCGTGCACACGCTCAATGGCAGCGGTCTGGCTGTAGGGCGGACACTCGCGGCGGTGTTGGAGAACTACCAGCGCGCCGATGGGAGTGTCGAGATCCCGGAGGTGTTGCGCCCCTACATGGGCGGCCAGTCTGAGATTGTGGCACCTGAGTAGTCGGGGGCGCTAGCGGAGGAAGGTCGGGCGACCCGGTTCGGCATCCACCGAGTGAATCGAGCAGAAGCCCATTCGGTTGCCGTCCTCGGCGGTGACGGCGCCGCCTGAGGCGATGGTATACAACGTGGTGCCATCGCATGCGATCGTCTTCGCACTGATCTGCGAGAACGCGTAGCCCTTCTCGAAGAGGAGGCGCCGTCGCTCCATGCCGGCTTCTCGACCATCCGGATGCAGGACATCGCACATAGCCCGACCCACGAGCTCGTCGCGGGATTCCGCCCTGAAGGCCCGCTGAGTCGCTTCGTTGATGTATACGATGTGGGTCGCATCGTGTGCGACGACCGGAAGGGGCAGCGACTCAAGTGTCGCCAATGCGAGCGGTGTGCCCTCGGGGAATGAGGACGCGCTCGAGATGAAGCCGCCACTGGCGGGCAGGCCAGTGCCCCCAAACGACGCTTGAAGTATCAGCGCGTAGTCGTCGTCTCCAATCGTTATTCGGCACGCCATTCCATCGACGTAGAAGGTGTCTCCGCGAAGCGTACGCAGCTTGACCTTGATGGTTGTGAAACACTGGCCACGCTCGAAGAGCAGCTCCCGGCGCTGATTGCCCGCGGCGATTCCATCCGGGTGGACTACGCGCGTGATCGGAAGCCCCTCGAGTTCTTCGGCCGACGTCGCGCCGAAGGCCGCTTGTGCCGCAATGTTGGCAAAAAGAATCGTCGTCCGGTCGTGGACGAGGACCTCCACTGGCAACGCGTCGAGCACGGCGCAGTGAAGCGACGTGTCTCTAGCAACGCTGCTACCAGCTACGTTCACCACAGGCCCCCCGTACGAAGGTTCGTTCAGGAATTCACCTGCGACTTTCGTGCCAGATGAGACGGCAAAAGGGGAGGCCGCCACATGCAAAAGGGGTCCTCGGAGGTGTCAGATGCCGAGAAGACGTGCTGCGTTGCCGCCGACGATCGCTGCGAACTCATCGGCCGAGAAACCCAATCGCGACAGGTGCGCCACTTCGGCCGAACCATCCGTCCAAGGGCCGTCGCTTCCAAAGAGCACGCGGTCAGCTCCATGAGCGCGCACGAGCGCCAGGAACTCGTCATCGGGCAGGTGACTCAAAGTGTACGCAGTGTCGAGCCAGACGTTGCGGCCTTGTAGATGTTTTGCCACGGCCTCCCACTGCCTGAAGCCGCCCAGGTGGGCCAAGATGGCAGACAGTCCGGGCCATGCATCTATCAGTCGGGCGAAGGACTCCGCTGTCCCCCTGACCCCGGGGTGTATGACGTCGGCGCCTGCGTGGAAGAGCACTGTCATGTTGTGGGTGATCGCCGCTTCCCAGATGGGATTGAGCCGAGGATCGTGCGGCTCGAATGCCTGGTGTTCCGGGTGCATCTTGAACCCTTTGAGACCAAGGGACGCCATTCGTGCGATTTCCTGTGCGGGCGCATCGACCGCCGGATGCATGGCACCGAATGCGATGATCCGCGGGCTGCTGATGCGTGCGGCCCAGTCGTTGATGGTGGTCACCTGAGATGGCTTGGTTGCGACAGGCTGCACGACGGAGACATCAACACCCGTCCGATCCATCTGATTCTGCAGTCCCGAGATGGTGCCGTCGTAGTGCGCGGTCAGACTGCCCCCGGCGGTCGCAAGCAGGGCCGGCACCGCCTTAGCGGCGAGTTCGTCGGCCCATGCGTGTGTATGTATGTCGATGATGCGCATATCCAGACGGTAGCACGAAGAAAGGGCCCCGGAGTGGGGCCCTTTCGACAATCAATGTGGTGGGTGCTCTAGTACGCTTTGACGTACCGATAGCTACTGTACTTTGCCGCGTTGGTGCTGGTTCCTTTGAAGTAGGCGCGAATCCGCCACTTCCCGGAATACGGCAGTTTCACGCTGGCTGAGTAGCGTGAGTACGTCGAGTAGTCAAAAACCTTGGCGTTGTACGTCCGGCGGAGAACGTACTTGCCGCTCTGCAGGCGGTAGCACTTGATCGTCACGATTTTGCTGGCCGCCGAGGCGGCGGTCTGGCGCGGCTTGAGCGTTCCGTAGACCGTGTAGTACTTGGTCTTCTTGCCCGTTGAAGGATAGCCGGTCGGCGTACCGACATACGCCCTCGGCGTCATGGACTTGACGTCGCTCAAGGCCGAGAAGCGGGACAGATAGGTCGAGATGAAGCCTTCTGTCTGGCCGTTGAAGCGGACGCGGTACCAGGCTTTCCGATAGGCCGCTGGCGCCAGGTAGCTGTACGAGCCACTGGATGTGGTTGTCGTAGTGCCAAGAACGGCCCACGTATGCCCACCGTCCGTGGACCTCAGGATATCGAGGCTCTTGGCGCCCAGGTCGTTGCCGTTCTCGGTCAGCTTGCCGGTCAGACGGGGGGCCGCAGCGTAGTTGTCCGTCGACTGGACGCTCAGCGTGAGCGCTGGAGCTGACAGTGTGCCGAGCCTGATTTTGCCCGATGCCTCGAAGAAGCTCGTCGAGGCGGAGACGAATACCACGCGGTTGCCTGAGACCATCGGCTGGGTCAGGTGAGTGGGGTCGTCCTCGGCGAGGGTGACGGTCTTGCCCCGAACAAAGTCGTAGGCCTGAAGGAAGGGCGCCCCGCCGTCGTAGGTCTCCCAGACAGCTCGAGTGCCGCTGACATCACAGCCATAGGACTGTCCTGTCGTGGCGACAGCGGTCAGTACGGCCGTTGAGATGTCATAGGCGTACACGTCGTAGTCGAGGAACCCGACTGACTTCAGGAACACGACTTTGTCCCCGTCGATGCGTGGGGAGTACTGGTACTCCGCGTCGTCGGTGACCTGTGTGACAGCGCCGTTCGTGAGGTCCTTGATCACGATCTCGTCTGCCAGGGTGTAGACGATACGGTCGCCGGATATCGCCGGCGAATCTGCACCATCCTGCACCAGTGTGTCGGCGCTGGTGCTCAGACTGAACATGCGAACTTGGTCTGAGGGGGTGTCTGTCGCGTAGACGACCTTCGTGCCGGAGACATCCGGGACATCTTGGCTGCCCGCTCCGCTCGCGACAACCGTTGTCGCGCCGGTGCTGATTCTGTAGGCCTTCACGTCATTGTTGCCAGCGGCTGCGTCCTCGTAGACGACCCAGTCACCGGAGATCCGCGGGCGCATCTGATCGCCAGCACCCGCCGCCACCGCGGTCTTGGCCCCAGTGCTGATCTTGTAGAGATAGACGTTCCAGTCGCCGGGATCGGACCCGGGGCCGGTGCCATCGCCATCGACCAAGCGCTCGTTGAACACAACGTAGTCGCCGTCGATATCCGGGTACGACCATTCCTTCGACGAACCCAGGATGATGAGCGGCGGGTTCTCGGCGATTTCGCGCATGCTGAGCCACGGGGCCCAAGTAGCCGAGGACTTCACCGCTCCCGCCACCGCGGGTACGCCCACTACGAGCGCGATTGCCACAATCCCAGCTACCAGAAGCCGGGTCCTCCGACTGTTCATAACATCGCCCCTTTCCGCTTCGCCCCTGTTTCCCTGGGCTCTTGCTGGGACCTGCTCCCCGGATGGCGGAGGGACGTTCGCACGACCCGCTATCAGGTACGAGGATCCTGTGTCCAGCGAAGCCCTCGCGTGCATTGTACCCCCGCGCGCGTGGGCCAAACGGCGGGAGCCAGCACCTCAATCTCTGAAGGCGTCAGGCTTTGGGCTCGGAGCGGGAACAATCATACGAGGGCCACAGCGGGCCCTGCCATGTCGATCATCGTAGGGACTGAATGCCATGCAGAAACGAAGCGATCTTGCCGCTACCGTGCTCGTCGTCTTCGGCGCGACTGGCGACCTGATGGCGCGCAAGGTGGTGCCCTCGCTGTTTCACCTGCGCTCCAAGGGGCTGCTGCCCGAGCGGTTCCGCGTTGTGGGATTCGGTCGCCGTGAGTGGGGCGATTCGGAGCTGCGGGAACACGTCAGGTCGATTCTCGCGGAACGTGCACCGCGGGCAAGCACGCAGGACGTCGACGCCTTCCTAGGGCTCTTCTGCTACCAGCGCGGCGAGTTCCACGACCGAGCGTCGTTCGAGGCCACAGCGGGTCTTCTCGGCAGGATCCAAGACGAGTGGGGAGTCTGCTCGAACCGGTTGTTCTACCTGGCAGTGCCGCCGGAGAACTACGAGACGATCTTTCGCAACCTCTCGGAGGGCGGGTTGACGCGCGACTGCGACGAGGTCGCGGGGTGGACACGTGTGCTTGTCGAGAAGCCGTTCGGGGGCGATCAGGGGACGGCACGCGAGCTGGATACCCTCCTAGGCTCACTCTTCCGAGAGGAGCAGATCTACCGCATCGATCACTACCTCGCGAAGGAGATGCTGCAGGGCATCATGAACTTCCGCTTCACCAATAACCTCTTCGAAGCCGAGTGGAACCGTGAGGCGATCGAGCGCATCGACATCACGCTGCTTGAGTCAGTCGGTGCCGAGAAGCGCGGCGCGTTCTACGACGCAGTGGGGGCGTTGCGCGATGTCGGACAGAACCACCTCTTGCAGATGTTGGCGCTGGTCACCATGGAGCAGCCGCCCTCCGATGCGCCCGATGACATCCGGAACGCCCGGGCTGCAATGATCGAGTCGCTCACACCGCTCACACCCGGTGAGATCGCCGGGCATACCTTCCGAGCCCAACATGAGGGCTTTCGCACGATCGCAGGTGTTGCTCCGGATAGCGGCACCGAGACCTACTTCAAGGTGCTCACGCGGCTGCACGGCGCGAGGTGGGCCGGGGTTCCGGTGATGATGGAGAGCGGCAAGCGGATGGGACCCGCTTGCAAGCGGATCGTCGTGACGCTGCGGAAGCCGCAGGAGTGTATGTGTGAAGCGGACAGAAGCTACACGAACAAGGTCGTCTTCACCCTTGAGCCATCGGACCGTATCGAGATCGTGTTCTACGCCAAGAGGCCCGGTTTTGACGCGGAGGTAGAGGAGCGCACGTTCTCGTTCTTCCTCTACGAGCGGACCGAGAAGATGCAGTATGTGGAGGAATACGCCAAGCTCATCTTCGACGCTTTCCGAGGCGACCAGACGCTCTTCGTTTCGACGCGCGAGATCGATGCGGGGTGGCGTTTCATCGATCCGATCATCGACGGATGGCGCGACGGACTGGTTCCTCTGGCGTCGTACGTTCCAGACACAGACACGGCGGTTCGAGCCGCAGATGATCTTCTTACGCGTCGCATGACCCGTGGCCACGTCGCCGTCGCGGGGCTTGGCAAGATGGGCGCCGGGTTGGCCCGGAACCTTGCCGGAAACGGGTGGAGTGTGGTCGGCTACAACCGCACGCACGCGGTCGCCGAGGCCATGCGATCCGAGGGCATCATCCCGGCAGAATCGCTGGAGCAGCTGGTGTCGTTGCTCGAGGCGCCGCGCACCGTGTGGCTCATGGTGCCGGCCGGAGCTCCGGTGGATGAGCTGTTGTTCGGGGTGGACGGTGAGGCGGGGCATGCCGGGCTTGCGGACCTCCTCGCTCCCGGCGACACGGTGATCGATGGCGGGAACTCGCACTTCACGCATGCCGGACCGCGGGCGGAGAGGTTGTCGACGTTCGGCATCCACTACGTCGACTGCGGAACCAGTGGCGGGCCTGCTGGCGCGCGTCTGGGAGCTTGTCTCATGGTGGGAGGGAGTGTGGCAGTCTTCGAAGCGCTCGAGCCGATGTTCGCCGATGTGGCGGCCCCTGGCGCGTACCGGTTCTTCCCGGGTCACGGTGCGGGACACTTCGTGAAGATGGTCCACAACGGTATCGAGTACGGCATGATGCAAGCAATCGCCGAGGGGTTCGAGGTGTTGCATGGCGGTCCGTTCGATCTCGACCTCGAACAGGTGGCCGATGTGTACCAGAATCGCAGCGTTGTGGAGTCGCGTCTCGTGGGATGGCTCAAGGACGCCTACACACGAATGGGTGACGACCTCGAGGGCGTGAGCGCCGTAGTTGGGCATTCAGGCGAAGGTGAATGGACAATCGACGAGGCCAAGACGCTGGGCATACCGGTGCCGGTCATCGAGGAGTCGCTCGCCGCACGGGTCAGGAGTGAGACCGATCCCAGATATGCAGGCAAGGTGCTCACGGCATTGCGCGACGGGTTCGGTGGTCACGGTCTGGGACCGGGAGGTGGCCCGCGACGGTGACGCTACTCTGCCGCAGTGGTTCGATCGACGGAGCCGGATAGCATCTGCTCGATGCGAGTGATCGCTTCGCCGGGCGTCGTCGTGTCGAACAACGGTCCGCGTTCGTAGTACGCCGAGAAGATCGGCCCCGGCGACTGGGCGGCTATATGGCGGGTGCTCCTGCGGGATGATTCGCCACGTAGTCGGTGACGATCTCAAGCGCCCAAGACTCGTCGGTGGGAATCAGGTCATCGGGAATCTGCTCACGCGGAACCGTGAGCAGCGTCTGGTATCGAGCACAGGAGGCGTAGTCATCCATACAGTAGGTCAGGCGCATGGAAGCCTGGAGGTCGATGGAATAACCGACCTCATCGTTGAAGAAGACGCATGTCTCTGTATAGGCGCAACGCGGCATAGGTTGATAGTACCCCTCTGCAGCCAAGACGCGAAACTTCCGGAAGAACTGGGTCAAGGAGTCTGGCTCGCTCGCATGCCGCGGGCTGCGCAGAAACGAAGCTATGGGGAGGCCGACGTCCGCGTCTTTGAGGATCAGCCGTTCGCCGATCACTTCGGGAGCCAACGAATTCGGCGAGCATACTCTCCCTGTCTGGAGGGGTCCCGCGCTTTGGAACACAAAAGAGGCCGGAGAGTTGAACTCTCCGGCCTCGTTCATTCAAATGGTGCGCCGTGCAGGATTCGAACCTGCGACCTTCTGATTCGTAGTCAGATACTCTATCCAGCTGAGCTAACGGCGCACAAAGCCCCCGTCGGGGCTTGGGTATCCTGCCATCGTCTCGCGGCGGTGTCAACCACCTGAGCTTCGGGCAGCGTCATGTCAAATGGCGGAGAGCGAGGGATTCGAACCCTCGAAGGGAGTGTTGCCCCCTTACTCGCTTAGCAGGCGAGCGCCTTCGACCGACTCGGCCAGCTCTCCGTGCGCGCACGTCGAACGAGAGTCCATGTGTGCGCGAGTGAGTATAGTACCCGCGACCGACTCAGGCGTAAAGTTCCGGCTGTCCAAGCGAACCCGGCAAGCGTCAGCCCCCGGCTATCTGGCTGACAGTGTCGAGCTCCACAATCTGCAGTTCGTCGGCAGTCGTGTCGCCCACCGAGCTCAGCAACGTATCTACGACGCGAGCATCGTAGAGGATTCCGGAGTTACTTCGTAGCTCGTTGGTTGCGGCCAGGGCATCCGACGGGCTGCCGTGGTACGCACGGTTGGTCATGCTGTCCCACACCTCGCACACCGCGATGATCCGAGCGCTCAAGGGAATCTGCTCGCCACGAAGCCGGTCGGGATAGCCGCTCCCGTCGAGCCGCTCATGATGTCCGCGCACGGCCTCGTGGACGAGGGGATCGAAGTTCGCCGCGTCCGCAATCTCGGCACCGATACGGGGGTGCTGCTGCATGATCAGCATCTCTTCATGAGTCAGCGGCTTGCTCGCGTCGCCCATATCCCGCGGCATGTTGAGGATGCCCACGTCGTGCACAAGGCCGGCGAGCCGGAGCTCCTTGCGGGTCCGGGGCGGTAGTCCGAGGTCGCGGCCGATCGTGCTGGCCAAGTCCGCCACGCGCATGGCGTGCTGGGAGTAGTCCGGGCGCTTGTCGGCGACCAGGAACTGAAGCACGCTGAGGGTTCCTTCGAGCTGAGACTGCGCTTCGGCAAGGGACTCTTCGCGCTCGATGGCCATCTCGATCATACGTCCCATAAGGCTCAGTGATGTGAGCTGCTGCTCGTCGAACGAGCTCTCGTGGCGCCATACACCCAGAACGAACCGGAGCTCATCTGAGACGCGCAGGGGGACCGCGATTGCTGCACCGTTACCGTTCCCGACCGTCCTCATAAGCAACGGATCGGAACGACCAGCGGCCTCCAGGCCGATACCCATGAGTGCTTTCCACGCGTCGGCCTCTGGGACGGTGTCGGCGATGTACGCCTCTTCGAGGTCCTCGCCGATGACGGCGGCAGCGTCCGCTTTGAACAGTTCCGCCGCCTCAGTCAGGACGTGGATCAGCCCACCGCTCAAGCCCTCCGAGCCAAGCCGCGAAGCTGCGTCATGCGAGAACCTCAGCCACTTCACGGTCTCGTCGAGTTCCGCTCGGGCCCTCTCCACTTCGCTGACCGTTTCGGCTACCTGCTTGCGCAGTCGGCGACGTTGGTCCGCGAGATAGAGCAGGACAATGAGGACGAAACCGCCCAGAAGCACGCGCATGGTGTTGTCGCTGAAGATGGTGGTACGCAGCAACGAGGAATCGCTGGTCGACAGGTAGTAGAGCGTCATGGCCAAGGTGAGCAGCAGCCCGAGCACCAAGACCTCAGAGATCGCGTCGAGCTGCCGCTCGCGCTTCTGTGTCTGTCGGATGTCTGCCATTGCCGGTCCCCGGTCTGTGAGAGGTGTGCTGTCCCTGTTTCTATCGGCAGGTGCACATCTCTCTATACCCGTGGGAACGCTTATACGCCGAGCGGCAACGGTTTGCCGCCGAATGGCGGAGGGGGTGGGATTCGAACCCACGAGACCTTGCGGCCTACTGGTTTTCAAGACCAGGGCATTCAACCACTCTGCCACCCCTCCGCGAGGCAAGCACGCACGAGGATATCATGCGTCGTCAACCGTAGTGAATCGGATGGGTGCCTCCGAACTCGAACCGGAGACATATGCCGCGATTGCACCGTCCCGCCCACTGCGCGTCCCGCTGCGCTAGACTCGCACTGGACAGTTGCGCGTGAGGGGTGGGGCGGGTGCGAGGCAGCGACGAGACCTACATGGCGATGGCACTCGAACAGGCACGTCTGGCCGAGAAGATCGGCGAGGTGCCCATCGGCGCTGTCGTGGTGTGTGAAGGCGCCGTCGTGGCGAGCGCGCACAACCGTCGCGAGATCGATCACGATCCCGCAGGTCATGCCGAGTTGCTCGCCATCCGCGAAGCATCGAGCCGCCTTGAGCGTTGGCGGCTTTCCGACTGCACGGTATACGTGACTCTCGAGCCGTGCCCGATGTGCGCCGGGCTGATGCATCAGGCGCGTATCGGACGCTGCGTCTATGCGGCCCCCGACCCGAAGGCGGGCGCGCTGGGCACCCTCTACGACCTCCATGACGACGAGCGGCTCAACCATCGCTTCGAGGTGCTCAGTGGCGTGCTTGAGGCCGAATCGGCGGAGCTCCTGCGTTCATTCTTCAAGAATCTGCGAGGTGACAAGTCGTGAAACTATCGACGGCTGCGGTTCGAACGGTGCTCGGTGTGGCGGTCCTTGGGGTGACGCTCGCCGCAGTGCTCGCTCTGCCATGCGCCGCTTGGGCGGAAGACACCTTCTCGGTTGACCTGGTCAACGTCAAGGCGACCGTTCAGGCCGACGGCTCCATGCTCGTCTCGGAGAATCGTTCCATGACGTTCAACGGGAACTACAGCCGGGTCTACTGGGCGCTCGATACCGCGGGGTCGCAGGGCATCGAGTTCTTGGGGGTCACAGACGATCGCGGGACGGTGTACGTGCCCACGGACGACGCCCTGGCAATCGACGACAAGACGCGACGCGTTCCGGGCACCGTGCTCGTGCGTGAGGTCGGATCCACACTCGAGGTCCACGTGTTCCATGATGCTGCCAACTCGTCGAGGACCTTCCGGCTCGAGTATCGGGTGCTTGGCGCGGCGAAACGCTGGGCCGATACGGGAGAGCTGTACTGGAAGCTCATCGGTGACGGGTGGGCCGTTCCCACCAAGCAGTTCTCGGCGCTGGTGACGCTTCCGGGCAACCTCTCGAAGTCGCAGGTCAAGGCGTGGGCGCACGGCCCGCTCACTGGAGTGGTGTCGATCCTCGCTGATGGGAGCATCCAGCTTAAGGCGCCTGACGTGCCGGCCAACACCTTCGTAGAGGTACGCACAGCCTTGCCTGCCGAGGCGCTCTCGAAGGTGGCGCCAGGCACAGAAAACCATCTGCAGGCGATTCTTGACGAAGAGGGCAAACTCGCAGACGCCGCTAACGCCCAGCGCAGGCGAGCGAAGCTCATAGTGTGGGCGGCTGTTGGTGGATCGGTCCTGCTGTCACTGGCCGGCCTCGGCTTCGCCGCATTCGCCTTCTTCAAGCACGGCAAGGAATTCAAGCCGCAGTTCCAAGGTAAGTACTTGCGAGAGGATCCCCGCCCGGACCTCCATCCGGCCGTGGTGGGAGCGCTGTGGCGCTTTGGAACAGTGGACGACACCGACATCGCCGCCACGCTCATGAACCTAGCGGACAAAGGTGCGATTCGCATGGCCCCCCTAGTGGTTCAGAAGGGCGGTCTGGCGGGCATGTTCGGGGGCGAGGAGCACACGATGACGCTCGAGCGTGTGGCCGGTGCCACCGGGATCTCGTCGCTCGACCAGTCCTTGCTCGACCTGTTGTTCTCGACGGTCGCCGGAGGGCGTCCGAGTTTCGCGATCTCCGAGCTGAAGACCTATGCGAAAGCACACGCCGAGACATTTTCGAACGCGATCAAAGCGTGGAAGGGCAAGGCGAGCGCTCAGGTGGACGCGATGGCGTTCTTCGACGCGGACTCATCGACATGGCAGGCGCTCACCTTCGTGGGCGCCGTGGCGGTGGCGGCCGCGGCCATCTTCGCAACCGTCCAATCGGGCTCGATGTGGCCGGTGGTCGTGGGCCTTCCCGCCGCCGCTGGCATGTGCGGCTTCGGCGTGTTCATGAAGCGTCGCAGCCGAGAGGGCAACGAGTTGTACGTCCAGTACCGGGCGGTGAAGGAGTTCCTGCAAGACTTCAGCCGGATGCAGGAGGCACCGCCCTCCTCGGTAGTCCTGTGGAACCGTTTCCTGGTGCTGGCGGTGGTCTTTGGTATCGCCGAGCAGGTCATAGAACAGCTGCGCGTGAGAATGCCTGAGGTCGTATCGGACCCGGGCTTCCAGACGTCGTACTGGTGGGCATATGCGGGCGCCACGGGCCACTCACCCGTGAGCTCACTGTCCTCGTCGTTCGTGAGCGCGTCCCAGGTCGCTACAAGCCAGATGTCGTCGGCGTCCGGAGGCGGCGGTGGGTTCTCGGGTGGCGGCGGCGGTGGCGGCGGTGGCGGCGGCGGCGGGGCCGACTAGCCGGGGGCCGTGTGATAGGTGTCACATATTTGCTTTACGCGTTGGTAATGTTTGCCGATGATAGGGGGTGCGCGAAATGCACGAGTGGATGGACAGTCTCTCCGAAGGACACCACATGAATCGCCTGTTTGCCGTGTGCGCGGCCGCCTTCACGGCTCTGCTCGTTGCCCCACAGACGGCTTTCGCGTCTGGGCAATCCTCGGTGTTCGGAGTTCCTCCACTGAACCTGGTGATCAGTCTGGCCGGGCTGGGCGTGACGATGATCCTTCTCGTCGAGGTGATCATGTTGCGCAAAGTGGCCGTTGGCGGCGCCATAGCTGCCCGGATCAGTTACGTGGTGCTAGCGATTGTATGTCTCGGGGCCTCGGCGCTTGCACAGTGGACCCGGAACTTCGTTTCCGGGGTGACGCTCGACCAGGTCCAGATCGCCTCGGAGGTATTCGTGACCGTGGCGATGGGGCTCTTCGCGGCGTACTTCGCCAGTGTGCGGCGCGCGCTGGAGGGCTTCTTGAACGCGATGACCGGTGGGGAGCTGTTCGCCTCAGAAACCGAAGCGGTCGAGGCTGATCAAGAGGCGGAGGCCACCCGTGCCTAACGCGCTTGCGTTGCGTATCGAGGAGACGCTTCGTCCGGTGATCGGGACCGTTCTGGCGTCTGTCTCGGTCGATGTCGAGAGCAAGAGACTTGGGAAGACACCCGAGACCATCGACCGCGCGGACCTACCCAAGATCTCCGAGAATCTGGTTCAGGCTCTGCGCCTTGTGGTCGGCCCGGACATGGCGTCAATCGCAGCTCGAAGGATTCTCGATCTGACCTGAACCCGATCTTCAGCTAGAAAGAAGCTGCTCGGCGGATCTCAGGATCCGCACGCCGGCAGCCGCTCGATCGAGTTCGTGCCAAGGATCCACTCCGCTGGCAAGTCGGTTCATCACGACCTCAGGCGTGAAAGACCGTCGCAGATCGTCTGTCGCACGCAACTCGTCCCATGCGAGCGGCACCGCAACGGGCGGCCCCTCAAGGTACCGAGTCGAGTAGGGGGCGACGGCGCTCGCCGCTTCCGAATTTCGCACGTAGTCGATGAAGATGCGTCCCCCGCGCTGGCTCTTCGCCATCTTCGAAGTGAGATGCGTCGGGTCTTCTGAGACGGCAGCGTCTGCAATCGTTTTCGCTAGAGCGCGGATCCGTTCGAACTCCCAGACGGGTTCGATAGGGACGACCACATGAAGTCCTTTGCTCCCGGTGTTCTTCACAAATGGCTCGAACCCGAGATTCGTGCAGGCTTCGCGCAGCAAGAACGCCGCATCGACTATCTGCGCCCACGGAACGTCGGGCCCGGGGTCGAGATCCAGCACAATCCGGTCGGGGCGTCCCGGGGTGTCTTCTCGGGAGAGCCACGTATGGATTTCGGCCACACCCATCTGCGCCAGCGAGACGAGCCCCGCTGCATCGCGGATCGTCAGCCACTCGTCGGCATCATCGTGCTTGGTCAGCGCATAGGGAAGCGCCGAGACGTTCTCGGAAAGTCCCTTGTCTGGGTGTCGTTGATAGAAGCACTTGCCGCTACCGCTGCCGACCGGGCACCGCACCAGCGTGAGCGGCCGGCCGGCGACCTCTCGCAGCATCCAGGGCGCGACTGCCTCGTAGTACTGCGCGAGATCGAGCTTGCTCAGCCCGCCCCCGGGAAACAGCTGTTTGTCCGGATTGGTGATGCGGACGCCGGATGGTTGTGCCGGGTCTCGCGGGAGTGGAGGTGCAGACTCTGGGGATGCAAGTGCACGGCAGTCCCCTGAGCCTGCACCTCCACTCCCGCCAAGATCGGGTTCAGCGGGGCGCTCTCGCACTACCGATCGCGGTGCTTTGTCCTCTCTTAGACCCTTGTAGCTGGGTTGGCGCAGTCGGCCTGAGGCGGTCCACTCGGTGAAGGCGACTTGAGCGACCAGAGACGGTTCGACCCAGTGGGGGGCTGACAGCTGCGTGGGCGGGGGGTCGAACGGAGAGGTGCTGCGCTCCATGCCTGCGAGCCTCTTGTGCAGCGCAATCAGTTGGGTGTCGCTGAAACCGCTGCCTACCCGGCCTGCGTAGGCCAGGCGGTCACCGTCGTAGTAGCCGACCAGCAAGGCGCCGAAGCCCGCGCGACCCGCAGCAGGCTCGGTGAACCCCCCGATGACCAGCTCCTGCGCCAGGCGGCACTTGATCTTGAGCCACGAGTGGGTGCGGCCTCGTGGATAGGCGCTGTCGACCCGCTTGGCCACGACGCCTTCGAGGCCCTGGGCGCAGGCTGCTTCGAGCAGGCTGTCCACATCGCCCTCGACGTCCTCTGCATACACCAAGGGGCCGACCGGTTCATCGGCTAGCACGGTCTTGAGCAGGGCCTTGCGCCGAACGGTGGGCAGCGGGGTCAAGTCGTGATCGTTGAGGAAGAGCAAGTCGAACGCAACGAAACTGATGCGGCTGGAATCCGATGAGAGGGCATCCTGGAGGAGACCGAACTTCGAAGCACCCTGCTGATCGAAGACGACGATCTCGCCGTCCAGGAGGGCGTTGCTCACCGGAAGCGTCGAGGCAGCACGTGTGATGCCGCCGAGGCGACCGCTCCAGTCTTCTCCGTTACGGGAGTAGCACCGGGCACCTCCTCCTTCGACCGCTACCGTCACCCGGTATCCGTCGTACTTGACCTCGCCGATCCAATCGGGACCCACCGGAGGTTCAGCGACCAGCGTGCACAGCGCCAGCTCCGGTGGCGCGACCAAGGAGCCCGGAACCGGCTGAGGTTCGGGCGAAGGGCCACCGTGCGTGGGCAGGGGGTCGGGCAGGTTCCAGTCGCTGCCGTGCACTTGCACGACTGGAACCTGCCCGACCCCCTGCCCTCCCTCCCCGACTTCTTCGACGCTCACTCCGCTGATCACCGACAGTGTCTTCTCGGCAGTCACATCGAACTCCGCGCGGGGTCGCGCGTGGTCGTCCCGCTCCTTGATCAGCAGCCAGTTCTCGCGCTTCTCGCCGGGTTTTGGCCGCAGTCGCACCAGCACCCAGCGCCCGGCGAGCTTCTCCCCGGCGAGTTCGAACTTGAAGTCTCCTTTGGCCAGTCCCGCGTGAGCATCGCCCACCGGTTCCCACGTGCCGCGGTCCCAGACGATCACGTGGCCCGCGCCGTACTCGCCGGTCGGGATGATGCCTTCGAAGTCCGCGTAGTCCAGTGGATGGTCCTCGACGTGTACCGCTAGGCGCCTATCGGCGGGGTCGAATGACGGTCCCTTCGGAATCGCCCAGCTCAGCAGCACGCCATCCAGCTCGAGGCGGAAGTCGTAGTGCATAGCGCGCGCGTGGTGCTGTTGTACGACAAAGCGCAGTCGGCCCGACGGCATGCCTCCGGTGGGTTCCGGAGTGGCCGAGAAGTCCCGCTTCGCCTGGTACTCTTCGAGGGGCATGGAGCGTGCTACCGCTCGCCTGCGCGGAGGCTCCGAGCCTGTTCGACACTGCGCTTGAGAAGCTCCGCGATGTCGATGACCTGGGCTGGGGCCGGTGGGGGTTCTTGGACCTCGATGCTCTCGCCCTCGGCTTTGCGCGCCACCAGCGCGAGGAGGTCGTCTCGGTAGGTATCCCGGTATTCAGTGGGGTCCCACGCCTTCTCGATCGTCGAGACGAGCTGCTCGGCAAGGTTCAGCTCCGCAGCGGTGACACCCAGGGCCTTCAGGTCGGCCGAAGGCAGATCGAGCTCGTTCTCGTCGCGGAGTTCGTAGGGGTAGCGCAGTACTTCCAGTAGAAGCCTGTCGCCCTCAGGAACCAGGGCGCACAGGTGTTGGCGTGTCCGGATCACGACCTGGCCGATCGCGATACGGCCAGCCCGGCGTAGGGACTCTCTGAGCAGCGCGTATGCCTTCATACCGGCGGTTTCGGGAGTGAGGAAGTACGGGGTATCGAAGTACTCCGGCCGCACGTCGCTTGCGCACACGGCGCCCAAGACGTCGATCGTGCGAGTTGCGCGAACGTTGGCGGCCTTGAAGTCCTCGTCGGTCAGTGCAACCCAGCGTCCGTCAGGCAGAGCGTGCCCTTTGACCACCTGCTCCCAAGGCACTTCTTCACCGGCGGCGTTGACCCGCTTGTTGTGGATGGGCGACATGTCCCGTCCGTCCAGAAGATGGAACGCGATGTCTCGGGGAGAGACCGCAGAGGTCAGACTCACTGGAATAGTAACCAGTCCAAAAGAGATCGTTCCCTTCCACAATGACCGAACCATGCGCGTCTAGCCTCCCAGTCCGAGCCATCGGCCAGCGAAGTAGCCGGCCGCAGCCGCAGCCGTGTTGAGTGTCGTGCCCCAAACCATGTCAATGACAGAGACCTGCCATGCCCACCCTTGAATCGTAGCCAGATTGGTCAGGTCGTAGGTGGCGTACGCCAGCAGCCCGAATAGGGCGCCGCGCCACAATGCGCCGACCAGGACGCCTTCCTTCAGTCCGGGGACGATGGCCAGCGCGACGAGTCCGATTACGTAGAACAGGTAGAATACAGCCGCAATCGGCATGTTGGGTTTGGGCGAGAGCAAATCTCCCAAGTAGGGCTGGTAGATTCGGGACGTCGCCGTCGATAGCCAGACCAGATCCATGGCGAAGAAGGCCACGGTAGTCAGTGCGTAGAGCGCTGCCAGTTTTCCAATGGGCATGTGCAACCTCCTAAAGAGGGAATGATTCCAATCAGAGTGTTCCCCTTGCGGGTTCGTGTTGTTCGGGCAACGACGAATCGGGGAGGTACCGCGGGGGTGCCGAAAGGGCGTTCATCCTTCGACAGGAATAGCGCCAAAGGTTGAGTTGTGTCGACACATTGACGATGCTGGCCATACCCATGATGGTATAAAAAGGAAGGTTCACCCAGTGAAACGCGCCACCACCCTGAAGACCCGCCTGCTGATCAGCTTCATCGTCGCAGCGCTTGTCCCGCTCATAGTGGCGACGGTCCTCGCGGTGCCTTGGTTTCAGTCCTCCATCCAAGGCGAAGCGCAGCGCACCCTGAGCACGAACGCGACGGTGGCCCACGAACTCTTCGCCGAGAGGATCAACGATCGGCGCGATCAGATGAGTGCCGTTGCGAGCATCTTGAGTTCGTCCGATTTTCGCGACCCGGCGAAACTCGATGCCGAGCTCAGGCGCCAGGCATCGGCTTTGAGCATGACTTACCTGTTCTACATCGACGACAAGGGCATCGTTCGCGGCACCACGAGCGGGACTGAAGGTCAGCCGCTCGACTGGCCCGTAATTGAGAAGCTCGCTGCAGGTCCTCGCGCGGTCGCCGCGTCCGAAGTCGTGCCAGAGCAGCAGCTCGCGATGTTCGATAAGGCATCAGGCCTCGCGCTCGCAGTGAAGGCGACCGAGGGAGGAAGTGCCCCTCAACAGGAGGCTGATGGCGCCCTGTCGATAGTCGGTGTTGCGCCGGTCAAGGACGCCCGAGGCACGCGTCTTGGTGCTGTCGTGGGAGTCTCGGCGATCAAGAAGGACAACAGCTTGGTGGACTCCATCGTCAGCAAGGTCGGTGGTGTGGCCACGATCTTCCAGAACGGCGTGCGCGTTACGACCACGGTCAAGGATGATACGGGCGCACGCGCGATAGGCACGGTTGTCTCGGACAAGGTCCGCGCGGTGACGCTTGGCTCCGGCAAGACATACAACGGTGAAGCGTTCGTGGTGAACCGCAGCTACTTCACGTACTACGAGCCCATCTTGAACTCCGCCGACAAGGTCGTAGGTATGCTTTTCGTGGGCCTCGACCAAGCGCCGTACACCAAGTCGAGCAACGACTTCACGCTGGCCATGGGCATGGTGATGGTCTTGGGTGTTGGCGTTGCGCTCGCGTTCGGGTTCTTCGGCTCAGCACAGATGTCTGCGCCCTTCATCGCGGTGAGCGACGCGGCACAGCACATTGCCGACGGAGACCTGACGGTGGTGGTGCCGCAGACCGGCTTCAGGGAGGCGGTCGCCATGGGTGGCGCCTTCAACACGATGGTGCGCGGCCTTCACGAGTTGATCTCGAGCACGCGCCGTTCGGTCCGGGGTCTGGAAAGTGTGGCCAACGACATCGCTTCGGCATCGGCGATCGAAGCCGACAGCGCGACATCGCAGGCCTCAGCAGTGGCCGAGGCGACCGCCACTATCGAGGAACTCGACCGTTCGTTCGTCGCGGTGACAGAAGGCGCGAAGCGCGTGCTCGACATCGCCGAGGACTCGCTCGAGGTGGCGGACAGCGGCCGCGAGGCGGTACAGGACAGTGCCACGCACATCACACGGCTATCGAACGGCGCGATTGCGACGTTGGAGGCGGCCGGACACCTCGCGTCGGTGGCCGATGACATCGACCAGGTGACCTTCGTTATCGGTTCGATTGCCGAGCAGACCAAGATCCTCGCCTTGAACGCCGCGATTGAAGCAGCCCGTGCGGGCGATGCCGGCAAGGGCTTCGGGGTTGTGGCGACAGAGATCCGCTCGCTGGCGGACTCGGTCTCGACTTCGGTCAGCCGCATCGAGGGGCTGGTGCGCACGATTCAGGGTGCGAGCAAGGAGCTGGCAGCCACCGCAGAACAGCAGGCAGAGCTGGGCGAGACGAGCGTCCAGGAAAGCAAGCGGACACGCGACAAGTTCGATGAGATCTACGAGCGCATGAACCGGACGGCTTCGGCCGCGCGCGAGATCGCCACGGCCGCCGCACAGCAGCAGTCGGCCGCCCGCCAGATCGTGCAAGTGATGCATCAGGTGAGTGCGGGCGTATCCAGTACGGCCAGTGCTTCTCGGCAGCTTGCGGGCGCCGCGAGCGATATCAAGCGCGAAACCGGATCGCTCTCGGGCGGCCTTGGAGGCTTCAAGGTAGACTGAGGGCATGGTTCCTGAGCCTTTGGACATCGACGAGCGTATGAACGTACTGGGCGGGCTTCTGCCTTCGGTACGCAGGCAGAACAGCGTCGACATTCTGCTTCTGGTGGTCGTCGTGCTGCTGGGCACAGCTGCCATAGCCGGTACGATCTTCACCCTGGCCAGTTCGGTTGTGGAGATCGCCGTGTTGGGACTCGTCGCGGTATCCTTCGCCGGCGTATACACGCGGATGATGTCGCGCCCGGACCATGTGCGCGCGCTGCAGTCGGACCGCATACTCAACGCCGCGAGTGAATCGCTGGCGTACCTAAGGCAAGGCCTCGAGGAGCAGACCGCTGGCGAAGTCTGCCGAATCGTCCTTCGGCAGACAGAGGCCGCCGCCGTCGCCATTACCAACCGAGAACAGGTGCTGGGGTTCGCGGGAGTGGGCGAGGAGCACCATCTGGTGGGTGGGCCCATCATCACGAAGGCGACTCACGATGCGCTGGACCTCGACTCCCCTCAGATTCTGCACAGCAAAGAGGAGATTGGATGTCCGGAGCCGTCATGCAGACTCCGCTCGGCAATCGTTGTGCCGTTGGAGATGCGGGAGCAGGCCGTCGGGACGTTGAAGTTCTACTACAAGTCCGATCGGTACCTCAACGAGACGCAGCTCGCGATGGCCGAGGGCCTGGCTCGGTTGCTTTCCACGCAGCTCGAGCTTTCCGAACTCGAGGCCCAGACCGATCTGGCTCGCGAGATGGAGCTGAAGGCCCTCCAGGCCCAGATCAATCCGCACTTCCTGTTCAACACCATCAACACGATAGCCGCGTTCATCCGCACTGACCCTTCTGAGGCGCACCGCCTGCTGCGCCAGTTCGGCACGTTCTATCGCCGGACGCTCGAGCAGGCGGACGACCTCGTGACGCTGGACCGGGAACTCGAATTCGTGAGGACCTACGTAGAACTCGAGCAAGCGCGGTTCGGCAACCGGCTTGTGGTTCAAGAAGCCATTGAGGACGCCACCCGATCGCTGGCGATGCCGGCGTTCATGATCCAGCCGCTCGTCGAGAACTGTGTGGGGCACGGGATGCCCGCCGACGGTCGGCCATTGACGGTCGTCGTGTCGGCGACTCGAGGCGACGACGAGATCATCATCAGCGTCAGCGACGACGGCGCGGGCATCTCCCCCGAACGGCTTGGGGCAATCTTCGAGCCGGGGTCCGGCAAGGGTCTTGGCATCGCACTGCGCAACGTGCGTGATCGGCTCGCCGGCTACTACGGCCCAGAGAGTGTTCTGACAATCGAAAGTGAACCCGATCACGGGACGACAGTGCACCTGGTGATTCGGCTCCTGCCTGCCTGATTGCCCGTGGTTCACTGCGTCATCCCCGCCGTTCCTCAGGGCGATACCGTTCGCCCCCCTCCTTCCACCTTTCGACCGTGACAGCATTTCTCCGCTTACCGTCTGTCTGATACCGCAGACGGCGGCTTACCAGCCGTTGGCCTGAGGCGCTCCGTCGGGCAGTCGGCTGGAGCCTACAGTCCATCTGTCGGCGTGTCGCGCCGGCTTTGCGCGCACGACGGCACCCGGTAAAGAGAGAGGTGAGGTGGATGAAGGTTTGTATCAAGGGAGCGGCCGAGGACGTCAAACTCGGTGATATCCAGGACGTATGCCTGGACTTCGATCGCATTCTGCTCGCAACGGACGGCTCGGAACCGGCGATTCTTGCCACGCAGTACGCGGTAACGATGGCGAAGACCTTCGGTGCCAGCATCAAGGCGATCTACGTCGATGATGGCGTCGAAGCTCTTCAGCTTCCCGAAGAGATCGAGGCGGACGACACCTGGGAGGGCTATCACCCTTCCGTCAAGGGCCTTGGCGTGGCGAAGGTCATGTGTGAGCGCAACGGTGTCGAGTGCGAGATCGAGATCATCCAAGGCGGCGTGACCAAGCGGATCATCAGAACCGCCGAGGCCTACGGCGCCGACCTCATCGTGCTGGGCGAGACCGGCCGTACCGGCCTCAAGCGTCTTGGTATGGGCAGCATCGCCGAGACGGTTCTTCGTGGGGCACCGATGCCCGTTCTGGTCTGCAAGGCCGAATAACAACGACTACAGAGATTAGGAGGTGTGGACATGAGTGAGAAAGCAGCAGTTAGCGGCAAGTTCGTACAGTTCGGAGATCACATCGACACGCTCGAGACCGTCGATACGGTCTTCAGGGCGCAGCGCAAGCTGAGCTTCACCTATGGCGCGGTGTTCTTCGGCGTCACGCTCGCGATTCCCGCGCTGTCGGTGTGGGTTCCGGCTTGGTATTCCACCCCGATATGGGGCGGGTTCACGGCGAACTATTTCGTCGTGTCGTTGGCGTACTTCGTGTTCCTTTGGGTCATGGCTTGGACCTACTCCAAGCAGGCAGACAAGCTCGATGAGGAACTCATGCACATCGCCGAGGCAATAGAGTCCAAGGCCAAGGCAGGTGGTGCTCAGTGAACACCATAGCCATCGTCCTCGTAATCGGGCTCGTGCTCTTCACGGTTGGTCTCTCCATCTTCTCGCGTCGGTTCACTCGTACCACCGCGGACTTCTACCTCGCCGGACGCAAGGTCGGTTCCTTCTCGAACGCCTCGGCGATTTCCGGAGACTACCTGTCTGCCGCATCCTTTCTGGGCGTAGCAGCAGCGGTCTACGCGTCTGGTCTGGACGGCGTCTGGTACGCCGCCGGGTTCGCAGGCGGGTTCATGGTCGTCGTGTTGTTCATCGCTTCGGCTCTTCGCCGTTTCGGTGAGTACACGGTTGCCGACTTCGCATATGGCCGTTTCGGCACAAGCCGGATTCGCCTCGTAACGGTTGTCGCAGTACTGCTCGTTTCGCTGTTCTACATGGCCCCGCAGATGTATGGGGCAGGAACCACATGGAAGATTCTCGTGGGGACAGGGTTCTTCCCCGCGGGAGCTGATGGGTTGTTCCTCGGCGTTGACCCCATCTATCTCTCCGGAGTCACCGTGGTTGCGCTCATCATGATGTTCTACGTCGCCATGGGCGGTATGAAGGGCACCACGCTTAACCAGATCTTCCAGTTCTGGCTGCTGTGGTTCGCGATGTTCATGGTCGTTGTGTTCGCCTTCGGCAACGGCTTCAACTACCCGGCAGAGCTTGCCAAGGCAAGTGACGGGACGCTGGTCGCCACCAAGACCATAACCATCGCTGATTTGACGAAGGTCGACCCGAAGTCGGGCAAGGCCCCGATTGACAGTGCCAAGGGTGTAATGGCGCCTGAGTCCTTCGCAAAGATTGAGGAAGCGGTCGCCGCGGGCGATCCGGCCGCCAAGGTCGATATCCTGCTCCCGCAGAAGAACAAGCTGCACGAGACCCGTACGATGATCTTTGGTGAGCCCGGTCATCGGTACAACACGTTCGACCAGTTCTCGATGGTGCTCGCTCTGGTCTTGGGCACGGCAGGACTGCCACACATCCTGAACCGCTACTACACCAACCCGTCGGGTGCGGCGGCACGCCGCTCTACGTTCTGGGTTCTCATCTTCATCGGTACGTTCTATATCCTCTCGCCGATCGCCGGACTCGCCGGCCGGTCGAGGATCCTGGAAGCGTGGCTGAACGGCACCGCGCCTACAAACGCCGCCTATGTCGATGGCTTCTTGGTCAAGTCCGACGCTCTGATGCCGGCTCTGGCACAGATCTTGGGTGGCCAGTGGCTCATGGGCATCGTCGCAGCAGGTGCGTTCGCCGCGATGTTCTCCACGGTTGGGGGCTTGTTGATCGCCGCCGCATCGGCCGTGGGTCACGATGTGTACGAGAAGTACATCGACCCCAACGCCAGTGAGGCCAAGCGCGTCTTCGTGGGCAAGACCTCGGTCATCTTCTTTGCTCTCCTGGGCTGGGTCCTCGGCTGGGCCATTCCGTTCTTCGGCCTGCAGAACGCCTACCCGGCGTTGATCGCGATGATGGTGACATGGGCATTCGCTGTCGGTGCTTCCGCCTTCGTCCCGATGCTGCTTACCGGCATTTGGTGGAAGGGAACGACGGAGAAGGGCGCGATTTCAGGGATGCTTGTGGGGCTGATCGGTTCGATCGGCATCATCTTCATGAACATCTTCCAGCAGTTGAAGTTCCCCGCCTTCGCGGCGGATCAGGGAGTCATCGGTTTCGTGTCATCGCTGACCTTCCCCGTGCTCTTCACCTTCCCGCTCGCGCTTCTGACGATCTACGTAGTCAGCAAGCTCGATGGAAACGTCCCGGTCAACATCGACGAGATCTGGATGCGTATCCACGGCACCGCGCACGAGCGTCACGAGCGCGATCTGGGCCTGGACAAGGTCGGATCGATGTTCGGCGGTCCTTCTAAGTAGGCTCCAACGGTGCCTCACCTGAGGTACCTGGTGCACAGGCGGGCCCTTGGCTACCCACCCTAGCCGAGGGCCCGCCTTTTATTGCGATGAGACTGAGCGATGTGATCCGCGCGATGGCGGACGCCGCGCAAGTCCGATACGTTGCCCGACGCCTCCGACGTGGGTATACTCGCGCATACCGCATGGCGGCACACAAGTGCGCGCCTGCGCCAGCTGGAGAGCTGTCCGAGAGGCTGAAGGAGCACGACTGGAAATCGTGTGTGCGGCTTTGAACCGTACCCAGGGTTCGAATCCCTGGCTCTCCGCCAGATAATGAAACGGGAGCGACGTCGTAGAGGCGTCGCTCCCGCTGCTTTCGGCGTCAGTTCAGACTCGGCTCGCTACCACTGAGCGGCGCTCTTGCGGAGCACGACCTTTAGTTTCCAGCCGCTGGGCACGGCGATGCTTTCGACGATCTGTCGTGTCGCGCCGTAGTCCCACTCGGCATTCGCGACTACGCCGCCCGGGCCAAAGGTCACTTCTTTGGTCTTGCCCGAACGCTTCGTTCCGAACGTCGAATACGATTCGGACTCCATGCTCCCGAAGCTCAGTCCGCCGCCCTTCTCCTTCAGGACCTCCCAGAAGTAGATTGTGCGCTCCGGCTCGACGGCCTTGAGGATCGCCTGGTACTCCACCTTCTTCTTGCCGGTCGCCCACGAAGCATCGGCGACCTGGTTGTCGATCACGATGTCGGTGTCGGTCCCATACTGCGAGCGGTAGTTGGGGTACTGGCTCAGAAGTCCAAGGATTTCCGCCAGCACCTGCAGACGGGTGGCCACCTCTGTCCCGGGTGCGGACTCGGGAACCGTCACGGGCGCCGGCTCGGGCTCGGGCATGGGCGCGACTGTTTGGGGCTGCGGTTCGGGTGAGGGCGCGGCTGCCACGGGCGCTGGCTCGGGTGCTGCGACCACGGCGGGCGCAACTGCTGCCGACGCCTCCTGTGGCTGCAGCCAGTACGGGGTGACCGGCGTGCCGGAGGACGGGTCGTACCAGTTGCTGATATCGCTCCAAGCGTGACCGTTCACACAACCCCACTGCTCGTTGAGCCACACGTATTGCCCACACACCTTGCAGAAACCGGCGGTTGCCACGGTTGCCTCGTTTCTTCGCGATGGACGTCATTCTCACGGCGCACTACATTCAAATCCTAGCATCGCCGATAATAGCGGTGATAGGGAGCATCGGCGCCACAAAGGCCACACGGTCCAGAGGGTCACCGTGCAAGGGGGAAGAGGAGACTATGAGTCAGGAAACGGGCCAGGAGTATCCCGGTCAGCAAACAGCGGCCACTATGGCACCGCCCCCGCCCCCTCCTCCGGGGATGTTTGCCGCCGCATCGGCGCCGGCCCCCGCTCCCAAGAAGAAGCGCACAGGGCTTATCATCACCGTCGTCCTTGCAGTGGTGTTGTGCGGGTTGGGTGGCTGCGTGGCCGCGATCGTCGCGCTGAGCTCCGGTGGCGGCGACACCAAGACGATCTCGCAGGCCGAGTCGCACTTCTCGGCGATGATGTCTGCGGTGGATACCGCCAACGTGGCGATGGGCGGACTGAAGTTCGACGAGACTGACATAGGGGCGGCCGAGAAGGTCGTCGATGAGACGAGCAAGTCGTTGCGCGTGGGTCGCGATGAGATTGCGGCCGCCCGCGTCGCAATCGAGCAGCTCGATGCGTCGAAGGGTCAGACCGACTACCTCGGGTCGCTGGATGCGGCGACCGAGTCCCTCGACGGGCTCGAAGAGCTCGTCGCCTATCTCAGTACAGGCGTGGGGATGTTGGACAAGATGGCATCGGCCGCCAAGTCGACCAAGAGTGCCAACGATCTGCTGAATGCCGCGATCTCTGCGGGAAACAGCGGCAAGTACTCAACGATGAAGGCGAAGGCCCAAAGCGCCTCGGCCAAGTACGCGACGGCCGCGAGTCAGTTCGATGCCGCCCACCAATTCGACAAGTCCGCAGGGCTCGACAAAGCCGCCAAGTACGCGCGCAAGCGCAAAGAGGTTGCCGCAGTCGTCGTCCAGATGGCCAAGGACGGCGCCGCGAAGAAGGTGAGCGCGTACAACAAGGGCATAAAGAAGATGAATGCCCTGATCGCTCAGGCCGAGAAGATCGGTGAGCCGGCTATCGTCACCGATGACAACTGGGTGGAGAACCGCCTTGCTGACCTGGAGAAGCGAATCACCAGTGCGGGCGAGAAGGCCGACCAGCTACACGCCAAAGCAATCGAGGAACTGGGCTACAACCAGTAGCCGGGGCGGCCGGCACCGCCCCGGCGCATGGTTACCTTCCCGGAGGCAGGCCGGCCGCGCCGTGACAGCTTGTGGCTGCGCAGCCGGTTCGGGGGCAGTACTGCAGCGCGCCTGAGCTGGCGACCGCGGCAACAGTCGCGGGCTGTGCCGTATTCGCGTAGGTGCCGGCCGATGGGCTCAGACCCATTCCGGCCAGTTGCACCCCGCCAAAGATCGCCAGCGCGGTCACAACGGTGGCGACCAGTACAGCGAACGTGTTGGCTACCGGGCGTTTCATGGTTCCTCCAGGGGTGTTGTCGGATCGGTCGCGGGGGATGATAGCTAGCCCTGAGCCCGTGTAGGGGAGTGGCTGAGACGACGGGCGGCTCTGCCAGGCATGCTGAGCACGCGCACGAACCATTTGGCGTGCAGGGCGAAGTGCGCGACCAGCAGCGCGATGGTCGTGTTCGCGGTGACGGCGTGTACCGCGGCCCAGAGCGCACCGGGTGTGCCGGAGAACCCAATTGCCCGTCCGACGACTTGCGAGACCATCAGGCCGCTGAGCATCACGGCCACGCTGGAGACGAAGAGCACCGCGTCGACAACCAGGTTCACACGAGTTGTGTGGAACAGCCGGTCGATGAATGCCGAGAAGACCCTCACGGCCCATTCCCAGTTGAGGATCAGGTGGAAGAGCAGCGGTGGGATGATGGCGACACTCAGCCACTCGTGAACGGCGAGTCCGGTCCAAGCAGGGTTGAACGCGGCCAGCAAGGCCAGGAACAGGCCGATATCGATCGCGGCTCGGGTTCGTGCTGACATGACGTACCTCCGGTGACGGCGTCTGTGTTGGCGGCCCGGTTGCGTCTGGCGCTGCCTTCGATTCATCTTGCGGTTCACGCGTTCTGACGAGATTGCAGCGCCACTACGGTTCCGTAATCACCGTCACCAACCGGTTCCGCATCAGATTACGAAGCCGTAGCCGTGTCGAATCCCGCTCGCAAGCCCGGGAGTCCAGAGTGGCATCCGTAGGCTGGCCAGAGGATGGCCGGTCCGGACTCAGAAAGAGGTGTTGCAATGAGCGAGAACGGTAACGACAACGCTCCCACCCAGCCGCTGGGCGAGAACCTGCCGGTTGAGCCGTCCACCACTCCGAATGTCGAGGTGGCGCAGGCCGCTTCTCCCGTCCCTGAAGCGCCCGCTCCTGTTTCTGCGCCGGTTGGACCGGCGTATGCGCCGGCGGTCGCGCCGCACGCTGCGGTGGGTCGCAGGAACGCTCAGATCGCCGGTGCAGCTGTGCTCGCACTCGTTCTGGCGGTTGCGGTGTTCTCGGCGGGCGTGGCTGTTGGCGGTCGAATGAGCGGCGGTGGCTTCCGTGGACGCGAGGGCGTCGTGGCGCAGGGTCAGGGCTACGGAGACCCGCGCGGCATGCAGCAGGGCCAGCAGGGCCAACAGGGCTTTGGCGGGCGCGGCATGCGCGGCGACCGCGACGGAGACGACGGTCAGCGCGGCCAGTGGAATCAGCAGGTCCCGCAAAGCCAGCAGCAGCTGCCCCCCAATCATCCCGGGGCCGGAAGCTCCGGCTACTAGGGTTCTGGCACCGGCCGCCCCGGCGTCCCGCACGGGGCGGCCCGCCAGTGCTAACCTCACATCATGATGACCGAGCGCGCCAACAACATTCTGGTGATCGAAGACGATCCCGCCGTTGCCCAAGGCCTCGTTGAGGGCATTGGCGACGCAGGGTTCGCTGTGCACTGGGAGTCCACCGGTGGCGGCGGGGTCGCCTACGCTCGCGAGAACACGCCGCACCTGATCGTGCTCGACGTGCGGTTGCCCGACGGTTCCGGATTCGATTTCTGCCGGCAGATGCGCCTGGCAGGCATGCGCCAGCCGATACTGATGCTCACCGTGCAGGCCGATGAGGTCGACAAGGTCCTCGGGCTCGAGATGGGCGCCGACGACTACCTCACAAAGCCATACCGGATGCGCGAGCTGCTCGCCCGCATCAGGTCGCTTCTGCGCCGTACTTATGGAGAGCTTTCCTCGGCGGAGGCGGATGTTCTCTACGTCGACGACTTGGTGATCGATCGCTCGCGGGCGACGGTGACTCGGGAGGGGCGCGAGCTCAGCCTCACGCCCACCGAGTACCGGCTGTTCGTGTTCTTGGCGCAGCATCCGGGCCAGGCGTTCTCGCGTGCCCAACTGATAGAGAACGTCTGGGGCAGCGACGGAGAGTACTACGACGACAAGACGGTGAGCGTGCACGTACGTCGCTTGCGTGAGAAGGTCGAAGTCGAGCCGAGCAACCCGCACCTCATCATCACCGTGCCGGGCATCGGCTACCGGCTGGACACCCGATGAGCCGGGGGAGGACCATTTCGCTGCGCGCGCGTCTAGCGCTCACGTACGCGGGCATCGCGCTCCTCACGGCCGCCCTTCTGGGCGGCATTCTGCTCACGGTGCTCAATAGCTACTACGCCCGCGCCGAGATGGCGTTTCTCCAGGCATCGGCCGCGCGGCTGGGTGCCGAACAGTTTCCCGGCCTCGCAGATGAGTCGCTCCAGCGGTGGGTCGTGCGTGCCGCCGTCGTCGCGCAGGCCCGTGTTCGGGTGTATGGACCCGGTGGATCGCTGGTAGCGGACTCGGGTTCGCTTGCCGACCTCGACACGGGGTTGATCTCCACCGATCCGGGCGGCGGTCGTGAGGACCACCGCCGCGAGCGGCTGCCCGACCCTCTGGGCGGCGGCATCTTCGGCGGTCGGAACGGTGCGGCGGCGGCTCCCTCAAGGACGCTTGCGATTCAGCTGGGCGCGGGCGAGGGTGCCGGCTATCTCGAGCTCTCAGAGCCTCCCGTCTCTGGAAGTGCGGTTCTCATCGGCATCGCTCAAGCGTGGCTGGTTGCCGCGGCGCTTGCGGTGGGGCTGGCGGCGCTCGTGGGCTATATGGTCTCTCGGCGGATCTCGCATCCCGTCGCGGTCCTGACTCAGGCGACCGGCCGCATGGCCGAAGGAGACCTGTCGGCCCGGGCGCCGGTGCAAAGCTCAGACGAGATCGGCGTGCTGGCGGACTCATTCAACCTGATGGCCGAGCGCGTCGAAGGTACGGTGGCCGCTCTGCGCCGTTTCGTCGCGGACGCCGCGCACGAGATCGGCACCCCGCTGACAGCACTCGAGGCGGATCTCGAACTCGCCGAAAAGGCCGCTACGACCGCTGATGAGCGCAGGCTGGTAGCCAGGGCGACCGGGCAGGCCCGACGGCTTGAGGCGCTCTCTCAGGGGCTCTTGAGCCTGTCGCGCATCGAGGCAGGAGAAGCACCGGTCGAATCTGAGCTCGTCGACGTGAGGGCTCTGGCGCTTGAACTCGCCGACGGAGTCGCTTCGCGTGCCGAGCAGGCGGGTCTGACCTTCTCGGTAGAGGTCACCGATCAAGCGCTCGTGGTCGCGGGGGAGCGGGCCGGGATACAGATGGCGCTGGGCAACCTGCTCGACAACGCGGTCAAGTTCACGCCGGACGGCGGTCAGGTGACGCTGTCGGTCGTGCAGGAAGGGTCCGACGCCGTAGCGGCGGTCAGTGATACCGGAGTGGGAATCCCGCTTGCCGAGCAGGAGATGGTGTTCCAGCGGTTCCACCGCGCGCGGAACGTGGCGGCCTACCCGGGCAGTGGCTTGGGCCTGGCGATCGTGAAGGCCGCAGTCGAGCGGGCAGGTGGACAGGTGCGGTTCGAGAGCTCCGGCGCGGGAACCAGATTCGACGTCAGGCTTCCTCTCGCGCGAGATGTGAGCTGACGCGGGTCGCTTTCAGTCTGCCGAGACGAGCACGCCGTTTCCGCCGCCCTGCTTGATCTGGTACATCGCCGCATCCGCCCGACGCATGATGCTGTCGACATCGTCGTCGTCGCGGTAGAGCGCGACTCCGATACTCAGCGACAGGTTCAACGGCGGATTGGTCAGGGCCGACCTCGTGTGCACGACGTCGAGGATCTTGCGTGCGACAGCCTCCGCGTTCTTGGCTTTCGGGGCATTCGAGAGCAACACCACCATCTCGTCTCCGCCCAGCCGGGCAACGGAGTCGGTTTCTCGCACCGAGGCGCTCATCGAACGCGCCACAGACCTCAGCGCTTCGTCACCCATGGCGTGCCCGAGTGTGTCGTTGATCAGCTTGAACTCATCTACGTCGCAGAAGAGCAAGGCCGGATGTGAGCCATCCCGGCGGGCGTGCGCGAGGGCAACGGCAAGCCGGTCGGTGAACAGCAGCCGGTTGGGGAGTTCGGTCAAGGGATCGTGAGTTGCGAGGTAGCGCGCAAGTTCCTCGGCTCGTTTGCGATCCGTGATGTCCCGAAAGGACTCGACCACGCCCACCAGTTCGCCGTCGACCATGAACGGCTGGGCGTGCAGGATGCACGAGACGTTCTCTCCGGCCGGATTGGTCTTCTCGACTTCATAGGTGAGCGCCCCGGCGCCTCCCATGATAAGAGACAGGGGGCAGTTCTTCGTATGGCAGTGCGGCCCGCTGAACGTCTCATAGCACTTCGCGCCTTTGGCCGCTTCGGCATTGAGCCCGGTCATCTCGCCGAGCGTGCGGTTCATTCGAATCACGTTGTAGTCGCTGTCCACCACTCGCATACCATCGGCTGCAGTGTCGAAGAGCTGCTCGATCTCGTCATAGGCGAGGCGCAGCTCGCGCTGGACTTCGACTCTCTCGGTAATATCACGGACGATCGCGATGACCGTGGAAACGTCGTCGATCGTCGCAAGGCGGGCACTCACTTCAACGGGGAACAGCGAGCCGTCGCGCTTGCGATGGACCGCCTCGAACAAGACGCCGTCCTCGTTGATTGTGTTGTTGCGCGTGGCGTCCGGCGGCGGGAATGGCTCGTCATCCGGCATGGGCGCAACGTCCCAGATACGCATCTGCTGCAAATCGTCGCGGCTATACCCATACAGCGCCTCAGCAGGGTCGTTCACCGTGAGGATGCGTCCGTCTGATGCTCGGATGAAGAACACCACATCTCGCAGATGCTCGAAGAGAAGGCGGCACTCTGCGCTCAGGTGTTCGATCATCTTGGCTGCTCACCGCATCCGTTTGGCCTGCGCGAACCTTGCGTGTGCTTCTTGAAGAACAGTATGCCGTGTTACGCTTCAGTTCAAGCGCGTCGAGTGGCACTCGGTTCAGGACTCAGGGGAGCTAATGGGCTCCAGCGGTTCTGCCGATAAACTCACAACGTAGGGTGCTTCTGCAAAGGCGGTGTCACGGCGATTGGACGAGCGCACCTATAGCGTTTTGAGGTCGTTCAGACGCCTTGGTCTTGTCTATATCCTCGTTCCTGCGTTGGTTGTCGCGCTGGTTATCGCGGTCGGGATCAGCGGCGTCCTAGTGAAGAGCTTCGGCCGGTCTATGACGTCGGGCCTCAACGGGATGGTCGCGGGCAGCATCGGATCCCCAAGCCGGTTTGACGACCCGGCGGCAACCAAGATCCTGCAAGGCGATGTTCAGGCGCTCGTGCGCCTGGGCTCATTCGCCTCTATCACCGTTCGGGACTCGCGCGGTCGGGTCCACGCGAGTGCCGGAAGCGATCAGCCGCGGGACCGTTCGCTGGACAAGTACGAGCGGCTTGCCTTGGACAAGGGGAAGAGCTCCGCGTATATCGCGCGCTGTGAGTGTGGCGACTGGGAGTTCATGACGGTCGGTCCTCTGACAAGCGCAAGCGGTGGCAAGCCGTACGGTGTGGTCCGCGGTCACCGGGCGATCGGAGTGGTACTGCCTACGATCGTGCTGACCGTCACGGTATTCGTGCTGGTAGTGCTTATTGGCGCTACTGTCGCAATCGTGATGCTCAGAAGGCTTATCACGCGCACCGAGGAAGCCCTCGACGAAGACCAGCGCGTCATCAACGCCCTCGATCGGCGCCTCAAGGTGTCGCTGCGCGAACTCGAGGAGCACAGCGTGGGTACCCTGCAAGCACTCGTGGCAGCGGTGGACGCCCGCGACACCTATACCGCGCATCACTCGCTGAACGTCTCGGACTACGCCTGTGCAATCGCCCGCTACATGGGCCTCAGCGAGGAACTCGGATCTCTGGAGCGTGCGGGGCTTCTGCACGACATCGGCAAGATCGGTGTCTCAGAGTACGCGTTGTTGAAGCCGGGCAGATTGACCGCCGAGGAGACAGCTTCGATCCGTGAGCACAGCGAGATCGGCGCTCGCATCATCGAGATGGCTCCGTTCCTGTCAGACATAGTCCCGGTGGTCCGTCATCACCACGAGCGCTGGGACGGGGCTGGCTACCCATCCGGCCTTGCGGCCGAGGAGATTCCGCTACTGTCCAGGATTCTCTGCGTCGCAGATGCGCTGGATGCCATGACCACAGACCGCTCGTACCGCAACGCTCTCACCCTCACGAAAGCTCGCCAAGAGCTGGTCAACGGGAGCGGATCGCAGTTTGACCCTCAGGTCGTCGAGGTCACGGTCAGTCTGCTCGATTCGCGCGGCATCCTCCTTCCCCGACGTCAGGCGTACGCCACGGCGTAACGGCTCGGGGCTTCTCGGAGCACGTGGGTCTTCTGTCCGCCTCAAGTGTCGCCAGATGCGCGCCGATGGCATAATCGGAGGAACGGGACCCGTGGCATGGGGAGGCGTCCGTCATGACTCGCACGCAATCTGTGATTGCTCGGACTATCGGGGTGCTGGCTCTGGCCCTGTTGACGCTGTGCATTGCGGCAGCGGGGAGCTACGCCGCCCAAGGCAGCCTTTCGTATCAGGCGGTGCTGCCGTCCTCACACAGCATTGCTTTCTCGGCTCCAACCGGCGTTGCGTATCTGCCCAACGGTAGTCTCGCGGCGACCGAGCAGGTTGTGTTCGTCGCCGATCCGGTCACTCGCAGCGTCATGGGTGTCGAGGCCGACGGAACGCTCCGTGGTCCGTGGACGGGTGTAGGCGCAGAGAAGTTCGTCGAACCGACCGATGTTGCAACGGATATCTCTGGGCACATCTACGTCGCCGACAAAGGCCGTGCGTATATCTATAAGCTGGACGCGACTACGGGTGCCCTGATAGAGAAGCTGGGTAGCGGGTTGGTCAGTCCCGTGGGTATTGACTGGCAGTACTCGGCTGGGGGCGCGCACAACATCTACGTCGCCTGCGCTGGCGGCAAGGTCGTCCGGTTGTCGCATCAGGCTGACACCAGCACCGGATTCGCATACACGCTGGCCGGTACATTGCAGTCACCTGCGGACGTCGACGCCCACCTCACCTCCGGCGGACTTCAGTTGTGGGTGACAGACACGAGCGCCAACAAGGTCGTCTGTATCGACGCTCTTAGCGGCTCGGCGCTGTATTCCTGGGGAACTGCGGGCACGGGTGCCGGTCAACTGAGTGGCCCGATGGGCGTTGCTGTTCGCGATGGCGATACAGGTCATGTAGTCGTCTCGGATGGGGGCGGGCGCGTTCAGCGGTTCACCCAAGCGGGCGTCTACCAGGACACGCTTGTCTCGGCGGGCGTCGCTGTCGGACAGGTCATGCAGCCCCAGCGCATCGCACTCGATATCGCCAATGACTGGATGTGGATCGCCGAGAAGGGCGCCGGTCGCGTACAGGTCTTCAATTCTCTGGGCGACAGCAAACGTGTGATCGGGGGAGGCCCCGGTACGGCCCCGGGCACCTTCAGCGCGCCCAGAGGGCTGGCGGCCGATGCGGCGGGTGCGCTGTATGTAGCCGACACCGGCAACAACCGAGTGCAGCGGATCGACGCCTCAGGGATGGTGCTGGTCATCGGCTCCGAGGGCACCGGCGACGGACAGTGCCGGGCGCCCACCGGAATAGCCATCGACCGGGACGGAGCCATCTACGTCTCGGACACGCTGAACAACCGCATCCAGAAGTTCTCATCGGACGGGACGCATCTCGCGACATGGGGGAGTGGACCGGGATCGGGCCCGAACCAGTTCAATGAGCCCAAGGGCATCGCCGTCGACTCACGGGGCTACATCTACGTCGCAGACTACGGCAACAACCGCATCCAAGTGCTTGCCCCCAATGGCGACCCGGCAGGCAGTTTCACAGGCTATGAGTACAATTCGGCGACCCAGCCCTTGTGGTGGCTGTCTGATCTCGCTGTCGGACCCGATGACTCGCTCTACCTGTACGACGGTTGGGGCGCGAGGATCGTCCAGTTGGATGCTTCGGGCGGATTCATGTCGGCGTTCTTCACGCCCAATCCCACGTTGTATGGCCGCTACGGCGGACTCGATGTGTCTCGATCGCGCACGGTGTATGCGGTAGAGTCCGATCCCGGCTGGGATCCCACGGTATGGGTCAAGCCGTGGCTCCCGGGTTTGGGGGATGCCGGATACCACTCGTTCGCAGACGCAGGGGGCGGGCCGGGTCAGCTAGCGCAAGCCGGGGACATCGCGCTGGGCCCGCTGGGCACCGTGTGGGTGAGCGATATGGCGTTGCATCGGATCGAGTGCTATCAACTCGAAGATCACCAGCCTCCGTTCACCAATTGGGTCGGTACTGACCCCGGCTCGTGGTACACCTCGGGCGGGGTTACGCTCTTGCGTCCCACCGACGGGCCGGCCGGACCTATTGCGACATGGGTGAGCGTCGATGGCGCGGCGCCCAGCGTGATCTGGAGCGCGAGCGAGGAGGCCACAGCGAACCCCACGCGGTCTGTGGCCGTGAGCGATGAGGGGACCCACACGGTCGAGTTCTGGGCGGTTGATGACTTCGGCAACCAGGAAGAGACCAACACGGTACTGGTCAAGATCGACAAGTACTTCCCCGAGGCCACGGCGACGATCTCACCCACGGGGTGGACCACCGGTACCGTCGAGGCATCGGTTGTCGCGACTGACTCGGGCGCGGGAGTGGCGTCGATCGTGTATTCCACCAACAGTAATGGTGCGCCACTGAGTGGTCCTGTGCCCTACACGGGTCCCGTCACATTCACCGAGGAGAGCAACATCGGGGTGAGGTTTGACGTCACAGACGGTGCCGGGAAGTCGGTCATGGTCAGTGGGCTTGTCCAAATCGATCGGACGCCACCAGTCACGTTATTGTGGCTAGACGAGAGCGGGGACGTTCCGTGGCTGTGGGGCATCGTGACGGGCGACGGTTCCGAGAAGAACGGCGAGGGTGTCACGTGGTGGCGGGTCGACAGCGCGCTACCGGTCGCTGCACCGTACGTGGAGCTGCTGACGCCCGGCCCTCACACGGTGGGCTACTGGACGGTCGATCCGGCAGGCAACGTCGAGTCCGAGCAGACGACCGAAGTGGCCGTCGTAGGCAGGACGGGCGGGGACTTCGTCGTCGAGTCCTTCCAGATCGGCGACGGTGGCTACTGGTTCAACAGCCGTACCGTGAGTGTCGCAAGCGATGTTCCGAGTGCTCTACAGATGCGCTTCATCGTCAATGGCGAGGAGGGCGCGTGGCAGCCGTATGCGGAGTCGTGCGAACTCACGCTGGCGGACGACGGTGGCTTCGACGTGGTCGCGCAGTTCCGCAACGGTACCGACGAATCCGCTGATGTATGCGAGGACAGCCGGGCGGTGGCAATCGATACCATCCCGCCGGTGACCACATCCAATGCGCAAGAGGGGCGGGACTTCACCTATCCCGAGCCGTTCACCTTCGTGCCCGATGATGGCGACGGCTCGGGGCCGGCCATGACGGAGTACCGGTTGAACGGCGGCGCATGGGCAATGGGATCGAGCACGGTGGTAGCGCCCGGAACTCACACGCTGGGCTGGCGATCGCGTGACCTCGCCGGGAACATCGAGTCGGAGCAGACGACCAGCGTCACGGTACTCAAGGCTCCGATGTCTGTGTCGCTCACGTCGAAGTCCGCGACCATCTCCTACGGCGCGTCGTACGTGCTTTCGGGGCGCCTCACGTCAGACGGAGTTCCCCAGACGTCCATGCGCGTGGTTGTCCAGTACCTCTCGGCGGGAGTCTGGAAGGACACCTCAGTATCGGCCTACACCGACGTCAACGGGAACTACCGCGCGACGATCAAGTATTCGTCGAAACACACCTATCGGGTGAGCTTCCCGGCTGATGCCTATCACCTGGGGGCGACGAGCACGTCGATCGTCGTGACGCCGAGAGCATATGTCGGGACACCCAAGGCTCCGACGACGATGAGCCGCACGAAGTACTACACGGTGTACGGCTACCTGAAGCCACGTCATACCCAAGGCACCTATCCGGTGCGGATCTACAAGTGGCGCAAGACGGCCAGCGGCAGCTGGAAGAGCGAGGGCTACGTGAAGGCCAAGGCCAGCAACTACTCAAGCTACTCCAAGTATTCGCGAGCGGTGCGCCTGACCACCAGAGGCACGTGGCGGTTGAGGGCATACAGCCTCACGGACTCGTTGCACGCAGGGAGCTGGTCGAGCGGGTATGACTACGTGAAGGTGAAGTAGCGTCGCCGAGGCGGGTGTTTCGTCGATTACGTGACGGGACCCGCGCCGGACCCTCAGCGTTTGATGATGCGGTAGCGCACCTCATGGACGCCGCTGAAGTCCAGCACTCTCACAACGCCGGGACCCAAATCGAAATCGCGCTCCGCCGATCTCGGGCCGCGGTCGGCGACCCGCGCCACCGCCCGCTTGCCGTCGTACTCGAACTCGATGAGCGTGCCGAACGGAAGCGTCTTATGGGCGACCATCATCGAGTAGGGGCCGATCTCCTCGCCACTGGCGCCACGCCCGTGGAAGTTGCGCCCGTAGTGAGACGCCACAGCAGTCTTCCAGGCTCCCGAGCCTTTCAGCGCCTTGGGCGCGCTCTTTGCCGAGGAACCAGCCTGCTTGCCTGAGGTCGCCGTACGCGCCTGGTAAGCGCGTAGCGCGGACTGGCTCGCTGCGAACTCCCTTCGTGCACGAGCAGCCTCGCGAGCGACCTCGTTGAGCGCTCGGGCGGACTGATCCTGGAGGCGCAGTAGCGTCTTGGAGGAGCGCTCCGCTTTCGCGCGTGCGATCTCGAGTTCGCGCAGCACCCGGGCATCCTCGCTGCCTATCCGCGTGAGCAGCTCCCACCGAGTGACGAACTCCTGAAACGTCGAGGCACCCATGAGCACCGAGATGAAGCTCGTGTCGTCGATGCGGTATATCGCCTGCGCGCGGGTGCTGAGTCTGTCCTTCGCCCGACTCTGCTCTGCGATGATCTCGTCCAACTGGGAGGAGTTTCTCGTCAGCCTGGCTTCGATCTGTGCGGAGCGCTGCTGCACGGCCTCGAGGCGTCGGACTGCCGCATCGACGGCTGCGCGCTCCGCGGCTGAGCTGCTCGTCGGCGCCGCGGTAGCGGGCAGCGCCCACAATCCGATAAGGCACGACGCGGCCACTGCAGCAAGCGCGATTCCGTATGAACGCCGAGAAGACATGGTGATAAGTGTAGCGATGACGGCCGGGGGATGCTCGTGGCGAAGGCTCGCGGGCGAAGGACGGGAGTTGTGTTGCTCGATCCTCTCGGCGTCAGAATGCTGGCGTTCGACCGTCGTCTACCCCTAGACTGCACGGAAAGCAGGTGTCGAACAGTCTGGGAGTGATGATGGGAAAGCGCGTCTACAAAGCGGTCGTCGTGTCGGTGCTGAGCGTCGTGTTTGCGGTGGCGCTTGCGGGAACGGCATTTGCGATCGATTTCAGTTCGATACCCAACCACGCTATCGTCGGGTCGGTGGATCTCTACGGCATGACCTTGGATGAGGCGCGCGCGGCGATATCGCTCGAGGCCAGTGTCACGCGGTTGCCGGCGCTCAAGGTGAAGTCGGCCGGAAAGTACTTCTCACTCGACGCTTCCCAGTGTCTCGTGCTCGACGTGGAGGCCATGCTGTCTCAAGCGTGTTCGCCCACGGTGGATACGACAATCACCCTGACCCGGACGTGCACGGTCTCTTCGACTCCGGTTGACGCATTCACCAAGAGGGTTGCGAAGAGCATCTACCGCTCGAGGCGCAGCGCGAGGTACTACGTGACCAGCGGGAAGCTCAAGTGGAGCAAGGCGATCTACGGCCGGAAGCTCTACTCGACGACGGCCATCACTGCCGTCACCAGGGCGCTCGCTGCCGAGGCGACTTCGGGCACCGCGCGTCCCACGCTGACGCTCGCGTACAAGTCCTACACGCCCACTGTCACCGACAAGAAGCTCGGCCGAGCGATTCTTGTCGATCTATCCCTGCGCAAGTTGTGGCTCTATGACCATTCGAAGCTGCTCAAGAAGTACGGCGTGGCGATCGGCATGCCCGGTCATAGCACCCCGCGGGGCACCTTCAAGGTCATCGCGAAGGCGAAGAACCCCGCATGGCACAACCCAGGTAGCGGGTGGGCGACCGGTATGCCGTCTTACATAGCTCCTGGTCCCAACAACCCGCTTGGCACGCGAGCGCTCTACATCAACTCGTCCGGCATCCGGATCCACGGGACGAGCAAGACCTCGTCGATCGGTCACGCCGCAAGCCACGGATGTGTACGCGTTGCCAACAGGAACATCGAGAAGCTGTACCCCCTGGTACCCGTTGGCACAAAGGTCTTCATCATCAAGTAGCGACCATCACGCTCGTCGATACTGGAGTAGTTGGCGATCCCGTCAGGGCAAGTATTCGGCTGCGCAGAATCTACACGTGACGCGACGGCAACGACGTCTTTACACCTGTTCCCAGCGCGAGCAGACTACGCGCTCGCTCGGTAAACGGACTCACTAACGAACTCAGGTGCACGAATGCTGCAATTGAACGACCTCAAGGACTCTCTTACGGCACGCGGCTGGCCGCTGCCGTCTTTCCCCACAGCATTCGGATCCCTCGGACGGAGGGTGGCCGACACGCATGCTCGCGTTGGCGCAGAGCGCGTGGACATCGCGAAGGTCCGCTCGGGTATGGAGCGGGCGGTGTTCAGCTTTGGGCTCGTGAACCCCGTCCTCTCGCTGCCACAGATGTACAACATCTTCGTGCTCAAGCACGTGGCGGGACTGAGCGTGATCACGGTCGGCTCCGCGTTCTTCATGTCGCTTCTCTGGACCGCATATGGCGCCCTGGGCAAGCAGACGGCGGTCTGGGCCACGAACGCGGTCTGGGTCTTCTTCAACGGGGCGATGCTCGTGGGTGTGGTCGTGTTCTCGACGTAGACCGGCCGTGACGCCCAAGGTATCGGTCTCCGTTCTAGGCTCGATGGAATCGGTGCCCTGCTGACAAAACCCGCACCGCTTCCTTCTTCTGCCGAGGGCCGGTTGTCGAACAAGAACGCTATCGGCACGGTGCACTTGCTGGGGGCACGGGTGCAGTGAGCCAGACCGTGCGAGACAGGGTCGAGCAGGTACTGGCGCGGGGCTGATTGCCCAGCCTACGCACGCTCGGTATACTCGCACGTGCGCTTCGAGCCGTTTATCGGCTTGCGCCGCCACGGAGAGGTGGCAGAGTGGTTGAATGCGGCAGTCTCGAAAACTGTTTAGCGGGTATCCCCCGTTACGAGGGTTCGAATCCCTCCCTCTCCGCCAGAACGACATGATGCAGCCCCGGTCGCCGAGTCAGGTGGCCGGGGCTGCTGGTTCAGGCCGAGTGCATTACGTCTGCGATCACAGAGAGAGAATAGCGGCGGCTAGCGCCCTTCCAGTGCGCTCATTTTCGTCTGGCCGACTTCGATCAGGTAGCCGTCGGAATCGCGAACGTACGCGCGTATCTCGGAAGCATGGTCTTTGGGCTCGGTGAGGAATGCGGCGCGCTTCGCAAGGCGCCCGTTCTCCTAGCTACATACCCACGCTTGAGGTCGTGGGTATGTAGCTAGTACGGTCCGAGCGGACGCGCGACTGTTCCCACTGTCGTGCCGTGTTGTTGTCCACTGTGTCCACGGCCTTCAAGTTATAGGGTGAATCACCTTTGATGAGCTCAAACGACCACTCCGGCCAAGAGCCGGGCTACGAGAAGGGTGTGATCTCGCTGCCCGGTGCCGTTGCGCTCGGTTCCGGCGTGATGATAGGGGCGGGGGTTCTTGCCGTCACCGGGCAGATCGCGGAGCTCGCAGGAGCACTGTTCCCGTTGGCGTTCGTTGCGGCTGCCGTGGTCTCAAGTCTGAGCGCCTACTCGTACATCAAGCTCGCCAAGGCATATCCCTCAGCAGGGGGCATCGCCACTTTCCTCGAGAAGTGTTACGGAGAGGGCGTGCTCACGGGTGGGCTCGCGCTGTTGATGTACCTGTCGATGGTCCTCAACCAGAGCCTGGTTGCGCGCACCTTTGGAACCTATGCGCTGCAGCTGTTCAACGTACCTCCCCAAAGCGTCCTGGTACCGGTGCTCGGCGTGGCTCTGCTGCTTGGCGCGATGGTCGTGAACTTGATCGGTACCGCAACGGTCGAGAGACTCTCTCTGATCACGGCGGCGGTCAAGATCGGCGGATTGGTGGTCTTCGCGGGTGCGATCCTCTGGCTGTCAAACTCCGGGATCCATTTGGGAACGAGTGCTCCACACAACACGGGGATAGCCTCACTTCTCGGCTCGGTGGCGCTCGGTGTGTTGGCTTACAAGGGTTTCACGACGATAACGAATCAGGGTGCCGAACTCGTCGAGCCTCGTAAGAACGTGGGTCGAGCGATCATCATCTCAATCGCAGTGTGCGCCGCGCTCTACCTGCTCGTATCGCTCGCGGTCGCCTCACAGCTGACGGTTCCGGAGATCGTCAAAGCTCGCGACTATGCCCTTGCCCAAGCGGCCCGCCCCTTCTTCGGCGATGTGGGTCTCTGGTTCACCGTCGGGTTCGCGGTCATAGCGACGAGCACGGGCGTTATGGTGAGCGTCTTCGCCGTTTCTCGTATGCTCGCGATGCTGACCAAGATGGAGCTCGTACCGCAGGGCGACTTCGGCATGCCAGGGAGTGTCCAGCAGCACGCAGTCGTGTACACGGTTGCCATCGCTATCGTGCTCACGGCCGTCGCGGATCTGTCTCGCATCGCATCTCTCGGGGCGATCATCTACTTGGCCATGGACATCGGAATCCACTGGGGTGTCATCACGAAGGTGCGCGGCGAGACCGAGGCCGTGGTCTGGGTGCCCGCTCTCGCGATCGTCTTGGATATCGCAGTCCTAGGAGGTCTTGTGTGGGTGAAGATCGGTAGCGACACAACGCTTGTGGCAGCGGCGATCGCAGTCTTCGCTCTCGTCTTCGGCGGCGAGTGGCTGTATCTGCGTTTCGCAGCGCCGACCGATAGCTGATGCGCTAGGCCGACGCGTGGCCTTGGGCCATCTTCTCGATTTCCGCGATTGCGCGGGCGACTCCGTCCTCTTGCGAGATCTGTCTGCCAAGTTCGCCTGCCCGCATCTGCATCTCGGTATCGGTCGTGAGCTCTCTCAAGGCGGAGGCCAGTCCGTCCACCGTGAGCCTCTTGGCGGGAAGTGGCTTGGGCCCCGCGCCGAGTGCTGCGACGCGGGCGCCCCAGAAGGGCTGGTCGACGCCGGTGGGTACGACGAGTGTCGGGCGTCCTGCGCGCAGTCCTGCAGCTGTGGTGCCCGCACCTCCGTGGTGGACCACCGCGGACATCCGTGGGAAGAGCCAGGAGTGCGGAGCGGCATCGATTACGAGGATGTCGTCACCCGCGGCGCTCGCCTCCATCCCACCGAAGCCACTCGCCAGCACGCCGCGGAGGCCAGCCTTCCGCAAGGCCGAGATGACCGTCTCGGCGACCTTCAGCGGATCCTGTGAGGGCATGCTTCCGAACCCGACGTAGACCGGCGGGTCACCTCGGTCCAGAAATGCAGTCAGTTCCCCGGATGGCGTCCAGCCCGTCTCGGCCTCTAGGAACCACGTACCGGTGATGACGACGTCGTCAGGCCAGTCAGCGGGCCGAGGAACGATGTGTTCGCTGTAGCCGTAGAGAGTCTGCGCGATGGGGGCCGGCTGTTGCTTCGCCGACGGCAGCCCCAACGAATCCGCGCGCCAGCCGTCGACCATCTTCACGTACGGCGCATACACGCCCATGAGGAAGAGTCCCCAGGTTGCGTGATTCACTATGCCGCCCAGACTTCGGCCCGCGTTGATGATCGGTACGGGGAACTCGGCGGTTGGGGTGTAGAGCGGCACGACGGAGGCTCGTATCGCGGGAACGCCCAGTTTGGCCGCAACGTGCTCGGAAGCGAGTGTCTTGGGGTGATACACGATCGCGTCGGCATCCCGGGATGCCTCCCAGATCTCGTCGAGCATGGCCCGCAGCATCGGCATCACCCTCTTGAAGACGCCCAGAGGGTTGCCGCCGGAAATCGCCTTCTTCCCCTCAGGGGTATTCAGCAGCTCCAGGAACTCTGCGTTGGTGGGCGCGAACTCAAGGCCTTCGCCGGTCACGAACGACTCGAACTGCGAGAGTGTGATGATGCGGACGTCGTGCCCCGCCTTGCGCAGCCCGACCCCCAGAGCGACATACGGCTGAACGTCGCCGCGCGTACCGACGGTTGGAATGACTATTTGCATATGTCCTCCAGACGGTGAGCTCGCTCGTATCTATTCCCCAAACTCGCTGCGGACCCCTTGGAAAGTTGGCCCGGTCACCGTATGTTCGTGCAGGCGGGTGTTCGCCCGCGCCAGACACAGAAGCGGGAGTGTCATGAGCGGCAGCGTTCTTGTGCTTCACACAGGCGGGACGATCGGAATGGAGGACACTCCGGATGGCGGCGTGCCCGCCGCCGCCGCGCTCGCACCCTACCTCGAGGAGATCGTCGACGGCTCGAAGGGAGAGTTGCCGCCAATCTACTTCCGCGAGCTCGATCGGTTGATCGACTCTTCCAACGCGACGCCAGACACCTGGTGCACTATCGCCCGAATAGTCTATGAGCACCGAGACGATCACGCGGGCTTCGTCGTGTTGCACGGGACCGACACGATGGCGTACACGGCATCAGCGCTCTCGTTCCTGCTCCCGGGGTTCGGCAAGCCGGTGGTCGTGACCGGTTCGCAGATACCGATCGCCAGGGCGCGCAGCGACGGCCGACAGAACCTGGTGGGCGCCTTGCAGCTTGCGGCGGCGCCCGATGTCCCGGAAGTGAGCTTGTTGTTCGGGGAGCTGGTGCTCAGGGGGAACCGTGCCACAAAGATGGACGCTTCCGGACTCGACGCGTTCGACTCGCCCCGGTGTGCCCCGCTCGCCCAGATGGGGGTCGACATCGTCGTGAACCGCGCTCTCGTGCGCACACCGGAGGGAGAGCCGGAGCTGATTGCCGGGAAGCTCGGCCAAGTGGCCGCCGTGCGACTGTTCCCGGGGTTCTCGGCGTCCATTCTCGCCAACCTGTGCAGACCGCCGCTACAGGGGCTGATCATCGAGGCGTATGGCGCAGGCAACGGCCCCTCGGATGACAGGGAGTTCCTGGCTGCAATCGAGGAGGCGACGTCCCAAGGCATCGTGGTTGTCGTCGTGACCCAGTGCGTGCGCGGGTCAGTTCAGCCGGGCGCCTACGCGACCGGCTCGGCCTTGATTCGTGCTGGCGCGGTTCCCGGCTTCGACATGACAACCGAGGCCGCCCTTACCAAGCTGGCCGTCCTGCTGGGGCAGGGCCTCGATGCTGCAACGGTCGCAGCCCTGATGCAGCAGGATCTCGCGGGCGAGTTGACGCGCTAGGCGCCTCGTTCAGGCGCACTGCTATGCCCCCGGCGCAGGTGTGAGTGGCGTCGCTGGGTCTCCCGTCATGTGGGACAGATCGCGAGTCAGCAGCCAGCCTTCGACGATCAGCGCTACCTGTCCGAGTATCGAAATTGCCGCGAGCGCGCTTGTCAGCACGTACCGCCAGGTCTCGAGGTGTACTGCGGAGTTCGCGATTCCGGTGACCTGGGCACTGACGCCCATGAGGACGATTCCACCCAGCATCACCGCAATGGCCGCAGCGACTGCACCCCGACGGATGTGCGAGCGCAACGATACCCAAAGCACCAACACCATCGCGACAACCGTGACAGGGTAGATCTCGAACGGCATCAGGTAGTCAAGCCGAAAGCCCCCAAGGCGACCCATCATGAGCAGTCCCAGTACGAATGGCGCAACCAGCGGCACTGCGAGCAGAAGCGTGCCGGAGATAGCTAGGCTCTTGGAAAGCGCATCGTGTTCTCTCATGGCTTTCACCTCCCCACACCGATTATTCCCCGTCGACTCAGGGGTCCGACACGCAGGGTCCACGGACTGGATTTGACAACGCGTCGACCGCTCTCTACAAGTAGGGGCGGCCCAACGACCATTGAGGTGACTATGACGTCGGATGTGACCATAACCGTCGTGATGCCCGTTCATGACGAGGCCGAGCAGATCCGGGAGAACGTCTTGCGCGTTGGTGCGCTGCTCGAGACGGCAGGCATCAGGCATGATTTCGTCCTGGTTGATGATGGCTCCCGAGATGAGACATGGGCCGAGCTTCAGTGGTTGGCCCTCGACCCGGCCACGCCGGTGACCGCCGTGCGGCTCTCACGCAACTTTGGGAAAGAGGCCGCACTCTGCGCTGGTTTGGAGTTGGCCACGGGAGACGCCGTGGTCACGATCGATGCGGATTTGCAGCACCCGCCCGAACTGATAGTCGAGATGGTGCGCTTGTGGCGCGAGCAAGGCTATGAAGTGGTGGAGGGCGTCAAGCGCGACCGCGGTCGTCAGTCGGTGTTTCAGAAGCTGGGGGCTGCTTTCTTCTACCGGGTGTTCAGCACCCTGACAGGGATAGACCTGAACCAGGCCACTGACTTCAAGCTGCTCGATCGCCGCGTGGTCGAGGCTTGGCGACGCATGGGCGAGTCCCGGACGTTCTTCCGAGGGATGACGTCCTGGGTGGGTTATCGCCACATCGAGTTGCCCTTTGACGTCGTCGACCGGAGTGCCGGTCGCTCGAAATGGTCCTTGAGGAAGCTGTTCTGGTACGCCGTAGACAGCACCACGTCGTTCACGGCGGTCCCGCTCTATGCGATTGCCTATCTGGGCTTGATCTTCAGCCTGCTAGCCTTCGCTTTGATGGTCCAGACGCTTTGGATGAAGTTCTCCGGTTCAGCTGTCACGGGTTTCACCACTGTGATCATCCTGATCCTGGTGGTCGGAGGGGCGATCATGATCGACTTGGGGATCATCGGGGTCTACTTGTCGAAGATCTATGAGGAGACGAAGGCCCGGCCGCGGTTCGTCGTCGCGGACATCGTGGGTGGCACAGCGGATGAATGAGCCTCTGCTGAGGTCGAGCAGGGAGGTCGACGATTCGCCCGATTCCTCTGGGTCAGTCGCAGGGGATTCGGGGCCAGCCGTCGCATCAAGTGCGGTTCGCTATCTTGTCGTGGGCGGGGGCTCGGCTCTGATCGAGCTGGTCATCTTCCAGCTGTTATTTCGCCTGACCGGGGTGGTCGCCTTGGCCAACCCAGTCGCGGTGGTGATAGCGACACTCGCGAATTTCGCATTCAATAGGAGCTGGGCGTTCGAGTCTCGACTTCACGTTGCGCACAGCGGCGTGCGCTATCTGCTACTCTTCGCATTCAACTTGGCGTTTTCCACGTGGGCCATCGCAGCAATGGTGGGGGCGGGCGTGCTCGCGGTTGCGGCGAAACTCCTCACGATGGCGTGTATCACGGTCTGGAATTTCGTGCTCTACCGGAAGGTGATCTTCAGGTGATGCGTGAGCGCATAGCGGCGATATGGGATGACGAAGCGCGCTTCGAACGGGCCTATCTGTTCGCGTTCTTCGTCGCGTTCTCGGCGCTCGCTCTGGTGTTTCCGTACTCCGGTGATGACTGGGCTTGGGGCTCGCACCTGGGTGTCGAGCGGCTGAACACCCTCTTCGTTGACTACAACGGTCGCTACGCAGGCAATCTGGCCATCTTCGCGCTCATGCGTATGGGCATACTCGCGAAGTTCGTCCTCGCGGCACTCGTGACACTGACTCAGCATTTGATCGTGAGGGTGTCAGGGTATCGGACCAAGACCGGCTACCTCACCGTTGGTGCGCTGTTTGTGTTGATGCCGCTGGGGATGTGGCGTCAGGCAGTCGCGTGGATGTCTGGATTCTCGAACTACGGCATGGCTGCAGTCTGCATGCTCGGGTACTTGGCAATGCTGAAGCGCGATCTCGTGGCAGGGGAACCAACCGATCGGCGCGCGTGGCGCGTACTGCTGGCTCTGACAGGCGGTTTCGTCAGCGCACTATTCGTCGAGCACGTGACGCTCCATCTGGTCATTGCGACGGCCGTTGGCCTGGTCGCCTACACGTGGGTCCATCGCCGCTGGTATGTGAGCGGGACGGCGTGGCTGGTGTCCGTCCTTGCCGGCGCCTTTGTGATGTTCTCCAACGGTGCGTACCACTTGGCGGTGTCTTCACAGCCTCACTATCAGTCTGTGCAACGGCACGCTACCGTCTACGGGGTGTTTGCCAAGGCCATGGACCCTATAGCTCGCCAGTCCACGACGCAGAACTGGCTGTTGAATCTGACGATCATCGCACTGCTGCTCGGGCTGGCGGCGCTGTTCGTGCGAGAAGTTGCCTCCTCGGGCAAGCGCGGATTTGCGCGCTGGGCGCCGTGGCTCGTGGCGGGTCTATCGGCGGGGTATCTCGTGCTATGGCGCACCGCGGCCACGTATGTGCTCTATCCGTCGCCATTCGCGCTGTTCAACGGCTTTGCTGCGATTCTTCTGCTCGGCGCGATCGTCATCGCCGCGCTCGCGTTTGTCGATGACGCAGTTGACCGCTGGACGATACTCGCAGCTTGCGCCTCGATCGTCGTGTTGATCGCGCCGTTCGCGCTTGTGGATCCGGTGGGTCCGCGCTGCTTCTATCCATCGTACATGTTGCTTCTGGTTGTCGTCGGGGTGCTCCTTCGGCGCGTGATTGGCCGGTACTCGGCTTCGAATTGGATGTCGGTGGTCAATGCGTTGTTTGCGACATTACTGGTGGGGGCTCTGCTTGGCAGCGGCTATGTCTACGCGCGGTTCGCAGTGACCGCCCATCGCAGGCTTGCGGCCATCGAGCGACGACTCGCGGCCGGAAAGACCACCGTCAGCTTCCCGGCATCGCCATTTCGCGGGTTCGTGCAGGACGGGGAGCCGTACTACGAGCCCATGGAGACGCGGTACAAGGACTACTACGGGTTGCCACAGTCGCTCAAGATCGTTCGCAAGCCCGATCCGGTTGTGACTGATCCCTGGCGCTAGATCGCTTAGCAGCCCTCGGGCATCTGGAGAACGCTCGGTGCCGTCACAGGCGTGTTCACTGAACCGCGAGTATCGACATCGCAATCGCCACTAGTGCGAGCACGGCGATGCTCACCTTGAACGCCGGAGTGCTGTTGCGCCAGCCAAGCCAACGCCACTTCCACAGTGCTTCGCGCTGAATCTGCGTGAGGGGGTCGTCTGTGATCGGCATGAGCGCAACTCCCGGTGAAGGGGACAGGTCTTCCGACCTCTCTATCGGCAACCAGTGCCGTGTCCTTCAGCCGAGACACCCGGATGCCCCTACAGCTTCAGCCCGCGCAGCAGTTCGTAGATCTGCGGGCGTGCGGTCTGGTGCTGGGCGGCATAGCGCTCCGCGTCCACCAGGGAGTTGTACTGAGCGGCCAGCGCATTGAGCCGGTCCACGCGGGCGTTGTACTGCTTGACCAAGTCGTTGTAGCGCTGGGCCGCTGCGGCCGCCGAGGCGGGGTCGGTCGCCGATTCCGCAGTCTGCTTCGCTGACTCGAGCGTTGCTCTCTGGCCCTCCAGCTCGGCCTTGTCGGCGGTGATCCGCTTACTCATGCGTTCCGTGGACGCCTGCACCTTCACCAGTCTCTTCTGTATGTAGCTGATCTGGTCTCCCGCGCCGAAGCTCTGCTGCCCCGAGCCTATCCTGATGACAGTGGGCTCCGACTTGAGCTCGATATCCCCCGCCAACTTCTCGGGCGCAACGCCCACGAGTGACGGTTGCGTCATCTCCACGTAGCCGTAGCCGGTGTCCTTGAATTCCAGGCCGGGCGCCCGGACGCCCAGAGCCACGTGCTTCTCGGGCTCAAAGACCAAGACCGCCACGTCGTAGCCGTCGCGCGAGAGCAGGGCTGCGGCGAGCAGCATCTTGTCGTCGCAGTCGCCGTATCCGTCCGCGAAGGTCTCGATGGGGAACTTGGCAGCAAGGCTCACAGGATCGACGCGGTACTCCATCGTCTGCACCATCGACGTGACCAGCTCGACGTATTGCGACGAGTCGAGATCCTGCTTCTGGCGCACCTCATGCAGGGCACTGAGGACCGCCGAGAAGAACGGTTCCTGGTGCTTCTCGTCGATGAAGCTCCGGTAGTGGCCGTCCAGCCAGTTGGCGGGCTTGTCCCGGCCAATGAACACCGTGCTCTTCTCGGCACTCCGCGCGCCGGCGTAGACCGCGCTGTCCACGGGGACGCTGATCTTCACGTGTTGGGTCTCGAAGTCGAACTCGCGGTCGACGGTTTGGAAGCCCTGTTGGTCCGTGGCGGGGATGATGCTGGGTTCGCGGACCCCCGAGAAGGCCTTGGGGAGCGTGAATGCGGTGCATCCGGCCAGCGCGAGCGACAGCGCAAGCGCCCCTACGACGACGGCAAGCATGTGGGGGAAGTTCGGTGAGCGGCGCATGTCACCACTATAGTGCGGACGGTGGTAGCTGCGCTCGACTTCACACAATACGGTGGGCGGGCTGGAAACGCCTGATGATCAATCGAAGTCAAGATTCGTGCTTGTGGAGCAACGAACCCCTGCCGATATATATCTACGTATGGTGTGCACGAGGGTCGGGGGGATCCATGGGCGTCACCGTGAAGAGCGCAGTAGCCAAGGCCGGACACGATTACATCCGAAGACGGTACGGCGAGGATGCGTGGAATCAGCTGCTCGATATGTTGCTGGTAGAAGACCGAGTTCTCATCCGCAACATCGGATCGACGGCAAGCTTTCCGGTGGCGGTCGATGGTAGGGTCTTCGAGGCGCTGGTTCACGCTCAATTCAACGGTGACCGGATAGTGGCGGCATCCCAACTACGCGAGGGCGGGGCGTGTCAGGCCGATGCTATGCTTGACGGGATCTTCAGCATCTTCGCCCGCTATGCATCGCCCCTCCAGGCGTTCAAGCGTGGCGGGACCGTCTTGGCGTCGGTCTACTCGAACGCCGTGAGCACTACAACCGAGATAGCTGCTGCGCAGAACGGCGGTGCAATCCACGTCACGGGGCTGGGGGAGAGTTCGTTCATTGCTCCTTGGCACTGCGGATGGACTGAACGCGCTCTGGGGCGTATGGGCGGCAACCACGTGCATGTCACGGAACGGAGTTGGGAGGCCGGGATGATCGCTAGTCCTGAGCTTGTCTACGACGTCCGCTGGGGGTAGAGGGTCACACTCTGACGCTCACCCGGCAGCCTCTCGCGACTCAAGCACAGCGACGAATCGCGCGGCCAACCGGGGGTCGAATTGTGTCCCAGCGCACGCTACGATCTCATTTCGGGCCTCGATCTGAGAGAGCCCAACTCGATAGGGTCTGTCCGAGGTCATCGCATCGAACGAATCACACAGTGCGATGATGCGGCTCTCGAGCGGCGCCTGTTCGCCGGCGAGCCCGTCCGGATAGCCGGTTCCGTCCCAGCGTTCGTGGTGCGCTGCGATCCAGGGCAGGATCTCCCGTCGGGGAATAGCGCCCAAGATTCGGGCGGCGAGCACGGGGTGCTCGCGGACCAGTGCGAACTCTTCGGCGGTGAGCGAACCGCTGTTGCGCAGGATTGCATCGGGGACCCCGATCTTGCCCACGTCGTGGAGCAACGAGGCAGTCTCGATGGCCGAGATGCGCTCGTCGTCCAGCCCGATATCCTGGGCGAGCGCTACGGCGAGTTCGGCCACGCGCCTCGAGTGTCGCTGTGTGTAGGGATCGCGTGCATCGACCGCCGAGGAGAGCAGCTGCACCATGTTCAGGTACGACTCCTCCTCGAGCCGCGCGATGCGCTGTTCGGGCCCCAGCGAGCGCACGAGCGTTGCATCGTAGAGGACGACCTGTTCGCGGCCGTGGAACTTCGCCCAGTAGAGCGCTCCGTCCGCCCGCTGCACCAGCTCGTCTCGTGTGTGGGCGTGCTCGGGTAGGCTCGCGATCCCGATCGAGATGCAGATCGGCAGGGGGCAGGCGTCGTCAGGCTCGTGGACGTGGTCCTGCAGGCGCAGACAGACCTTGTAGGCCTCCAGCGGGTCGGTGTCGGGCATGATGATGGCGAACTCGTCGCCACCCACCCGACACACGATGTCCGAGCCACGCGCCGCAGCCGTGAGTCTGTCGGCGATCAGGCGCAGCCGGTGGTCGCCGGCGGCATGTCCGTAGACGTTGTTGACCCGGTCGAAGTCGTCGACGTCCATAGCGACCACACTCACCGAACTCTCCGCCCGCTGGGCGCGCATGAGTTCGGTGTCGAGCCGCTCGTGGAACTGCCGGTGGTTGAACAGCCCGGTCAGCGCGTCGGTGGCCGAACGCAGCCGCAGCGAGGAGTTCTCGGCGACGAGGGCGAGGTTGCGGGCGATGGCGGCTATGGCTGCCGCAGCAATCAGAACCGAGAACATCGCGTCGCCCAGATTGTCGCCCACCCAGATTGAGTCGACGTATACGAAGACCGGCAGCATCACGAAGAAGAACGCCGAGAGCGTCGTCCCCCAGCCTGAGATCGTGGCTCCCAGCAAGACGATAGAGTTCCGTGGGGTATCGCTCCTGTGGCGCAGGCGCTCGAGCCCTCCCGCACCCACCAGAACATATCCCAGGAACCAGGGAAGTTCGCCGAGGGTGTTCCAGTTCCCCAGATGGATGCCGACGATGTTGTTGAGCAGATCTCCAACACTCCCGGCGCACACGACCACGAGAGCGGCTAACAGCGGCATGTGCCAAGGGCGGAGACGAGGCCGTGTCGACGCGATATGTGTCAGCAGGCTGAATGCCACTGCCAGCGAGCCGAAGTACGGCAGGGTGTAGATGAGCGGACGGCTGGCTCCGCGTCCGTATATCGGGAACACGACGAGCGAGAAGATGATGAGCGTGACGAAGAGAATGAGCAGTATCAGGTCGATGATGCGGCGAACACGCTGGATGCCACCGATGCGGCTGGACTGAAGGAACATGCTGAAGGCAAGCAGATACGGTACGTAGGCAGAAAGCCAGAGAATGCCGGGCAGTGGCCCTGCAATGGTGAGAGGCTGTCGCAGGGGGGAGTTCGATACGGTCGCCACGCTATCGCCGACGAGCATCATGAGCGCGCCAAGCCCCATCATGGCCCACGCGAGTCGCTCATGCCGAATTGTGATGCGGGCAGCCGCGAAGCAGGCCGCGACCGTGACCACGCCGATGAGTATCAGGAGAATCCTCTGAAAGGTCTCAATGGACGGGTCGCTGAAGGGCAGCGCCAGCGGAGCCAGCCACAGCCCTACCGAGGCCACTGTCAGGGGAATGGCTATTCCTCTGACATGTCGTCTCAGATTCTGTGTGTGGGCGGAGACTGTCGACAGCTCGGTCCCTCGATTCAAACTGCGTATATATGTATCGGTCTATCCCCTTGCGGGCTTGATGCTCGCGCCGAGATCGCAACCCGCTCGTGTCCTCAGGGTGCCCGCTCGCCGCGACGGCACGGATATCGCTGCCCGTTCGTTGCATGTCGGTAACGAGATGTACCGTATAGTGGTGTCTGGTTGGAATACTCTGCACTGTCGAAGGGGAGCGCATGAAGGCGCCGAGCACCGCGAACAGAATCGTACTTGTTCTCATCTCCACGATGTTGTTGCTGCTCTCTGCAGCACTGGCTTGGGGAGTGATGCTCGACTATCAGTCTCGAGGCCTCGTACCGCAGGGTGTCACGGTTGTCGGGCACGATCTTGGCGGGATGACCGAGGCGGAAGCCCGCGCGACCATCGAAGAGGCGGTGTCCTCGCCCATGCTCCGGCCGGTGACCGTCGCGGGTGACGGCAAGACCTGGACCCTAGATCCCAAAGGTATCGTATCCATCGACGTCGAATCGATGCTCGACGCGGCGTATTCGCCCCGTCGTTCCGCGACCTACCTCACACGTCTGAACAGCCAGCTGACCGGCCAGCAACTTCCGGCCGACGTCAAGCCGCAGTACTCGGTGGACTCAGCTGCCATCGCAGCGTGGGTCGCTCAGTCAGCAGCGCAGGTAGACCGCAATCCCGTGAACGCGAAGCGCAAGATCGTGAAGTATGCGTTCAAGATCAGGAAGTCCGCGAACGGTGCCTCGGTGGACCAGACAAGCGCCGTCCTGGCCATCTCGCAGGCTCTGTCCTCGGATGCGGCGCTTTCCTCAGCGAGCCGAGACGTGTCGTTGCCCGTTGACGTCCTCCGGCCCAAGATCCGCACCTCCAGCTTCAAGACGGCCATCATCGTGTCTCTTTCAGAGTGTCGTATCCGTCTCTACAAAGGCGAGAAGCTGGTCAAGACGTACCGCTGCGCGCCTGGCCGCGCGGCGTTCCCCACGCCTACCGGCGATTTCGAGATCAACCGGAAGGCGCGCTTCGCCCCATGGATCAATCCCGGTTCGGCGTGGGCCGCGAGTATGCCCCGCATCATTCCGGGTGGTCCAAACAACCCCATGGGCTCGACCAAGATCGGCATCAACTACTCCGGCGTCTACATGCACGGTGTCCCACCGAGCGAGTACAGCAGCATCGGGACGCATGCGAGCCACGGCTGCATGCGTATGATGCCCAGCGACGTGCTCGACCTCTTCGGTCGCGTCAAGGTTGGAGACCCGGTCTTCATTCGCCCGTAGACGCACAAGGCTGAAGGTCGCGAGTCCGCCCACGGCCTACTTGCCGCTGCGTATGCGCGGCCGTTGTGGTACACAAGTGGCATGCAGAGTATCCCCCCACTTCTTCTTGCGCTGCTCGCCGGGCTCTTCACGTTCGGCATGACCGCTGTGGGCGCGGTCGTGATCCTGCTCCACCGCAATCCTTCGCAGCGAGTGCTCGACGTGATGTTGGGCTTTTCGGCGGGGGTCATGCTGGCCGCGAGCTACTGGTCGCTACTCGCGCCGGCGGTTGAGATCGCTCGCAAGACCTCGTCGTTGCCGTGGCTACCGCCTGCGTTGGGTTTCGCGGCGGGAGGAGTGGGGCTGTGGGCCTTGGACAAGGTCATGCCACACGCGCACCTCATCATGCCCAGCAGCGCGCTCAAGGCCGAGGGCGTGCGCACCCCGTGGAGCCGCAGCACGCTCTTCGTGCTCGCAATCACCCTGCACCACATCCCCGAGGGACTTGCCCTGGGTGTCGCCGCCGGAGCGGTCGCCACCGGTGCGCCCGGGACATCCGTGGGGGCCGCCATCGCGCTGGCGTTGGGGCTGGGCATCCAGAACCTGCCTGAGGGCCTCGCCGTCAGTTCGCTCCTTCGCCGAGAAGGGCAGTCGAGGAGCCGAAGTGTGACATTGGGAGCGATGACCGGTTCGGTGGAACCGATTGCGGCGGTCGCGGGAGCGGCGGCCATCGCGCTGTCCACAACGATGCTACCCTACGGGCTCGCGTTCGCTGCTGGTGCCATGATCTTCGTGGTGATCGAGGAGCTGATCCCCGAGTGCCAGCGATGCGGTCACGCCGACTCGGCGGTACTGGCCGCCATCCTGGGCTTCACGTTGATGACTGTGTTGGATATCGCGCTGGGGTGAAGGAGACGCCTGCAATCCGGTTGTACTAGTACCCGCCGTGGCAGCGTTCGCACACGCCGCGGTTGTTCGTGCGAATCAGTGCGCTGGATCCCACCGCCGGTGAGCCGCCGGGCACTTCCTTCGCCGGGTTGATCCCGGGGACGTTGTCCTGCACAGGAGTCCAGTAGTTCAGGGTGTTCGTCTCGAGGTGAGAGGCCGCCCAGCCGGTCATGACCGTCGACGAACCGTGCGCACGGTGGCAGGTCAGACACCCGATGTAGTTCTTGTAGAACTCACCGGTGCTTCCCTGCGCCTGTTCAAGCGGCACCCATTGCTGATCGGGCTCGACCGTGGCTGGCAGAGAGCGGTCGGGGCCGTAGCCGTTCTCGAGCGTCACGTCCACCGGGTGGAAGTGTCGGGCAAGAGCGCCGACTTGGCCTCCGGTGTTCGGGTTCGCCTCGTAGATCTCGTAATTGACGACCACGGTGGTCTGCGCGGAAGTCTCCCGGTATCCAGTGTGGCACGACGTGCACCACACCGAGAGGGACTTGTTCGGCTCGGTTGACGTGATGTTGAGAAGGTTCGAGCCCCCGGTGTAGTTGGGTCGGTAGCCTTCGACCTGCGCTATGCCGGCCTCGCCCTTGAGAAAGCCCCCGGCGGTGTTGCTTGCATCGACACCCGGCACAGGGAAGCCCGTCTCAGTGGAGAAGACGAAGGCGTTGGGCGTCTCGGCGTCAGAGCCGGCGTAACCCCCCACGGTCGTCGCGTTGATGCTGCCCTTGAGCATGCGGTAGTTGGAGGTAGGGTGGGGGTCGTGGCAGCTGGTACACGTGATTCCCGGGGTGGTGGCAAGCGTGGTGCCTGCTCCCCACAGCGGCAACGGGCCGGTGTCCAGCTCGTGTCGCGACGTCGTGGGAACGATGTCGACGGATGCGCTCGCATTCCAAGCGTACGGATCGGGCATGGAGCCGAAGCCGCCCGCGTTCAGCGGTGCGTTGGGCGTCGAAGAGGTCACGTAGGCGGACGACGATTCGAATATGCCGTCTATGACGTTGGTCGCCGCACCAGGCGCGCCCTCGCCGTGGCAAGCAAGGCAGAACTCCGTTACCGTGCCCGACGAACCAACCAGTAGCGCGTTCGCGTACTCGCCGCTGGGGCCGCTGGACCACGTGGCCGAGGAGAAAGAGGTGTGAGTGCGATGGCACATGGCGCACGAGTCTGTGTCGAGCGAATCGCCCGGGATGTGTGGTCCGAAGTTGGCGAAAGCGCTGGACACGACCCCCAACATCGCAAGCGCGAACGCGAGCAGCAGAACAGCCGCCCGTGCACCGCGCATTGTTGATGTGTGCCGTATCATCGGTGCCCCTCTAGAAGTTCTCGCCGGGGACTGTCCCCGCTGTATGTCCGTGGCAAGCCTTGCAGTTCATGGGGAACGTCGCGGTGCTCGTTCCTGCCCTCGAGTCGTGTGACGCGGAGTCCCACAGGTGGCAGGTGATGCAGAAGTAGCGAAGGTCCTTGCCGCCGCTAGGAATCTTGTAGGTGAGCACGCCGTAGATCTTCTTGGTGCCGTCAGCCGAAACGACTGTGTCAAGGATTGCATCATCGTTGGCCGTGCCGTGTGGGTCGTGGCAAGCACGGCATTCCAGCACAGTGCCATAGGCGTATCCCATGTCTGGGCGGAGGTGGGCTGTGGTCGTGGTGGACCCGCTTCGGGCGGCGAACCCGTGTGTGTTCACCGCGTAGGCGGATTGGATGTCCCTTGTCGTGGTCGCACTGTTGCGCCCGAGGACCGGTTCGGCCCAAGGGCTGGTCTCGATGCTCGTGGGCAGCGTCAAACCGTTGTGGCAGCGGAAGCAGAATGCCTTCTCGTCGCTTCGCGGAGTCGTCCAGGTTCCCGACGGACTGGGGTCGTGTGGGTCGACCAAGGGGAAACTCTTGGTCGTGGTGTGTGTGTTGTGGCAGTTCTGGCACTGCATACGAGAGCCGTTCGCTTGGTCCTCAGGCAGAATCGGGTGTTTGGTATTGGAGCCCTCGTTGAGGTTGAGGCGGCTCAGGATATCCACTTGGTCGGGGTTACTGGCCGATGCCGTGTGGCACTGCATGCATACCATGAATCCTTCGTACTTGAGCAGTCGCGTATTGCGCGACGAATGCGACTCATGGCAGGTGTCGCACGTGATGTTGGCCCCTGTCGGAGGGGCTGGGACTGTTCGGTGTCCCGAGGACTCGAAGACGGTCAAATCGCCCTGAGCCAGCGTCGAACCCGGACCGTGGCATGAGTAGCAGAAGCCGTTGCCTGGCGGCGTATCCGTCACGACTGCGCACGGCGTATTCGAGTTCACACGCATCAGGTTGTCGAGTGGCGCGCCTGCGGGAATCAGCGGTGTGTGGCAGGTGACGCAGCTGAAGGGATCGGTTTCGGTCTCTACAGCGCCCTGGGGGTGCTTTGACTTGAGCAGGGGATCGACGAACTCGACGAAGGAGACGACCGGTGAGTGGCAGGTGCGGCAGATCGTGTTCTTCTCGGCACCCGGGAAGCGAACCAGCGGTTCGAGGGTGGTTGAGCTGTGCGTGGCATGGCAGATGCAGGCCGACTCGTTGCCGAACTCGTGCGGGTGCGGTTGATTTGCGGGGAACGGAGCGATCGGACTGGCCTCAAGGTCGATTGAGGGAGTGCCGGCGACACCGGAGGCATCGATTGCTGCAACCTGGTAGTAGTACTTCTCACCGTTCAAGGCCGTCAAGTCGAAGAACGCTGTCGACGTAACAGGAAGCGCCGTAAGGGTCGTCATCGTTGACATGCTCGCCGAGCCTCGTCTGATCCAATAGCCCACGACCGCAGGGTTGGCGGCAGGTTGCCAGGACAGGTAGATGGTGTGGTCAAGGTTCACGGCGCTGAGACCCAGAATCCGATTGGGACGCGTGGTGACCGGCGCCGTGTAGTTCCACGTTGTGGTCGAAGTGTCGGACAGGGTGCTCTCGCCGCGATCATCCACGGTCGAGACCGCATACCAGTAGCGCGTCGAAGAACGCAGCCCCTGGTCGATGTAGGCGCAGTCGTAGAGTCCGCCGGTGGTCGTCGCGACAACGCTGTAGGTCACGCCGTTATCCGAGCGCCACACGTGGTAGTCCACGGCACCGATCGCGCTTTCGCTGGGCATCCAATTCAGGTAGACCGATTCGCCGGTCGGGGCTATCGCGAGAACCGCCTTTGGGGCCGCCGGGCGTGGTGCGACAGGCGTGGTGACCATGGCAGGCGTCGACGGAGTCGACGTGGTGCCAGCCGAGTTCACCGAGATGACGGTTATCGAGAAGGTCGTGGTCGATGCCAGCCCCACGATGTCGACCGACACGGTGTTCACGGTGCTGTGCAGGTTCCCATCAACGTAGACGTCGTAGTGGTCGATGCCGCTGGGCGTCTGGGCCACGGCGGGCCAGCTCACGTGTATTGCCTGATAGTCGGTGGCGGAGGCGGTCACCGATGGCGGTGCAGGGGTCTGGGTATCGACCTTGAACTGCCGAGACTGGGTCGGCTCGTCGCTGCGAGTCCCCAGGTCATCGTGGGTCGAGTAGTACAGAGTCGCGGCACCCGGTGACGGAGTGAGCGTATCCGTGTAGGTCGTGTACGGGCCCGCAGCGTCGGTCCAACTGAAGTAGGTCGTCCTGGGGCCGCCGCTCATGGGGAGTGCCGCCAACGTCACGGTAGGCGTGGTGACGTACCAGTCGTTAGCGCCGTCGGGATCGAGCGGATTCGCCCCGAGCACGGTAGTGTACGGGGTGGTGGTAAGCCCGTCGGTGACGAAGCTCACCGGTGCGCTCAGCGCAGAGCGGTTGCCTGCCTTGTCGACGGTCTGAACCTGCACCGAGTAGGGCGTGCTCGGAATCAGGTTGATCAGAATCGCTGATTCCGAACTCGCGCTGGTCACGTAGGCTCCGTCGAGGAAGACCTCGTAGCGATCGAAGCCCGACACGGCGTCGCTTGCGGCGGTCCACGCGAGGGTGGCTGTCGACGTGGACACCGTCGTCGTGGCGACATCCGCCGGGGCAGTCGGGCTGGTGACGTCGGTCTTGAGCACTTGACTGTGAACGGTCTCGACGTTGCCCGCGGTGTCGGCCGAGTAGAAGTAGAGCGTCCGCATGCCCTCTATGGCGGCAAACGGTATCGAATAGGTGTTGAAGGGCCCTGCCGAGGAGGTCCACCCGTAGTAGGTGGTGGCGCCCGGTACACTCGAATTCAATGTAATGATCGGGGCCGTGCCCGCGTACCAGCCGTTATCTCCGTTAGGGACCGGCGGAACCACGCTTGACGTGGTGACCGGTGCCGCCACGCTCGCGCCGCCAAGAATCGTTCCGCTGGCTCCGACGATCGTGCCGCGGCCCGACCCGTTGAATGCGACCGAGTTGAGTGCTTGATTCGTGCCGGAGGACTTCAGGGTCCAGGTGCTGCCGCCATCGCCTGTGATTGCAATGACGCCGCCACCACCAACGGCCAGACCGGTATTCGCATCGGTGAAACGGATGCCGTAGAAAGGAAGAGTCGTGGGTGCGGGTACGCGGATCCAGGTGGCTCCGGCGTTGACTGTCTTGAGGATGACCCCAGAGTCACCACACGCGTAACCCGTGTTGGCGTCTCGGAAATAGATGTCCCAGAGGTTTGCGTTGGCAGGGGTGGTCTGTGGTGCCCACATGTTGCCGCCGTCGGCGGAGTGCCAGACCACGTTGTTGCCCGATACTCGGGTCGCAACGGCCCATGCGTTGTTCGCATCGGTCATGTACAGACCCGTGACGGGTTCTGTGGGCGGGACGCTCGCGGCCAGCCAAGTCGCTCCGGCGTCGGATGTGTACCGGACCTCACCTTGACCTGCCGCGACGGCGTGCGATGTGTCAGCCGATGCCACCGACGACAGATTGACGGTCACGCCGGACACTTGGGCCGTCCAAGTCAGCCCGCCGTCCACCGTCCGTCTGATGGTTCCGTTGTCGCCGACGGCCCAGCCCCGGAGCGAATCGTACATCCAGACGCCGTTGAAGGCGGACGTGGAGCCGGTCTTCTGCTGGGCCCAGGTCTGCCCGCCGTCCGAGGTGTACATCATGCTGCCGCTGGCGCCACCGGCCCACCCGTGTATCGCGTCGGGGAAGCTGAGCGAGTTGAGGCTGCCCAGTGTTCCGTACTGTAGCGAGCTCCAGGTTGCTCCGCCGTTGAGGGTTCGGCGGACGACACCCGCGTCTCCCACGAGGTAGCCGGTCGTGCCGTCAGCGAACCAGGCACCGTAGGTGCTCACGGCTGGATCCACAACAGACGTCGGCATGCCGGCGTTCTGAGTCGCCCACGTGGCACCGCCGTCAGTCGTCTTCCTGACGATGCCGAAGTTGCCGGTGACCCAACCGGTGTTCGCGTCGATGAAGTTGACCGTGCGCAGCGGGTTGGTTCCCGCTCCCGGGCTGAGCGCGGTCCACGTCGTCCCGCCGTTGGTGGTCTTGAGCAGCGTGCCGTTGTTGCCGGAAGCCCAGATCGTGTTCGCGTTGATACCTCGGACGGCAAGGAGGTTCTGGGTGGTTCCCGAAGTGGATGTCGCCCATGAGTTTCCGCCGTTGGTCGTCATGAGAATCACTCCGGCATTACCAACGGCGAATCCGGTTCGGTCATCCACGAACCACGCCGCGTTGAGCACCTGTGTCGTACCGGAGGGCTTCTGCTGCCAGACGTTGCCTGCGTTGGTCGTCTTGAGAATCACGCCGCCGTTGCCCACGGCGAATCCGATGCGGTTGTCGAAGAACCACAGGCCGTTCAACTGTTGGGTTGTACCGGAGATCTGCGAGTTCCAATCGATCCCGTTGGTGGTGTACTTGATGACTCCGCCATCGCCAGCCAGCCATCCGTTTGAAGCGTCGGGGATGGCCACTGCGCGCCACGTCGCGATGCCGGCGGCCTGCTGCTCCCAGCTCTGCCCGGCGTCGCTGGTTCGCATGATCGCGCCGTTCTGGCCTACGGCCCAGCCGTTGTTGATGTCTGTGAACCAGCATGCGTACCACCTCGCGGCGGACCCCTGTAGGAGTGAGAACCACGAATCGCCGCCGTTGCGGGTGTAGAACATCGCACCCAGGTCGCCGATCGCATACGCATTCGATGTATCGAACAGCTTGACGCCTCGCAGGATCGTCGCACCGATGTTGTTCTGCGACTGATTGGACCAGGTCGTTCCGCCGTCGGTTGTCCGACGGATCGATCCGTTGGCCCCGACCACGATCGCGTTGTTAGCGTCGAGTGTGTCGACGTGGAACAGGTTCAGCGCTCCGGTGGTCCCCAGACCGGTGATCGCTGTCCATGTCGCACCCGAGTTCGTCGTCTTGTAGATCGTCCAGTTGGGAAGTGCTGCGTTGCCCACGAAGTAACCGACCACGCCTCCTGGTGCGAATGAGATCGCCGACAGTCCAACGGATGTGGGGGAGGTCTGGGCTGTCCAGCTAGCGCCGCCGTCGACGGTCTTGAGCAGTACACCTGCGCCGCCAACAGCCCATCCGGTTGTCGCCGAGATCATCTGGACGCTGGTGAGACCCACCGTGCTTGAGGTAGCCGCTGGACGCCACGTCGCACCACCGTCACTCGTGTATTGGATCGTGGAGGTGGCTGTACCTAGATCGCCCACCGCGACGCCCACTGTCGAGTTCGCGAACGAGACTGCACGGAACGTCGCCGTTGTACCCACCGTCTGAGTTGTCCACGTGGAGCCGCCGTCTGCAGTCGCTCTGATGGTGCCGTTGGAACCGACCAACCAACCAGTGGTGTTGCTCGCGAACGAGACACCGGACAGATCGCGTGTCGATTGCGGATCCTGCACGATCCAAGTCTTGCCGCCGTCCGCGGTCTTCAGCACCGTACCGGACAGGCCAACCGCCCAGCCCTCGGAAGCGTTCGCCCACGACATGGACCGAAGAGCGTTGCCTTGAGGCAGTTGATTCTGCCAGTACCAGTCCCTGTCCGCGGTAGGTCCGGTGGACAGGTACGCCGAGGAAAGCGCGGGCATCAGGGCCGCCGCAAGGGCTGCTCCCACAATGACGTAGATGGCCCGCTTCGGCAGCGAGCGAATCCTCGAGAACCAGCGAGATTTGAAGCCGCCAAAACCGGGTTCGGGCGCAGAAAATCGGGACCGCTTAGGAGCTTGCTTTGCGGCCCTGCGGATTTCCTGCGATTCAGACCCCAAAAATACGACCTCATTCTCGATGCAAATTGAGAGTGCTGAACACTCACACTATACGCCACTACCGGGTCAATAGCTCGTGTCTAACGCGTTGAAGCGCAGGTCAGAGCTATCAGACCCAGAGCAAACGCCTGACCATTAGCCCCCCGTCTCCCCAAGTGGTTGAAGCTTCCCTGTTCGGCCACGCTTAAGTATGGTTGGTACCCGGTGAGATTCGTCCCGGAGGGACTACCATGGAACTCGTGCCCATACCCGTGCAAAGGGGCCCGTTCACGGTCATGGCCTACGCCCTGATTGGGCGGAAGGTCGTGCTTGTCGATACCGGGATCGGCGACCAAGCCAACCTGATTCTGTCGGCCTTGGCACAGAAGGAGCGAGCTCCTCAAGATGTGTCCCTCATCCTGCTCACGCACGGCCACGGTGACCATGCGGGCAGCGCCGAAGCGCTACGGGAAGCGACCGGTGCCCCCATCGCGCTTGGTGCCGGTGACCAGGAGAAATGCTCGGCGGGCTTTGATGACGAGATGCACGCACGCGGGTTTCTTGGCAGGGTCTTGCTGCGAGCGATACGGCGGAGACAGGCGAAGGGCTCTGCTACTCCCGGTCCCCAGGCCGACATCGTCATCGACCGCGAGACGTCGCTGTCGGACTACGGTGTGTCGGCCGTGGTGTTCCCCTTGCCCGGGCACACGCGAGGGTCGCTCGCGGTGATGACCGAGGAGGGGGACGCGCTGGTAGGCGATCTTCTGGGCGGGGGAGGCAGAAGCCGGTCCGAGCCTCGGCGCGGGGTGTTCGCGCACGACGATGCGGTGATGGACGCGAGCATTCGGCAGCTGCTGACGAAGCGGCCGCGGCTGACCTACACGGGACATGATGCAGCACCGTTCACGCTGGACCAGCTGGAGGCGGCGTTCAGGCGCACGCCGGCGCTGTGATGCTCACGCCTGAATCGCGAGGTGCCGATAGTCAGTCAGTGGATGAGTCAGTGACATCGGGCGAGGCCGTAGGGCGTGAAGCGACGCCGTATGTGACGGGCGTTCGACCGCGAAGTCGGTCGACGAACCTCTGGTTCTTCGCGGGCATTCTGATCGTGCTTATCACGCTGGTCACGGGCGTGATCTTCATCTGGCTCGGGGCTCGGACGGAGCGTCTGGTGCGCGACGGTGCGCTCGAGCAGGCGCGTTCGTATGCCGACTTGATCATTGCTGCCCGTGCTTGGAACTCGCATCAGGGTGGTGTGCTCGTCAAGAAGAGCGCGACGACGCTCACGAATCCGTATTTGATCGAGCTTGGGATCAACCCAGACGATCGGCTCTCAGACGGGACGCCGGTCACCCTGCGCAATCCGGCTGTGATGACACGCGAGATCGGCGAGGAGTTGGTAGCTGCGCATGCGGCCTCGGTCTTCAAGCTCACGAGCCTGCGGCCGGTCAACCCGAGCAACGCGCCGGATTCCTGGGAGCGGCAGGGGCTCAGGGCCTTCGAGCGGGGTGAACTTGAGTACTGGGAGACGGACACCATGACCAAGACCGCGGAGGTGTTCCGTTACATGCGGCCGCTGATTGTCGACGCGAGCTGCCTTCGCTGCCACAGCACAGGCTATGAGGTCGGCGATATTCGCGGGGCGGTGAGCATCACGCTGCCGTACGACGCGTTCAGCCGAGCGATACGGTCGAACAGAATCGCGCTGTTGTGGGTGGCGACGACGGTACTCTCCGGGCTCTGGGTGACAGTCCTCGGCCTGATCTGGTGGCTTCGAAACAGGCTGCGGGCCGAGAACGCGCGCTTGGAGCGCATGGCCACGATCGATCCGCTGACCGGGCTGTGGAACCGTCAACACACACTGGAGCGACTCCATGGTGAACTCGAGCGTGCTCGCCGGAGCGGACACGGCGGCACGGGGGTCGTGATGATCGACATCGACCGCTTCAAACGCGTCAACGATGAGTATGGCCACGCCGCAGGCGACGAAGTGCTGCGGCGGACGGCAGGCGCGCTGACCGGCGTGGTGCGGGAGTATGACCTCGTAGGTCGAATCGGTGGAGAGGAGCTGCTGGTGGTCGCTCCGGACACCGACGCCGGCAAGCTGAGCGTCCTTGCCGAACGTCTTCGGGCGGCAGTGGAAGGTATGGAGTCCACCGAGCTGTGCGGCGGCTGCGTCGTGACCGTGAGTATCGGTACGGCACTGGCGCTCACTGGCGGAGGAGAGAACGCTGATGCGTTCATCGCACGCGCGGACGCGGCCCTCTACCAAGCCAAAGCCGAAGGCCGCAACCGAGTGGTGGCGGGCTGACGTGAACGCTCCCATTCCGGGCTCCGCCGACCCTCGCAAGCGTGAACCGCTGTGGAACCGTGTCGACCGCAACAGGTTGGCGCTCGCAGCGCATGTCGCGCTGTTCGTCCTAGTGTCGGTGGTGACGTTCGACGCGTTCCTGGCTGTCTTTGGCTCGTGTGCCTTGCTCGCGCTGTTCGCCGAGGCGCGCTTGGAGCAGCCCATCGTCTACCTCATGGATGTCGGCCCGGGGACAGTCTTCATCGCGATGAGCGCGCTGGTAGCTGTGGCTTCGCTGTCATGGACGGTATTCACGTTGCGGCGTTCCGAGAAGTGGCTGATCAAGCGTTTCGGTGCCGAGCTGGTGCCCAAGGGCGAACTTCTGGGCACCAAGATGGCGCTCAAGGACATGGCAATCGCTTCCGGCATGCCGGTGGCCCCCGCCCTCTACATCATCGAGAACTCGAACGTGAACGCCTTCGTGTTCGCAGCCAGGCGACGCAGAGCGGTGATCGGGGTGACCCGCGGGTTCATCGACCGGTTGGAGCTCGACGAACAGAGGGCGGTCTTCGCCAACCTCGTTGCGCGGCTCATCTCCGGTGACACGATCGTCTCCACCGGCGTCACTGCCCTTCTGTGGCCGCTGTTCCTCTGGCGCGAACGGCGCTTCGACGCCAGTAACGAGGCGATGGACCGCGCGTTCGTCTCGCGAACCGGCGAGCAGTCCGCGTTGCCCATCGTGATCTTCTTGTTCGGCGTCGCATTCGTTGTGATGGCCGAGATCTTCGCGGCCGGGCATCGTCGCAAGCAGCTACGGGTCGCCGAGAAGGCCGACGCTGAGGGGATGCTGCTGCTAAAGGATCCGCGTGCCATGCTTCGCGCCATCGAGAAGTGTGTTCGGTACAACAACGTAGTGCCGCTGGCCGGGGAGACGTTCGGGGATCTCTTCTACTGCTGGACCGCAGACAGCACCAACGACGAGGACGACCCGGAGTGGAGCCGGGTTTCTCGGCTACGTGAGGTTCTTGGAGCCGAGGGCATCGCTTTCGCGGCACCGGCTTTTCATGCTCGGGACCTCGCCCCTCTGCCTCCTCGCATCGGCTAGCGGTCACGTGAGTCGCGGGAGCGCTCGTGGATACCTGGGCACATTGAGGCCGATGGTAGAGTGGGGGAAACGACAGCTGGAGGAAGCGCCACGCTATGAGCGAGACTCCGAGCGCAGCCATACGGGCACGTGGGCTCAGTAAGACCTATGGGGTGGGCTCGGCTCAGGTCCCGGCGCTAGCTGACGCCACCTTCGAGATACCGCAAGGCGAGTTCGTCGTGCTGCTCGGCCCAAGTGGCTCGGGCAAGACCACGTTGCTGAACCTGGTGGGCGCTCTTGAGCCGCCTACTGCTGGGGAGGTCGAGGTTCTTGGCGCGCCGTTGGCAGGGCTCAACGAACGCCAGCGTACCGAGTACCGGCTGCACACCGTAGGGTTCATCTTCCAGTTCTTCAACCTCGTTCCAGCTCTCACGGCTGCCGAGAACGTCGCGCTGCTCGCTGAGCTCACTGGGTCGGACGCCCAGAAGCGCACGGCCGAAGTGCTCGAACGCGTCGGTCTGGGAGATCGGGCGGACCACTTCCCGGCAGAGCTGTCCGGAGGCGAGCAACAGAGGGTGTCGATCGCACGCGGGCTGGTCAAAGGCTCTCCGTTGCTTCTGTGCGACGAGCCAACGGGGGCACTCGACATCGAGACGGGCGTTCGCGTGCTGGGAGCGCTTGATGGCGCGGTGCGTGATTTTGGGCGCACGGTGCTCGTGGTGACGCACAACGCGGTGATCGCCGATATGGCCGATCGGGTCATCCGTCTGCAGGACGGACGAATCGTCTCGGTCCAGCGCAACGAGTCGCGAGTCGCACCGGAGGAGCTGGTCTGGTGAGCGTGCTTGGTCGCAAGCGCCGCCGCGACATCGGCCGCCAGCGATGGCAGTTCGCCAGCGTAGCCGTGACGATCGTGCTGGGCGTCATGATGTACTGCGCCTCATACGACGCCTACCAGAACCTATACGCCTCCTATCACGGCACTTACGATCGGCTCCGATTCGCCGATGTGGTGGTGACCGGGGCGAGTGACCAGTTTGCGGGGCAGGTCAGCCGAGTGGCCGGGGTCGAATCGGTCGAGAAACGCATCCAGGCGGATGTCCCGCTGCGGATCGGGGGCCACGAACTCGTTGGCAGGATAGTGGGACTGCCGGACTCCGGGCAGCCGGCGATCGACCGGCTGGATTTGGTCTCGGGCGCCTTCCCGCCTGTGGGCGCCACAGCGCAGGTGCTCGCCGAGACGCACCTCGCGAAGACGTTCCAGCTCGCCACCGGCGGGTCAGTTGAGCTTCTGACTGCCCGGGGGTGGCAGGAGCTGTCGATAGCGGGAGAAGTGATCTCTGCCGAGTATCTGTGGCCTGCGCCAAGCAGCCAGCAGCTCTTCGCCGCGCCGGAGGACTTCGGAGTCCTGTTCGTGCCGGAGTCGCTGGTCCCGCTGGCGGCGGCACCCGCAGTGCAACACCAGGTACTCGTCAGCTACACGTCTGATGCCGATCGCGTCGCGACCGATGCGAAGGTGCGGTACCTTGCTGATGCTGCGGGGGCAGACGATGTGACCATGCAGGTCGACCAGCCGTCGAACAAGGCGCTCTCGCTGGACCTTCAGGGCTTCGAGCAGATGGCGTGGCTCTTCCCCGCGATGTTCCTGTTCGCCGCCGGCCTGGCGACGTTTCTGCTGCTGACTCGGGTGGTCTACGCACAACGGAATCAGATCGGAACGCTCCGGGCCAACGGGCTGTCTCAGAATGCGGTCCTGCGGCACTATCTGGGTTACGGCTTGTGGGTCGGCGGTTGGGGTTCTGTGCTGGGGGTGGCGCTCGGAGTGCCCAGCGGCTGGGCGATCACCGCCGCCTATACGGCGGAGCTTGGTATTCCCGATACGATCAGGCAGCTCTATCCGGTCACGCCGGTGATCGGTCTCGCGTTCGGTGTCGGGGCGGGACTGCTCGCGGCGTGGGTTCCGGCGCGGGCGGCGGTTCGGATGGATCCTGCCGAGGCGATGCGCGGCAGTATCCCCGTCTCATCAGGCACGCGCAGCCTGCTGGAGGTACTCGTCCCGCCCTTGAACCGTGCGCCTGTCAGATGGCGCATGGTGCTGCGCGGGTTCGGGCGTAATCCTCGGCGAAGCATCTCCACAGTGATCGGCATCGTGCTCGCGCTCATGCTGCTGCTGACCTCGTGGGGCATGCTCGATACTACCGAGATCCTCATGAACAAGCAGTTCAATCAGGTCCAGCTCGAGGATGCACAGGTTGTTCCCGAGAACGGTCTCGATGGCTCGCTGCTCGAGTCGCTTCGCGCGGTGCCGGGCGTCCGAGTGGTGGAGCAGGTCTCGGCGATAGATGTGTCGGTGAGCGGGCCCAAGGGCTCGTATTCCACGCAGCTGCTCGCGTATCCCGCCAACACGCGTATGCATGCGTTCGGCAGTGCCGCGCGAACCCCGCAAGCCGGTCGGATCGTTGTGGGCGCGGCAGTGCTGGACAAGACGGGCGTTCCAGTGGGCGGTCGGCTCAGTGTGCGGTCGCCGTCTCTGGACAAGCGGTTCACGGCGACAATCGGAGGAGCAGTCGAGGAACCGCTGGGCACGTTCGTCTACGCCTCGCCTGCGACACTGCAAGAAGCGCTGCGCGAGGCGGGGACGGCGGACCCGGAGGACGTGCTTGCTCGCGGATACTCGGTCGCGTTCGTGAAGTTCCAGCCAGGAGTCGACCGCGCTAAGGTCGTGCAGGATATCCGCGATCTCGACGGGATAGCGACGGCGACAGACTCACGAGTTCTTTACGCCCTGGTGCAGCAATACATGGGCTTCTTCTACCTGTTCATCGGGTTCATGCTGTTCTTTGGAGGAGTCATGGCCCTCGCACTCATCTTCAACACGGTGTCTGTGAACCTCGCCGAACGCTCAACGGAACTTGCGAGCATGCGAGCCAACGGCATGTCGAAGGCGCTCATCGCGAGGCTCGTTACCGCCGAGAACCTCATCCTCACCGCGGTGGGTATCGTCCCAGGGCTGGTCGTTGGCACGTTCGCGGCCAGCCGTTTCATGGGAACCTACTCCAGTGACCTGTTCATCTTCACGCTTCACATCAAGCCGAGCACCTACGTCTACGCGAGTCTCGCCATGTTCGCGGTCACCGGGCTGTCACTGCTGCCGGGCATTCGTGCCGTGGGACGTGTCGACATCGCGCGGGTTGTGCGCGAGCGCTCGCAGTAGGTGCCGGGGAAGGACTCTGCACGGTGTACGCTGGAGGCGTGAACTCGCCGATCCTCAATAAGCTCTCGGGCCTGCCCCTACGGCGCCTTGCCCTCGATGTGACGGCGGTGCTTCTTGGCATTGCGCTTGGTGGCTTGGCGTTCTCGGCGGTTGCCAACGGACGGCTGGGGGTAGGGCCGGCACGGCTCGTGGTGTCGGTCTCGCCGGCCTTCTCGGCACTCACGGTGGTCGAGCTTCCGCCCTTCGGCAGTGTTGAAGCGGTGACCCACCGGGGACCCGTGCGTCTCGACGTGCGGCTTCAAGAAATCGACGTGGCGCGCACCACCCGGATGCTCGAGAGCGGGGCGGCGTCTTTGCCGCAGACGCTCGGGCCGGACGCAGCCTCCGCTTTTCCGCTCTCCGGGCTGTCCTCGCTTCTGTGGAAGGTGTTGGGCGCGGGGCTGCTGGCCTCGATGCTCGCGGCGGTGCTTGTCGCACTCGCGTTCAGGCGCCGACGCGCGGTGGTGGCGGTCGCGGTCGCCCTCTCGCTGGTACTGCCGGCAACGGCGCTGGGTACCGCCTACGCCACGTGGGACGTGTCGGCCTTCCGAGAGCCCACGCTCAGGGGAAGTCTCAGGTACGCGCCGCAGCTGATCGACGTGTTCTCCACGCGAGTCGCGGACATCAAGCGCTTGCGAGAACAGGCCGGGAAGGTGGCCAACGATCTGGCCACCTACTACGCCGACGATCGCTCGCTCGCATCGGGGGGATCGCTTCCTTCCACGTTCCGCGTCCTGCACGTTACCGATCTGCACCTCGACCCCGTAGGTGCGGCTCTTGAACGGTCGGTGGCGCGATCGTACGAAGCATCTCTGGTCATCGACACCGGCGACCTGCCCATTCTTGGGGTGCCGCTCGAGGCGCACGCGTTTGATTCACTGGTGGACACGTCAGTCCCTCGGGTCTACATTCCGGGCAATCACGATTCGCCGGCGTCGATCGCAGCGCTTGAGCGGCTCGGTGTCACGGTGCTTACCTCGGGCACCATCGATGTGCAGGGGCTGAGGATACTCGGGGTGCCCGACCCGATCAGCCGCGGCTTCGGTGTCGAACCCGACCCGGCCACTGTCAGTGCTGCCGCGCGGATCGCTTCACTGAGCCTGCAGGAAGCGTTGCGCTCGGGTGAGCCCACGCCCGACGTGGTCGCTGTGCACAATCCGTTGATGGAGAAGCCGTTCGTCGGCCTGGTGCCCCTCATCCTGTCGGGGCACACACACTCGGCGAGGTTCTACGTCAGCAAGGGGACAGCGCTGCTCAACTCGGGAACGGCCGGCGGGATGCCCTACGACCCTGCTTCGCCGGGTCGCCGCTCGCTGCCCTACAGCGCGTCGGTGCTCTATTTCACCGCCGCACAGCCGCGGCGGCTCATCGCAATCGACCGCATCGCCGTCTACCCTAACCGCTCGACCACCGTGTCGCGACAGGTGATAGACGAGACCCTGTTGCCGTGAGCGGGGGGCGCTTCTCTGGCCGCAGCGACTATTCTTCCGGCAGTCGGCGCTGAGCCTGTCACAGCCGAGGCGACTGGGGTATGAAGTTCGAGGAAGATCATGGGTGTTGGGAGCCAAAAAGGGGAGTACGTATGTCCGATCGCAGACGTCGCATGCTCTGGAGCATTCCCCTCATCGTCGTGCTGCTCATCGTCGCGTTCGTCGCGAGTTCGCTTGCCACTGATCGACCGCAGTTCTGTCCAACCTGCCATGAGATGAAGCCGTACAACGACGCGTGGGCCACCGGTGCTCACCACGAGGTCTGGTGCATCGATTGTCACGTCGAGCCCGGACTTCCCGCCCGCTTCGCTCACAAGTTCGTCGCCCTCAAAGAGGTCTACGCCCACTTCGCCGGTGACACGTCCTTCCCCCGCGCGACTCCTCCCGATGTGCCCTCCGAGCGGTGCATCCGGTGCCATCCTGACGTGCCTGACAAGCTGAAGAGCGGCTTCCCCCACGGTGTCCATGCCGAGAAGGGCGCCTGCGCGCAGTGTCACTATGACACCGGTCACTCGGTCTCGGAGACTGCGCTGCAGGCCGCCGGTATCTTTGCTCCGGGGGTCGCCCCGAAGCGGCTCGTCGGGGAGACGGCGCAGGTGGGTTCTGGCAAAGCGAATCTGCCGGGGCACAAGACGGTGGTCTGCAGCAACTGTCACGACATGGCCGGAACCCCCTGTGAAGCGTGTCACCAGGTACCGAGCACCGGGCATCCGGCGGTTGCCAACCGGCCCTGCTCTCAGTGTCACAGGTCTGGGGCGTCCTTCGTCTTCTCGCACCCGAGTGCGGGAGAGCACAACTGGCGTAGTCGCCCGTGCGCGAAGTGCCATCCGGCCTCATATGACCAGGTGTATTGCACGTGTCACAAGGGCAAGCCGCCTCGCGACTGAGAGCGATGGAGGGTCCGGGTGGCAGCCGGCGATCGTGACCGTCCGTGCGCGCATGTCGCATGCGGCTTGAGTGCCCCTCGCAGCCTGCCGATACTCTGAGTCAAGGAGGTTCCGGATGCTCGGGTACGCGATGTCGGCGCTGTTCATGGTGAGTCTTGCCGGAGCCGTGTTTTCGTTCGAGATGTTCGCCAGGCGCCGAGACGAGCGATATTTGCTGCTCATGGCCCCCGGCTGGCTGGTCTATAGCGTGTCACTGGTGTTCTACACACTCAATTCAGGCGCTTCGAGTGAGGTCTACTCGGCGCTCTTCGGAGCGTTACAGCTGCTGGGAGTCACGCTCATCACGGTTGGCGCCTTCTCGTACTTCGTCAGGATCCAGCCGCGGCGTGTGGTTGTCATCGCGTCACTCGCTGCAACCGGTGTGTTCGCGTTCTTCTACATAGTGCCGGCACTTGCGACGCTCACCATCGGCGCAGAAGCCGCGATCATGTTCGGCGGGGCAGTGGTCGGTCTGTCGCGGCCTAGACGGTTCATACGTGTGGGTGGCTCGAGCTACTTTTGGTTGCTGGGCATGTGTGTGGTTGGCGCCCTCTCGGCAGTCAACTGGGGAGCGTACTCAGATGCATCGATGGCCCAGGCTCCGGTTGAGCCGTGGTTGGGCACGACCGCCACGGTGATCATGGGTGTCATGTTCATGGTCCTTCTCGAGTACAACACAACGCTCTCCTCGCTCAACGACCGTAACCTTGAGCTGGATGCGTATCGGGAGAGCCTGGAGTCCATGGTCGCCGCACGTACGGCCCAGCTCGAGGCCGCCACACGAGCCAAGAGCGAGTTTCTTGCGAGCATGAGCCACGAGCTGCGTACCCCGCTGAACTCTGTCATTGGATTCTCGGGGATCCTCTCCCAAGGCCTTGCTGGGCCGTTGACAGATGAGCAAAGCCGGCAGCTTCACATGGTGAACAGGAGTGGCCGTCATCTGCTTTCGCTCATCAACGACGTTCTCGATCTGTCCAAGGTGGAGGCGGGGAAAGTCGAACTGTGTGTTGAACGGTTCGATCCCCATGCGTTGGCTCAGGAGATCATCGACATGGTCCGACCGCTCGCTCGGGCCAAAGGTCTTGAACTACGTGCGGAGACGGTCGACAACGACACGTTCATGTCTTCGGATGTCGGCAAAGTGAAGCAGATTCTGCTGAATCTCATCGGGAACGCGATCAAGTTCACGGACTTCGGCCGCATCGAGTTGCGCTATATGCGGGTGTCCGACGGCACGGCGTGTTTCTCGGTGACAGACACTGGCGGCGGAATACCTGAGGAGGATATGGCTCGCGTGTTCGAACCGTTCACGCAGCTGGCGACCGCCAGTATCGCTAAGCCTGAAGGTACAGGGCTTGGGCTTTCGCTTTCGCGGGAGTACGCACATATGCTTGGCGGTGAGATAACTGTGGAAAGCCGGGTGGGTGTGGGATCCACGTTCACCTTTTCGGTGCCCGATCAGACGTAGCTGAGTCTGCTGTCGCGGATGTCCGTAGCTCCATTGTCAGGGTGCGCGTTGGGCTGGCGATTGCTAGACGTCGGTGCCTCTGGATTCGTGAGAGGTGCTTGGGTGGTCGCCGTCGACAGTGGGGTCGGCAGACCCTTGCGAGTGCATGCGGAGAGATCGGGAGCGGGCGATTCGGTTGGTTGATCAGATGGTCACGGCAGATTGTCGGCGTGCAGGAAGGTCGCGTGGATCCCGGCGCGGCGTTGGCGCACGGCTGCTGGCGTTGATGTTGTGTACCCTCGTTCTTGTCGGTCTGACTGGGTGTTCGACGCAGAAGACCCCACTTGTCATCGGGTACTTGGGTGCCCTGTCGGGACGGTCGTCAGATCTCGGTACGGCGGCGCGTGACGGCGCGCTGTTGGCCGTCGAGCAGGCGAACGCCAAGGGCGGTGTAGGCGGTCGTGTCATCAAACTGGTGGTCGCGGATGACGCCCAAGACCCGGAGACCGCACGCAAGGCATTCGGAACACTCGTGAATCAGGGAGCGCTTGCCGTGGTCGGCCCCACCACGAGCTCGATGTCCGTGGTCGTCACTCCATTGGCAAAGAGCGCGGGGGTGGCTTTGGTCAGCCCAAGCACCAGCACAGACGAACTCACCGGCAAACGCGACCTGTTCTTCCGGGTGTATCCGGACAACACGAGCGCAGCTGTCGAACTGGCGAAGGTCGTCCGAGAAGACCTGGGCTTCGACTCGATTGCGATCATCTACGATCTGGGAAACAAGGCTCACACCGTGACGTGGGCAGAGCACTTCTCGGCGGAGTTCGAAAGGCTTGGCGGATCCGTTGGCACCCAGCAAGCGTTTATCTCGGGTGTCGTTACGGCGTATCCTGAGGTTGCCGCGAAGGTCGCTGCCAAGAAGCCGCCCTGCGTGTTCCTCCTATCGAATGCGCTCGATACGGCTCTGTTCGCAACACTGCTCAGAGAGAACGGGTACTCGGGGAAGCTCGTCGCGAGCGAGTGGTCTGCCACTGAGGTCGTGATCGGGTACGGCGGTGAAGCCGTCGAGGGGATGACGTTCCTCGAGAGCGTCGATCAGGAATCGAAGGCCCCGGCATTCCTTGCCTTCAAGGATGCATTCAGAGCGCGGTTCGGCTATGAAGCCGGGTTTGCCAGCGTGCATGGTTTTGAGGCGGCCCAGGTCGTCCTCCAGCGACTGGCCATGTCGCCCGGGCGCAGGGAGTTGGCGGAATCACTGTCACGCGGCGGCAGCTTCGATACCATCCAGGGGCGTATCCGGATGGATGGCAACGGCGATGTTAGTCGCCCGTACTATGTCAGGACGGTTCGGGACGGCGCGTTCGGGGCCGGTGAGTAGCCGCATGCCGAATACCTCATTCAAGAAGTCCCTGTTGCGAGCCATGTTGTTCGTGGCGGTGCTTCCGCTGGTGTTGGTGGCCGTAGCCGGATGGTTCAGTGTCGAGCAGTCCCAGACCCAGGCGCTGATGCGTGAGAACGTCTCCTACGCACAGACCGTTTCGGCCCAGATCGCCGGTCACCTCGATCGCGTGGACGTGCTGGCCTCGGCATATCGTACGAACGACTACAGGCAGTTGGCCTCGTCTGCACTCTTCAAAGGGTTGTGGCAGCAGCGCGTGGACACCATTCGCCCGCTGGAATCGATGCAGCTCCTTGACGACCGCGGGAGGGTAGTCGTTTCGGTGGTGGCTTCGGGCCAGCCTGCGCCGGGGGATCTGTTCGTCGGGCTGGATCACTCGCGCATCCCAGAGTTCATCAAGGCTCGGAAGACGGGTCAATCGGTGTGGTCGGGGGTGCATGTTTCGCCGGTCTCGGGTGAACCCAGCATCGACTACGTGTTCCCCATGGCCTCGGGCACGATAGTCCTCGAGCTGAGTCTCGCCGACTTCCGGAGCACTATCGGCTCGGGGATGGGCGGTATGACCCCGGTCATCGTTGACCGCAACGGAGTCGTGCTATACCACCCGGACGCTGCAGTGCGGGACTCCAAACCCAATCTCGCAGGCGAGAGTGTCGTCCGCGACGCACTCAACGGAAGTCCGGGTGTCTCGAATCGGTTCGAGCTCAACGGGAAGACCTACCTCGCTGGATCACTTCCCATGCGCTCCACGGGATGGGCGGTCATCAGTCTGCGCCCGGCAGACGACGTGAAACAAGTGGTGCAGAGCACTCAGCTGGGGATGCTGCTCGCGGCCTCGCTTGCGGTGCTTTTCGCGTTGGGCGTTGCATCCGTGCTCTCGGCCGCCTTGGCGCGACCGTTGGGTTCTCTCGCCGATGCGGTGGTTGCGGTCACTGAGGGCGACTACGACATCCCACATGTTGACTACCGGCATGAGGAGTTCCGTAACCTGTCGGGTGCCTTGGAGGAGATGTCGGCAGCCGTTCGTGAGAGGGAAGACCGGATCCAAGATTCCGCCAAACAGTATCGGCTGTTCGTGGAGTCCCTAAGGGCGATTCCATACGAATTTGACGTCGAGATGAATCGCTTCACCTACGTGGGGCCTCGAGCCGTGGAGATCCTGGGGTATCCCTTTGAGCGCTGGGTGAACCTCCAGTCGTGGGAGGAGATGATTCACCCCGATGACCGGGAGCAGGCGGTCGGGTCGGCCGTGGCTGCCGCTGCCGAGAGGTTCGGCGATCGCGACTTGTCCTACCGCATGATCGCGGCGAGCGGTGAAGTCGTTCCCATCCACGAAGTCGTCTCGATGCACAAGCGGTCGGACGGCAGTCGGTTCCTCATCGGTGTTCTCGTGGACATGACCGAGGCGACACAGGTCGAGGACCTCAAGGTCGCCGCAGAGGTGGCGGATGCCGCCAGCCAGGCGAAAAGTGGCTTCTTGGCCTACATGAGCCACGAGCTTCGGACGCCTCTGAACTCGATTATCGGGTTCAGTCAGATCATGCTCGATGGGTTGGCCGGTCAGGTGAGTGACGAGCAGCGGCGCCAGCTGGGTATGATCAGGCGCTCTGGCGCGCATCTGATGGCGCTGGTCAATGACATCCTCGATCTGGAGAAGATCGAAAGCGGGTCTATTGAGGTATCCACGGCACCGGTCGATCTGGGCGCGCTCGTGGTCACCGCTCTGGACGCGGTCGGCCCGATGGCGGAGCGCAAGGGCCTCACCGTCAATGTGAGCGTACCCGAGCAGACGGTGGTGCTGAAGACCGACGAGGACAAGGTAAGGCAGATTCTCCTAAACCTGTTCAGCAACGCGATCAAATACACCGATCAGGGCGGAGTCACTGTGACGCTCTCAAACTCGGTTGACGGGACCGCGCAGGTCTTGGTTGTCGACACGGGTATGGGAATCGACGAGGAGCTGCTCGAAGAGGTCTTCGACGAGTTCCGCATAATCGGGAGAGCGGGACAGGCGTCTCAGGAGAGCACCGGCTTGGGGCTCACTATCTCGAGGCGACTCGCGCGCCTGCTCGGAGGTGACATCGCGGTCGAGAGCGAACTCGGCCGGGGTTCGGTGTTCACCCTGACATTGCCGCTCGGGGAAGACGGCTAGAGCGTCTGCAATCCACAAGGGGGTGTGTTGATGTCTCAGCCGCTTGACGGAAAGGTCATCGTTATCACGGGCTCGACTCGGGGCATCGGGCGAGCGATGGCCGAGGCCTGCGCGGCGGCCGGCGCTCGCGTGGTGGTGAGTTCGCGCACTGCAGCGGCTGTTGATGAGACGGTAGCGGCCTTGAAGCGTTCTGGAGCCGAGGCGTCGGGCCTCGTGTGCGACGTGGCTCGCGAAGGGGACCTCGAGGCACTTCTCGCCCATGCCATAGCCTCATACGGTCGGGTCGACGTGTGGGTGAACAACGCGGGAATCTCGTTGGGCATGCGCATGCACGTTGAGACCTCAGCCGAGGAGATCACAGCAATCGCTACCACGAATCTTGTCGGCACGATGTTGGCTTCGCGCTTGATCGTGCCCTACTTCGTCCGCGCTGGCGGAGGTGTACTCATCAATGTCTCTGGTCGAGGTGGGAATGGTGCGGGTGCGGCCCACACGGCCGCGTACGCGGCCACCAAAGCCGGCGTTTCGGTGTTCACAAAGAGCCTCGCCCTGGAGCACAAGGGCGATCCGGTCTCGATACTCGTGTTCATGCCGGGCATGGTCGATACCGATTTCTACGGCGATTCGATGGTGGTCAGTCCCGGCCTCGAGCCGTTGGTCGGCAACATACGGGTCGTGCTGGACGCAATAGGCACACCCATCGAGCTGGTGGGCCCCGGGCTCGTTGCAGCTGCATGCACCGAACCTGGCGCGGGAACGGGGCGCGTGCATCGTGTCTCTGGCGGCATGCGGCAGATGCTCGGGGGCTTCCGCCTGATGTGGGCGCGCGTGACCGGTCGCATGAAGTCGATGTAGATGGCGTCATCGCCCTCGGGCTGGGCTGGACAGCGGCTCCTCTGATTACTATACTGACCGACTAGTCAGTCAGTATAGGTTGGTCGCGCTGCACGCGACTCGGTTTGGGAGGCGTCACCCCATGCGCTCAGTCACATTCGCTCGCGAAGAGCTGTCTCGTCTCTTCAGCCGTCGCACGCTCAGGCTCGCCCTTGTCGTCATCCTGCTCATCCCTCTGCTCTATGGCGCTCTGTACCTATGGGCGTTCTGGGATCCCTATAAGCGGTTGTCATCGGTTCCCGTAGCCCTGGTCAATCTGGACAGGCCCGCGCGAGCGGGGGATACGACGGTCACCGCCGGTCAGGACCTCACAGACGAGCTGCTTGACCGCGCAACGTTCGGTTGGGATGTCGTGTCGCCGTCAGTGGCCGCTCGTGGCGTCCAGAAGGGAACCTACTACTTCGCCCTGACTATCCCGGCAGACTTCAGCAAGGATCTCGCCTCGGCCGACTCAGCTCGTCCGACGCGCGCCAAACTCGTGGTCGCGGTACACGAGTCCAAGAGCATGCTGGCCGCTCAGATTGGATCCAAAGCCTTCTCCGAAGTACGTTTTGCGGCCGCAAAGAGTGCGTCGAAGAGCTACTTCGACAACGTCTTCATCGGGTTCGAGGACGCCCGAGAAGGGCTTGCGGACGCCGCCAGCGGTGCTGAGGATCTGGCGTCTGGTCTGAATGATGCCAGTGCCGGTGCCGAGAAGCTCAGCGCTGGCGCCTTCGACGCTCGTTCTGCCGGGCAGGAGTTGAGCGCTGGGCTGGGCAAACTCGCGTCCGGAGCGAAGGACCTCGCCAAGGGCACGGGTTCGTTGTCCTCCGGGACACACAAGCTCGCAGTTGGTGCCAGCTCGCTGGCCGGGGGCACCCGCTCGCTGGCCGGTGGTGCCGACGCCGTCTCAGCCGGTGCACGCGCCTTGTCCGGCGGGCTGGAGGAGCTCGTCTCCGGCTCAGGGCGACTGGCCGACTCCTCGTCTGTTCTCGCGGACGCGGCGTATAAGGTCGATGTGGGCGTTGCTGCCGCGAAGTCACGCATCGCTGAGGCGGCGGACGGGGCCGCGCAGGTCCGCGATGGAGTCCAGGGGGTGGAGGAGTTGCTGTCCGCCTACGCAGCGTCGCACCCCGAGGCCGCCGGTGATCCCACTTTTGCGAAGGCGGCCGCGACGGCGAGGGCCACGGCCGCCGGAAGTGACTCCCTGGCAGTCGGCCTGAGCTCAGCCAAAGACGATGCAGCGACGTTGGCGACGGGAGCACACCAAGTCGCCGCGGGCGCGTCACAGTTATTAGAGGGCGCCGGTCAGCTTGCGGCCGGCGTGGGTGCGGCGTCGGCGGGAGCGGGAAGGCTGTCCGAGGGAGCTGCGAGCGTTTCGGCAGGAAGTAAAGAGCTTGTTTCGGGCACCGCCGTCCTCTCGGGAGGAACCCGTGATGCTCTCACCGGCGCCAAGAAGCTTGCATCGGGCAGCAGGAGGCTCGCGAGGGGCGTGGGCGATGCAAGCGTGGGGTCCAAGGCGCTTGTGGGCGGACTCTCTCGGCTGGACGACGGTGTGGTGACGCTCGCCGAGGGCCTGTGCCCGGCAGCGGCCGGCTCTCGTGAACTGGCCAACGGGCTCACCGCGGGTGCCGAGGAGCTGCCCGCCTACAGTATCTCGCAGCGTGCGACTCACGCTGCGATGATGAGCGATCCCGTGGCGCTGGAGACCGATCGGATCGACCCCGTGCCCAACTATGGGACAGGCTTCGCGCCGTACTTCATCCCTCTCGCGTTGTGGGTCGGTGGTCTCATGGTGTACTTCGTCGTCAATCCGCTCCCTGAACGTGCCGTGCGCTCCGGTGCGTCGGCCCCAATCGTCGCCCTCAGCGGCCTGTGGCCCGGTGGTCTGCTTGCGAGTGCGCAAGCGGCGATCATGTACGTGGTGCTCCGGGGGGCGCTGGGGCTTCAGCCGGTCGACCCGGTGCTGTTCTTCGCGTTCGTCGTGCTCACTGCCGTGGTCTTCTCGGCGATACTGCAGTGGCTCTCGATCTCGTTCGGCGCCGCGGGCAAGGTTCTGGCTATCGTCGCACTTATGCTGCAACTGACGTCGGCTGCGGGCACGTTTCCGTTCGAGACCCTGCCCGAGTTCTTCCAGGTGATCAACCCGTGGCTACCCATGACCTACGTTGTTTCAGGTCTCCGAGAAGTGATCTCCGGTGGAGATCTGGGAGTTATCGCAAGTAGCGCGGGTGCGCTGGCGATCTTTGGGATACTCGCATTCGCCGGCACCACGCTGACCGCGATACGTGCGCGTGGCTGGGATTCCGAGCGGCTGAAGCCTATGCTCGAAATCTGATAACGAGGCGCACGATACGTGAGCGAGCCAGTAGAATCGCCTGAGCATTTTCGAGGAGAGACACGTGGTACGAGACAAGGACAGAACCCGCGCCCGTTTGTTCGAGGTGGCGACAGAACTCCTCGGTGAGCAGGGGTTCGGTTCGACGACCGTCGATGAGATCGCAGTACGAGCAGGAGTGGCAAAAGGGACGGTCTACTACCATTTCGGGAGCAAAGCAGAGCTCGTGACCGCGCTCATTGCCGAGGGGCTCGAGCCGCTGGCGGAACGTATGCGGGCGGCGGTGGACGGGTCATCGACGGCCCGTGAAGCGCTCGAGGCGCTCACCTACGCCGAGCTTGCCTTCATCCAAGAGCATTGTGCCTTCACGAAGCTGGTGGTGACCGAGTTGTGGCGCGAGGATCGCGCTTGGCGCGATGCGCTCGAGTTGGTGCGTGAGCGCATCGTGACCATCATTCGACAGCAGCTCGAGCGCGGTGTCGAAGGTGGCGAACTGCGACCGGACATCGACCCGCAGTTTGCCGCACGTGCTCTGTTCGTGTTGACCGCAACGGCGGCCCTGGACTGGCTGGCGTTCGAACCCGGTCGGCCCATCAACGAGGTCGTCGGCCAGATTCGTCGCCTCACGGCGATGGCCGTGGTCCAGACGGTCTAGTTCCGGTTAGGCGGCGCTAGGCTGCAGCCTCCTTACGGCGGGCCTTGCCGACAAGCGAGAGCACGAGTTCGAGCAGGATTGCGATCACTGCCGCGATTGCCAGGTGTTCGAGGTCCTTGAGTTCTTCTCGGGGAGCAGCGCTCGCGTCGAATCCCTTGTCGATTGCCACGGCCTTCGGCCCGGTTGGCTCGGCACCGGGGAAGCCGCCGCCGGCGCCTGCGAGGAAGGGGGGCATGCCGCCGCCTGATGCCTGGATCTCATCGAACGATGGTGCGATCTGCCCGCCATTCTCTTGCGCGCGCATCTTGATCAGAAAGGCGAATCCCGGGCTGAATCCCCCTGGACCCATGCTCATCGAAAACTGGGACTCGACTAAGACGTAGAGCCCCAGCGACACGACGACCGAGAGTGCGACGATGACGAACACCTTGATGAGTGTCTGCATGAGAGGCTCCTACATCGCCGAGTCGGGGGCGGGTGTCTGTGCTGTGACTCTCTTGACCGCCGAGACGATCCAGCGCCAGTGAAGTCCCACATGGACGCCGAGTACGACCAATGAGAAGTCGCCCGAGACCGCGTGGATGATCCGCCACGTCGGGCCGAAGGGCACCGAGAAGCCAAAGAGCGGCAGGATGGACTGCGAAACCAGGAATCCGCTCAGCATCACAAGGGTGAAGACCACGAACAAGAGCGTGTCGACCACGAAGTGCAGACGAGAAAGGCTGAACAGCCTGCGAAAGAACCGGGAGAGGACGCTGATCGTCCACTCCCACTCGGTGAGTAGGTGCATGATCACGACGATCGCAACGCCAACGCTCAGCCACTCGTGGACAGGTATTCCGGTGCCGTCGGTATTCATGGCGATGAGGTAGATAACGAACAGCGCTGCATCGAGTATGAAACGGGCCTTCATGCGCATCGCAGGTCTCCGGTCCTTGGCAAGCGTCGAGACGGTCTGTCTATCTCATGGGATGAAACACCAGCAATATTACCCCTTGGGGTACCGCTCGTCTTGCAGTTCTTGTGTAATCGTTGTGTACGGCAGCGCCCTGAGCTGCACAGGGAAGTTCCCTTGGCGCCGCCGGCGCAATCAGCGCCGAGAGAGCCGTGAGTTCAAGGACTCGTCTGCTCTACAATAGATGGCGGAGGGGTTGTCGAATCCGGGGGAATCGATGCGTCGATTTGGGCATACCATCGTTCTTGCGCTCGCCATGTTCGTGGCGTTGCCCGGCGTCGCCTTGGCTGCGGTCCCACTCGGTGTGCAGCCGGCCGAGGTCACAGCACACCAGTGGGAGTTGCCTCAGAGCGGTGGCGTCTTCAGGGCCGATGGCGCTTCGGCGTTGGACGAGAATGGCGGATACACGCCCGAGCCCGGAGATCGACTGGATGTCGAGTACCGAGAAGGCCTGCGGCTGAGCTTCTTCAACGTGGGTGTTCAAGGTGGCGTGCAATATGCCGAGGCGCGCATAGACTTCGTCAGGGAGTACCTCTCCCCAGGGCTTGAGGTGCCCAAGGCCAAGCCCCGTGAGATCGGCGGGAAGGTTCAAGACACCGACGGACAGTCTGAAAACGTTCCTGCCAAAGATGTGTTGGATCCATACGCGGAGCCCGTCTACTTCCTCACCTTCAGCGGTGGGCCGACCGGCAGGTTCACGCAGACAGGTGGAGTTGCCCGTGTAGATGGACCAATCAACGGCGAAGTCGTCCGAGAGGCCCTCGACGGCCTTCACTACATCGAACTCCGTCCGCTCTATATCCGCTTGAGTATCGACGACCCCAATGCCTTTCTCGGTTGGTCCGGGGAGAAGTCGCTTCCGGACGGGGTAGGCCTCGCTTCCGAGGAGGACACGGCAGTCGCGGCGCGGTTGGTGTCATACAGCGGTCGGGTGATGTTCGCCTATCCGGATGGAAAGCGTGCGACCCTGCGGACGGGGTCAACAGACATGACCCGGTATCGGATTCCTCTGGGGACCATCATCTCCACAGGGGAAGGCAGCTTCCTCGAACTCGAGTACACGGACGGGGCACGCTACGTCTTGGGGGCGCACTCATCGGTGGAGCTGCTTCGCAGGGAAGCGTATGGTGCCCGGCTGAGACGCGGGCGCGCGCTGGTGGGGCACCCGGATACGGCCGATGAGGCGGGGTCAAGAACAGCCATGAACTTCGGGGTCGTGGCAGGCGCGCACTCCGAATGGGTTCTTACTGAGTCGCCCCAAGCCAGTACGCTCACGGTCTTGTCCGGACGAGCCACGTTCGCTGTTCCGGGCGGTGCCCATGTCGCGGAACTAGGTTCCGGCACGATGGTGAAAGCGACCAAGAATGGCCTTGGCACGGTCAAGAAGGTCGACTCAAGGGCGATCTTGTCTGAATGGAAGGCCTTGCGACGAAATGCGGTCCCCTTGGGCGGACGGGACCCCCTCTCTATGCCGGGCGTGGTGCCGGGCATTGGGCTGGCTGTGGTCGCGGTGGCGGTAGGGATGCTTGCATACGGGAAACGTCAGCGCGACAAAGTCGGGTCTTAGGGTCTTCTCATCTTCGGGACGGTGGCATACGCACTGCTTCTTTGCCGCCCATGCGCTGTCAGCGTGAATCGGTTTCGCTGAGCGTACGTTCTGGAGGTGGTTCTCTTGAGAAAGCTCACGCAAGGTGTGGTACTCGCCGCCGTTTCACTGGGAGTCGCGTTCGCCGGGGTTTCCTCGGCGGTGGCGACTCCGAGCAAGACGATAACGTGCGACAACTGTCACGGTGGTTCGGCGCTGACCGTGGCGCTCACTCCGGTCTCGAACAACGGGACGACTGCCAGCTACAACGTCAGCGCGTCGGGCGCCTATGCGATCGCCGTCTTCAACGGTTCGACCAAGGTCGCGCTGATCAACAGTTCAAGCGGTTCTTTCTCGGCAACGGTTGGCAAGACCTACACCGTGTTTGCGGTGAAGGGCCCGACGACCTCCAGCGGTCTTGGGACCAAGAGCGTTACCCCGACGCCCCCGCCTGACACGACTGCCCCTGTCACGGCATCGGACGCGCAAGTCTCGTATGCGGCCACGGCGACGGTGCTCCTGAGCGCGACAGACGCCGGTGGCTCAGGCGTGGCGACCACGTACTACATCGTTGACGGCGGGTCCCAGGTCGCTGGTACGTCCGTCGTGGTCGGCACTCCGGGCACTCATACGGTTGAGTACTGGTCGGTCGACAACTCGGGCAACGCGGAATCCCCCCATGGCTCGGCGACGTTCACAGTGGGTCTTGCTCTGCCCACGTCAGCGACTTTCAAGGCGAATACAACTGTAGTGTCGTACGGTGGAACCGCCACCTTCACGGGTGTGCTCTCCTCCACGTCGGCACTTTCGGGTAAGACCGTGGTGCTGCAGTATTCGACGAACAACACCACGTGGCGCGATACGTCGGTCAGCACCGTGACGGACGCGCTGGGTGCCTACACGCTCAAGTCCACTGCAGCCAGCAAGAGGTACTTCCGTGTCAGGTTCAGCGGCGACACGGACTTCGCATCTACCACGAGCGCTGCAGCCATGGTGACTCCGCGTGTCTATCTGACCAGGTCCACCGCGCCGACGAAGATCGGCAAGGGCAAGGCGTTCACGTCCTACGGATACTTGAAGCCCCGTCACACCTCGGGGACGTATCCCGTCAAGATCAGGGCCTACCGCTACCAGTCAGGCAAGTGGGTTCTGCGCAAGACGGTATCCGCCAAGGCGTCGAACTACTCGACCTACACCAAGTACACGGCGCGTTTCACGCTCCCGTACACGGGTAAGTGGCGCCTACGCTCGTACCACGCTGCAGACTCCAAGTATGCGGCAACTTACAGCACCTACCGCTACGTGACGGTGAAGTAGCCGAACCATTCTCCAGATGTGTTCATAGGTGCCCGCGCCCCCAAGGAGCGCGGGCACCGTGCTGTATGCTTCGAAGTCGAGTTAGCCCAGACGTGAAGAGCATCGCGGCCGCGAAAAGAGAGGTCTCCGTTTTGCCTATCCGTCATCTGATTCGTCGGCCCATCGTGGTAGTACTTGGTCTGGTGCTCGCGGCCACATCGGCTGGTTGTCAGTTGCAGTCGCGCCAGGAACAAGGGCCAGCAGCGTCTGGTGGGGCCATGGGCATGGGGGTGGGGGGTGGAGACAATGCCGTTGTAGCCACGGCTCGGGATGCCACCCTCACAGTAGCGGCGGGTGCCGTCTCCTCACGAGGTGTGATGGTCTCACGGGTGGTTGCTCCGGTCGACGGCTGGGTGGTGGTGCGTTCGGCCTTGTCTCCCGGTGCGGTCCTCGGCGCAACCTGGGTCCCCAGGGGGTCGAGCAGTGATGTACTCATCCGGCTCACCGCGGCAGAGAGCGAACTCGCGCTGCTGTCGCTCCACGTCGACCGAGGCAAGCGCAAGACCCTCGAATATGACCCCGAGAATGCAGCGCGGAGTTTCGACAGTCAGGTTAACGCGGGGAGAGACCCGGTTCAGCTGCCGTTGGTGCTTGACCGCCTTGGCATCGAGGTCGAAGCGAACAGTGTGCTCATTCAGGTTGAGGACCAGAGTCTTCGGGAGCGCACCTTGGTGGTTCCGTATCTGATCACTACCGCGCCTTCGTGGATCTCCGTCAATGAGGTTGAGAACGGGTTGCCTGGTATTCGAATCGGCCTGGTGAGCGTCGGAGCGGGTGAGTCTCAACAGATTCGGGTGCCGCTGAGCGAGACGCCGGTCTCCGACCAAGTTGTCGTCACGGTGCATGCCGATCGCGGAGGTCCGGGTCTGTTCGACTACTCGGATGCTGACCCTCTGGGCTCGACCGATCGTCCCTACAGCTCAGCTGGGGTCATCGTCTCGAAGCGGATCACTCCGGAGTGAACGGCCGCGCTGGTCCGGTGCGTGCCGCTCAGCGCAAATGAGTGCCGCTCAGCGCTTTTTACTTAGGGTTGGCGCGATACCTGCAAGCGTTATGGGGTATCACAATTCCACTTAGGCTCCACAGAAAGCGCACAGGCGACGGTCGCTGGGTTTGACGATCGTCGGCGGAGTGGTCGACACGGCTCTCCGAGAGGCAAACACGAGAGACGGGGTGTACGGCATGGGCGGGTCCGGCTGGCGTACTTTGACGCGGTTGGCACTGATAGCTGTTCTGATGGTATTCGGGGGGGTCGCGGGCGCTTCTGCGGCGGTTCCCGAGAGTCCGCAATTGAGCGCAGCGGCCTTGAAGGCCAAAGTAGCTCGCGTCGAGAGCTTCCGCATTGACCAGAGCGAACGCGACGCGGCGGCGGCGAGGATGAATCTGCAGAAGAAGATCGCGCAGCTCGCAGGCGGCGTCGGATCGTCTGCGCTGGTGGCACCCTCTGCATCAATCGTCCCTTCGCAGGGAGGAATTCCCGACTACTTCGGCTCCACCCCTAACTGGGCCTTCAGCCCGCCGCTGCGCAAGTTTGTGGACGGCATGCCAGGACTGGGTGCTGGTGGCGTGAACAATCTGGGCCAGTTCATCTCGGTCGCGAAGCCGGATACGACCACGTACCCCGGCTCGGACTACTACGAGATCGAGCTCAGGCAGTTTACCGAGCAGATGCACTCTGACCTGCCCCCCACGACGTTGCGGGGCTATGTTCAGGTCAACAAGGGGACGGACGAGTTTGGCAACAATACGATCGCGCCAGACCCGATTCAGTTCTTCGGACCGTTCATCACTGCGACCAAGAACCGCCCCGTTCGCATCAAGTTCACCAACAAGCTGCCTACCGGTGAGGCGGGTGACCTTTTCATTCCTGTCGACACCAGTGTCATGGGCGCTGGAGATGGCCCCATCGCCGGTGAGAGTTACACGCAGAACCGCGGTCTGCTGCACCTGCACGGTGGTATCACCCCGTGGATCAGCGACGGCACGCCGCATCAGTGGGTCACTCCCGCGGGCGAGAACACGCCGTACCCCAAGGGCGTAAGCGTCAAGAACGTTCCCGACATGCCCGACCCCGGTCCCGGTTCGATGACGCTGTTCTACACCAACCAGCAGAGCGCACGTCTGATGTTCTACCACGACCACAGCTTCGGTATCACGCGCCTCAACGTGTATGCAGGTGAAGCTGCCGGTTACATGATCACCGACGATGCTGAGAAGGCCCTCATTGCTAGCGGAACGATTCCTGCCGATCAGATCCCAGTCATCGTTCAGGACAAGACATTCGTCGACGAAGACACGGTTCTGACCACCGACCCGACCTGGAACTGGGGCACCGGCAAGAAGGACGCGAACGGAATCAGGGCGCCCAAGACCGGCGACCTCTGGATTCCGCACGTCTACGTTCCGGCACAGAACCCTGCGGACCTGAGCGGGATGAACGCAACGGGTCGCTGGCACTATGGCCCTTGGTTCTGGCCGCCGATTCCCGCCGACGCCATCGCGCATCCGCCCATCCCGAACCCGTACTACGACCCCATCAACGCGCCTTGGGAGCCATCGCTGATGCCGGCGACGCCCAACCCGTCAATGGGTATGGAGGCCTATCACGACACCGCGATGGTCAACGGAACCGCCTATCCGGTCCTGGAGGTCGATCCCAAGTCGTACAGGATGCGTATTCTGAATGCTTCGGACGACCGCTTCTGGAACCTTCAGATGTATGTGGCCGATCCCGCAGTCACCACGTCGGATGGACGCAAGAACACCGAAGTGAAGATGGTTCCAGCCGTTGAGACCTCGGGCTTCCCCGATCTCTGGCCGGCTGACGGTCGCGTGGGTGGCGTGCCGGATCCAGCTACGGCAGGTCCGGAATGGATACAGATCGCGACTGAGAGCGGATTCCTGCCCAAGCCGGCAATCATCCCGCAGCAGCCAATCTCATGGATCACCGATCCCACCATGTTCCGGATGGGCAACGTTCAGGACCACAGCCTGTTGTTGGGTCCCGCAGAGCGTGCCGATGTGGTCGTGGACTTCTCGGCCTACGCCGGAAAGACCCTGATTCTGTACAACGACTCACCCACGGCGTTTCCCGCGCTCGATGCGAGAACCGACTACTTCACCGGCATGCCGGACATGACCGACACCGGCGGCCCCGCAGGGACCCTGCCCGGATTCGGCTCGAACACCCGAACGATCATGCAGATCAAGGTCGCCGCGACGCCTGCCGCCGCGCCCTTCGACCTGACAGCGCTTGAGGATGCGTTCGCCTCGAACAACGAGCGTCCGGGCGTGTTCAAAGCCTCACAGAACCCGATTCACGTTCCTGACGCTCGATACGATTCGGCCTACAACGACACGTTCACGGCCGATCCGTACGTGCGTATCTACCAAAACGAGATGACCTTCCAGACCTTGGACAGCCGCACGGTCACGATGCCGTTGGAGCCCAAGGCGATTCAGGACGAGACAAGCGAGGTGTGGGATCTCGAGTACGGCCGCATGAGCGGCAAGATCGGCGTCGAGATGCCTCGTACCAACGCCACCAACGCGAACTTCGTGCTGTACGGCTACTCCGATCCGGTGGTCGAGTATCTTCAGGACTCGATGACCCCGCTTTCGCCCATAGGCGAAGACGGGACGCAGATCTGGAAGATTACCCACAACGGCGTCGATACACACCCGATCCACTTCCATCTGTTCGACGTGCAGCTCATCAACCGTGTTGGCTGGGACAACGCAGTCACCGTTCCTGACGACAACGAATTGGGCTGGAAGGACACTGTTCGAGTCAGCCCGCTTGAGGACACGATTGTCGCGCTCAAGCCGGTGGCTCCCAAGTTGGACTTTGGCGTGCCGGATAGCGTTCGGCCGCTCAACCCGACGCTCCCCCTCAATTCGATGATGGGATTCTCGAACATCAATCCGTTGACTGGGCAGGCTTACCCTGCGGGCTCAGAGATCAAGAACGTGATGACCAACTTCGGCTGGGAGTACGTGTGGCATTGCCACATCCTGAGCCACGAAGAGATGGACATGATGCGGCCGATGTCGCTGGCGGTCGCCCGCTCGGTCCCTGATAGCCCCACGCTGGCGGCGAATGGGCTTCCGGGCTCCCCGATCGATCTCGCGTGGACTGATGGAACGCCTGTCGGAGATCCTGGCACTCTGGGCAATCCAGCGAACGAGGTCGGATTCCGGGTCGAGCGTGCAACCGTCACCTCACAGGGCGTCGAGAGCACCTACACCGTGCTCGGTATCGTGCCTGCGAACCAGACCAACTACCAGGACAACACGACCGTGGACGGCAAGGCATACCGCTACATCGTGTACGCGTTCAACGCGGCTACCGCCGGCATCGCCTCCAACGCGGTGACGGTGTCGCCCCCGGCGTTCTTCGACACGTACGTGATCACGCCCATGGCCGGTGTCGGCGGTACGATCTCGCCGAGCACTCCACAGGGCGTGCCGGTGGGCAGCGATAGCCCGACGTTCACGATTACGCCAGAGCCTGGATACACCTTGGTCGATGTCATGATCGACGGCGTGTCCGTGGGGACAGGCGCGGAGTACAAGTTCTTCAACGTCACGGCCGATCACGCACTGTGGGCGCTCTTCGCCAAGGATGCATTCACCATCACGCCGTCCGCTGGCGCCCATGGCAACATCTCGCCCAGTTGGGACCAGATAGTCGACCGTGGAACAGACAGCACCACCTTCACCATGTCGCCCAACATGGGTTACCACGTTGCCGACGTCATGATCGACGGTGTCTCCATTGGTGTCGTGGATTCCTATACCTTCACCAACGTGCTGGCCGACCACACTATCGACGTGTCCTTCGCACTGAACATGTACACCATCACCCCGACGGCGGGCTCCGGTGGAACCATCACGCCATCGACCCCTCAGATGGTGAACTGGAGTTCTGACAGCCCGACGTTCACCATCGCACCGCTGCCCGGGAACTACATCTCAAGCGTCAAGATCGACGGCGTGAACATTGGACCGATCACCGAGTATGCATTCAAGAACGTCAGGGCCAACCACACATTGGATGTGACGTTCGGTGTCAAGATCATCTACCGATACGCGTACAGCAAGTACTGGAGCGCACTATCTGCCGCCAAGGCTGCGTATCCCGGCTGGGCCGGAGTGACGGATGTCGTCATCGCAGCTGGTGACAGCGGTGAGCTCAACTTGTTTGAGGCGGCCACTGCGCCAGGTCTCGCGGGAGCCTACGGTGCGCCACTGTTGCTGTCCGATCCGACGATTCTTCGCAATGACCTGCGGGATGCGTTGATCGCGATGCCTGATGGAGTGAAAGTCCACTTGGTGGGCAGGGGAGTCTCGACTCCACTGCGCAACGCCATCGCCCGCATACCGGGGGTGGCATCAGTTGACAGGCTCTACGGCGCCGATCGCTTTGGTACTTCGGTCGCGGTGGCCCGACGCATGAAGTTGATCCTGGGTTCGGCGTTCCCCGACACCGCACTTGTGGCGTCAGCACAGTCGATGAACAACATCTGGGACTCGGTTGTTGCATCGCCGGTTTCGGCGCGCCAGCACTACCCACTCCTGTTTGTGAACACCGCAGGGGTCCCAACTGACGTAGGTGCTGCGCTCTACGACCTGGGACTGAGCAACCGCTACATTCTGGGCGGGACGGGAGCCGTACCGGAAACGGTACGGTCCGCGCTGGGAGTCGATCCTGCCAACCGCATCGGTGGAGCAGACGCTTACGCGACATCAGCTCTGTTTGCTCAGCGCGCCGTTGACAATGGCTGGCTGTCCGGCGGGACGGTCGGGTTCGCTTCGAACCCCGATCTTGCCGATTGGGCGGGTGCCTACATGGGTGTTCGCGGGGGTCCGATCCTCTACGTTCGCTCCACTTCCGTGCCTGGCTCCGTTGCCACCTACCTGACGGCAAACAGCACGGTCATCAAGCGCGGCTACGTCTTTGGGGCGACATCGACGTTGTCGGAGGCAGTAAGGCTGATTCTCCTCGACCTGATCAAGTGATCTAGGTAGGGATACACCACGTGACGCATGGGGCGGGCCGAGAAGGGCCCGCCCCTTTGCGTACTCCCCGACTACGACCCCGCGACCTGGGGCGCGGCGATTCGCGGTGCACCTACGAGTCCTCGGAGTCCGCGCGCGATCCAGATGCCGAACCGGGCCAAGGTACCGGGGGCCTCTACTCTGGTCGCGGCAACCGCCGGGACTGTGCAGATGATGCGATCCTCTTGGGTGTAGACGATCTTGCCTAACGGTGCGCCTACCGCGACGGGTGCGTTCACCTGCGGGTCGAGGGTAATGGTGCGCTCAACGGGAACGGCAGGGTCGAACTCCTGGACCGCTGCCGAGCTCTCGCTGGCGCGCGCCACAACCGTGCGATCGATGTAGTCCGAGATGGGAACGGCGCCAACGGTCTCCTCGGCAGATGCGAGGTCGATGGCGGCGACCGCGGTCGCGGTGGCCAGGGTGCGGTCGCCCTGCATCAGTCTGACCGTCCCTAGCGGCTCGCCCTCGAACACCGGGATCGAAACAGCGGACGCGAGACTCGCTTCACTCGAGACCGGTCCGTCGAGATCGAAGACGGGCAGCGTCGTGACTTGAGAGAAGCGGGCGGGAACGCTCCAGCCGGGATTGGCCGAGACGGGCACGGTCCCCACCGTCTGGGTCGGGCTCGCGACGGCCTGCACGCGCAGGTGCTTGAATCCCCAATCGAGCAACCGCGCGGCGGTCTTGAATCGAGTCTCGCTGCTAGGTGCCCCCAGAATGACGGCGGTCAGCGTGATTCCGTCACGCTCGGCAAACGACACGAGTGCGTACTTGGCATCATCGGTGAAGCCCGTCTTTCCACCGATGATGCCGCGGTAGCTGCGCAGAAGCGCATTGGTGCTCTTCACAGTGCGAGCGGGCTGCTCCTTGTAGGCGGGAACTGTGACCGAACGCAGCCGGATGATTCGGCGGAACTCGGGCAGCTTCATGACTGTCTTGGCGAGCGTGGCGAGGTCCTGGGCGGAGGTGTAGTGACCCGGCGCATCGAGGCCGTGAGGGTTCACGTAGTGTGTTGCCTTCATGCCCAGCTGGGCCGCCCTCTCGTTCATGATGTCGGCGAACCCGGGGATACTGCCTCCCACGTGCTCGGCGAGTGCCATGGCCGCATCGTTGGATGAGGCGATCAGTGCCAGCTCGAGCAGCTGACGAACGGTCATCCGCTCGCCGGTCTGCAGTCCCAGCGCGTAGGGAACGGAACTCGCCCGGCTGGAGATCGTCACCGTCTCGTCCAAATCGCAGCGTTCGAGCGCGATCAGACAGGTCATCAGCTTGGTTGTGCTCGCCATGGCATGTTGGCTCGTCGCTCGGCGTGACCAGAGCACGCCGTTGGAAGCACTGAGTTCCCCCGAGAATGCACTGATGTCGGGCGCCACCGTGTGCGACGGGTCGCAGGACGACAATGGGCGTCCGGAGATCTGGTCGCTGTCGAGGCGCTTGGCAAACGACTGAGCAGGTGCGCCGACAAGCGCGACGACCATGACAGCGGCCGTGAAGCGAGCCGTTTGCCGCATCAGTGTCGTCTGCCTCGTCAGGTTCGGTCGTTGGTATGTCCTCGCAAGTCCGTGCACCTCAGACCCCGTTCACAGCCGATCAGTTCTCAAAGAGTGCCACACGGGCGAGGTTCGAGCCACCACGGTTCGAATGGCGCTCGAGGGCTTGTTGTGCGCATACTGGGTTCATCAAGGCGACCCGACTGGGGGGTGGGGCCGTGAGAATCAACGCGTCACTGTTGGATTTGGGGATGTGTGTTTCCTCAACGGCAGACCTCGTCAGCCCGCTTCTGGTCGATCACCATCGGCGCACCGCATACCTTGCGAGCAGAATCGGTCGCGCGATGGGCCTCGACGAGGTCTCGTTGGGCAGGGCGGTTTTGGCCGCGTCGCTGCACGACGTCGGAGCTCTCTCACTGGGCGAGCGGCTCGACACTCTCGATTTCGACACACGCAGCGTCGAGCATGCCGAGCCGGGGTATGCGCTGCTCAAGGAGTTTGAACCTTTCGCGGAGATAGCCCCGATCGTGAGGTATCACCACGTCGAGTGGCAGGGCGGACTGGGCGCAGAGCACCTAGGGACTCCCGTCCCAGTCGAGAGCAATGTCGTGTACCTTGCCGATCGCATTGCGGTGCTCATGGACCCGACGCGTGAGCCGGCGCACCAGACGCGTGAGATCTCGTCAGCCATTCTGGAGAGTGCCGATAAGCGCTTCAATCCAGAGACAGTACTGGGTTTCGTCAAGGCTGCGCGCGAGGCGCCGTTTTGGAGCGGGCTGGCAGCGGAAGGTCATGCGCTCGAGCCGTTCGCCGAGCTGGGGCTTCGCGTCTGTCGGCCTGTTGAGGTGGATTTGAGTTCGTTCTCCAAGATGCTCGCCCACATCGTCGATTTCCGGAGCCGCTACACTGCGGCCCATTCGACCGGAGTCGCAGCGTCGGCGGATGTGCTGGCCCGGGTACTGGGGATGACAGTGCGCGATGTGGATTCCATCCGGGTCGCGGGGCATCTGCACGATCTGGGCAAGCTTGCTGTTCCCGAGGCGCTCATTGAGAAGCCCAGCCGACTGGATCACGACGAGTCGCTGGTCATGATGTCGCACGCGTACCATACGGGCCGAGTTCTGGGCGCGATCTCCGAACTCGCGCAGGTGGCCGACTGGGCTTCGCATCACCACGAGCGCATCGATGGGAGCGGGTATCCGGACCACCTAGAAGGTCGCGATCTGGCTCTCGGAGCGCGAGTTGTCGCGGTGAGCGACATCTTCACCGCTCTGTCCGAGGACCGCTCGTATCGGCCGGCCCTTGGACGGGGTAGGGTCCTGCGCAGTCTCAAGCACATGGCCAAAGTGCGTTATGTCGACGGTCGCGTTGTCGAGGCGCTGAGCGACTGTTCGGAACAGGTACACGCGGCCCGTGAGGCGGCCCAGGAGAGAGCGCGAGAACATCGCAATCAGCTGGTGAACGCCTAGACTGTCTCTGCCGTCCCGTGACTCGCATCCAGACGATTCAGACAATCGAGGATAGCCGAGTCGGTCAAGCCGGCGGACACAGCACGACTACCCGGTGAATTCGGTATAAAGCCCGAAGCGGATTCTGCCGATACACATTCCACTATCTCAGGCCGTGTGGAGTGGTGGCTCGTGGCCAGAAGGGTTGGGCCATGAGTCGTCGTCTGAATCAGATATTCGAGCTGCCCGGTCGGCTCTTCGTGCTCTTCATCGGGCTCGCCGGTGTGTACGTCGTGATCGATGCCATGCACCTCTGGCTGACCACCGGCGTGGATCTTCGGTTCGCGCTGTTCTCTCCCACAGGCCACGACCTGTTCAGCCGGCTCGTGGTGGTCGTCCTCGCCGCCATTGCGGCAGTCGTTGCTGAGGCTGCGCTAACGCAGTACCGGCGCACTTCGCGCGAACTACGGGCGGAGCAATCGCGGCTTCTGACGTTGTACGAGAAGAACCCGTCGGCCATTGTCACGCTCGACCACGACATGCGGCTGTCGTACGTGAACGGCAAGGCGGTAGATACGATGGGGCTCGATGCCGCCGATGTTGTGGGGCAGGTGTGCTACAAGGCCATCATGGGAAGCGACGAACCATGTCACGGCTGTTTGGTGGATCAGGTCTTTTCGACCGGCAGGCCCCATTCGCGCATCAAGCACGAGACGACAGCTGCCGGGTGCGAGAATTGGCTGTCGCAGTCGTGGTATCCGCTCCTGGGGCCCGACGGGCAGGTCGAGTCGGTTGTCGAGATCGCCTCGGATGTCTCGGCGTTGAAGCTCGATGCGCTCACGTCGTTGCCCAACAGGCTACTGCTCAGGGACCGGCTTGAGATCGCGCTTGCCGGAGCGAAGCGGCACGACCACTTGCTTGCGGTGCTGTTCATGGACATCGACGGCTTCAAGCGGGTCAACGATACCCTTGGCCATGCGGCGGGGGATGCACTGCTCGCCGGTTTTGCCGAGAGGCTCCGCGGAATCGTCCGGCAGGACGAGACGCTCGCACGCATCAGCGGCGACGAGTTCGTGCTCCTTCTGCCAAGCGTTTCGAACCGCGCGGAGGTCGGCAACACCGCCACGCGCATCTTGGAGCACCTTGCCGCCCCGTTCGTATTGGACGGGCGTGAACAGCCGGTGACCGCGTCGGTAGGAGTCGCGATCTTCGGGGGTGGGGATTCGACCGCCGAGGAGCTGCTCGAGCGTGCCGATCAGGCGATGTATGCCGCCAAGAGCCAAGGCGGGAACACGTACCGGACATCGGGCCCGGCTTCGTTCGTCTGAGCGCCCGGCTGAGCCAGCGCCGCTAGCGTGCGGCTGTCAGCAGCTCCTGGTAGTGTGCGCTCAGATCTCGCGTCACCGGCCCGGGTTCTCCGCTTCCGATGAGCCGGTCGTCGATTCGCACGATCGGAACCACCCCTCGAGTCGTCGATGTCAGGAACACCTCATCGGCTCTGAACGCATCATCCAAGCTGACGGCGGCCAGACGCGTCTCGTATCGCTCACGTGCAAGTTCGAGCGTCAGAGAGCCGACGGTTCCCCACAGCACATCGCGCTCTGGCGCGAGGATGGTTCCGCCATGCACGAAGTAGACACTTGCGCTTGCGGCCTCGAGCACACGCTCCCCATCGTGATACAGCAGGTCGATTGCGCCCGCCTCGTTCACGAGGGGGCGATGTTTCAGCATGGTCAGGTAGTTCGTGGTCTTGGCAGCCGGAATCTCCCTGCGGTGCTCGTGCAGAATCAGCGCTGCGCCTGTCTCGTAGAGCGAGGCCGGCAATTCGTGCAGCTCGTGCGTGAGAATCAGAAACGTCGGCGTTGTCGGGTCATACGTCATGCCTTCCGGCGAGACGCCTCCCGTCAGAACGAGACGTACAGTCGCCTCGCCGTGGCGATTCAGTTCTAGCAGGCGCGTTATGACCGTTCGTATCGCCTCGTCTGAGACAGGCACCTCAAGGCCCAGCTCGGCCGCGGAATGCCGCAGCCGTTTCAGATGCTCCTCGAGCATGAAGGGCCTCGCTCCTGCCGTTCTCAGAAGGTCGAAGACGGCGTAGCCACGCAGCAGGCCGATGTCGAGAGGCGAGATAGCGGCCTCTACTGTGGGGATGATGTCCCCGTTCAGGTAAAGGTAGGTTGTGTCCATGCGGACAGTTCTACCACACCCGACGCGCATTCGCGCGTCGGGGGAGACGCGGCCTACTTGAGCTCGAAGACCACAGTGATGTCGGCAGTGACGTCCAGTTGCCCTGGCTCGACGGGCACACTGCCGGCTGACAGGTCCACCTTCGCGGCGCCCGCCATGTCATATAGCGGGCCCGGGACATTGACGTTCGAGCCCGAGATGCTGATCACGTCGCCGACGGACTTGCCAGCTGCCTTTGCCATGGCCTCTGCGTTCTTTCGTGCGTCGGTAACCGCCTTCTCGATCGCTGACGCGCGAAAATCGGAGTCCTCCGAGATCTGGAAGCTGGGCCCGCTAATCGACGTGGCGCCCGCGTTGCCCGCTGCCGTAATGACGTCTCCCACCTTCGAGAGGTCCCGCAACTTCACGTCGACCGAGATGTTCGCGTCGTACCCGGTGATCTGGATTCTGCCGGAACTGGAGTCCTGCTGCGGGTAGAGGTTGACGCCGGAGGTCTGGATATCTTTCTTGTCCACGCCCTGCTTGGCCAGCGCGGATGTGATCTTCTTCGCGGCGGCCGATGCCTGGTCGAGCGCCGTCTGTGCGTTCTTCGAGGTCGCATTCACCCCGAAGTTCATGGTCGCCTCGTCGGGAGTCGCCGAAACGCGGCCTGAACCTGAAGCTGTCACCGAGTTGGGAGAGCCGCCGCTGGGCGCTGTGACCACCTTGGTCGTGCAGCCTGTGGTGCCCATCACGGCGAATGCAGCGATGGCCAATGCGGCCGCGGAGATTCCGATGCGTCGAGTGTTCATTTCTTCCTCCGTCGTGATGTGACCGATCTTGGATTCTGCGTGTTCCGATGGTTCAGACGGTGCAAGAACGTCCAGAGTTCACGTTCGCGACGGCCTGATTCGGTTTCTACCGCAGTGGCTTGACGGCGAATCCGTGCGGACGGTCTGAAAGCGGCACCATCGACTGGATCCACTGCACGGGAACCGCCTCGCCGAAGCGCAGCCGGCCCATCTCCAGCACACGCTGCTCCACTGCCGACTTCTCCGATGCCGAGACCCCCTCGAACAGGTGCACCAGCACGGACGGGGTGGGCTTGGAGACAATGTCCCATACGCCTGCGACGCGTCCCGAGACGATAATGACTGACGTCGCGTTGCCCGCTCGATCGAAGACGAAACGCAGGTGTTCGGGCGCCACGAATCGCCCCTTGTCCGCATAGCCCATGGTGAAGGTGTCCATGCTGGGCAACAGTGAGGTTGTGTCCGGTTCTGTGCGCGCGGTGTCTAGCTCGTCGATATCTCCCGCGTGCATGAAGTAGCTGTCATCGGAGGGAGCCCCCTCCAAGGCGACCTCGACAATCTCGTCTCCCATCGTCCGGATGGCCTCCTGCACGCGCCGCGGCCCCACTCCGGTCCACCAGGCGATATCGCGAATCCGCACCGGCCCGAACGCGCGGATGTATGCGCGCACGAGTATGAGTTGTCCGGCGGTCTCGGACATCGCATCGAGCCGGACCTCCGGAATCGCCGAGTCGAGCGGAACGAACCTACGTGCACGGTCCAGCCATCCGTCGACCGGCCGGTCTCGCAACAGCAGACCCTTCGCGAGCATCAGAGTCACTGTTGCCGCGACATCCGCCGAGGGCTTCAGCTCCGCACGGATCTCCTCGGTGGACACCGGCCGTTCTCGGGCGAGGTCGAGTATGCGTGGCGACAGCGCCGAGAAGGTCCCCTCGTCTACGCCGCGCCAGTGAGCGTGCTTGGTTGCAGCACGCACGACCGCAGTATTGCTTGCGGCGTGAACCGCGGCCAGGAAGTCGGTGCGCATAACGAACAGTTGTCCACGCATGCAGCGGTAGAGCACCAGCGAGCGCCGTTCGTAGAGCGCGCGGTCGAGTTCGGCGGCGGCAAAACCGGGCAGTCGCGCTTGGAGCGACGCGTAAGGCGCCAAGGGGTGTGCAGCGTGAACGGCCGCCACATCCGCCACCACTGAGTCGGTCGTCGCGTTGTCCCAGCGCGTCTGAAGGTGATGCCGCGAAAGTGCGCGCGGGAACGCACCTTCCCAAGGGTAAGTGGGCGTGCCGCGGGGAACCGGGCAGGCAGTCGGGGGCTCCGGGAGGCGGATGAGCCGCCGGGGCGGCGGAACTGGCGTCCCCGACCCACCCTTCGAGCCAGGGAGAGACTCGACATCGACCGCGCGAATCTCCTCGGCAAGGTCGGCCACACGCGACAGTGCCGCCAGCACCCTTGCGGTGGCGAATGGCGACGGATCGCGCTTGAGACCGAACGAGAATGACTCGAAGCCCTTATAGGCGCGGCGGGGTACCACTCGGCCGTGCTCATCGAGGTTGTAGGCGATCAGACAGGCTGCCAGCTCGGCGACTGCTTGGCGGTCTTCTGCGTGCGCACTCGGAGCACGCCAGAGCTCGGGGAAGCGACCCACTGTCTCCACGACCCAGAGCACGTCGTACCAGAAGTTTGGCCACTTCACGCTCTTGAACTGGTAGCCGTGTCCGAACTGGTAGGGGCGTTCCTCTGCACGCCGGCGCCAGACCTCAAGCGGAGTGCGGGCAGCGTTCAGGAGCCACGGCTCCCGTTCTTCCGGCAGTTGCGAGAACGCGCGCAGTGCCTCGAGCGTGACCTGGGGGCAGACGTCAGCCTTTCGTCCCGGTCCGCGGAACAGTGTTCGAGCGTCGGGCACGCACTGCCATGCGTCGCCTTGGGACGTGGTGGCGAGTTCCGTGCGCATGCGTTCGAGCGCACGTGAAAGGCGGTCGTCGCCCCGGCGACCGAATCGAAGCAGCACATCGGCGATAGCGTGCGTATCGCATAGTAAGGAGCCCCACTCCGGCTTCGGCCTGCCGGGCGCCTTGCCCAGCGACTGGAAATGGCCGTGTCTGTCCTGGTGCGCCAACATCTGCTCCAGAAGCGCTTCCACGCGCTGCTCATCGCCTGCCCCCACGCCCATGTCTGCGAGCAGGTTGAGCCTGTTGGGTAGGAACAGCGGGCTGTGATGCCCCGGGAAGTCGTCTTCACCCCAGCGGGGAAGCGCGCCGAGCAGTGACTGCACGCGTTCATCGGCGATGACCTGGGCGTGAGCGCTCGCAACCTCGGAATCGTCGGATGCCCTGTGCCGGATCGCGGTGAGCGCTGTCCAACGAGCGAAGGGTTCGTCGGACGAGAGAATCCAGGGCAGCGGATCTGCTCCGAGAAGAGCGCTGAGTGCGTCGCTGTCCATTGGGCTCCCAGACGGTGGGTGTTACTACCAGCATGATATGCCGAGAATCGCACGGTGTGTGTTGTATGGACATGTCGTGTGCTCGCCACAATCGCTGGACACGAGCAAGGTTGCGAAAGGTACAATCGGCAACGACTTACTACAACGTATCCGGCATGTGCCGGTGAACGGATGGGGGCAACATGAAAGCACGGCTTCTGTTCCTTGCAATCGCTGTGGCTGCGGCCGCGCTCGGTGGGGGATGCATCGACAATTCGGACCCGTACGGGCTGAAGGACATGCCCGCGCCGGCGCCCGAGGCCAGTGCGGCATCGACGGGCACCGGTCAGCCCGCAGCGAAGGTTGCTCCGTCCAAGGTTGGACAGCCTGCATCGGTAGGCACGTGGCTCGTTGTGGTGAAGAAGGTCGAGATCGCTTCCGGCGTTCCTGGTATCGAGGCCAAGGCGGGCAAGGAGATGGTGGTACTCACCGTTGGCGTCACCAACGGCGGCGCGCTGAACGAAGACACGCATCCCGACTTCTTCACGTTGGTCGGGCCTGACGGCACGAAGCACAAGCCGGTGAAGGTCGAAGACGCCACGTTCATTCACGGCACAGCCGAGCCGATCATTGCCGGTGAGGCGCGCGAGGTCTTCATGGCGTTCTCGGTTGACAAGGGCGACGGCCCCTTCCAGCTGACGTATCTGCCTATGTCAGAAGAGGGCAAGTCAGAGCCGGCGGTTATCGATGTCCCGTAGCACTTGCGGGTAACTTCAAACTAGGCACCGCCGATGCTTCATCGAACGGAGGCACTGCCTCGTGGACGAGCGCGCCGTACGCATGCGAATCACGGTCACCGAGAACGGTCCCTATCTGGTCTCCGGTGGCGTGCCGCTTATCCGCGCTCAGATCGTCACCAATGCTGAGGGTGAAAGCGTCGGTTGGCGTGAGGTCGAACGCATAGCCGTACCGTTTCGCTATGCGCTGTGCCGTTGCGGCGCGTCGCAGATGAAGCCCTTTTGTGACGGAGCACATGAGCTGACCGGCTTCGACGGAACCGAGACCGCCAGCACCGACGACTACTCCTCTGCTGCTGCAGACATCGACGGACCGGGAGTCAAACTCCACGACGTTCGGGCGCTCTGCGCCGAGGCGCGCTTCTGTGACCGTGCCGGCGGGCTCTGGAACCTCGTGAAGTCGTGCGACGATCAGGCGACCCGAGAGCTTGCACGGGAGGAAGCGATGCTCTGTCCCTCGGGGCGATATGTCTTCTGCGACGAAGAGACCGGCCGGGCTCACGAGCCCGACTTCGAGCCGTCGATTGTGCTTGTCGAAGACCCCTCGATGGGCGTGAGTGGACCGTTGTTCGTGCGCGGGGGCATCCCGGTGTTCTCGGCGGACGGAAATGCGTACGAGGTGCGCAACCGGGTGACGCTGTGCCGATGCGGGCGCTCGGGCAACAAGCCCTTCTGCGATGGCTCGCATATCGCGGCGAAGTTCCACGATGAGGGCGCTACGGCTTCCTAGCGCGGAGTGCGCCACCAGCCTGCGTGTTCCCGTACGAAGAACTCGAGCTGCCCCTTGCCCAGCAGCGTGCCGAGATACCCCTTCACTGTTGTCACAGCCAGCCAGTACTGAGCTGGGTTGTCGGACAGCCCGCGGTCTTCCGAGACCAGCGCGATCACGTCTTCGGTGGTGTGCTCGGTGGCCAACGCGTCGAGGATGAAGTGCTCTATCTGCGAAATCTGCTTCAGGTGGAACGCGATATGGCCTTCTGCCTCCTCGCGGCTGCAGCAGACGCCGTGACCCGGGACGAGCCAGTCGAAGTCCAGCGCCAGCATCTGGGCGAGTGAGTCCGCGACCATCGCAGGATCGATGGCGTACGGCAGACGGTGTCTCTCCCAGATCTCTTTCTGGTAGAGCGCATCGCCTGTGAACAGTACCTTGTCGGTGGTGAGGTAGCCGGTGTGCCCCAGCGTGTGGCCCGGCAGTGCGACGGGCGTAGCGCGCGAGTCCTCCCACATCTCCACCAGGTCATCGACGGGACAGGGCACGCCCAAGAACAGCTTGCTCACCAGTAGGTCGCCCGGTCGTGCCCAGCTGAACATGCCTCGGATGTTGACCTCGGGGTTCTCGACCAGCCGCGCGTCATCGCGTGAAGCCAGTACGCGCGCGCCCGTGCGTCTGCGAATCTCCGCCCCCGCCGAGAAGTGATCGGCGTGACCGTGGGTTATCGCAAGCGTGTCGATGGCCACGGCCTCGTAGACGTCGCAATCAGGACCGGTATCGATCACGAGCCCGTTGATGAAGCCCGAGTTAGTGAGCCCTGGAACGTAGTGTGTTGCGCCGGCGATCTTCTGGGCGCCCACGGGTAGCTGAGGCACGGGAGTCCTTTCACCGAATCTGTTCGTGAACATCGTACTCCTCGGCACGCTAGTCGCTTGCGTGACGATCAGGGCGAACGCCCAGGACGCGGATGGCGCGTTCCGCTGACGCGGGAGGAGGTGATCCAGTAGTGCGAAGTAGCCACATCGCTGTGCTGGACCTGACCGAGGCGAGTCTTGCGGAGGTAGGTTCCGACTGACGACGGCGGCGTTGCGGGGGCTTCAGCCTCGTGGTCACACGCCATTCCTGCAAAGGATGCATGTCGCTGTTGCACGCAGCGATGAGGAAGGGCCGCCTGCGGGCGGCCCTTCTGCGTGTCTTGGATCAGCAATCTGGCGTGGCGCTCAGCTCGGCCCGTAAGCGGGTGGTGCGCTTGGCTTGAGAGTGGAATACTCTGCCCAGGGGTGGGCGTGCCTGATGACAGTCAGGGTTGCCACGCTGTCGCGGGCTTTGGGGAGACTTCGTCGCGACGAGGGGGAGATCATGCGTACGTTCAGTGCCCGAAGCAGGGGAGCCGTGATTGCGGCCGTTCTGGTTGCCTTTGTGCTGCTGGCCGCAGTGGCCATCGCGGGGAGCCTCCCGTTTGGCAGCGTTCAGAGGGTGAACGTCGCGTATGACGGCGGGCTGGCGAATGGTGAGGGTCTGCTGGGACTCGCGTGCAGCGCCGACGGACGCTACGTGGCGTTCGCCTCATCGGCCAGCAACATCCTCGAGGGCGACACCAACGGCAGGTGCGACATCTTCTGGCGCGACATGGTGAGCGAAGAGACCACGCTTGTGAACGTGACTATGAGTGGGGGGTTTGGGTCGCAAGGTGCGCTCAACTACGTCGAGATGACGCCGGATGGCAGGTACGTGCTCTTCTACTCCAACGACTCGGATGTAGTTCCAGGTGACACGAACGGATATCCGGACGTCTTCGTGCGGGACATGGTGTCCAAGGAATCCACCTGCGTGAGCACGGCCGCGGATGGGACGTTCGAGGACTACTACCCAAGTGGCGACGGGAGTCTGAGCGACGACGGCCGCTACGCCGTCTACTCTTCGATGGCGTCGAATCTGTTTCCCGGAGACACGAACGGGAAGCAGGACTGCATTCTCAAGGACTTGCAGTCCGGTGATACCACCAATGTCAGCTACACCTATGACGGCGGCCTGGGCAACAACCACAGCTTCTACCCGGTCATCAGTGGCGATGGCACCAAGGTGGCGTTCATCAGCTATGCAACCGGGATGGTGCCCGGCGATGTCAGCGCTTTGGGCAATCTGTTCCTTCGGGATCTTGTGACGGGTGAGATCGAGCGAGTCGACGCAACCACTGCTGGCGGAGAGAGCGTCAAGGAAGTGGACCTGATCTACTGTGACGTGGACTACACGGGTCAGCACGTTGTCTTCGGCTCGCGGCAGAACGACATCGTCAGTGTGCCGGTGGGTGTGGCCTCGCAGGTCTATCTTCGAGATACCGTCGCCGATGAGACCACAGTGGTGGCGCGTACCATCGACGGCGAAGTCGCGGATAACCAGAACAATAACCCCCGCATCAGCAGTGACGGCAGGTGGGTGTCGTTCCTGGGGCAGGCCACGAATCTTGTTGCTGGTGACACCAACAATATGGGAGATCTCTTCTTGCGAGACATGCAGTCCGACAGCATGGAGCGGCTCAATCTCAGCGTGGATGGCGAGCAGCTCGACAGGTTTGTGTACGACCAAGCGCTCGGTGCCAATGCGACGGCTATCGCATTCAACACCTCGGCCACCAACATTCTCGACACCTACACGAGCCCGGCCCTCGGCCATATCTACGTTCGTGTGTTCCGTACGAACGCGACTACGACGACTGTGGCCCTCACGAGCAGTTCGAAGACGCTTTCCGCGTACGGTCAGAGCTACCAGCTCAGGGGAACCTTGCGCTCCGGCGGCATCGGACTCGGGGGAAGGCAGGTCCGAATACAGACGTATGCTTCCGGCGCGTGGTCCGACGCACCATCGATTCATGCGACCACGTTTGCCGACGGCACGTTCTCGGTGAATGTGACTCCGCGCGACAAGACCTACTACCGGGCGTACTACGCGGGCGACGGTCTTGACTATCTCGCCTCGCCCGTCAGCGGGTATGTGCGCGTGATTCCTCGCCCGTGGGTGGGCACGCCCAAGGCTCCCGCGACGATGAAGCGAACCAGGTACTACACGGTTTACGGCTACATGAAGCCGAGACACACAGTGGGCTCCTACCCGGTGCGAATCGCCAAGTACCGCAGGAGCTCCTCGGGCAAGTGGGTGTACTACGGCTACGTGAAGGCGAAGGCGTACAGCTACTCGGCGACCTACACCAAGTACTCGGCGAAGATTCGGCTATCCAAGGCTGGCAGATGGCGGCTGAGGGCCTACGCTCCTGCCGACAGCAACCATGCGTCGATGTGGTCGAGCGGCTACGACTACGTGACGGTGAAATAGGGGTACGCCGCCGGTATCACAGCTGTCGATACACGTCTCGCCGGTGACCGATCTTCACGACGAGGACGACAAGGACGGCGTCTTCCACGGCGTAGATCACTCGGTACGAGCCGATGCGGATACGATACAGCTCTTCTGAATTCACCAGCCGCTTTGAGTTAAGTGGCCGAGGGTCGACCGTCAGCTCATCGATGCGAGCGGCTATTCGTTGGCGGGTGAGCGGATCGAGCTTCGCGAAGCTGCGATAGGCGCTGTGCGCGAACTCGATGCTGTAGACAGCCATGGTCTACAGGTCGAATTCACGTTTGATGTCGCCCCAAGCGGCCCGGTCCTCTCGGGCCTCGAGCAGCGCCGCACGCGCGTCTGCGACGTCGCTGTCGTCCTCGTAGCGCTCGATCAGCGCGTCGAGCAGCTGGAGCTCATCGACCGAGATTATGGCGGCGACGTCCTCATCATGACGCGTGATCACCGTGCGTTCGCGAGCGTAGGTCGCGCGGTTCAACACGTCGGCGAAGCCCGCCCGTGCTTCCGCGACAGTCATTCTGTTCATGATGCACCTCCTGTACATAATGTACATCTGAGGTGCGACACGGACAAGTCCTGCCTTGCTGTCGGCGCTACCCGCAGGCTCCCGGTGCGACACACGGAGCAGCTGCCGAGAGAGGCGTGCGCTCGTAGTGCGCGTCACCCGGCGTCGTGCCCTCGCCATCCGCGAGCCGCTTCAACAGGCACGTCGGGTCCTCGAACATAGCGTCACCGGTAGCGTGCCATGCCTTGGTGCGGCAGCCGCGGCAGATCCTCGAATACTCGCAGGCCTCGGGGGCGCAGATGCCCTTTGCCTCCTGCGCATCGAGCTTGTAGAGCTCTGTGGTCGCCTCGGTAAGCGTCATGTCGCGGATGTTGCCCACCGTCCAGTCCTGAGCGAACTGGCAGGGCATGATCCCGCCCTCGGAGTTGATGTTCATGTGACCCTTGCCCACAGGGCAGGCGCTGACGAGCTTGAGTCGCTCGAGACCGTTGGACACGTCAACGCCTTCCGCCTTGAGCTTCTCGGCGAGGTAGGGGATGACGCTGGGGATGGCGCCGATGTCGTACTCCATGGTCGACGCGGGATCCAGGAGGTCGGCAAGGATCGAATCGGCGAGCTGCTTCCATTCTGCAGCCGTGGCACGGGCCGACTCTTCGCCCTCGCTACGTCCCGAGGTGATGAGATCGCACAAATAGACCAAGCCGGCGTCGAGTTCCTTGGCCTTGGCGATGATGTGCGGGATGAAGGGCAGCGTGTCTCGGCTGACGGCTGACTTGAGCGCCACACCAACGCCTTCTTCGCGAAGGATCTTGATGGCCGCGATCACGCGGTCGTGGGTGCCGGGGACGCCTACCATCTTGTCGTGGAAGTGCGGGGGGCCGTACAGCGAGGTGGCGATCCAGTCGACGCCGTTGGCCTTGAGGCGCTTGGCGGCCTCGCGCGTGATGAGCGTGGCGTTGGTCGAGACGGTGATGTGCATGCCGTAGGAATGGGCCTTCTCAAGGATCTCCCAGAAGTTCTTGCGCATCATAGGTTCGCCGCCCGAGAGGAACACCAAGGGCACGCCCAGCTCGCCCATCTGCGTGATGAGCGTGATGGTCTCCTCGTCGGAGAGCTGGTCTGGGAGCGAGTGCGCGTCTGCCGCCATGTAGCAGTGGTCGCACAGCAGGTTGCACCGGTTGGTGATGTTCCAGATGACGTCGCTGGGACGGCCCATCGTGTACGCCTTGAGCGCCTTGTTCTCGACTTCAGAGAGCGGGCCGTCGAAGAAGAGCGAGCGGATGTGTGCCATTAGGTGCCTCCTGCGTATGCGGGTCGCGCGAATCCCAGCAGTGGTGCGCGTGTATGCACGAGTGTACGCAGAATAGGTGCCGATGTAACTGAATGTAACAACTATGACAGGGTGGATGGAGGGGCGGTGGTGGAGCCGAGGATGGTTGCCCGAGAGACAGCGCCAGCGGTTGACAGGGGGGGGGGCGTCACCTGCTAGGGTGCGACGCATCGGCTAGTTTCTTGCGACCGGGGGGTCTTCATGAGGGGAATTCCGAGTTCTGCGTGGGGCCGCATCTGCTCAGGTGGGCTCGCGTTGGTCCTAGTCGCCGGTCCCGTTCTTCAAGCAGGGCCGGCGTTTGCTTCTCCGGGAGAGGAACCGGCACTGGTAGCCTCTGCGCCAGCCACCCCACCGCCCGGCACGGCATCTGACGAGGGAACCTCCGCGGCAGAGACGAGCCCAACGGTCGTTCGCGAACTCACCGAGAAGCGCACAGAGAACTCCACTCACTATCTACTCTCTGATGGCACGATGCGGGCCGAGATCACGGAGGTCCCAACTCGGTTTGTCGATGCATCAGGTGAATTGGTCGAAATCGACCCCTCGCTTGTCCCGGCCCCGGAGACGGGCGCGATGGAGACCGCAGCCACCTCTGTGACGGTGACGTTCGACGCACAGGAAGCCGCGGAAGCTCCGGTCACACTGTCAGGTCCTGGGTACAAGGTCGGGTTGGACATGATGGGGGTGGTCGAGAACGCCCGGCTGACGTTCGATGATGCGACTCGCTATCTCAATGTTGCCCGAGATACCGATCTCGAGTATCAAGCCACGCGCACCGGCGTGAAGGAAACGGTCGTCCTCAAGTCGGCTGCAGCTCCATCCTCGTACCACTTCTCGCTCGACCTCGACGGGCTGGACGTACGCCGTGATCCTTTTGGTGGTTACGGGCTGTGGCAGAGCGGGGACAGCGCGCCGACGATGAACCTTGGCGAGCTTCTGATCTTCGATTCGAGTGAGAACTCGGGCGGAGACCCTGCGGTTTGTCCCGATGCGACGATGACGGTCAACGCGGCAGGAGATGGTGACGCTACAGTCACCTACGAGATAGATCCGGCGTGGCTCGCCGATCCAGCGCGCGTCTTCCCGATCATGGTCGACCCGACAATCACAATCACCGGTGCAGCCGATACGGCCGACGCCTATATCAGCAAGAACTACCCGAACAGCTCTTATGGCAGTTCCACAGAGCTGCGGGTCGGCCGCTACAACTCTGGCGGTACCGACACCGGGTACAACCGCAGCCTCGTGAAGTTCTACTGGACGACGGCTGACATCCCAGCGGGGTCCTATATACACGGAGCTGATCTCAAGCTCTACCTGTTCCATCAGTACTACGACGATTCGGCCCCCGGCCAGCACACCACAGCGCTCAGGTACGGTGAGATTGCCGGGAGCTGGAACGGTTCGACGTGGAACTCCTTCCCCGGGTACACCTACATCGGGACGAAGAATGTCTCAGGCGAACGCGGCCAATGGGTCGCTCTCGACTGCGCTGCCACCGCGCAAGGCTGGGTCAACGACTACTCCACCAACTACGGGATCATGGCCTACCAGTACGAGAATGGTACTCAGGACACGACCCATTGGAAGAAGTTCTACTCAAGCGACTACTCGAACTCCTCGTATTTGCCGAAGTTCGTCGTTACGTACTCGAACCCTGGAATCTCTGGATCCTCTGTCCAGAAGTCGGTATACAGACTCGGGGACACCGTCGTGGCTACTGTTCGCGTCAACACGACGATTCCAGGGGCCATCAACTGCATCAAGGCGCTCGTCAACTGGGAGGCCGATGACGACACGGTCGCCACACGTCGCGGCACGTTCCAGTGGACCGAGACCGAGCCAACGTCGGGGTGGTCCGGGACAACCGCGTGTCCCGGTGTGGGTGGCGGATTCGTCTCCTACTATCCGGCATCCGTCGGTTCCGACAAAGTCGAGCTGCTTGAGACGCAGTGCCACGAGAACATCGTGGACACCAATGATTGGGCCGAGGTCGTGTTCAAGTGGAAGATCCTCGACGGATACGGCGATATCCAGAACAACGACGTCGATATCCAGGTGATGATGGATCCCGTGGACGGCAACAACGCGGGCAACAGGTGGACATCGGCGATCAAGAAGATCGATTCGGACTTCGACGTGGCTCCCGCGAAGGTGACGTCGCTGTCGGTCGACGCCACGGCGGGCGCCTGGTTCAAGGAATCGGTTGATGCGAGCGGAACCTTGCTCGACGATGACGACTATCCGAATCAGGGCCGAGGCTCCCTTGTGGCGACATGGGCGCCCACGACTGGCGCGTTGGGATACAAGGTGCTGCTCTCCGACGGCAACTCGGAGCGTGAGATCGGGCGCACGTTCGGAAGTCAGGCTACGACTTTCACGACAGGTGGTCTGGGCCTGTATCCCAAGGACACGACCATCAAGTCGTTCGGGAGCCTTCCTGCGGCCCGCAGTCCCTTTGGCGCGTCGCCGCTCGATGCAACCGCGCGAGAAGCATCTGTTCCCAGCACACAGACGGGCACGGGCGTGATCGTGACCGATGGTACGTACCTGTATGTCCACAAGAAAGACACGTTCCGCCCGGGTCCGGCGGCATGGACGCGACTCGCCAGTGGACTAACCACAGCCCAGCCCGGCGTATTCCTCGGCCAAGTGGGAGCATCGAGTGGCCGGACGATGATGTCGGCTTTCTATCTCGACGGCTTCATCTACGAAGGCTTCGCAGTGACTCCCAGCACACTTCAGGGCATATGGAAGGGCGCGGCGGGCACGGACGCATCACGCCAGACCATGAACTTCACACGTCCGCTGCTCATGCGACATTCTCCAGTCGACGTCACATCGGCCACACAGGACGTCATGGTCACTGCGGGCGCTCGTGGCATCTACTCGATCTCACACGACCGGAGTCAGCCAAGCGCGACGTTCAAGATCCGCGAGTATTCCGTGCCTACGAGCCAGACCACTGCGACCTTCGTCGCGGACCGCAACGTGACTGTCTCGAACGTCCCTGCCTTCGCATGGCTCGATGGCGCCTTCGTGGCCGACGACAACCTGTACCTGATCGAGGGCGCGGGATCGAATCGCATCATCCGGGTGGACATGCGCACATGGACCGCGACTGGCATGTGGACCATCGACGGCGGCAGTTCGCTCTCCCTGGCAGCAGCCTGCTTCGAGCCGGTGTCGCGCACGGTGTTTGCCGGGGCGCTCGACAAGGGCACGATGTACCGCTATACCGGCCCGGGGTTCGATCTTCGCGACAATCCCAAGAAGCTCTATGCGAGCACGCCGGAGACTGCCACAGACGCCAACAGCGGCTATCAACTCAGAGTGGTCCCGTTCAACTCCGCTGAGAGTGACCCTGCGACGTCCACCAACGCGTCCACCTGGAAGACGCTGGACCAGCGGACGGTCACGGTCAATCAGGACCCGAGGCACACGGTCTACGACCTCGGTGGGGTGGCGGGTGGCGCAGCGAGTGCGCGCCTCGAGGGAGGGGCGCGGCAATTGGCGCTCGACGCCACTGATCTCTCGGTCGCGTCATGGGGCCCCGAGGCCGAGCTGACGCGATACTACCGCTCAAAGGACACGACGGCCGCGCTGCTGACACCGGGATGGCATTTCGGATTCGAGCAGCATCTGCAGATCGCCTCAGTAGATTCGACTCGCGCCGTCTATGTCGATGAGGACGGGGAAGGTCACGTCTTCAAGAAGCAGAACGGCATCTGGTTCGCACCCAACGGATACGTAGCGGACTTGGGTTTCGAGCCCCATGCCCCGCTCATCACCAGCGACGATCAATGGACACTCATCTTCAAGGATCATTCGGTCCTGGCGTTCGATGGCGATGGTCGGTTGCAGAGCGAAACGGACAGCAACGGGCAGCGCGTGCTGTACTCGTTCAATGATGCCGCCGTGCAAATCACCGCGGCGAACGGCGCGTTCATCAAAGTGACGCTCGAGGACGGAAAGGCAACGAAGGCCGAGTACGTCGCCGGCGCAGGCCAGCACCGTCGTGTCGACTACGACACCACCGGTGGCGCTCTCAGGGTCGACTACTTCCCCGATGTGATCGAAGACAGCTATTCCATCGCGTACGGCTACACCGCGGGGAGCATCTCCTCTGCTGAGATCGTCAATCAGACGTATGCGGGGACGGTCCCCCGCTGGGAGTTCACCTACGGGGCCGACGGGAGCCTCAGAACCGCGTCCTCTCCGCAGCTCGCCGAGGGTCAAGCAAGCCCGGTGACGAACTTCGAGTATGGCTACGAGGCCGCCAGTGAGTCCGACGTCGCCACCATCACACGGTCGGCGGTCGTCTCGGGGGCACCAACTGCGGTCGTGCAGCGCTTCGCTTCCAACCCCACCGGCACGATGGCCTACATGACCAACGAACGCACGGCAGTCGAGCATGAGGCCCGCTGGACCTACGCGTACTCACCCGCTAACGAGGTCGTGGAAGAACGCTCACCGACCGGTAAGTCGGTCAGCCGGGTGTTCGATTCTCGCTCCAATGTGTTGTTCGACTATGACGAGGAGCGGCACCTCAACGCTTACGAGTACTATGCGGACGATCGTCTCTTCAAGCACGTCGACCCTCGTGGCTGCACGACCTACAGCGGCTACGATGCGGCGACGGGCAATCTCCTCTGGTCCGATCGTGTTCTCAATGAAGAAGCTGAGCATGCGACTACCCGCAATGAATACGACGCCCGTGGTCTACTGACAACCCAGCGCACCCGGATATCGGGGGACCGCTGGGTCACGACTCGCTACTCTGATTTCGCGGGTACCGGGCAGGCGCAGAGAACCGAGGTGCGCGCGCAGGTAAGCGCCGGCACCACGTACACCGATGAGCCCATTTCGCTGGGCGCCACGGCTACCGTGGCCTCGATCGTCACGACTTCATCGGTCGACGAGTTCGGCCAGGTCCTGTCACAGACGGATGCTGGTGGACTCGTGACCATGAAGGATGCTGTCTACTCGCCAGCAGGCAAGCTGAAGCGCTCCACGGATGTCGACGGCGTGGTGACGCACTACGCGTACGACGCGCTGGGCAATCTCAAGGAGACAAGCCAGACTGTCGACGCCACGAGCGGCCCCGCGTTTGCAGAGTGGCACCGCTACGAGGTCGATGCCTACGGGCGAAACGTGCGCGAGAGCGACTTGGGTGTCGGCGGTCTGGAGAGCACCTGGGTCAAGCACGTCTTCGACCCGTCCGGCAACGAGGTCCAGACTGTCGACTCTCTGGAAGGCACCACGACTACGTGGTACGACGCTCGCGGCAACACACTGGCTCAGTGGGCGCCGGATGTCGATCAGTCCGACCCGCAGTCGGCGAGTCGCTGGGTCTTTGATGCAGACGGGGTCGAGCTTGCTGAGATAGAAGCCGGCAAACCCGCGTCCGATGCCATCAGGAAGGAGTGGCGCGCAGACGGGCTGCTTCTCAAGGTGGTGGACGCCGACGGCTCGTGGATGCGCTACGAGTACGACGACGGCGGCAACCAGACCGCCGAGATCTCGCCGACAGAAGACGGCCAAGAGTCCGCTGAGCGCACGTACTATGACGTGGGCGGGCGAGTGATTGGCCAGGAGTCCTCTGACGGCATGGTGACCAACACGAGCTACGACCTCGCCGGACGACCGCTTCGGGTGTACACGACGAACACCGTCGACACCGGCGAAGAGGACGAGGACGGTGAGCCGATCTACGCAACGGTGGAGACAACCGCATCAGCCATGAGCTACAACGAGCTGGGTTGGACGCTCGCGAGCACCGATTCGGACGGCGTCAGCAAGCGAAGCGTCTACGACGTGCTGGGCAACTCGACCGAGGAGAGCGTGTGGGCCTCGGGAGCTCCTTCGCCCACGTCGGTCACGAGCTTTGACTACGACGACAAGAAGCGCGTCATCCGCCAAGCGGTCACCGAGGCCGGCAAGGAGAACATCGTCGAGTACTCCTACGACGCCTTCGGACGCGTGATCGCAGAAGTCCATTCGAAGAACGGCGTGGTATCACGCGACATCGCGACCGACTATGACGAGTTCGGCCGAGAGACCCGTGTCGAGGACCATAAGACAGGCGTGATCTCACGCTACGCCTATGCCGGCGGGGGCAAGAAGCACTCGACCTCGAACCTGACCTACGGCTCCACGACGGTCACCTCCACCGTCGACGCGATCGGCCGAGAGACCACGCAGGCCGCCACCATCGCGCTTCCGGGACGCACGGTGTCCGTCGAGCGTGAGGTCTCGTGGGACCTCACCAAGAACCTGCCGCAGTCGGCGACGGTGCGCATAGGCGGCGTCACCAAGACGATGACCGCCGAGTTCGATGACACCGACCGCCTCATCAACGTCACCGGTGGGCTCTGGGGCACCGGGGGGCTCGATCTAACCTACGACCGCGGTGGCTCGGGTGCTGAGCTCACCGATTCAGTTAGTCTCCCTTGGGGGAGCGGATACGTGACCACTAGCCGCACCTTTGGACTCACGCCGTCGGGTCGCATCTCGACGGTCACGGTCGGGTCGCGCGAGATCGACTACTCCTGGGACCCTGCGGGTACCGGGGAACTGGTGAGGGTCAAAGATGGCGCTACCACCACCACGTTCGGCAGCAAGGACGGGCACGTGGCCACCGCAACGACTGGCAGCTCGGTCACGACCTTTGACTACGATGCGGCTGGCAGGCGCACCAGAGAGAGGGCCGGCTCGACGGTCGAGGACTACACGTGGGTGGGCGATGACTCGCTCACCTTCTGGAAGCGCACGGTCTCAGGCTCGACTGCGGCATCGGCCACCTATGGCTACGACGGCGACGGCCAGCGCATGCGTGCCGACGTCCACGGAACCTCACCGTGGAGCAGCACTGCTACCGACACTGCGTATACATACGGCTGGGACGGACTCGTGCTTCGCTGGGTGAGCGGACAATCGGCCGGAGCGACATCTACCATCGAGTACTTGAATAGTGCAGATGGCCGGGCCTATGCGGGGAGCTACTCGGCAACACGGGACGCTGAGGCCACGAGTGCAATGTTCCAGATACTTGCAAACGACCATGGTGATATCGTGGCGTTGGCTGACGAGGACGGCGATGTCTTTGCGGCCTATGCCTACGGTCCCTTCGGCGAGTATGAGGGGGTTGCAACGACCCAGACCGCTAGGCTGAGCGCAGCACTTGCACACGAGATAGCGAATGCACAGCCGCTCCGCTACGCCGGATACTGTTACGACACATGGAGCGGAAGCTACTATCTGCAAGCACGCTACTACGATGCGGACACCAAGCAGTTCATCACTAGGGACCCGGCAGATGCCGACGGTGAGGAGGGTGCGTATCAGTACTGTACCGGTAGTCCGCTACAACTGATTGACAGCGATGGGCGCGAGCCACACGGTTACAACTCGGCGGATGGCTACGGTTCGAGCGGCTACAGTCACGGCTACAATCACAAGACTCACACCTCCATGAGCAGCGCCAAGCGGTACGCCCGAGCACTGGTGGCCCAGAGGAGAGCGCGGACACTCTGGGCGCGGCTACGTGCGCGGGCAGTGGCGCTCCGTGAGGCTGCACATGAGCGACACATCAGGCAGCAGAGGAAGCGGGCACGCGAACGAGCCTTGAAGATCGCACGGGAGAAGACGCGGAAGAGCCAGACTAGAGCTCTGGATTCGAAGAAGAAGCAAGGGGCTCCGCCAAGAGCATTGGCGGTCGCTAGCAGCCCCGTGGTGCAGATTCTGGGCACGGCCGCCGGGGTTCTCAAGAATACCGCCCTGTCCTCTCTTAGCCTAGGAGCGGAAGTCGCCGTGCTGCTTGACTACAACGAGAAGGCCAAGCCCGTGCTGGACAACAAGAACTCGCGATTGATTGAAGCGACTCGCAAGGCAATAGAAGGCCGGGAGCCTTTTCTCGGATTCCTCCAGGAGGGGTTTCTTCAGTCAGAGCGCTACCCATCGCTGGGGGAGCTTCAGGACAGGAAGGCGTATCCATTCTCCACGTGTGTATCGGCGATGGCCGCGTCCCCAGGCTATGGAAGTTACGAAGCGACCCATCATGTCGTTGATCCCTACAAGGAGTAGTGCATGGCAACAACAAGACACTCGGCACGTAGGTCGTGGGGACTCTATCTCGCTGCCAGCTGGCTTTTCCTCAACGCAGCGGGAGCGCCGTACATGTTCAACTACCTTCGACACCCTTCCTTTTTTGGTGGGGCACTGGCAAACCTGCTGCTACCCTTTAGCGGGTTGTTCATGCCCTTTGGTCTGCAGCTGTTCGTCGGCCTCGTTCTGTGGCCAGGCGTAACCGTGCTGGCGTGGCGCTTGACCTTCGAAGACTGGTCGTTCAAAGGGGGCGTGATTGCCTGTGTGTGGGCACTGGGGCTGTCGTGGGCTTCGTTCGCCATCTACGATGCGGCCCGGCTGTCCGCCGATGGAGTTGAGTTCGCCAGGGAGCTCATGTCTCAGATCGTTGCGCTACCCTATGGGTTCGCCTCTTTCACCGTCGCGGTCGCGGTGGGCACATGGGGAATTGCAGGGCTGCTTGGGTGGCCAAGGTCAGTTGAGGCTCAAGTCGACTCATCGCGGAACCCGGCTCGCTCGCTTCTTGCGTACGTGATTGCAGCGTGGCTGGTGCTCAATGCGCTTACGGCCGCGACCAACTATCGGTCTGTGATGTCGTCTCAGGCGGCCTCGGTTGCTGCGACCCGAATCCTGCTTCCTTTCTCCATGATTGGCACAGCGACCCTGATGTACGTAGTCGTGGGGCTGATTGCATGGCCAGTCTTCTGTGTTGTTGCTTCGAGCAGAGCGGCGCGTTTGCGGGAATTCGGGACCAGTGTTGTGGGAGTAGTCGTAGCGGCGATGTTGACATACATCTCCACAGTCGCCGTTCTCACGCAAATCGATGTTGTGGAGGGCGCGGCTCTTGGAAGCTCGCTAGTCATGGAGACCATGTCGATCTCCAACACGGTCGTGGTTGTCGTCGTGGGGCTGGTGTTCGCGGGTGCATGGGTGGCGATTGCGCGGCACGGCTCATCGCGCCGCCGCGTCACCTCGCTGGACGAATGAACCTGCAATCTAGCGAGTGCTGCAGCGAAACGGGCTGTTGCGATTAGGCGATCAGGGGGTCCGCATGATCGAGCTACGGAATCTCGAACTCCCTTGAGCACGGTCAGCCCATCGGGCATGCGCTGTGCCGAGACGGTCCTCGCTCGCTACGAGGCCCTTTTGGAGCCCCATGAGCGCGTCTCGGCGTCCCGAGCGGGCTCGGGGCACCGGCGGACTGTCCCTTGACCCAGCGAAGCGCCAGTCCGTCCCAGCCGGAGGTGGATGCGGTGTCGGTGGGAGTGGTGCTCAGAGGCGAGGTGCATCGAGCGGGTGACCGGGTGCTGCAAGAGCGTGCGAAGTTGACTCCGTAGTTAGGTTTAACGTATAAACCTTACTAAGGAGGTCGTGTAGTAATGGGAAGCTCTATTCGCAAGCGCTGGATCTCAGAAGCCGTCAGCGGCGTTCCGCGTGCCGAACGGCGTTCGTGTGAATACGACGCCTACGTTCCCGACAGACTCTCAGATCGCACCTTCCGCTTGGACGGCGAGGTCGCGGCCGACGTGGCGGATGCGGAGGCAGCCATTGCCCGGCTTGATACTCGGGCGGTGGCGCTCACGGACACCGAGGCGCTGGCGCGTATTCTCCTGCGTGCGGAGAGCGTGGCGTCTTCGCGCATCGAGGGGTTGGAGATAGGGCCAAGGCGCCTTATGCGCGCCGAGTGGGCCCGACAAATCGATGAGCTGCCCGGAGATATCACCGCCGAGGAAGTCCTGGGCAACATCGACGCGATGCGCACAGCCCTTGCGGTTGCTGAGGGCATCGGCCGGATCACCACTGATACTCTGCTGGAGATCCACCGGTGCCTGCTCAAGGACACGCGATTGCACGCGCACGCCGGGCGGGTGCGCGAAGTACAGAACTGGATCGGGGGCAACGAGTACAACCCATGCTCAGCGGTCTACGTGCCGCCACCACCAGAGCAGGTGCGACTGCTCCTCGACGACCTGTCCGAGTTCTGCAACTCCGACATGCTCCCGGCGGTCGCTCAGGCGGCGATAGCTCACGCGCAGTTCGAGACAATTCATCCCTTTGCCGACGGCAACGGCAGAACAGGGCGGGCGCTGATCCACCTGATTCTGCGACGCCGAGGCCTGTCGACGCAGGTGCAACCACCCGTTTCTCTGATCCTTGCGACACGCGCGCAGGACTACCTCTATGGGCTGACCGCTTTCCGTTTTCAGGGCGCACTGGACGTTCCTGAAGCGCACGCGGGACTCAACGCGTGGATCGGGATCTTCTCGGCGGCGTGTGTCAGGGCCGTTGAGGATGCCACGGCGTTCGAGAGCCGTTGCGTGGATATCGAAGAAGCATGGCGGGCGCGACTGGGGCGGGTCCGATCGGGATCGTCCGTTGATCTGCTGCTGCGGATGCTGCCGGGTACACCGGTCCTCAGCGTCAGCAGCGCGATGGCCGCGCTGGGGCGAAGCAAGCCTCAAGTGAACGATGCGGTGGCGCGCCTCCAGGAGGCTGGAATCCTGACACAGGTCACGGTGGGCCGACGCAACAGAGCGTTCGAGGCCCGTGAGGTGATCGACGCGTTCGCCGACCTGGAGCGGCAACTCGCCAGTCCTGCGGCCGACACGGTGGCTGCTCCGCCTGTCCGTCCGGTGCCGGCACGAAGGCGGCGGCCGTCATCGTCGTAGGTGACAGATGCCACTGCCGACGTTGCGACCGTGGCGTCACGAGGCGAGCGGATCATGGCCTCCGCGTGTGGTGTGTATAATGATGTGTAACACATTGCATGAACCAGCTACGGCACTCGTTAGGCAGGTTGGTCCACCATGGCCCGCATGGTACGCAAGCAGATAGTCATCGAGGCCCACCAGGAGTGTGCGCTCTCACAGCGTGCGGCCACGCTGGGCGTGTCGCAGTCCGAGTTGGTGCGCGAGGCAATCGACGCGCTGCTCAGCGGCGCTGCGCCTCGATCGCGGCGGGAGCGTGCGTGGGATGAGTTGCTGTCCGGCGTCGATGAGGCGCGTGCGGCCGGCGTGGGCAGTGGTGGTCGGCGGTTCGGTCGCGAGGAACTTCATGAGCGCTGAGATACTGCTCGACACCAACGTGCTCGTCTACGCATTCGATGCCGACGAGCGGGTCAAGCAGACTCGTGCGCTCGAAGTACTCGTCGCGTTGCAGCGTCGGGGATCGGCGGCGGTGAGTTCACAGGTGCTGGGCGAGTTCTTCGTGACGGCCACGCGGAAGTTCCCCACTTCGATGGACGCATCGGTTGCGGCATCACATGTCCAGCGCTTCGCCGAGGTGTTTGAGGTTCTCGACTGCGGTTTGGCGGTTACGCTCGAAGCCCTTAGGGGCGTCGTCCGCTACAGGCTCGCGTTCTACGATGCGCAGGTGTGGGCGACCGCCAGGCTGAACCACGTGGCATTGGTACTCTCCGAGGACCTGCCGGGGGCGGCTGAGATCGAGGGCGTGCGCTTCGCGAATCCATTCGCCCAGGACTTCGATGTGAGCGCGCTGGGCTAGGTGTCTCGGCAGGCAAACGCGATCGTCGGCTCCGCTCACCGCATCGACGGAGCACGGTTGTTTCTCCGCCGTTGCGTGTGGTATGAACAAACGGTATGAACTACGCGCTAAGGAGGTCTGCTATGCCCAAGAAGAAGGTCGCCGTTGCTCTGTCCGAGTGGCTCCTCGACGAGCTGGATGAGGTCGCCAGTCTCAAGCGCGTGAGCCGCAGCTCTCTGGTCGAAGAGGCTGTCGCCGACTACGTAGTGCGCAAGCGCACGCGTGAGGGCGAGGAGCGCTATCGCGAGCAGGCGCTGCTCGCACTGGAAGACATGAAGGCATTTGCTGCGGAGTATCACGCAGACCCAGCAACTGCCCTGGAGCCGTCGAGTCTCGAGAAGCTGCGCGCGCTGCGGGCGGATGGGCGCGGGGTGGGCAAGTGATCGTTCCGGCGTTCGTGATCGATGCATCTGTTGGCGTGAAGTGGTTCCGCGACGAGTCGGGATCGAAGCGGGCCCGTGAGCTGATCACAGAGCACATCGCGGGTCGGTTGGTGCTCACGGTCGACACGCTGTTCTGGTACGAGGTTCTGCAGGCTGCTTCGCGTGACGGGCGCTTCGATGACGTGATGCGAGTGTGGCGCGATCTGGAGAGGGTCGACCTGGTCGTCGTACCCCTGGGCGAAGAGGTAGTCGAAGCCGCCGTCGCGGTTCGCGAGCGGTACGGCTGCTCCCTCTACGATGCGTTCGCCCCGGCGCTCGCCGACCTGCTTGACACGGAGTTCTTCTCTGCAGATCGGCGGGCTCACGGTGCCCACCCTCGGGCGCAGATGATCGGCGCGTGAGCGGGCGGCGCCGCACTTTCGTAGGGCTGTGTGCTTCGCAGCGAATCTCGCAGACCAGAATTCCATCTGGAGGAGAAATCTACAGTCATGTAGATTTCCAACGCCAAGAAACTACAGTGCTGTAGATTTCCCCGTCGGCATCGACTAGAATCTACACATGAGTGTAGATTCCACATCGAGCAAGCTGGTCCGGATCGGAGCCGTCGCACAGGCGCTTGGCGTCTCGGAATCCTGGGTGCGATGGTTGGCTGACGCGGGGGAGATTCCAAGTAGCCGTACGTCGGGCGGGCACCGGGTGTTCGACATGACCGATGTTTTCGTGGAGTGGGAGAGGCGCACGGTCGCTCTTCCCCCCGCAGCTGAGATCGGACGCGAGCTGTTCCGCGAACGCGTCTCGCTCGCGGGACTCGAGGAACACGTCGTGTGGAGGCGAGTCTCGGACGCCACGGGACTCGTCCCAGACAAGCCGGCGTACGGAGTCTTCTACTACGTCTTCACCGAGATGCTGAACAACGCGATCGATCACTCCGGAGGCGTTTCAGCATCCGTCGAGGTAAGGGCGCGAGGCGAGGACGTGGTGGCGACGATTGCCGACGATGGCGTGGGAATCTTCGAACATCTGCGGGCGCACCTGGACCTGCCGGATGACCAAGCGGCGATCCTCGAACTCACCAAGGGCAAGCGGACCACCGACCCGGATCATCACACGGGCGAAGGCATCTTCTTCTCCAGCCGAGCGGTCGCCGTGTTCTCCCTGGAGGCCAACGGCCTGACCTGGGTCGTCGATAATCGCCGAGGCGATCAGGCCGTTGGCGAATCGGACACTCTCGTGGGCACCAAGGCCACATTCGTGGTGCCCCGCGCGGGTGCTCGTCTGGTTGAGGATGTCTTTGCCGAGTTCGTGGACGAGGACTTCCGATTCTCGAAGACCCGGCCCTCGGTGAAGCTCGCTGAGATCGGGACGGACTTCGTGTCGCGCAGTGAGGCCAAGCGCCTGATGGCGGGGCTCGAGAAGTTCGAGGAGGTTGAGCTCGACTTCGCTGGGGTCACCCGAGTGGGGCAGGGGTTTGTCGACGAGGTGTTCCGTGTTTGGCAGAAGACACACCCTGATACGCGCTTGGTTCCCGTCCGGATGGTCGAGCCGGTGGAGTTCATGCTGCGGCGTTCGGCAGAGTTCGGCACGCGGTAGCAGCTCAGCTCCTACCGGTTCATCCACGTGATGCTGAGCTGCAACGTTGTCGCGGTTGCCACCCACGCCAGATACGGTGTCAGTGCGAGCGCCGCCACCCGCGAGTGCGGCCAGATCACGATCATCGACCACACGATGGTTACGAGCACCACTAGGATGTCGGCAGTGGCGAGCGGCAGGTTCTGAAGCCCGAACTGGATGGGTGTGAAGGCGAAGTTCGACGCGAGGTTGATGATTACCGGCACCGCCACGGCCCACGGAATCTCGCCGCGGAAGACCTTGTAGAGCACCCAGCCGTACGTCGCGAAGATGATGGGATAGATGACCGTCCAGATGATGCCGATCACGCTGCCGGGAGGCGTCCACGACGGTTTCGAAAGGCTGTTGTACCAGTTCACGGGGGCACTCCTGTCGGCGGGCATCTGCCAAAGGCGCGCCGCGGCGTTTCTCGGCGCTGAGTAGTCTGTACCGCTCACGCGCATGCAACAGACGGAGCAGCCCTTTCTCCCCGCCACAGATGCGCCATACTGTCTTTCGTTGAGTCACACATCGAAGGGGGTTTCCAGTGTCAGCAGGTGCGGGGGAGTCGAAGGTCGCGGTGGTCGCGGCGGTTATCGGGAATCTGGCCATCGCGGTCATCAAGTTCATCGCAGCGTCGATGACGGGCAGCTCGGCGATGATCGCCGAGGGAATCCACTCGCTGGTGGACACCGGCAACGGCGGGCTCGTGCTTCTGGGTATGCGCAAGAGCACCGCTCCGGCGGATGACGCGCACCCGTTTGGGCACGGCAAGGAAATCTACTTCTGGACGCTCATCGTGGCGATCTCGATCTTCGGCATCGGTGGCGGCATGTCGGTCTACGAAGGCATCGTTCACTTGATCCACCCCTCGACGATCGAGGACGCGACGGCGAGCTACGTGGTGCTGGCCATCTCGGTGCTCGTCGAGGGATGGTCGTTCTCGGTAGCTATGCGCCAGCTGTGGCGGGCCAAGGGCACGCGCGGCGTATTCGAGTTCATTCGCGTGGCCAAGGACCCCAGCCTGTTCACGGTCGTCTTTGAGGACTCGGCGGCAATGGTGGGCCTCGTGGTTGCGTTCTTGGGCGTGTTCTTGGGTCACCAGCTGCAGAACCCCTACTTCGACGGCGGCGCCTCGGTGATCATCGGTCTGCTGCTGATGGGCGTGGCATTCCTGCTGGCACGCGAGTCCAAGGGGCTGCTGATCGGTGAGGGTGTCGAGCCCGATGTCTTGGCGCGTATGCGCGAAGTCGTCGAGTCCGACCCGGCCGTCGAGAAGGTCGGCCTCATCCGCACCGCGTATTTCGGGCCCACCGCGCTGTTGGTCAACATCGATGTCGCCTTCCATCCCCGGATGCGGGCCGAGAAGGTCGCCGAGGCGAGCCAGCGCATTGAAGACCGGCTCAAAGCACTCGACCCGGACGTGAGTGGTGTCTACCTGGAGGCGTCCTCGCTTGCATCACTTGTCAGTGATGGCGACCAAGTTGGCGTTGGGGCAGGTCACGCATCATAGATTCCGGACGCGGGCTACCGTTCCATCTCCTGTGAGGAGACCGACCATGGCCAAGATGAACTGGCACAAGCAGCACCGTGAGCATCTGACAGCGGGGCAGCGAGTGGCCGACAGCACTGCCCGGGTGTTGGGTTCGTGGACCTTCATCATCATCCAGACGGCGCTAGTGACCGCGTGGATAGTCCTCAACCTGATCGCCTGGGCACGTCATTGGGATCCGTACCCGTTCATCCTGCTGAACCTCATGTTCTCGGTGCAGGCCGCGTACGCCGGCCCCATCCTGATGATGAGCCAGAACCGCCAGTCCGAGCGGGACCGATTCCAGGCGCAAGCCGACTACGACACCAATGTGAAGGGCGAGCAGCTCGCCGAGGAGATTCTTGAGCGCCTCAGGCGCATGGAAGAGGAGCACCTGCCACAGATCCGCGCGGCGCTCGAGAGCGACTCGCCAAAGTAGGCCATCGTCGCGCTTGTGGTTCGAATGAATCCTTACCGGGTATATAAGAATTCGGCAGCCGCTGGCTTCTGCGTGAGTTCGGTCAGCTCCTGTGAGCAGAAGTTCGACTCTGATTGAGGGAGTTGAGTTCAATGGGATACGGCCGAGGTTACGGCTACGGGTACGGAGACATGATGGGCGGCGGGTTCGGCGGCATTCTGATGCTGGTCTTGGGAGCCCTTTTCGTTGCAGCCCTTGTTCTGTTGGTGATATGGGCCGTGCGAGCTTCGTCCGGTCATCACGGCATGGCGCACCACGCGACGCCCCCGCCGTTGGGGGCCGTCGGCCATGACGAGGCGGTAGCTATTGCCAAGCGCAGGTTGGCAAGCGGCGAGATTACTTCCGAGCAGTATGCGGAGATCGTCCGAACGCTTGGAGGCTAGGAGAGCGGTGCCGCGGTCAGGCGTGCGGCACCTCAGCCACCTCAGCCGTGACCTTCTGGCCAATCAAATGGGTGTTTGACAGTCAAACGTTCATTTGATTAGACTGCTCACATGAATACTCGTGCGCTCGAGGCGCTCTCCGATGACAAAAGGTTCGCAATAGTCGCACTGCTCGCACGTGGCGAGCAGTGCGTGTGCGATGTGTCGAGCGCGTTGGGAATCTCCAATGCGCTCGCATCGCATCACCTCAAGAAGCTTCGCGAGGCCGGGTTGGTCGAGACCACGCGCAAGGGGTCGTGGCTTCACTGCTCGCTTCGCCGAGAAGCACTCATGGGTCTGGCCGATGAGCTGACAGCACTCGCCACAGTGGAGCCGGGAGAAACTGCGTGCTGCGAAGCCGTATGTTGCGAGCCGCGAATCGAGGCCACAGATGAGTGAGTGTTGCGGTCCCGGCCAGCCGTGTTGCGGTGGAGTTCCCGCCGCCGTATACGACTACGGGCCCACGCCCTACACCGTGGGTCAGGTGGATACGTTCGCGGGTCCTGTCCCGCAAGTCGCCACGCAACTCAGTCCTGCGGACGCGCGCGGCGCCGTTCGGGTGAGGATGGGTATCGCCCGCAATGACTTCCGTGTGCGGCCCGGACTCTACGCTGTGGGACGTCCCGATGATTCGTCGCAGGTGCTTGTCACCGCCAACTACAAACTGAGTTTTGATACCGTCCGCTCGCAGCTTGATGGACGCGATCTGTGGCTGCTGGTGCTCGATACCAACGGAATCAACGTCTGGTGTGCTGCCGGCAAAGGGACGTTCTCGACTAGCGAGATCGTCGACCGTGTGCGCGACGTGCGGCTCGAGCAGGTTGTGAGCCACACCAGACTCGTTGTCCCGCAGCTCGGCGCCACCGGGGTGGCTGCGCACGAGGTGCGTGCAGCTACGGGCTTCTCGGTGGTGTGGGGGCCTGTGCGTGCGGACGACCTGCCTGCTTTCCTCGACGCTGGCATGAAAGCGACTTCGCAGATGCGCCGCGTCGAATTCCCGCTGCGCGAGCGCGCGAAGCTCGTGGGTGTGGAGCTGTCGGTGCTGTGGCGGCGGCGTACGCTGGTGGTTGCTGCAGTGCTGCTGCTGATTCTCGCCGCCACGTGGAAACTCGCCCCGGCGCTTGTGGCGCCCCTGCTGACCACCATCTTGGTGGCGGTGCTCGCGGCGGTTGCCGGAGCCGCGGTCGCCCCACTGCTTTTGCCGTGGTTGCCGGGCCGCGCGTTCTCTCTCAAGGGGGCCGTCGCGGGGCTTCTGGTGATCACGCCTGCGTATTATTTCGTCTTTGGTGTCGGGTCGGTCCCTCTGTGGGGCTGGGGGCTGCTGGCCATTGGCGTTGCGGCGACGAGCTACCTCGCCATGAACTTCACCGGCTCGTCGACCTACACGTCGCCCTCGGGTGTCGAGTGGGAGATGCGTCGCGCGATTCCATTGCAGGCTCTTGGCGCGGTGGCCGGCGTGGCGCTTGCGATCTTCGCGCTCGTGAGAGGCTAGGGAGCGGGTATGGCTGGACTGCGCTACATCGAAGAGGTCGTCACGCTCGCACTCGATGCGAAGCTGTGCAACGGGTGCCGACAGTGCACGATGGTGTGCCCTCACGCGGTCTTTGAGCTCGTCGAGGGTCGTGCTCGGATCGCGGACAAGGGCGCGTGTATGGAGTGCGGAGCGTGTTCTCGCAACTGCGCGCCGGGTGCGATCACGCTCAAGCCCGGTGTGGGGTGTGCTGCCGCCATCATCAACGGCTGGATCACCGGTGGAGAGCCCAGCTGCGACTGCTAGAGTCGCGGTCTTCTCGGCGGTTGCCGGCGAGCTGGGTTGGTTTGGGGCGCGGACGGGGAATCCTTAAAGGTGATGCCCGCGATACTGCCTGCGAACCCGGGAGCTGCACATGATCCGGACTGACTTCCCCTTCGCGGTCCACGAGATCGAGAATGCGTGGATCACGCTCGAGGACGGCGCGCGGCTTGCCGTACGGCTGTGGCTGCCAGAAGGTTCGCTCGAGCACACGGTGCCCGCAGTGCTCGAATACCTTCCGTACCGCAAGGACGACGGCACCGCCTGGCAGGACTCCACGCGACATCCGTACTTCGCCGGCTTTGGCTATGCGGCGGTGCGTGTGGACATGCGCGGGGCGGGCGACTCCGATGGGATCCTCTACGACGAGTACCTCAAGCAGGAGCAGGACGACGCTCTCGAAGTCATCGCCTGGATCGCCGAGCAGCCCTGGTGCAGCGGGCGAGTGGGCATGATCGGCTACTCGTGGGGAGGCTTCAACGGGCTGCAGATCGCTGCGCGCAGGCCGCCCGCGCTGGGAGCCGTCGTCACCGCCTACTCCACTGACGACCGCTACAGGGACGACTGCCACTATCAGGGCGGCTGTGTGCTGGGTAGCGACCTGCTGAAGTGGGCCTCGTCGATGCGCGCCATCTCCGCGCTGCCTCCGGACCCGCGTTTCCGGGACGACTGGCGGGCCGTCTGGCTCGACCGGCTCGAACGCACCCCTCCCTACATCGATGCGTGGCTTACGCACCAGCGCTACGACGAGTTCTGGAAGCAGGGCTCGGTGGCCGAGGAGTACGGCGCGATCGAAGCCGCGGTGTACGCGGTGGGTGGCTGGGCCGACGCTTACACCAACGCGGTTCCACGGCTCATCGAGCGGTTGAGCTGCCCGCGCAAGGGCCTCATCGGCCCGTGGAAGCACATTCTGCCGTACCGCGGTCAGCCTGAACCCGCGATTGGATTCCTGCAGGAGTGCGTCCGCTGGTTCGACCGCCATCTGAAGGGCATCGACAACGGAATCGATGCCGAGCCGCTGATGAGCGTGTGGATGCAAGAGCCGGTGCCTCCCGCGACCGACTACTCGGTTCGGCCAGGGCGCTGGATCGCGGGCGACGGTTGGCCGCTCGCATCTGTTGGCACCGAGCGCTGGGCCCTGGGCGCTGATGGCTCGCTTCTGGTGCTGGCTGACGGTGGGCTCGGAGCGGCGGACGTCTTCACGGCCGATCCGCTGGTGGTCGTCGGCGACCAGCGTACGGGGTTCACACAGGGCGTGTGGTGCGCGAACGGGATGGCAGCCGAGCTGCCGGGCGACCAGCAGGCCGATGACGCGAAGTCGCTGGTGTTCGACTCGGAGCCGCTGGATCGGCATATCGAGTTGCTGGGCACCGTAGTGGTGAGTCTGGACGTCGCCGCCGACCGCCCGCTGGCGCTCGTGGCGGCGCGGCTGTGCGATGTGGCGCCTGACGGGACATCGACGCTCGTGACATGGGGCATGCTGAACCTCACGCATCGCGACGGAGACGAGAGTCCGGAGCCGCTCGAGCCGGGCACGCGTTACCACGTCGAGTTCGGTCTCAACGTCATCGCGCAGGCGGTACCAGCCAGCCATCGCCTAAGGCTCGCGCTGTCGCCGACGTATTGGCCAAGCGCGTGGCCGTCCCCGGAACCGGTCTGCCTTTCCGTGTTCGCAGACGGTTCGAGCCACATCGTACTGCCGCTTAACGATCCCGGCGCCGAGACGCTGCCTGCACCGGAGTTCGGAGCGCCCGAGATGGCGACGCCGCTCGAACTGTTCGGCGAACGCTCGTCCCGCTCGCGTGTGATCGAGCAAGGCGCCATCCCGGGCGCTGTCGTGATGACCGACGTGGAGGTGCGTGAGCAGATCTTCGCTGCGACCGGAACTCGCGACACGGAGATCAACACCGATAGCTGGACCGTGGAGACAGACGATCCGCTTTCGGCCCGGGTGCGCTGTGAGCGCGCATTCGAACTAGTGCGAGAAGGCTGGAGCATCCGCGTGCGAACGGTGAGTGAGATGAGTTGTGATGCGGACACGTTCCACGTGAGCGATTCGCTGGAGGCCTTTGAAGATGGTGCGCCGGTCTTCGGACGAACATGGAGTTCGACGATACCGCGCGACTTGGTCTGACCGGCTCGGCGCTCCGGCGCCAGCACCGCACTGCGACTATGCAGTCGGGCTCAGTTCAAGCATCTTCCCAATGCAGCCGATAGGAATGGGTGAGTCGCCTATATGCAACTGCTAGTCGTATACTGATGTTTCGTACCGAATGCCTGTTCGGTCAGTTCAGGTATATCGCGAGAGTGAGAGATGATGCAGACGCCGAGCACCGATAGAAGGATGGACCTGGCCATGGGCCTGGGTGCGCCCGAATGCCCGGTCGATGTGACCGTCATCTTTCCCGCCTACAACGAGGGCGAGAACATAGAGGGCTCCTACAAGCAGATCCTCCAGGTGCTCGATCCGCTCGACATGTCCTACGAGATACTCTTCGTCGATGATGGCTCGACCGATGATACGTGGCTGAGAATCAACCTGTTAGGGACCAAGGACGGGCGCGTTCGGGCGATCAGGCATCGGCGCAACTACGGCAAAGCCAGCGCCTTGGCCAACGGCTTCGTCTACGCCCGTGGCGAGTTGATCGTCACCTCTGACGCGGATATGCAGTACGACCCACACGATATCGTGCGTCTGATCGACAAAGCGCGTGAGGGCTACGACGTCGTCTCGGCGTATAAGGTCATTCGTCGCGATCCGCTCGAAAGACGAATCCCATCGAAGGTCTTCAACTTCGTGGTGCGCTCCACAACAGGCGTTCAGCTCCACGACATGAACGCTGGCCTGAAGGTGTTCCGCCAGAACGCTGCGCGCGACATCATCCATTACGGCTACGGAGAGCTGCACCGGTTCTTCATCGTTCTTGCCGCTCGTGCCGGCTACACGGTCGCCGAAGTTCCTGTTGAGAGCCTGCCGCGCACCAACGGCCACTCCAAGTACGGGTTCGAGCGCTATTTGCGCGGCGCGCTCGACTACCTCACCGCACTGTTCCTCTCAGGATATGCCGAGAAGCCCCTGCACCTCTTTGGCTCCGCCGGCGCGGTTTCCTTCGGGTTCGCGACTCTGTCGCTTGGTGGCGCGTTGTATGCGTCACTGGCGGTGGGCATGAGTTCCTATGTCATTCCGATGGTCCTTGTGGCAGCCGGGTTCGGCGGCGTCGGGATCCAGCTGTTGGTGGTGGGTCTGATCGCCGAGATGATCAACAACTTGGGCCGCGACAGTTCGGGACTTATGAAGGTGTCGCAGGTCATGCACGTCGATCGGCGCTCGTCGCTCATGGTGGGTCCTAACACCCGCGTGGAGCGGCGCAACCACGATCTCTCTATCTGATCGCCAGCCGGAACGTCGCTCGTACATCAGCTGTGTCGCAGAGCCCCCTTGAGCGCTGCTCCAAGCAGGTATGATGTGCTCACAGTAGATTGCGACCGCAGGAGGCCGGGTTGTCCAGAGAAGTGGCGCGTGGCTCCCTTCTCGGCATGGCGGGGCAGGGCTGGCACCTGGTCACGGCCTTCCTGCTCTACGCCTATCTTGCCCGTGCCCTAGGCCCCACGCTGTTCGGTGAATGGACCGTTGTTCTCTCGGTCCTGAGCTGGGTCGAGATATTCGTGGCATCCGCGCTGGTGAAAGTCACCACGAAGGCCCTCAGCGAATCGCCCGACGAGGCGCCTCATCTGAGCCGGTCCGTCTATCTGGGCCAGATCATCGTGTCGCTGGTGGTCTTTCTTGCCGCGCAGGTGGCGGCCGGACCCATCGCACTCGCTTTGGGAAATGTGCAGCTCACCCCCCTGATCCGCATCGCTGCCCTCGATGTGCCGCTCTACGCGGTCTTCATGGCGGCGTCTTCGATCGTGTTGGGTCGGCAGCGCTACGCGAAGCAAGGCGTGGCATGGATCGTGTACGCATCGGCCAAAGCGGCGTTCATCGCTGGGTTCGTGTGGGCGGGCCTGGGCATACAGGGTGCGCTCGTGGGCAACGCTCTGTCATCGCTCGCAGGCCTTGTGGCGATGTACTCCATGCTGGGTGGCGCGCGCGAGCGGTTCTCGGCGCTCTGGCCCACGCTGCGGTGGATGGTGCTCGCATCAATGCCGTTTCTCGCACTGAGCCTCATTCAGGGGGTCGCCCAGTATGTGGACCTGTGGATCGTCTCCGCCGTCGTTCCCTCCGCGGAACACGTGGGCTTCTACGCCTCAGCGACCGTACTCGCCGAGATTCCGGTCTTCCTCTTTCTGGGGCTCAACCGCGTGATCTTTCCGTCCATCAGCAGCGCTCGTGCGCAGGGCGAGGGCGACCTGGCGGACGACTACACCACTCAGTCGATACGGACCGCCGTGATCGTCACGGTGCTCGCTGTGGCGTTCATCGCCGCAGCAGGGCGCCACGTCATCGAGTTGATCTACTCGGCGGCGTTTCTCCGCGCGTACCTCCCCGTTGCGTTGCTGATGCTCGCGGGGACCGGCAGGACGATTCACGCTACGTGTGCCGAGATCCTGATGGCGCGCGATCGGCGCACGGCGGCCCTGACCCTGCTGGGGGTGATGGTCGTGGTCGAGGGAGTTCTTGTCGCGCTGGCCGCTCGCCGCTACGGCATAGACGGTGCCGCCGCTGCCACCGCACTGAGCATGTTGGGAGGGGCGGCTGTTGCGGTCGTTCTGCTTCGCTCGTCAGTGGGCTGGCGACCGTTGGCGACGCTCGTGCGGGCACTGGTTGCCGCCGCGCTAGTGGGTGGTGCGCTCGCGATGTTGCCGCTCTCGCCGCTCACGGTGGTCATAGCCTTGCCGGTGGTGTGCATCGCCTACTTCGGCCTGTTATGGATTCTGCGTGAGTTCAGCGTGAGAGACATGGCCGCGATGCGCGCGGCGTTAGGAAGGTAGCGGATGGCGGCGGACAGAGAACTGGTGGTCAACGCTGACGACTTCGGCTGGTCGCATAGCGTCAACGAGGGAATCGTCGAGTGCCACCAAACCGGCATCGTGACGCGCACCAGCATTCTGGCTACCGGATGGGCGTTCGAGCATGCGGTCGAGCTGGCCAAGGCGACGCCCACGCTGGGCATCGGCATGCATCTGAACATCTACCGAGGCAACACGATTCTGCCCGCCGAGAAGATCCCGACACTTGTCGGGCCGGATGGGAAGCTCCTCGGCTCGTGGCAGGAGATCGTGGGCCGGCTGGTCAGAGGGCGCTTCGACCTCGCGCAGGTGGAGGCGGAACTCCGGGCTCAGATCCAGCATGTACTGGCCGCGGGGTTGACTCCGGCCCACCTCGACAGCGAGAAGCATCTCCATCTGTGGCCGTCGATGTTCGACGTCGTCTGCAAGCTGGCCGTCGAGTTCGGTATTCCTGAGGTACGCACGGTCCGTGAGCCCCTCGGTGCCAAGCCCATCCCACTCATGCTGGGGGTCTTCTCGGCGAGAAACGCGGGCGTAGCCCACCGGCACGGCATTTCGACATCAGACTCGACTGTCGGTGTGACGTATCCTCCCATCGATGATGCGGCGTTGGAACGCATCCTGCGGAGCGCCCGCGGCAGCCGGGTGGAGTTCGTTGTCCACCCCGGACACGTCGACGCCGAGTTCATGGAGCTGCAGTCTCATGTCGCGAACCGTCTGGTGTGCTCGCGTGAAGAGGAGCTCGCGGTGTTGGCGAGCCCGGACTCTCGCGAAGCTGTGAATCGGGCGGGATTCCGACTGGGTCGCGTCTCCCAGGTGTGAATCAGTAGAGCGGGTCGAATGCGGTCAGGTAGCGCCACTGAGGTATGCTCAGGGCGTTGGCCCAATCGAGGAGCTCGGTTGGTGGTGTCCCGATGAAGTACTGCGGGGCGACCGAGGTCGAGTACGCAGCTAGAGCCTCGCTCGAAGTCTCGATGCGCCAGTCCTGAGGCTCTGTGGTCTGTTCCTCTGAATCGAAGTAGACCACGGCCTTGATCTCGGGCGAGAGCTGTATCTCTTTGTAGGCGTCGGCTATCCAAGCAGCACGTGCTGTGGGCCTACCCAGCGTTGAAATCTCCGAGATGCAGATCGGCTTGCCTACGCCGCGAAGGTAGGAGAGCGGGGCCCGGTACATGTCCCGAAACGAGATCCACTTCGAATCAGCCTGTGAGGTGCCGCGGTTGAAGCCGCTGATCGCCGTCCAGTCGACGTAGGCGTCACCGGGATAGTATGCGGAGTAGGTGTTCTCGACGCTGCGGGGAACGCTCTCGTGGTTGATGGACCACACCCAGGTGACGTTGGTGGCACCTTCTCGGACGAAGATGTCGTGGATGTGCTTCCACGCCTTCACGAAGTCGCTCGGCTTGTTGCCGTTGGTCGTTCCCGACCAGGGGTACCAGTTTCCGTTCATCTCGTGCATCGGGCGCAGCATGATGGGCCCACCGATCGCTCGCAGGCTCCCGGCCCACTGCGTTATGTACTCGTCGTAGACACCCGCGTTGATGTTCGCCAGCCGGTAGGAAACCTGCTCGCCGGGGTCTACGACAAACCGTGCGTTGTTGCCGGGGTCCCACGGTTCCCATGTGATCATGGGAACCTTGCCGCGGCGCATGATCGCGATAATCGCGGCGGTGTCCACATTCGACCGATTGCCCGGCTGCCAGGGCTGGAACCACATGATGATGGCCGAAGACTTGCCCGTTTCCTTCTGGTGCACGTCCACGCGGTCCAGTGGGAACGGCGCGGGAGGCAGGTAGGCGCCGAGGTATGCCCCCTGCGCTGGCGGCGTGACCTTGCTGGCGACCGGAAGCGCACCGCTGGCCGGAAACGGTGTGGAGGTCTCGGTGAGCACCACGCTAGAGGTGGGGGTATACGGGTCCGGGACGTTGCATCCAGCGAGCATCCCTGCGCTGACGAACAGCGCTCCCAGCATGACAAGTGCAAGAGGGGTGAGGGCTCGACGCATCATCAGTCACCGGTCCTAGGCCGCTCGGGTTCCAGGGTCAGGCGGACAAAGCCCTGGAGCAGGACGATGTGTGCAATGGCCCACGCCACGTTGTTCAACACGGAGGGTATCGCTCCCTCGGTGAGGGTGCCGTAGATTGCTGCGCCAAACAGTATCGTGATGACAACGATATGGATGATGACGGGTCTCAATGTCATGCGGGACTTGTGCTTGGGGGTGACGACGAACGCGGCTGCCTTGCCAAAGAAGGTCGAGAGCAGCGCAGCAGCGTGTACCGGGAACGACGCGAGAGTGAACCACAGCGCGTCGAAGCGGATCTGGAAGTCCGAGGCGTAGATGATCGTCGCCAGCGCACTCGTCACGTAGGGGAGGAAGTGGGCAGGGTACTCGTTGGGGATCTGGACCGGACGCAGGCCGGCGGTGAGGAATGCGACCGGCAGCACGAGGTAGACCAGATAAGCCCAGCCGGTGAACCAGTAGATGAAGCTCAGGGAGTACTGGAGCCCCTGTCTGAACGACAGCTTGCTGGAATAGGGCTTGCGTTTGAAAAGGATCTCAAGCCCGCCCCGCCCCCAACGGAACTGTTGCGAGAAGTAGGACTGCACGTCCAGTGGTCCCAAGCCTTCGGCGAGCACTTTCGATACGTAGACCGACGTGTACTCCTGCTTGATGAGCAGCAGCGAGCCTCTGAGGTCCTCGGTGATCGAGTCTTCTGGCAGACCACCGATGGCGTCGATGGCAGACCGGCGGTACACCACGTTGGTGCCGCAGGAGAAGACCGCGTCGCAGCCGTCCTTTCCCCGGAGTATCGGGCCGTAGAACAACGCCTGCTGGTCGTGGGCACCGGCCGCTACGCGATTCTCAACACGGTTGTGATAGACCTGCGGCGTCTGGACGAACGCGACCGTGGGGTCATCGAACGCCGCCATGGTGGCTTCCAGGAACTCGGGGTAGGCGGCCTGGTCGGCGTCGAATATCGCGAAGTAGGTACCGGAGGTTCGCTTCAAGGCGTGGTTGATGTTGCCTGCCTTCGCGCCGCTGTGATCGCTGCGTGTGAGGTATCCCACCTTGTGCCATTGGGCGAAGTGACGCAGCTCATCGCTGTTCCCGTCGTCGAGGACCCAGACCTTGGCGCGTGGGTGACGGACAGCTCTCGCAGCGTGGATCGTCTTCTCCACTACCTCCATCGGCTCGCCCATCACGGTGATGAAGATGTCGACGCTCTCGCGAGAGGCCGAGAAGTTCGGGACCTCTGGATCGTGCCACCGCTGCATGGAGATCGTGTACCAGAATCCGGCAGCCTGCGCGATGTTGAAGATCTCTGCGAGGACCAGCAGCCAGTAGAGAACCGTGTTCTCGGGAACAGCATCGAACAGCAGCCACTTCAGGTAGAAGAGCGCAGTAACGGTTGAGATGACCGCCAGAATCCGGCAGTTCCTCAAGTAGCTCTCGCGACGTTCCCGGGGAATCTCGATCATTGCGCCTCCCCCGGGTTGATGAAGAAGTCGCGATTGGGGTCGGTCTCGTACAGCGTCACGCGGATCTTCCGTAGCGGGTTGTCCTGAACGACCCGGAAGTTCTGGCTTACAAGCCACCTCGCCGTGAGTGCCCGGTCCAGCGCGATACGCGGGGTCTCCTGCCAGGTCGACACGAGCCACACGCGGTAGGACGGTCCCACCTGCCGTTCGAGGTCCTGAGCGAGTTCGGCCGGTGTGTTACGCGGTCTTCCGTGAGCATCGAACGAGGGCACCTTGCGCAGGTTCGCGTATGCCTCGGGCTGCAGATAGTACTCGGGAATCGACGAGACGAAGTTGGGAATCAGCAGAATCGTGTCGCCGGTCTGGTAACCGCTGGACACTATCGACATCGCCTGGCGGTTGTCCCATTTCACTATGTTATCCGGGTTGTACGACTGGTCTGCCCAACTGCCCAGGCTCAACAGAACAAGCGCCGTGGCGAGTAGATGGAACGGGCGCGGTTTCAGATCCGAGAGGAACCGCGCGAACAGGATCACCAGCGGAACCGACACGGCGGTGAAGCGAGGATGATCGGCTGCCATTGCCCCAAAGCCACGATTGCAGCCGCACCGCCGATGCCGGTGGCGGCCAGATATGCAGTGCTTCCCGACAGGCGTCTGGCCATCCCCGCCGAGATGAACACCAAGGTGATGAGGAGCGGCCACATCGACACGAGATTGCGCATGATCGTCTCGGCGTGGAAGCCAAACATCGCCTCGACGGGGATCAGTATCAGTTCGTTGAAGTAGATGCCCAGCTTGGGCGGCGCACCCCCGTAGTTGAACGCCCCGCTGGTGCCGCGGAAGAGCTCCGGATGCGAAAGCACCTGGGGGAGCCACCACACCAACGGGAGCATGGCTGCGGCGCTGGCGATGAGCCACCAACGCAGCTCCGGCACCTCCCGCAGCGTCGGCACGATCCGGCGCCAGCTCCGTGGAGCTTCGGTGTCGGAGCCATGCGCCTCGGCAGACTTGCGGGATGACCGGGTGACGACGTAGTACGCCTGTCCCAACAGCACGAACGCCGAGAAGTACTGCGTCATGATGCCTGCGGCCGCGCCCAACGCGTAGACGATCCACCATCGGCGGCCGTGTCCGTTGAGGGCCTTCCACAGTGCGACGGTCGCAAGTAGCGAGAAGACCAGCATCATCGTGTACATCCGTGCTTCCTGGCTGTACCAGATGAAGAACGGCGAGAGTGCGAGTACAAGAGACGCGATGATTCCGACCCGGTGGTCGTAGAGCGTCCGCCCCGCCCAGTACATCAGCGGGATCGCGATGATGCCCCACATCACCGCGAACGCACGGACGTCGACCTCGGAGCGCCCGACTGCCCGAATCCAGTAGTGCAGAAGTGTGTGGAAGAGCGGCGGATGAACGTTGTTCGCCATCCACGCGAGCATCTCCGGGATGCTCCACGACGCCTGTCGGATTGCGGTGGTCTCGTCAAGCCACATGCTGCGGGTGTTGATGGTGGCTATGCGCAGGGCGGCGCCAACCAGCGTTATGGCAGTAACAAGCAGACCGCTGAGAAGCGGTCGTGCGGATCCAGACTGCTGTGGGCGTGCGGCCCGGTCGATCACCCTAGTTCCAATCCCGATGCTGCGATTGGTGTTCGCGGCGTGCACACGTCTTTCCGGCTCTGACATTCATGAACAGCATACCGCGTGCGAGCTGGCGGTTAAGGATGTCATCGGCATATGCGCGCGGGCGCGAGAGAGGAATTGTGGCGGAAATCACAATACGGTCTCGCTGAGGCCTCAAGTAGGGTCTCTTCGCGGCCGATAGACACATTGTGATGTAGAACACTGAAACTGGCAGCGCGGCAGACACGCCGCACTCGATAAAGGCAAACCCGTCGCGAGGCGGGGGCGCAAAGCCAAGGGTCTCTCGGAGACAGCCTAGCTACCGAAGGTGATGACGTGAAGTATCTCGCAAGGACAGCTGCAGCAGCCCTCTTCGCAACGTTCCTCATCGCACTCCCGGCACAGGCCTTCGCCTCGGTGACCGCGATGAGCATGACAACCAACTCGACTCTCTCGGCGGCGACCTCGGCACCCAAGGTCGTCTTCAGCAGCACACTGCCTAAGGCCTCTCGCCTCAAGGTCTACATCTACAGAGGCAGCCGACGGATTCGCACACTGACCTCGACTACGATTTCGACGAAGCCGAGCGTCACATGGAACGGTAAGACTGCGGCAGGCACGCTGGTCGCACCGGGCAGCTACACCTATCGGGCCGTTGCCACAGTGTTCGGCGCCAGGTCCGCGAAGCGCGGCCGAGTGCAGATTCCGGCCCCCATTCCTGTTGTGACCCCCGTGCCCGCTCCTGCACCGGCACCCACGCCCAGTCGCTGGTTCGGGTTCTACCAGTCCGGCGCTCCGGCGAGCATCGATCCGCTGCTCTCGCTCGAGGCCCAACTCGCGGCCAGATCGGCCGTTGTGAACTTCTTCATCGCTGATTCCGAGAAGTTCCCTCTGAGCCGCGTGCAGACCATCGTCGACCATGGATCGATTCCGCTCGTCACCCTCGAGTTCTGGTCGATCGACGGCACCGGCGGGCTGAAGTCGATCGCCAACGGATCAAAGGATGCCTATCTCCGCACGTTCGCAGATAGTGCGAAGTCCTTCGGCCATGAGGTCTGGCTGAGGCCGTTTCACGAGATGAATGGCAACTGGTATCCGTGGGGCGGAACGGTGAACGGCAACTCCGCGGCCGACCTGATCGCCGCATGGCGACACGTCAGGACCGTATTCGCCGAGCGCGGGGCGACCAACGTGAAGTTCGTCTGGTGTGTCAACAACGACAACGTCCCCAATACGAGTGCCAACACGATTGAGGGCTACTGGCCCGGCGATGCGTATGTCGACTATGCCTCGCTCGACGGATACAACTGGGGCACGACGCAGGACTGGTCGAACTGGCGCTCGTTCAGCTCGGTCTTCGGCAACGCGTACGGTCGCGTCGCCGCACTCACCGCCAAGCCGATGTTCATTGCCGAGACGGCCTCCCCCGAGCAAGGTGGTAGCAAGGCGGCGTGGATCACCGACATGTTCAAGCAGATCAACACCACCTACACGCGTATCCAAGGTGTCGTGTGGTTCAACACCAACAAAGAGTGTGATTGGCGAATCGAGTCCTCAAGCACGAGCCAGGCCGCATACAAAGCGGCTGTGGCAGCCGGGTACTAGAACCGATCCAACTTCATGGAGATCGGAGGGCCGCTTGATGAAGCGGTCCTCCTTCTTGTTGTGGTGTCTAGTCGCTTCTCCCGCACTTGGGGCAGTTCTGCATACTCAACGGTCGCTCGAGACCGCAAGAATCAAGCAGGGCATCGTCAGTGAAGATGTCGCCCGTGCGCCCGTCTGCGCTGATGGTCCCGCCGCTCATCACGATGGTCCGTTCGCAGAGGTCCATTGCCAGGTCGAGGTCGTGAGTGGCGATGATCTTCGTGTGCGTGAACGTGCCCAGAAGTCCTATGAGGCGACGTCGTGCTCGTGGATCCAAGTTCGACGAAGGCTCGTCGAGGATCAGTGCGTTGGGGCGCATGGCCAAGACCGTGGCGATGGCCACCGCTCGCTTCTCGCCGCCTGAGAGCCTATACGGAGGCCGGTCCTTGAGGCGTAGCGCGTCAACCTGCGTGAGCGCCTCGATGACACGAGCGTCGACCTCCTCCAGGGGTAGGCCGAGATTCATCGGGCCAAAGGCGACATCCTCATACACGGACGGCATGAAGAGCTGGTCGTCGGGGTCCTGGAAGACGGTGCCAATTGCTTTGCGGATGTCGGACAGCGTGCTCTTGATGACCGGCACGTCGCCCACGCGCACACTGCCGCGCAGGGGCGTCAGAAAACCGTTCAGGTGCATCAGGAGCGTCGACTTGCCGGCGCCGTTGGCTCCAACAATCGCTACGGACTCACCGTGAGTGATCTCGAACGAGACGCCGTCCAAGGCGACCGTTCCATCTGGATAGGAGAAGGCGAGATCGCGCGCTTCGATGCTGTGATGACTCATGTGATCAACCCCGTGATGAACTGCCCGAGAACCAGCGGGACATTGAACAAGCGGAATGCGACGAAGACAGCTGACCATCCGAGCGTGAAGGTGACGTCGCGGGTCGAGAGGTGCAGGGTGCGCAGGATGCGTACCTGCCCGTCGAAGCCCCGACAGGTCATAGCCAGGTAGATTCGCTGCGCGCGAGCGTATGTGCGAAGAAGCAGATGACCCAGCATGTTGCTGTAGACACGGATCCCCATGCCGTGTCGCCCAAAGGAGCGCAGAGCGCGGGCCCGTCCCATCCGCACAACCTCATCGGCGAGAACGAACGTGTAGCGGTAGAGGAACAGGAGCTGCGTGGCGAATACGTCCGGCGCACCCATGCGCTCGATGGCGGCGCAGATGGCCATGAAGCTCGTGGTGCCTATCAGCACGAGGGCCGCAAGCGTGGTCAGGCCGAACCTCAGCAGTATCGATGCGTAGGAGATCCAGCCGGCCGAGATGCCCAGGGTGCCGACTCGAAGGGCGATGTGGGTGTCGAGGAGGGGGTTGAAGATGCCCACGACGATGGCGAACGGCGCCACGGCCAGGAGTTTCCGGAAGAGGAATCCGGTGGGCAGATTGCCCAGGCCGGCGATGACGACGGGGAACAGCAGGAACGGCAACAGGGGCAGCACTGCGTACTTGCCGAAGGACACCACGCAGACGAGATAGACCAGGGTCGTCAGCACCTTCGCACGAGGATCGAGCCGATGGATCGGCGTGTCCTGATACGACAGCTGATCGAGCTGTCCGAACTCGTGAATCTCGTGTTCGAGTGAGGCCACAGTGATCGGCTCAGACCAGGTCGTCGCCGGTGGTGGTCGCCACGAACTTACCGTGCTTTACACCCTTCGTGCCGATAAGACCGTCTGCGAGCCGCTTGATCTCGTCAATCTGACCGCGCAGCACCACGACCTCCAGGCAGTTGTGGGCGTCGAGGTGTATGTGGAGGGTCGAGACTATCGCTTCGTGGTGGGAGTGTTGATGCTCGGTGAGCTTGTCGGACAGATCACTGAAGTGGTGATCGAACACGAGGGTCACCGTGCCCACAGCCTCGCCCGTGCCACTGGCCCACTGTTCTTCGACCAGCGCCTTGCGCATGAGGTCGCGAATCGCCTCAGACCGGTTCACGTAGCCCTTCTCGGCGGACAGGGCGTCGAATCGGTCGATGAGTCGCGCGTCGGTTGAGATGCTGAAGCGGACGACGTCTGCCATGAGGGGTGCTCCGTGGGTAGGGGCCGCAGGACGAGTAACTCGAGTTGAAGAACCGTAACACTTTTCGTGCAGCAATTGCACGTTGACGCACCGCTCTTGCGAGGGTAGGTTCTCTGTACGGTATCACGATTTCAGAGTTCATAGCACTTCATGATCGCACGGCGAGAAGGGACCGACTCCATGCATATGGCCGACGCGCTGATCTCACCGGCGGTCGGGGCCACGATGTGGGCTGCGACCGCGGCGACCACGGTCTACTGTGCAAAGAAGGTGCGCGAAGAGGCGGATGCTAGTAAGGTTCCGCTGATGGGCGTGGCGGGAGCCTTCATCTTCGCGTCCCAGATGCTCAATTTCACCATTCCGGCGACGGGCTCGAGCGGTCATCTGGGCGGCGGGCTCATCCTTGCGATACTCCTTGGTCCCGAGGCCGCCTTCCTCGTGATGGCATCTGTGCTGACGGTTCAGGCGCTGTTCTTCGCCGATGGTGGCATCCTTGCGTTAGGTGCCAACATCTTCAACCTGGGCTTCTTCCCTGTGTTCATTGCCTACCCGCTCATCTACCGCGTGATCGTCGGTGCCAGCACCAGCAGGCGGCGTCTTGTCACCGGCTCGTTGCTGGCCGCGATCGTGGGACTGCAGCTTGGCGCACTAGGTGTTGTGCTGGAGACGGTCCTCTCGGGAGTCAGCGCTCTGCCGTTCGCCACCTTCGCGTTGATCATGCTGCCTATCCACCTGGGCGTTGGCGTCGTTGAGGGGCTGGTCACGGCGGGGGTGGTGCTGTTTGTGGAGCGCGTGCAGCCGGAGTTGCTTGCGCGCAACTCAAGACGCTCACCTTTGGGCGGCCTGCGTCTCCGGCCGGTTCTGGTGGGGCTGGCCATCGCCGCAGTGATATCAGGCGCAGGAATCTCATGGTTCGCATCAACAAACCCTGATGGCTTGGAATGGTCGATTCAGCAGGTCACGGGGTCTTCGCAACTCAGAAGCACGGAGGTTTCGGTGCACTCCGCGGCCGCTTCGCTGCAGAAGAAGACCGCGCTCCTGCCCGGCTACGGGTTCAAGCAGCCGCGATCTGCAGGTGAAACGGACGTTGCGCCTGAGTGGCCCTCTCCTGATGCGGGGACCAGCACGGCGGGCGTGGTCGGTGCGGGGCTCGTTCTGGCGCTGGCAGGCGTCGTTGGCTTCATCCTCAACCGGCGGCGCCGGACCTAGCCACCACCGCGCGCTTCCTCAGGACACTTCACATTTGGTCCACAAGCCCTTCTGCGGCATGGATTTCGCACCTGTCGCCCAGATAGGCGACTCCGGCACGGTCGCTTCCGGAAGATGTGGGGCACTGTCATCAGACGCGAAAAGGGCGATTCGGTCATGTGGGGTGTGTTCGCGGCATTCGCCGTTGGCTACGCCCTAATGTCAGTGTTGTCAGGTGATTCGCTGATAGCGAGAGTCGTGCTTGGAGCGGCATACCTTGCGGTCGCCGCAATGGCCGTCGCTGCAGTCATGCGGGTAGTTCGGACCACTGTAGGAATAGAGCGCCGCGCCTGGTTGTTCCTGTTGGCAACGGTCGGTCTTCTGTTCACCGGCGATCTCGTGTGGGTCTTCCGAGAGGTGCTTGTGGGCAGTGTTGGCGCCTACTCTCCGGGACTGGCAGAGGCGTTCTACCTCGCGAGCTATGTCCCCCTGCTGCTCTACACATTCGTAGTCCTTGCGGCCGGACTCTCTGGTGCGCCGGTGCTGACCAAAGTGCGTTACGTGCTCGACCTCGCTATCGCTGTCCTGCTGGTGGGGTCGCTCCTCGTACTCCTGGTGCTGCTTCCCTCGTATCGTGCCCTTGAGCCGGGGGAACTGGTGAGTTGGGCCATTCACGCCTGCTTCCTCATGGCGAGCACGGTGGTCTTGGTATCTCTCTTTGCCGCGATTCTTGAGGCGAGGGAGCGCCTTTGGACGCGATGGGAGACCAAGATCGTCATTGCCGTCGCCTTTGCCGTTGTGGCGAGTGGCACTACTATCATCTTCAAGCTCTACTCGGCGGGCCGGGCAGTGCCCTACGCCGACATCGCCGTCGACATCCTGTGGATGAGCGCATACGTCACGTTGTCGACCGCTGCAACGCAGAGAGTCCACGGTCGCATGGGTGCGACCGCCCTGCCGGTGACTGCTCACGCGAGGCGCACGGCGCTTCGTTGGTACGATATCGGCGTTGCGGCAGTGTTGATGTTCACCGTGCCGTATACCCTCTTCCAGGCACGTTACGGTCATGTGGGAGAGGCGGAGTTCTGGTTGCTCGCCTGTGCGTCCTTTGGCGTGGCGCTGCTGGTGATCACGCGCTCGATCATCCTGACGTCCGAGAACGGCAGCCTACTCTCACACACTGTGGTGGACCCTCTGACCGGGGCGTTCAACCACAGATACTTCCAAGAGCGTGTTGCGATTGAGATCGACCGGGCGCGCAGAGCCGGTGAGTCTGTGAGCCTCGTCCTCATGGATATCGACGGATTCTCGAAGGTCAACGAGCATCACGGCCATTCCGGCGGCGACCGGTGCCTGCGGCGGTTGGCCGATCTTCTCCGTCTCGATGAGCACCCCGATGACACGGTCTGCCGGATGGGCGGCGACGAGTTCGCCATCATCATGGCGAACACCGATTTTCATGGTGCCGCCAGCCGCGCTCGAGCGATTCAGGCGGCGATCGGTTCTGACCCGCAGGCCAGAGAGTGTATCGAGTCCGTGTCCATCGGGATCGCCTCCAGCCCCGAACATGCGACCGAACGAACCGCACTTGTCGCCAAAGCCGATGGGGCGCTGTATTGGGCTCAAGCCATCGGTTCAGGCAACGTGGTGGTCTACGACGAGCAAGTGGTCGAGGCGCTCGGGCCAGAAGAGCGACTCCATATCGCTGAAGAGCAGTCATACATGCAGACCGTCGAGTCTCTCGCATCAGCGGTCGACGCGCGGGACCCCTACACGCAGTTCCACTCCCGCAACGTGTCCCGCCTGGCGGGCCAGTTGGCGCGCCGCGTCGGGCTTGCTCCGAACCACGTAAGACTGGTTGAGATCGCGGGACTTCTTCACGACGTGGGCAAGATCGGCGTACCGGACTCCATTCTGCGCAAGCCCGGCAATCTGAGCCCGGGCGAGCGTCGCAAGATCGAGGAACATCCCGATCTTGGACAGCGGATTCTAAGCGCAACCATCTTCAAGGAGATCCTCCCGTGGGTGCTCTCGCATCACGAGTGTTGGGACGGGAGCGGATACCCGCAGCGCATAGCAGGCGAGGAGATTCCCTTCGAGGCGCGGATTCTTGCAGTCTGCGACTCGTTCGATGCGATGGTGTCGGACCGCCCCTACCGCAAAGGCGTTGCTTTTGATGTGGCCCTGAGGGAGATCGAGTCTCACTCGGGCATCCAGTTCGATCCGGAGTTGGTGGAGCTGTTCGCTGAGTTGGTGCTCAGTGCGGAGTACGTCAATTCCCCGTCTGTACTGGTCGCGGCCGAGAACAGCGCTGTCATGACCCCCGAGTTCGGCTAGCCGGCGACCTTGCCGGTGCCCTGCAGCACGTCGCACAGCGCCGAGGTGACGGGTGCCTGCATCATCGCTGCAATACCGTCGTGTTCGAGTCTCCGGGCGACCTGCTGGTTCGCCCCGCAAATCACCACGTCGACGTCGCGCCTGGCGAGGGTCTCGATCACCTCGCGCAATGAAGCCAGACCGGTGAGATCGATGAAGGGCACGCGCGAAAGGTTGAGCACAAGAGTGTCGGGCTCGGTGTGCGTGTGCATCAATGCGGCCTCGAACTGCTCGATGGCACCGAAGAAGAACGGGCCCTCGATGGTGTAGACGAGCACGCCGTCCGGGAGTCCTGATGACCCGTCGTGATCCGGGCACGCTTCCAGTTCGTGGCCTTCGACCTGACGCACCTCGACCGAAGACGCCATGCGGCGCAAGAAGTTCACCATGGCGAGTGCCACACCGACCTCCACAGCAAGTACAAGATCGGTGAACACGGTCAGCAGCAGCGTGACGACCATGACCGCGACGTCGGTCCGAGGAGCGTGGAGCCCCGTCCAGACCACATGCCTGATGTCACTCATGTTGAATGCGACAACGAACAGGATTGCAGCGAGTGCGGCCATAGGCACGTTGAAGGCCAGAGGCGCGAGCGCCAGCAAGACGAGCAGGACAACAGCGGCGTGGACGATTCCGGCTAGCGGGCTGTTCCCGCCATGTCTGACGCTGGTGGCCGTGCGGGCAAGAGCCCCCGTGGCCGCGAAACCGCCCAGTGCGCCCGAGGCCACATTTGCGACGCCCTGCGCGACCAGTTCTTGATTCGCGTTGTGGCGAGTCCCGGTCATCCCGTCCGCAACAGTTGCGGAAAGCAGTGATTCAATGGCGCCCAGCAGCGCGATGGCGAACGCGGGGCGGATGAGGTCGATGACGGTCGAGACCGAGACCATCGGCAGCTGCACATGCGGTAGTCCGCTCGGCACCCCTCCGAACGCGGTCCCGATGGTGGCCACAGTGGGCAGGTGCAGCGCCGATTGCAGCACCGTGGCGGCCACCAGTGCCACCAGCGGACTGGGAACCGTGCTGAGTACCGGGATTCTCGGCCAGAACACGATGACCAGCACGCACACCGCGCCTATCACGGTCGTGGCCGGATCGAGCTGTGGCAGCAATCGTGCGAGGGAGAGGAGCTTCTGGGCGAAACCCTCTGACTCGGCAGCTGGCAGCCCGAAGAACGCGGGCCACTGGCTGACCCATATGACCACGGCGATACCGGCGGTGAAGCCCAGAATCACGGACTCGGGGATGAAGCGGATAACGCCGCCCAGCTTGGCGAGCCCGAAGATGAAGAGGAACACGCCGGCCATCATCGTGGCGATCTGCAGGCCGACGAATCCGTACTTGGCTGTGATGCCTGCCAGCAGAACCGCGAACGCACCGGTAGGTCCTGCGATTTGAACGCGGCTGCCGCCGAAGAGAGTGACCACCAGCCCGGCGATAATCGCGGTGTAGAGACCCTGCTCGGGTTTAGCGCCACTCGCGATCGCGAACGCCATGGCCAGAGGTATCGCGACTATGCCGACAACGACACCGGCACCTAGATTGCGCAACCAGTTCTTCTTGCCGAGAAGACCGGCGCGCCACGCTTCGACGATCGCCGGCATCGGCGGGGCTCCAATGTGGTTGTTGGGCGGGAGGGCCAACGTACCACGCAGGAGGGAGATGTGGGAATTGCGATGACGTGCCGTTGCACGACCTCGAATCCGAAGCCCCGGAATTGACTCAAGTCATGTCTTGAGGCGTGGGCCCGCCGGATACTCCGACGCGTGTCCAATGACCGAGCAGGGAGCGGTGCATGACCGAGGTACCGATAGCGATCGTGCACGAAGAACCACGTGTACTCGACACCTATGCGCTGGTGTATGCGTTCATTCTGCTGTTTCTGGTTCCGGGATCGATTCTGATCGGCCGCCTCCCCTTTCGCACATACACCTTCAGCTACGTCTCGCTGGTGACGATGCCGTTCGTCCTCGCGCTCCTGCTCACGTTCCTTACCGATAGTCGGGACCGGGCTCGCACGGTCGCCACTCGTGTCGCTGTGCTCGTTCCAATCGTGCTTCTCACGGGTGTCTCCGTGTTGTTCACGAGTTCGCTGTTGCTGTTGCCGATCAATCGGTTCCTTGGCCCCGAGTACCGCGCCGAGACCACGCCGCTGGCGGCACTGCTGCTCGTCGGTCTCGCCTCGCCGCTCGCCCTCGCGATGGTGAAACGCGTGCGCGGACGCATGTCTGCGCGCAGCGTCTTCCAAGGGCTGATTCTCCTGCTGGCCATGGTACTTGTGGGGGCCGTCGTCTATGTCAGCGTCTGGCGCGTCGGACTGCTGGGTGACATCGCCCGCAAGGACATCGTGATCTACATCATCGGCGGGCTGGTCTGGTATGGGCCCGCGTTCGGGATTGCGGCGGGGGTCTGGAGACGTATCGGGCTCGTCTGAGGCCGCGTGGTCAGCTCTGCGGCAGCATCGGACGTGCATCGAAGCCGGCCGCGGTCAGCGCGCTCACAATCTGCTCAAGTGTAGCCATGGTGTCGTCCCACATCACTGAGACGATCCCCAGCGAGCTGACGGCCACCACTCGAGCCACCCCCCGCATGTGTTTGAGGATAGATTCAACGGTCCGTACCGCCCATGCGCTGGACAGTCCGGCGGTCTTGAGATGAGCTGCAGTCAACATGACGCCTCCCTCATCGGTGCTGTGGCGCCGGAACGCCGAATCATCAGCGTCCCGGCACCTATGAGCATCCCTCTGGCTGATGAAGGCGTCGTCGGCTTGGAGTGTCGATTCTGAGATACGGCTGTGGAGTCAGAGGTGGATTCCGCCTGCGCCCCAGGGAGTAGAGGGAGGGCGGCTGCCTACTACTGACGTTCGAGAAGACCGCTTGACGGGCCATCTTCATCGTACTAGGATGCAAGCAAGCACTTGCACGCATCGAATGGAGTACGCATATGAGCACGGCAGAAGACACCACCACACGCATTCTCGACGCAGCCTCAGAGTTGTTCGCCGAGCGGGGCTACAACGGGACCACGACACGCGCGATTGCCCAGAAGGCCGGCGTCAACGAGGTCACGCTCTTCCGCCGTTTCACCAACAAGCAGGGGATTTTGAATGCTCTGGCCCAGAAGTGGGCGGATGGCATGGCGGGCTTTGTTGTGAAGAGCCTGCCCGACCCGTCGGACACTCGTGGGACGCTTGAGGCGCTGGCTGAACTCGAGGTCGCCCAGGCCACCCACGTGGGCGCGGCTGCGCTTCGCTTAGCGCTCGACGCACACACGGCTCCTGAGGTCAGAGAGATCATGGGAGAAGGCCCGGGGGGCAACTTCTCGGGCCTGGTCGACTATCTCGGGCAGCGCCAGCAAGCCGGTGACCTGCGCGCGGATGTCGACCCCAGAGTGATGGCTGAGGCGTTCTTCGCGCTCACCTCTCAGATGGTCATGTCGAGGCAAGTACTCGATGTCGCGGGCGAGATCTACGAGATACCGATACAGGAGGCGACCCGGCAGACACTGATGCTGTTTCTGTCCGGCGTGAGCGAGGGTGTTAATGGAGGGAGTCAGAGATGAGTAAGTTCATGGTGGTCTACGGCACGAAGTCCGGGTGTACTCGTGGGGTAGCGCAGCGCATTGGCGAATGTCTTGCCCGGAAGGGCGCGGATGTCGACGTGGTCTCCGCGCAAGAGGCCGATGGCCTGGCCGCCTATGACGCGGTGATCGTTGGCAGCGGCATTCGGATGAGCCAGTGGCATGAACCGGCACGCGCATGGGTCGCGCAGAACGCTGAGCAGCTCCAGCAGATTCCGGTCGCCTTCTACACGGTGAATCTCACGATGGCGAAGGAGCCCGAGCGGGCGCCCGAGGTCCGGGCGTGGACGGATCCTGTCATAGAATCGTCGGGTGTCAGCCCTCTTGATATCGGTCTGTTCGCGGGCTGGAACGAACCCAAGGAGTTCTCGTTCATTGAGCGCACAGTCCTCAAGGCTCTGAAAGCCCCACAGGGGGACTTCAGGGACTGGGACGCCATAGATGCTTGGGCCGAGACTGTGTCTGAGAAGATGGGGGTGTAACCCCATGGACTCTAAAGTCTTCAGGCGCATTGCCGCACTATGCCTTGCTGTCGCATTGGGCGCGGGTGCTGCCTCCGCAGTCGGGGTCTTCATGCGAGGGGACGGGTCCACAGCGCCTGCGACCAGCATTCGGGGCGAGCGGTTCGAGTACGCCACGACGGGGGTGTATGCCTTCAACCCAGAACGTGTCGTGGCCGAGGGTGTGGGGTGGGACGCGGTGACGCTGGTCATCGTGGTACCGGTGCTGTTGCTTGCGGTTCCGGCTATCGCGCGTGGTTCGCTGAAGGCCCGTCTGCTCTCCCTGGGCCTTCTTGCCTACTTGTTCTACCAGTACCTCATGTACGCGATGTTCTGGGCCTTGGGGCCACTGTTCCCGGTCTTCATCGTGCTCTACGCAACGTGCGCCGTCTCGCTGGTGTGGATCACGTCTACTATCCAGATCAGGGAACTGCCCCGTCGGTTCAGCGAGCGGTTTCCCCGCCAGGGAATGGCGGTCTTCTCGGCGATGATGGCGTTCATGCTTGTGGGGATGTGGGTGCCCAGAATCGCGACGGGACTTGGTGGGGACTTCGCAGGGGCGGGGCTTCTGGGGATGCCCACACTCACCGTCCAGGCGATGGATCTTGGGATGCTGGTGCCACTGGCGAGCGCAACGGCGTTTCTGGTCTGGCGTCGAAGCCCGTGGGGATACCTGTTGGCTTCGGTCTTCGCGGTGAAGGGCGTGACCATGGCTGGCGCGATCTGCGCGATGCTCGTCTCGGCGGCCCTTGTTGAGGGCAGCCTTGAAATCGGTCCCTTCGCGATGTTCGGAGCCGTAACCCTGGCGGCTTCCGCTTTCGCGTGGAAGATACTGAACAGTGTGGATGGGGATGAGACCGGCCCGGTCGGGGCTTCGGCCGGTATCAGCCGAGCGGGCTCATAGTTCGCCCTGCGAAATGCGTGCGCTCGTCTGTTCCAGTGCGCTGAGGGCCGAGGAGAGCTCGTCGTCGTTGCGTAGCGGCAGCACCGGCCAGCCTCTCATCTCATGCTCGCCGTAGGCAAAGGGGACCACTCCGTCGATTGCATAGGCGGCATCAATCTCAGGACCCGGGACCTTGACCGCGACGCCCTCATCGGCCAGAAAACCGATCATCTTGCCGCCAAGAACATATCCTCGATGCCCGAAGATGGACTTCGAGTGCACCCCGGGCCATTCGGCGATGGCCGAGTCGAGCGTTTGCTGTAGCGCATTGAGCTTCTGGGCTGGCATAGCGCCCCATTCGTGTCACAACGTGTCATGGGGTTGGTACCCAGTGGGCGCGACGGGTATCTTCTGTCCATCGGATGCCCAACATCAGAACCAAGGAGCACATGATGACCGAATCGCTCGAGGGGATGCTGATCGCGAAGGACGATGCCGAGCTGTACCTGCTTCCCGCGATGTCGAACCGACACGGTCTGGTCGCAGGCGCTACCGGTACGGGCAAGACGGTCACGCTCCAGGTGCTCACCGAGTCCTTCAGCCGCATAGGGGTCCCGGTGTTCGCGGCCGACGTCAAAGGCGATCTGTCCGGCATCTCCCAAGCGGGCGGGGACAACACCAAGGTCGCCGAGAGGATTGAGAAGCTGAGACTGGGCGACTGGGGCTTCTCGGCCACTCCGGTCATGTTCTGGGACGTCTTTGGCGAGCAGGGGCATCCGGTTCGCACGACCGTCTCGGAGGTCGGGCCTCTGTTGTTGGGGCGCATGCTGAATCTCAACGAGATCCAGGAGGCGGTTCTCACCGTCACGTTCCGAGTCGCCGACGACAACGGGCTGCTGCTGCTGGATATCGCTGACCTGCGGGCCATGTTGAAGTTCGTCGCGGACAACGCGAGCGATATCGGCACGACCTACGGCAACGTCTCGGCTGCCAGCATCGGGGCCATCCAGCGCTCGCTGCTCACGCTCGAGGAACAGGGCGGTGACCGCTTCTTTGGCGAGCCGGCGCTCGATCTCTTCGACTTCATGCAGGTCGACGCGCAGGGGCACGGCTACGTGAACATCCTTGCCGCCGACAAGCTCATGCAGTCACCGCGCACCTACTCGACGTTTCTACTCTGGTTGCTCTCGGAGCTCTTCGAGCGCCTCCCGGAGGCCGGAGACCTCGCCAAGCCAAAACTGGTCTTCTTCTTCGACGAGGCGCACCTGCTCTTCGACGACGCCCCGCCGGCGCTGCTCACCAAGATCGAACAGGTCGTTCGGCTGATTCGCAGCAAGGGCATCGGCGTCTACTTCGTCACGCAGAACCCGGTCGATATCCCCGACACGGTACTAGGCCAGCTCGGCAACAAGATCCAGCACGCCCTGCGCGCGTTCACCCCACGCGAGCAGAAGGCCGTCAAAGCCATGGCCGAGACGTTCCGCACGAATCCGGCGGTCGATGTCGAGACCGCGGTGACGGACCTGAAGGTGGGCGAGGCGCTCGTCTCTGTGCTCTCGGCCGATGGCAACCCCGAGCCCGTGCGTCGCGCGCTCATAGTGCCGCCGCACGGCCGGATCGGTGCGATCTCGCCGGAGCAGCGGCAGGCTGTGATGGCGGCGTCGCTGGTGGCTGGGCACTACGAGCAGGAAGTCGATCGCGAGAGCGCCTACGAGGTACTCATCGCACGCGCCCAAGCGGCGGCCAAGGCGACCGAGGAAGCGGCCGCAGCGCTTGCCGCAGCAGCGGCTGCGGAGGCAGCTGCTGCGCCGGTCGCTAAGCCGGGGAGCGTCAGCGCGCCGGCAGCGGGGCAGAGCAATCCGATTGCCGATGCGCTGTTCGGTTCGACTGGTCCTCGTGGCGGCAAGCGCGAGGGCATGATCGAAGCGATGGGCAAGAGCGTCGTGCGCGCTGCGGGCAGCCAAGTGGGTCGCCAGATCATGCGGGGTGTCCTGGGGTCGCTTCTCAAGACGAAGTGACTATGACGTGATCTGGACGGCCACTCCACGACGCGTCAGTGCGGAGGCGCGCTACTTCCGGCGCGAGCGCTTGGGCGCCGCGCAGGTTGTGTTACAGGTGGTCGGAGCCTTCGTGCGCACGGCCTTGATGTGGCGAGCCGTGGAGGTCTGCGTGCGCCGTTTCGTCACGCCGTAGCGCAGCACCGTCTTGAGCTTCTCGGGCGCTGAATGGTTCGGGTCTCCCAGATAGATCTCGTGGTGTGGTCCGGTGACGTCGAAGCCCTTCTCGGCGGCGAACGCGTAGAGCCGCTGGGCGGTGGGGGCCTCCTCGGCGTACGGACCGACGTGCAGTATCTGCACGCTAGGCCCTTCCGAGAAGGTCTGAACGCGAATATCGCCGAGGCGCGGTAGGTCCTTCTTCGCGGCCACCTTCTCGCGCGTTGCCTCGACCAGCTCGCCGGGCACCTCGTCGGGCAGCATGATCATGAGACGCCAGGTCAGTTCCTGCAGCTGAGAGGGCGTGATTCCGGGCGTACCGTCATACTCGTCGCTCCAGTAGAGCCCTTCGGCGGGCATCACCGAGTAGCTCAGCTCGAGTTCCTTCTTGGCCGCGAACTTCACCGGGTACGCGAGGCCGTAGAGCGCCTGCATCGCGTCCTGGAAGTCAGGTCCTCCCACGCCGCCTTCGCCGTCGAGCATGAGGAACCGCAGCGATGGCACGTCCACGAGCACCGGCACTTTCGCGCTGGGCTTGTACAGGTCTCCGAATCGCTTGCTCAACTCCAGTAATTCCACGTGCGTGTCCTCTCGAAGCTGGTAGACCGCCTCAGGCGACGGTCAGAGGGTCCCAATCGTGCGGGGCCACAACGAACAGTACATCCCCCGCGCGCAGCTCGGTTGCGCTTACGGGGTTGGCGATCGATGCTCCATCGCGGCGCACCGCGAGAACTGTGACGCCGTGCTCCGCTCGCAACCTGCTCGTCGCGATCGTCATCCCTTCGATGGGCGATCCTTCATTGACCCGGAAGGCGCGGGTGGTCAGATCGGGTACTTCGACACGCAGGTCGTGCACGGACGTCGTTTCTGGGGAGAGACTGCGCGCCATGACACGCCATTCCGCTCGAGCGTCGTCGATGTAGTGCTCGATGTCTTCGCGGGGAACCAGGAAGCGCGCCAGCACGCGCGAGAAGATCTCGATGGAGACTTCGAGTTCGTCAGCTATGACCTCATCGGCGCCCAGACCATAGAGGGCCTCGGCCTCTTTGAGGTAGCGGCTGCGAACCATGATGAACGCGTCGGTGGCGATGCGACGGGCGAGCTCGACGATCCTGCGCGCGGCCGCCGGGTCGTTGATGGCGACCACTACGGCTTTGGCCTTGTCGGCGTTGAGATGCTCGAGGATCGCCTCGTGTGTCGCGTCGCCGAAGTAGATGTGTTCTCCGCGGGCACGTTCCGCACGAACCACCTCGGCGTTGAGCTCGACGACGGCGTAGGGTACACCAGCCTCCCGAGACGAGCGGGCGATGTTTCGGCCGGTCACGCCGTAGCCCACGATCAGTACGTGATCGGTGTAGGTGTGCGCGGAGCTGACCCGCGCACCACCAAATCCGTCGCGTAGCCGTGGAGTCAGTGGCAGCCGCTGAAGTGTTTGGGCTATCCCCGGGCCGATGGCCATCATGAGCGGGGCTAGCAGCATGCTGAGCACCGCGGTGTCGAGCACGGTCTGGAATGCATCCTGGTTCAGTAGCCCGGCAGTGACGCCAGCGGTCGTGGCCACCAGTGAGAACTCGCCAATCTGGCCGAGTGACACGCCGGCCAGCACGGAGTTTCGGAGCGGCAAGCCCACCGAGAGCGCCGCGATTGCGCCCACGAGTGGCTTGATGGCCAGAATGCCCAAGGTGAGCAGAGCGAGTTCGAGGGGGTGCGCCAGCAGGAACTGGATGTCGAGAAGCATGCCGATGGAGACGAAGAACAGGCTCATGAACGCGTCGCGGAAGGGCAGGATGACGCCGACGGCCTGATGCGAGTACTCGGACTCGGAGATGATCAGTCCTGCCAGGAACGCACCCAGCGCGAGTGAGAGGCCGGCCTGCTGGGTCAGAAGCGCGATTCCTGTGCAGATGGTGAGTACGCCCAGGAGGAACGCCTCGCGGCTACGGGTGCGTGCTATCTGGTACAGCAGCCACGGCACGGCCCAGCGGTATCCCACGTAGGCGATGGCCGCGACTCCTAGCACGCGCGCTGCGAGAACAAGCGCCTCAGAAGCGGTCCCTCCTGAGCCACCGGCCAGCCCGCCGGCGAGAAACGGCGCTGCAAGCATCAATGGGACGACGGCGATGTCCTGGAAGATGAGCGTGCCCAGAATCATGCGTCCGTGTGGGCTGTCGAGTTCCGCACGCTCCTGGAGCAACTTCAGTACGATCGCGGTGGAACTCAGTGCGACAACGAACCCCAGATACGCTGACTGAGCCACTGTCGAGCCGATAAGGTACGTACCTGTGCCTACCAGTGCGGCTGTGCCCAGCATCTGCACGGATCCGCCGACAAGGAACTGCCTGCGGATCTCAAACAAGCCACTGAGCGAAAACTCCAAGCCGATGACGAACAGCAACATGACCACGCCGGCCTCGGATAGCAGCTCCACTTGGCCCACTTCTCGGACCAAGCGCAGTGCATCCGGCCCCGCCAGGACACCTGCGAGCAGGAACCCGACGCTGGAGGGTATGCGCAGCCGGTGGCAGATGAGGACCGCGGCCACAGAGACCGCGAAGATGACCGTGATGTCCAGCAGAAGTTGCACGCTGTCCCCCGCTCGTGTGCCGTTGAACCACATGGTAACGCGACGAGGAGGGCAGAAGCGCTTCCGATTCCCCATCACCGGCCGTCAACGGGTATCATCGGTGGTGAAGGGGAGTAGCTGTCCGGGGCAACCGGAAGACAGTCCGTCACCACGAGCGATCAAGCTCCGGAGCTGTCATCGAGGATCAGTCCTCGAGTGCGAGACCTTCTCCGACCCCTTCAATGGAGGAGTGACCGTGGAGAAGGCGCCAACGCCTGGATGCGTGCCGCACGTTCCGACGGATCGCCGGTGCGACGGAATCGGGATCGAGACCCCCCATGCTGTAGGAGTGAGCGACGCGTTCGACGCGCTCGTGAGCCACATCGACGGGCTTGATGAGGTCGAAGCAGCGCGTCGGCTCACGGCATTCGGCCCGAACGCCCTCCCTGAGAAGAAGCCTCGAAGCGTGCTTTCGATGATCGCCGGGCAGTTCTCGGACTTCCTGATTCTGTTGTTGATGGGCGCGGCGCTGGTCTCGGGAGTGCTCGGCGAGGTGGTCGACACGATCGCCATCATCGTCATCGTGATTCTGAATGCGGTCATCGGAGTGGTTCAGGAGTACCGGGCGGAACGGGCGATGGAGGCCCTGAAGCGCATGTCGGGCGAGACGGCGACAGTCAGGCGTGACGGCCGCGTCCGTGAGATCCGCGCGGAGGAGCTTACCGTTGGTGATGTCGTACTGCTCGATGCGGGTCGCATCGTTCCCGCCGACATCAGGGTGGTCGAGTCGGCCAGACTACGCATCGCCGAGGCGGCGCTTACCGGCGAGTCGATGCCCGTCGACAAGCACACAGCCCGGCTTGAGAGCGACGACCTGCCGCTTGGCGATCGGATCAACATGGCGTACCGAGGCACGCACGTCGTCTACGGACGCGGTGTGGGCGTGGTCGCGTCGGTGGGCCTCGATACCGAGCTGGGACGTATCGCGACCCTGCTTCAGGAGACAAGCGGCTCAAAGACGCCGCTGCAGAAGCGGCTCGCGCAGTTCGGCAAGACGCTGAGTCTCGCGGCGATCGCCTTGTGCGGTCTGGTGTTCGTGATCGGGCTTCTTCGGGGAGCGGACCCACTGGTCATGTTCCTGACCGCCGTGAGTCTCGCGGTGGCCGCGGTGCCCGAGGCCCTGCCCGCGGTTGCCACCGTGACCCTTGCGCTGGGGGCTCGGCGGCTCGTGAAGACCGCGACACTGGTACGACGGCTACCTGCAGTTGAGACTCTCGGGTCGGTCACCTTCATCTGCACCGACAAGACCGGCACGCTCACGGCGAATCGCATGACGGTCGAGCGGGTTGCGGTGGGGTCAACCGCCGAGCCGGGGCTACCGTACGCGGGAAGCGTGGCGCCCGACAGCGCTGAGTCGTGGTTGGCCACGGCGATGGCGTTGTCCAACGACGTCACCGGCAATCCCACCGAAGGCCCCGCTGCACTCATGGGTGACCCCACCGAGGTCGCTCTATTCGAGGCCGCGTACCGGGCTGGGTTCGATTCGCTCGTTCTCGCCGTCGAGTTCCCGCGCGTGGCGGAGCTCCCGTTCGACTCCGAGCGCAAGCTCATGACCACGATCCACGCGGAGCCAGGAGGCGGCTACATCGCATTCACGAAGGGAGCCGCCGAGGCGATCCTGCAGCGGTCGACTTCGCGAATCGCCGAGGACGGCTCCCTTGCGCCGCTTGAGGCCGATGAGTTCGCGCAGGCGACGCGCAGGTGGGCGGCAGACGGGCTCAGAGTCCTGGGATTCGGAATGAGGCGGCTTGAGGAACTACCGGGCGAGCAGAGTATCGACGCGGTAGAGAGCGACTTGACGGTGCTTGGACTCGCCGCCTTAGTCGACCCGCCGAGGCCGGAGGCCGAAGAGGCGGTACGAACATGCCTCGAAGCCGGCATCACGCCGGTGATGGTAACAGGCGATCACCCGGCGACTGCGATGGCGATCGCGAAACGCCTGGGCATCGCCCGCGACGAGAGTCAGCTGATGACGGGCGCGGAGCTCGACCAGCTCGAACTGGCGCAATTCGAGCAACGCGTTGAAGACGTGCGCGTATACGCTCGCGTCGCGCCTGCACAGAAGCTCAAGATCGTGCGAGCGCTCCAAGACAAGGGCGAATACGTGGGTATGACAGGGGACGGAGTGAACGACGCGCCGGCTCTGGCACGCGCCGACATCGGAATCGCTATGGGGGTGACCGGCACCGACGTGGCCAAGGAGGCTGCAGACATGGTGCTGCTTGACGACAACTTCGCTTCCATAGTCGGTTCCGTCCGCGAGGGCAGACGCATCTTCGACAACATTCGGAAGTTCATCAAGTATGCGATGGCGAGCAACTCCGGAGAGATCTGGACCATCATGCTCGCGCCGCTGGTCGGCCTTCCCATTCCGCTGCTGCCGATACATATCCTGTGGATCAACCTGGCGACTGATGGGTTGCCGGGTCTCGCACTCGCGGCCGAGCCACACGAGCGCGGCGTCATGTCCCGGCCGCCCCGGCCGCCCGGCGAAAGCATCTTTGCCCACGGCCTGGGTGCGCACATCATCTGGGTCGGCCTTCTCATGGGAGCTGTCTGCCTAGTCATTCAGGCGGCATCGATACGCTTGGGTGATACTCACTGGCAGACGATGGTGTTCACTGTGTTGTGCTTCAGCCAGATGGGTCATGTGCTTGCGGTTCGTTCCGGCAGAGACTCGTTCTTCCGGCAGGGGGTTCTATCCAACAAGCCGCTGGCAGGAGCCGTGGCATTGACTGTCGTGCTCCAGCTCGCCATTATCTACGTGCCGTTCCTGCAGCCGGTGTTTCGGACGCAGGCGCTCTCATCGTCGGAGTTGATCGTGGCGGTCGCCGCGTCCACGGTGGTGTTTTGGGCGGTTGAGGTCGAGAAGCTGGTCAAGCGCCACAGCGACTTGGCGGGTGCGTGAACCGCGGTGAGGGGTGGTCGCTGCGGCAAGAATACCCACGGGGTATGGTAATCCGTCACAGCGGATGGCCACTTGAGGGTGCTAATGTGCCCTAATAGGACAGGTGCGGGGGAACGACGCATGGATGGACACTTCAAGAAGGAAGTGGGGGAGTCGATGTCGGGCGTGGTGCCAGATCGCTGGGTCGTCAGTGAAGCTGAGCTTATCGAACTCGATGCATACAAGGCACGCGATCTCGTAGTGAAGTGTTTTCTGACTGCGCAGAGGATCACGTTCGCGCAGACCAAGGAGACCATGGGCCTGCCTGGCGACGAGAAGGCCCTCGAGCGCAGCGTTCTGGGGGCCGTCAGGGTCGCGTTCAAGCGAGCGGGTGGCGACTTCGACCAGCCGACCAAAGAGACGATCGTGGGTGCATGCGATGCCCTGGCGTCGACGGCTGCGTCGTGGGGCACTCCGGAATCAGTTGTGCACCATCACCAGGAGCAGATGATGAAGGTAATCGGCCGACTGCCCGAGTGACTATCACGGGCTCTCGGGGCTCTGCCGTCTGCTTCTGCCAGCGAACCTCGGCTCATTGGTCGGCACGAGTGTCTCGGCTCTGATCGATCCTCGGTAGAGGTCCTCGCCGAACCGCTCGAACGCGGGCACGCATACCATCCCGTTCACCCGGTTCGAAATTCGCGTCTCCAGGCCCACCGTGCTCACGTCGGCGTCACTGGCGAGTACCACTATGTTCCGTGTGCTCTCAACGTGCTCATCGGCCAGGTCGAGCGGGAAGACCCAGACGTTGCTCCAGCGGCCGGCTGCCACGCGATACAGGTTCGAGAACGGCTTGCTTCTGGAGCCACGCAAGGAGCCGATCACGTTGTAGACAATCACTCCTGAGGGCGTGAGGCGCTCCTTGCACACCCTCAGGAACTCGGCGGTGAGCAGCTGGCGCGGAACGTGATCATCATCGAAGGCGTCGATGATGATGATGTCGTAGCGCTCAGAGGTTCGCTCGAGGTACGCGCGACCTTCTTCGCAAATCACGCGGATTCGCTCGTCATCAGGCAAGGCGAAGTAGTCGCGGCATACATCGATGACGTCCGAGTCGATCTCGACGGCATCGACGTTCATCCATGGGTAGTCGCGCCACATCTGCTTGACCACTGTCCCACCACCCAGGCCGACCACCAGCGTCTTGGTCGCCGATGGGCAGACAGCGAGCGCCAGATGCAGGTAGCCCACATAGCGGATATCAGTCGCGAACGGATCGTCGAGGTGCATCGAAGATTGGTTGTTGCGTTCGAAAGTGAGCAGCCGCACGCCGTCGATGTCAGTCACGCGGAGGTGGTGGTGGGCAGTCTCGGTTTCGTACACGCAGCCTCGTATCCTGTCGTGCAATCGCGCTTCCAGTGCGCCGAGTATACGCGGGTGGTGGCTGTGTGGGGTCGGGTACAATGGCACACTCACCCGCACGTTCAGGAGGCAGTGCAGTGACCGGCATCTACATCTCGTCACTGATCTCGGGGGCGGCGCTGGGCGCCACTCTGATCATCGCGATCGGTGCCCAGAACGCTTTTGTGCTGCGCAACGGAATCGCGCGCAACCAAGTGGCCGTCGTGGTGGCCATCTGCGTCCTAGTTGACTGGGTCCTGATTGTCGCCGGGGGTGCAGGCTTCGGGAGTCTTGTGGCGGCATTCCCAGCGGTCACTGCCATTGCGGCGTGGGGCGGTGCTGCTTTCCTGGCGTTCTATGGTGCATCCGCCTTCCGGACGGCCTTGCACCCCGGTTCACTTTCCGAGAAGACCGCAGGAGCGCCCGCCCGCTTCAGCGGTATGAGCGCGGCCATCTCGGCGACGCTCGCCGTGAGCCTGTTGAACCCGCATGTCTACCTCGACACAGTTGTGTTGTTGGGAAGCATCGCAGCTCAGCACGTTGGCGTTGCACGATGGTGGTTCGTCGCCGGGGCGTGCATCGCGTCGCTCGCGTGGTTCTCGGCGCTGGGCTTCGGTGCTCGTCTTCTGGCCCCGTTCTTCGAACGACCAGGCACGTGGCGTGCGCTCGATGTGGTCATCGGCATCATCATGTGGTGGATCGCGGCCGGGCTCGCCTGGGGGCAGCTGAGCTGACTAACGGCGGACAATCCGACCTAACGCCGAGAAGACATAGACGGCGTCGTTTAGCACCGAATCGCGGAGATCCCCGCGTAACGCGCCGGGCTGGACGACGTCGACGTTTCTGCCCAGTAGCGTCTGCAGGTACTCGAGCGGCTCGAAGTAGCTGAAGTTCCCCGGCGCCTCCGTGAACTCGACGAGCAGATCGACGTCACTATGCGGTGATTGCCGCCCGTGGACGAATGAGCCAAACACGCCGACTCGCGCGATGTGGAAGCGGTCGAAGATGACGTCTTCGTGCGCACAAACTCGTGCCGCGATCTCGTCGAGATCGGCGACCGGCTTCACCCTGATCAAGGCGGCCGCGACAGGCTCGCCTTTCGCCTCCATGACTAGCCTCTGCTCACCGGGAAGCGGATCTCGGTGAGGTACTCCTCAGGAGGCACCTCTGCCGGGTCCGACAAGTATACCTCCTGCGGAGGTCCGACCATCGCGAAGCCGTTGGTAGCGGTCCACTGACCCAGCTGAGAGTAGGTATCCGAGACGGTGTCATACGGACCGCGGTGCATGGTGAAGGCTACCTGTATCGCAGGATTCTGCCGCACACCGCAACCTGACTCGTCTGGCGCACTGGGCGCCGGCGAGCCGACGAGCGCCGTCTGGAGTTCCCATGCGGCCTGTGATTCCGGCACTTCGTCGGGGGCCGTCAGGTACACCGCTCCCGGCATACCGGTTGGCTGCAGCCCGTGTTGGGCCACCCAGCCGTACAGCGTCCCCATGAAGGATGCAAGCGCATACATCGTGAGGTACGCGACGGTGATCGTGAGCGCGCTGCGCACCAGTCCGTCTTCCAGGAAGATGTCGCGAATGTGATGGAACTTCGCGCGCACGACCGCCGATTCCGGCGAGATCATCCTGCGAATGTCCTGAAGGAAGGCCTTCGTGATGATGCCGAGGCGAATCCCTTTGATACCGCCACCGGTTGAGCACGCCGAGGCACCAATCGCCATGGCGATGGTCGTCGCGATCATGCCGACCGGACCCCACTGACTGATGAACGCCTTCGAGTAGATGGTCGAGAAGCCGGTCGTCGTGTGACCAGACGCCAGCTGATAGAACGCCTTGCGGAACAGCGACATCGCGTCGGGATAGACGCCCGCTTTGGCAAGCCAGAACGTTGCGACAATGGTGATGACCATGAGTGTGGTGGCGAAACTCACGGTCTCGATATTCCGGCGTACCTCTTTTCGATTGCCGGTCCACAGAGCCCAGTGCAGCGCGAAGTTCAGTGAGCCGGCGATCATGATGACCACCGTAACGACTTCATAGGAAATCGAGTGGAACCACAGCGTGTTGTATGACTGCGGCGCAAAACCACCCGTCGACCACGCACCCATGAACACCCAGAGACCATGCAGGAACGCCCGAACCGGATCCTGCCCGAGCAAGATGCCTGTGCCGAACAATGCCGCTGTTCCGATCCCAAGCCAGGTGAGCGACACAAGCCAGATTGCGCGAGCAGTCTGGACTACGTTTGGCAGCAGCCGCTCGTCCTTGCCCTCGCCGACGTAGACCTTGTATGCGCCAGCCGTTCCCTTGAACAAGAACGTAAGCGCGATCACGACGATTCCCTGACCGCCCGCATACGTCAGCAGATGTCGCCACATATTGAGGCCCCGCGAGATGTGGTCGAGGTCCTGCAATAAGTACATACCTGTGGTGGTATACCCGCTCATAACATCGAACATTGCGTCCAGGTAGGAACCCTCGTGTCCGGACAGCCAGTGTGGCAATGCGCCAAGAATGGTTGCAACAATCCACGATCCCGAGGCAACGACGAGACCGTGGCTCCAGCTGAGATCTCGCTCGGTACGGCATACGAGCTGAGTGCCGAAGCCGAAGATGAAGCACGCCGACATGCTGATGACGAAATCGACGGCCGTGTCCCATTCCTGGAAGACGAGGGAGGTGACCAGCGGGATGAGCATGAGGATGCCGACACCGATGACGATCTTGCCAGTGTACTTTCCTATGAGCAGGTGATCCTGCTTGCGAGGACGGAGAATCATCGCCAGAACATCTTGGCGACGAGCGCCATGACGAGCGCTGCTCCGGTGAGGACGAGAACGTAGAGCGCCTCGGTAAGAATGCCACCGATATACAGCGGCCACTGTTCCAGACGCGTGAGAGAACGCTCGGGGAGACTCTTCACAGCCATCGTTCTAATCCCCTGTAAGCGCTCGCTTGAGCTTGGCTTCATGCTCGGTCTTGGTGAAGGCGATGATAACGTCGCCGGCGGCAAGCTCAGTATCGCCGTGTACTGTGATGACCTCTTCGTCGCGGATCAGTGCGACGAGAATGCAGTCCACCGGGAGCTTGAGCGCAGCGACCTTCTTGCCGCACACTACGCAGCGGTCTAAGGGCAACTCGATTTCCACGATTGCCATGTTCCCCTTGCGGAGGCTTGTGAGTGTACGGATATCGCCGATGGTCGCCTCTTCTTCGATCATCCGGGAGATGATCGTGGTCGAGGAGATTGCCTCGATGCCGAGCGCGTTGAAGATGCGTTAGTTCTTGGGATTGTTCACGCGAGAAATCGCGCGCGGTACGCCAAACGCAGTCTTTGCGAGCTGACACGACACAAGGTTGTCGTCATCGTCACCGGTCGCAGCCACGAACACATCTGCCCGCGATACTCCTGCGTCCTCCTGATACGAAGCGTCAC
>PHET01000030.1 GCA_002841275.1 Actinobacteria bacterium HGW-Actinobacteria-7 | reverse complement strand
CGGGCCCGCCGCTGAAACGGGACTAGCGCGTTCGGCGCACGCGGCCTGTGGGGTCGAGCAGCAACGGGACGTCTCCTGCGCGCACGCTGGAGCGGTAGAGGTCGGCTCCGAACTGCTCGAAGGCCGGGATACTCACGCGGCCTTCGACGCGGTTGGCGATACATCCGAGCAGTTCGTTCACGGTCGTCGGGGAGTCGGTAGCGAACACGACGATCTCGCGGTGCTCGCCCGCCGGCCCTCCTTGCGACAGCCCAACGGGGAAGATCCACTGCTGCACGAACACATTGGACAGAGTCCGGTACAGGCTACGAAACGGCTTGCTGCGATCGCCGACCACCGAGCCGTGGAAGTTGTACGCGAGCACGCCGCCCTCCGTGAGGTGGTCGCGGGCTTCTCGGCAGAATTCTTCGGTGAGCAGATGCGGCGGCACGCGCTCTCCGTCGAACGCGTCGACGGCGATGAGGTCGTAGGTTTCCGAGGAGGACTCGAGGAACGCACGGCCATCGCCGGTCGCCACGGTGATGCGCTCGTCGTCGGGCAGCTCGAAGAAGCGTTGTGCGACATCGACGACGGCTGGATCGAGCTCGACGGCATCGAGGTGCATGTCAGGGTAGTCACGCCACATCCGTTTGACCATCGTGCCGCCGCCCAGCCCTATCGCGAGCACGCGTGTGGTCTGGGGGTGCAGCGCGAGCGCGATGTGGAAGTAGCCGGGGTACTCGTAGTCCGTGTCGAACGGGCTGTCGAGGTACATCGAGGACTGCCTCTGTGCGCCCAGGTTCAGCGTGCGTAGGAAGCCGACGTCCTCGACGGTGATTTCGCCGTATTCGGATGTGTGCGAGTAGACTGCCGAGCGCTTCACGCGAGCGCCGCCTCAACTGCGGCTAGGGCGTGCAGGCGAGTCGTGGGAAAGAGTGGGCAGTCGAGGTCCTCGGGTCTCACCAGTAGCTCGATCTCCGTGCAGCCGGCGATCACTCCCTGGGCTCCGCGCGAGAGCAGCGTCTCGATGATCCGCTGGTACTCCATCCGCGACTTCGCCGAGATGACTCCGCGCACGAGCTCGCCGTAGATGATGTCGTGCACCAGTGTGCGATCCGGCTCGTCCGGGATGAGGGCCGTGATGCCGGCTGCGGACAGCCTTCCGCGGTAGAAGCCCATCTCCATGGTGAAGCGTGTGCCCAGCAGAGCGACTGTGTCGAGTCCCGCGGCGTGCACGGCGTCAGCCGTGACGTCGCCGATGTGCAGCAGCGGGATGTCAATTGCAGCGGCCACTTCCTGGGCGAGCAGGTGCATCGTGTTAGTGCAGATGAGAAGCAGCTCGGCCCCTGCGTCCTGGAGCCGTAGTGCGTCGGCTGCCAGCAGTGTGCCGAGTTCATCCCACGCGCCAGCGGCCTGCAGCTCCTCGATAGCCGCGAAGTCGTACGAGCGCACCAGCAGATCCGCCGAGTGCGCGCCGCCCAGCCGTTCGCGCACGGCGGTGTTGATGATCCGCTCGTACTCGATCGAGGACTCCCAGCTCATTCCACCGAGAAGGCCGATGCGTTTCACTGTGAGTCCCCCGCGTCGCCGTGACCTCGCCGCCGTGTGGCGGGTGCTCCGAGTATAGGACAGCCGGATTCAGGCTCCGCCGCAGCTAGCCATCCGCCCACGCCAGCACCTGCAATGCGCGCAGTGTAAGCCATTTGCTCGGCTTGCCCTTCGCCTCGATATTCGCGAGCATCTTGCCGTTAAACGTGTTCTTGAGCGTCCAGCGCATCTGCGGGTCGGCTTCCGCCCGCACCAGCTTGATGGCGGGCAGGTACTCGTCTCGCGGAGACTCGCAGATGCGCATCAGCGCCCACAACGACTCGAGTGCATCGGAGTTGTACGACAGCGGATAGCCGAACCTTCGCCACCCGGGCTTGTCGCCGTAGTGCAGCGGCTCGTGTTCGGCCAGGAACCGCTCGCGTCCTGCAGCACGCTCGGCGGCTGGCAGCGGCCAGATCTCGTCTTTGAAGGCACTGAACTCGTCGGGCAGAGACCTGAACACCTCCCTCTCTCGCAGGGTAGCGACGCAGGCATCTCGCAGTTCTTCAGCGCCGGTCGTCCAGAGTTCACGCGGTACCTCGGCAAGCAGGAGCAACACCTTGGGCACGAGCATGTGGCAGTAGCCGTTCAGTGAGAACGGCTGCATGTCCGAACAGCCCAGGAACCCGAGCCGCTGGTAGCCCTCGGCGATCGCTGCCACCGATGCGACCACCCGCTCGTCCCGGGCCCAACCCATGCGTGCCAGAGCCCTGCCCACATTCGCGGTCAGGCACGGCATGAAGTAGCTGGCTTTGGGGTTCGCACTCCACGTGCCGTCCGACTTCTGCCTCGAGAACGCATATTCGGCCGCCCGCTGCACTCGCGAGTCTCCGCCGTCGGCCCATAGCTCGCCGAGGAACACGATCTGCCACAGCGACCCGCCGTACTTCTGATAGTCGCGAGCGGGGGTGTCCCACGAACCGTCCTCATGCTGTGCCGCAAGTATCGTGGCAGTGGGCGGATACTCGTTTCGCTGCTCCCACAGTGCACAGATCTCCTCGTCATCCATCTCTTTCAGAAGCTCCCGCCGCGTGAGCACGGCCACTGCCGGGTTGTCCGGCTGGAGCAGCCATTCGACTGTTTCGGCAGGTATCTCCTCGAGGACGCGTGGTTTGGTGCCTTGCATGGTGCTCACCTCCAATATGGTCTGTACCCCCCCGCTGCTTGACACCGGACGCGGATGCCGAGACTCTGCTGCAAACGCAGCGCACGACCCAAGGGAGCAGATCATGGCTGGCAGCAACGGCGTGCCCATCAAGCTCGAAGTGACCGAGATCCTCGTCGGAGGCGAATGCCCGGTTGGTATCGTCCCCGGTCAGGTCTGGGAGATTCGTGACGGCATCGTGCCTCAAGGCATCTGCGCCGCCGCCTGGAACGCGATGCAGCCGTACGTCGTCGCGCTGCGCTACGGCGGCGTCATGCCGTGGAACGGGCAGGCCGAGATGTCCGCCTGCTGCCCTGACCCGGCCAATCCGGTTGTCTTCAAGCTGTCAGTCATCGACGAGTAGAATCGGCACTCCAACCGAGAGGAAGCCGATGAACAACAACCGCTTCGTGATCGTCGATGTCTTCACCGAGAAGCCGCTTGCGGGCAACCAGCTCGCGGTGTTCACGAACGCTGTCGGGTTGAATGACCAGCAGATGCAGGCGCTCGCTCTCGAGACGGGTTTCTCGGAAACGGTCTTCGTGCTGCCCGCCGAAAGCGATGGCGACCTGCGAGTCCGCATCTTCACCCCCCAGTGCGAGTTGCCCTTCGCAGGTCATCCGGTGCTGGGGACGGCCTTTGCGGTTGCTGGCCCGCTGCAGAGCCTACTGATGCGGATTGAGACGGGTATGGGCACGGTGCCGGTGGTGCTAGAGCGTGAGGGTGCGAAGCTGGTGTTCGGCCGCATGCGGCAGCCCGTACCCACGGTTCAGCCGTGGGGCGATGCCGGCGAGCTGCTTGCCGCGCTGGGTGTGCAAGGCTCGCAACTACCCGTCGAGGTCTACGACAACGGCATCCGCCATGTGTTCGTCGCCCTGGGGAGTCACGCCGAGGTCCGTGCTCTGACTCCCGATCACGCCCGGCTGGCGCAGGCTGCACCGAACACCGGAGTGAACGTGTTTGCCGTCGAGGACGGACGCGCCAAGACGCGCATGTTCTGGAGCGACGCGGGTGTCGAAGAGGATGCTGCGACCGGATCGGCGGCGGGCCCACTCGCGGTCCATCTCGCACGCCACGGACTCATGGCGTGGGGCGACACGGTTGAAATCTCGCAAGGAGCCGAGATAGGCCGACCGAGCACGCTCTACGCAACAGCGCACGGCAGTGCCGACGGTATCGAGTCGGTCGAGGTGGGCGGATCAGCTGTCGTGGTCGGCCGAGGCGAGTTCAAGTTCTGAGCGGGCACGGGCCTCGCTCAGGAAGCCGGTGTCGATGTCGCGAACTCAGGTGAGTCCTGAGAGTCGCGAGGCGCCACACACGCGCCCGAGCGGGCCATGTCGTAGATCGCCGGGACGCACAGGGAGCCCAGGTAGTCGATAGCAGAGCCGGCTGCGAGAAGCGGCATCTTTATACGCTCGAACAGCTTGAACAGCGGCACATCCGAAATCGCCAGCCACGCCTTGATGTCGTGCGCCATGCACCATTCCCACGTGAGGTGCGTGAGGCCCAGGAAGAGTTTCAGATCCTGGGAGCGCTTCCCCTTGTGAGTGGCCAGACGTGATATCTCGACGACTTCGTGGGGCTCGAGTCCCAGCGCGTCGATGTCTATGAACTTCATTGCAGGGAGGACGTGCTTGGCTCCCAGCAGGACGCGAGTCGTTCCAACGGGCACTCCGTCATCGAGCGCGATGAAGTGGATCGCGTCGTCGTCGTACTCGTCTGAGTCGAGTCCCTCGGGACAGGCGGTTCCCTCGATCCAGCCCTTCTCGGCACAGAAGACGTCGTATCGGAGTTGTTGGGCCATACGGATATGTTCGGGCTCGCTGCATATCAGGAACTGCATGGAACTCTCCTGCTTCGCGATCGGTCGTGCCGGCGACGAGACTCGGTGGGCTACTGCGATGGTGCTAGGTCATCCGTGCCTTCATAGCTGTGGCCAGGAAGTTCTGGTTCGCAAGGGCGGGCACGATATCGAAACCACCGGGTGCGCTTCCGATGTGTCGTTCGAGCAGACCGTCCCAGTCGGCAAGGTCCGGCGATCGGTACTGGCCGTCACCCTCACGCCGGTTGATGATCTGGTTCAACACGATCGAGCCGAAGCCGCTGGTCGACAGCGTCAGCAGCGTGTTAGCGACGACGCCTGCCTTTCGGCCGGCTCCCCACACGTTGCGTACCCGGCGGAAATGGTCCGCGATGAGCGGGCCGATGCGGAATTCGGGAGTGGGGCTCGTCAGCACCAGGCGGCCGTTGGGCTTGAGCACCCGAAGCAGCTCTCGCATCGTGTGGTCCCAGTCGGGCAGCGCATACAGCACGTTGACGCTTACGATGCGGTCGAACGTGGCATCAGGAAACGGCAGCGTAGATGTCAGGTCGGCCCGCTGGAACTGCACGTTGCGCATGCCCTCGCACTTCCGAGAAGCACGGGCGAGCATAGCGGGGGAGAAGTCGATGGCGTCGAACTCGACGGCGGGGGAGTCCTTCTCGGCGATGAAGACCTCGAGGTTGCCGGTGCCACATCCTGCGTCGAGGATGCGCATGCCGGGCTCGAGTTCGAGGGCCTGATAGGTGTCCCACAGCAGCTTGCGGTAGGGCATCAGCGCGTAGATGCTGTCGTAGTAACGGCTGTAGACGTCCCAGAACCTGTCAGGTGCTTCTTGCGAGCTCACGTGCATTCCACCCTGCCGTATTCGGGAAACCTCGTTCGTAGGTCTCGGTCAGCATAGTGTGATATCTGTCACATCACAAGCCGTGCAGTATAGCGCTGCGTGTTCGCGGCTATTGCCGGGGATCCGCCGACTCCACCTGCGGGAGAGCGTCGAGGGTCGTGGGCGGCTGGGGAACTGAGCCCGTTTCCGAGAGCACGACTGCGCCCACGATGATCACGCACGCGACCAGCTGCAGCGCGGTGAGCGACTCGGCGCGCAGCAGCCACCCTGATAGCAGGGCCACCGCCGGAACAAGGTTGATGGCAAGGGCTGCTCGGTTCGCGGGCATTCGCGTGATCGCCGTGTTGTAGAGGCCGAATGCCCCCAGAGACACGAAGGTGCCCAGATACGCCACGCTCCACCACGCAACCGGGGCCGCAGTCACCCAACCGGCTGGCCCGGATGCGAGGGCTCCCGGCAGGAAGAACACGGCACCAACGGCGGCCTGAAGACCCGTGAGGAACCACGGGTCGTACCGAGTCGAGATATGCTTGAGCGCGATCATCGACCCTGCCGCGCACACCATCGCCAGGAGCTCGAGTATGTTGCCGAGAACGGGGTTTGGAGCTTCCGCCTGCACGTGGCCGCCGGTCGAGAGCATCGCGACTCCGGCGAGCGAGATCGCAATCGCGACAACCGAGCGCACAGTCAGGTGCTCGCGCAGGAACATCCACGCCCCGGCAGCGACCAGCAGTGGCACGATGGCCGAGATGACGCCAGCAGCGCTCGATGTGGTGTAGCGGACCGCGTAGCCCTCGGCGAGGTAGTACATGCACGGCATCAGAAGCGTGATGAGCGCAAGCCATTTCAGGTCACCGCGCCGATAAGCGGGCTTGGGGACGAAGAACCACACGGGGACGAACACGGCTGTGGCGAGCATCATGCGAAGCCAGTTCACCGTCATGGGGGTGAAGCTGTCCAGCGCCGTCTTGGTCGCCACGAAGCTCGTGCCCCAGAAGACAACCGCGCCAAGTAGCCCGAGCAGAGAGAAGGCCCGCCTCACAGCCCCATCGCTTCGCGCTTGGTCGCGATTGTCAGCACGTGGTCCTCGAGGTGTTCGACGGCATGGTGGAAGATCTCCACGAGCGTCTGGACTCCGTTCTCGGAGTGTTCTGCCGTACGGCTCCAAGCTTCCGCCGGTAGGCGCCTGAGGTCCGCGGCCATCTGCTTGCGCTGGACGTCGAACAAGAGGAGGTCCAGCTCGAGATCGCGTTCGTGATAGCGCAGCGGTACGGGGTAGCTCGCCGACTCGACGCCCATAAGCACCGGGTTGTCAGTCGCGATGGTTCGCTTGATTCGGTCGCACATGAACTGGTCCGAGTCGACGATGTGGCAGACGACTTCGAGCGAGCTCATCTTGCCTGCAATGGGTCGCGCGCGCAGTGCTTCTGCGTCGAGGCCGTCGACGGCGGCGCGAAGAATCGCCGGGCCCTGCTCGTAGGCGGCGATGAGTTCTGCGGGTGATGCTGACAGGGTGGTCACAGCAACTCCTCACTCCAGGTTCCGGCACTTATGTGCGAGAGCAGGACCCGTACTCTCGGGCGGCCTACGTCGTCTTGGATGGTACCTGATGTACGATGGCTTCATGAACGATTGGGCGTCAGTCTCCCGAACGTCTTGGTTTCTTGCCGGCTCCGCTGCGGGCGCAATCATCGTGACGTCCGTTCTCGTCCTACTTGGAACGCTACCAGGTGGACTCTCGCCGTCCCTGGGCGATGCTGCGCTGCTTGCAATGTGCGTTGTGGGGGCGGGTGTCACAGTGTGGCGCGGGGGCCGTCATGACGAGCGCATCGAACGCGTCGCGTGGCGCCTCATCGGAGTCGGTGGGGCCGTACTCACACTCAGTGTCGTGGTTGTCGTAGCGGCGCCAACACTCAATCAGGAGCTCTTCTCGGACCCCGTTTCCGCAGTAGCGACGACGTTCGCGGTCTATCTTCCGCTTGCTGTTGGCATGTGGCTTCGAATCGTTCATGCGCGTGCCGGAGCCAACATCAAGGGGCCGACGCTCTTGGCTGCGGCCGTCTCTCTCTGCGCATTTGGCCTGCTCGCTGTGGCGGGGTTGTTGCCCGTTGGAGGCAAAGCGATCTCTGTCGGCCCGCTGGAGATCGAGGCATTGACGATGTTGTTCTTCGACACGCTGGGGCTCCTGGCCCCGGCGCTGCTTGGGATGCTCCTCGCATTCAGGGATTCCAAGGGTGACTGGGGCCCGTGGTTGGGGTTGGTGGGCGCGGGATTCATCGTCCTAGTGGGAGACGCGGTGTTTCCGCTAGCGGGGCGAAGCGACTTCATCGGCATGTCTGCCATGCCCTGGGCGGTTGCCTTCGTCGTCGTGGCACTCGGCGCGTCGCTATCGGTAGATTGTGTGGGCCCGGCTGGCTGGACCGAGCGCTAGAGGAAGGCCGAGCAGCCCGACTCGGAAAGAACCTCAGATACTGGCGACCCTGGGCAGTTGAAGCTCAAACCGGGACCCGACCCCCTTCTCGCTCGAAACGGTGACCGTGCCGCCGTGTCGAAGTGCGATCTGTTTGGTGATCGCCAAGCCGAGCCCGGTTCCAATCGACCGATTCTCGCCCGAGACGAACTCCTCGAACACGTGAGGCAGAAGATCCGGACCTATGCCGCGACCGGAGTCAGCGACCTCCACCGTGACGACGTCGTTGCCCACCGCGGTTCTGATGCCCACGAATCCCTCGTCTGTGAACTTGATGGCGTTGCCCAGCAGGTTGAGGACTGCCTGTTCGATACGGCGCGTGTCCGCCGGAACCGTCCCAACGTGGCCTAGGTCCACTCGGAGTTCGAGGCTCTTCTCCTCTGCAAGTGGTCTGATAAGTTCAAGGCATCGGCCGACCGTCTCATCGATGTCGCAGTCGCTCAGCTCAAGCGGAATCTGTTCCGCGCTCAGCTTCTCTACTTCAAGCAGATCGTTAGTGAGCGCGAGCAGCCGCTTGCCTGAGGCGAGGACCATGTCCGCCTGACGTTGCTGTTCTTCATTCAGGGGACCCGCGATGCCGCGGCTGAGAAGGCTTCCGAAACCGATGATCGAGTTGAGCGGCGTTCGCAGCTCGTGGCTGGCTTTGGCGAAGAACTCCTGGGTTTCGTCGAACACACGTCGCGATTCTTCGAGGGCATCCAACATGGCGTTGACGTCGACAGCGACCGCCCATATCTCGTCATGCGGCGCCTCGCCGTTGATCGAGATTCGAGACGCTTCGCTCGAAGTGATCGAGGAGACTTCGCGGCGCAACCACGAGACCCGGGACAGAGAGGCCCCCTCGATGACTCCCAGCGTGATGCCGCCCCATCCGATCCCCACGATGAAGAGCGCCGCCATGAGTGCCGCGATCGTGCGCGATGTCGCAGCGGCGTTGCTCTGCTCTGCAGGTGAGACTATGTAGGCGACGGGGGCGCCTGCCCCGTCTGTGAGCACTCCGTAGCCCGCAATGTCGAGGATCGCGCCAATCTCCGCCAGCGGGCGCTTTCCTTCCGCAGGCAATCGGTTTGCATCTCCAATGCCCTCGGGCAATCGGCTGTCGCCGGGCGAGATCACTGCGAAGGACGAGTCGGCGAGCTCGCCCAGCTGCGCCACCTTGGTGGGCGTGAGCGCCACTCCCATGAGGAACGTCCCGCGAACGGGTCCTTCCCCCGAGCTGGTGGTGATCGGGTGGGCACTGACAAGGACGGATACGCTGCCGAACTGCACGACGGCTCGGCGATTGTCATCGGAAGGCGAGTTGAACTTCACAAGGTCGCTGTCTGCAACCTGCGCGGTAATCCTGTCTGGTGCCGAGCCTTCTGCCTGGGAGAGAGCCGAATCAACGCGCGACCAAACAGGGGTGCCGCCCGCGTCGACGATGGCCATGAAGTCCAAACCGAGCTGGGGCAGGATGTCCGGGAGCAGGTTGTCTTGGACGTATGCGTCGTCACGTGTCCGTACGAATTCGTACGTGTCGTCCCACGCCGCCCAGTCCTGGACGCTCAAGTCCATATGATCGAGCTCGCCCTGTAGCGTGCGCAGCACACGGCTGACATTGTGGTGTGCTTCGGCCTGCCGACTCGCCTCAAGCTGCATACGAGTCGCGATGATCACGGCAGCGAAGACGCACAGCAGGGCGATCAGGAGTGCCAAGATCAGGGCGGTGTAGGTCTTGGCTCGTGCGGAGACGATTGGGGTGCTCAGCTCTGGAGGGCTCTTGCCGTCCCCGGGCTCCGCAGTCGTCGATGAAGAGGCCAAGGTCGGACATCCTTACAGCCGGGTCGGGCCAACCGGTCCATGCAGACACTGTATCGACAGGAATGATTGTGACAGTGAGCAGTCCATCGGTCAGGTTGCCTAATGCGCCCTCGCGCTTATGCCGATACAAGGACGTCAGGAACACTCACTAACGGTAGGGCCAACAAATGGATCTGTTCCGGCTGGCAGTCACTGCGACTGTGGGCGCTGCAAATATTGGAATCGCACTCGCCGTGTACCTACGTAACCGTAGGCATGCGGCCAATCGTGCTTTCGCTGCCGCAGTGTCGATGATCGTCGTCTGGTTGACGCTGGCGTTCCTCTCCGACCAGGTGATGTTCAGGAGCCAGGCGCTTTTTCTCAACCGGCTCACGCTGGGCACCGCGGTGCTCATGGGCGTCTGCGTAGTGTATTTCGCGACAGTCTTCCCTCGAGCGACAGGCCAGCTGAACCTCATGTACCGAATCTTCTTGGGATTCGGAGTCCTGATCGCTGCCGTCACAGCGTTCACCCCGCTCGTTGTCACTGATGTGGTTCCTTTGGACTGGGGCACCGACGTGGTCGATGGGCCGCTGATTTGGCTTATGGCGGCCTGGCTTCTGGTGGCCACCGCGGCGCTCGGAGTTGGCCTTGTGACAAAGTACCGTCGCGCCGAGGATCGCGAGAAGGCCCAGCTCAAGTACCTGTTTGTGGGACTGGCGCTGTTCGCGGGCGTCTCACTGGCCTTTGGCCTGGTGCTCCCTTTGATCACGGGGTCGTGGGAGTTCTCCACCCTCAACGCATTCGCTTCTTTGTTGCTTGTGGGCTTTGCGTCCTATGCGATGGTCAAGCATCGCTTTATGGACATCCGGATGATCGTCTTGCGAGGTACCACCTACACGCTGCTCGTCTCGCTGCTGGGTCTGGTGCTTGCGGGGGTCGCCGCAGTCGCGAGGGCTGAGCTGACGGACAGGCTCGGGCTCAATCCGGATGCCATCTTCGTAGTTGCAGCCTTGGCCGCCATTCTGGCCTTCCAACCTGTCAGGACGGTGCTTGAGCGCTTCACCGACGGGATGTTCTATCGCCGGACTTATGACCCACAGGCGCTGTTGAGCTCTCTGGGTGCGTCGATGGCGATCACACTGGATTTGAATGCGCTTGAGTACAGTCTTTCACGCGAGTTGTGCTCGGGGATGCGGCTCACTCGAGTCGCCGTCGCGCATGTTCGCGCTGGAGAGATCGAAATCATCGGTGCTCCGGAGGACTTCGTCTCGGAGAGCGAGCTGCGGAGCCTCATCAATGCCCGAGCAGGCGCACTGGTCTTCTCTGACGACCCCAACACCGACTCCACGATCGCTGCTCTTCTTGAGCGTCTCCATGTTCGCGTACTCGTCCCTCTCGTGGGCGGGGATGCGATTCTCGGCGCAATCCTACTGGGTCCCAAGATGTCCGGAGAGATGTTCTCCACACAGGATGCACAGTTCTTGGAGACGCTCGGCCGCGAGGCCTCGATTTCGTTCCGGAACGCACTCTTGTTCGAGGATCGAAACCAACGGGTGCGCGAGCTCAGTTCGCTTAGTGCGCTGGCGTGGGCTCTAGGGGGGGACAGGCAGCTCGGATCGATTCTCGACGAGGCGCTTGACGAGGTCATGCAAGTAACCGATGCAGAAGCCGGCTCCATAATGTTGCTGCAGAGGGATGGTGAAACACTTGCCATTGAGTCGGCCCGTGGCCTCCCTCGTGAGGTTGTGGATACGACTCGGATCCGACTGGGCGAAGGTATTGCAGGCTGGGTCGCGCAGAATCGCAAACCGCTCGCGCTCATCGATACCCCCGACACGGGGTTTGGTGATCTGCTGCAGCGCGAAGGACTTCGCTCAGCCCTAAGCGTTCCGTTGGCGTTCAAGGGGCGCGTCATAGGAGTGCTGAACGTCAGCAAGGCGACATCGACCGAGGCATTCAGTGATGAGAACCTCAGAGTCGTATCGTCATTCGCAGGACAGCTCGCAGTGGCGATCGAGAATGCGAAGCTCGAAATCGACGTGGGCTCGATGTTCGACTCGCTGCAGCAGACTCGCAAAGAATTCACGGAGACGCAGGATTTCTTCGCGAAAGCCAGTCATGAACTGCGAACGCCTCTCAACTCCATCATCGGATTCGGCACATTGCTTCGCACCGGGGCGGCTGGTGCACTGAACGACGAGCAGCAGCGCCAGGCGGACATGATCCTCTCATCCGGCAAGCGGCTTCTTGCGCTAGTGAACGACCTGCTCGACCTCGAGAAGCTGAGTACGGAAAAGGATGTCCTTGATCTCGGACCATGCGATGTAGATGCGATAGTCGCTGACTGCATCAGCGTTGTTGAGCCTCTTGCAGCCGAGAAGGGTCTGAATCTGAAGGTCGATTGTGGCGAAGTCGGGAGTATCAGGGCAGATACCCGCCGCATCGAACAGGCCGTGCTCAATCTGCTGAGCAATGCCGTGAAGTTCACGGACCGGGGGTTTGTCCGAGTGCGCACGTCACTGCGCGATGGACTCGTAGTCGTGAGTGTGAGCGACTCCGGCCGAGGTATAGCACCGGACCTTCTGCCTCACGTGTTTGACGAGTTTGTGTCAGGTACGAGCGCCGCCAACGGCACCGGCCTTGGCTTGGCTATCACTCGGCAGGTGGCGCAACGTCATGGCGGCACGATAACCGTAACGAGCAAGCCGGGTTTGGGCACTCGATTCGAGCTGTGCCTGCCTCTGGATGCAGTTGAGCGTGTGGAGCGAAGCGAGTCGGCTAGCCTTCCGAATGTCACTGCCGCTCCCGCGAGGGGACACCTGCGGGCGCTCTAGGCGTGCCACGGGCTCCTCGCCGGAATCGAGGTAGATGCGGGCACCTACCAGACCCAGGGAACCAGCTTCTTGACCCGCCCTTGGTAGGCGGCGTAGCCGGGGTATCGCTCGCAGAGCCAGCGCTCTTCTCGGCGGAGTTTGAGGTCGAAGAGGATCAAGAGCGCCAGTGCGAAGCCCAGCGTCAGCCAGCTATGGAGCCAGAGTCCCCACCCGAACGCACCGAAGATCAGACCGCTGTAGATGGGGTGTCGCACGATGGCGTAGGGCCCCTGTTCCACCAGCGTCGAGTCGTCCTTGGGATAGGGGAGCGCCGTGAGGTTGTTGCCCAGGCGCAGGACGGCACCGGCCGCAAGGGCTGCGCCCGCCAGCATCATCGCGAACCCGAGCCATGCGGCTCCTCTGGCGAACGGAGCGCTCCACACCGGGAGCCCCGGCACGTTTCTGGGTCCGACGCCGATCAGGACGAACAGGACCAGCTGGACCGCGACGTACCACTCGCCCTTAGTACCTTTCCACCAGGGGGTTTGCTGCGGCATAGGCGTGTGCATCCTCTCGGCCGATCGTCGTCCTACTGCGCGTTGTCTGCGTACCTCAGCTGCAGGATCGTCGCCGCGGTTCCGGCCACGAACATGAAGCCCAGCACCACGAAGCTGCCCGCTGGCAGCGATTCCACGGGGTTGCCCACCATCCCGATCATCAGCGGCACGATCGACCACGGGAACCACTCGGCCCAGCCGGTCTTGCCAAAGATATTGCCCAACGCCATCATCGCGATCGCGAAACCCAGCGGCGGCATGTAACCCCGCCCGGCCGTCGTGATCCACGCGACCACCGGCACCAGCAGATACGAGATGCCGGCGGCGACCAGCGCGTTGCCCACCGCGCCTATCGCCATCGTGGCCGAGAAGCCCGGCAGCGAGAGCGCGAAGCCGACCACCATCGCCTCGGCCAGAACCGCCACGGTGAGCACGAGCCACCACACGGCCGCGACCACGAGCTTCGCCATCACGAACCAGTGCCGGGCCACCGGCAGCGCGAGCATGTTCTTCGCCGTGACCTCGGTGTACTCGCGCCCGAACACGTACGCGACGATGAACGACAGCAACAGCATCCCGCCGATACCCACCAGCAAAGTGAGCGTGGAGAGGTACGCCGGCCATGTGGCCTCGAGGCCCGATAGGTTCGCTTTCGTGCCCAAGAGCCCCAGCTGTGCGGCCCGGCCCGGCTCCCGCACGATCCACATGAACAGCGCCAGCCCCAACGGCCCCATCGACAGTCCGGCGAACGTGAACCACGTTACCTTGCAGCGGCGTAGTTTGAGGAACTCGGTAGCGAGAACAGACGTGAACATCATGTCGTGCCTCCGGTCCGCGAAAGGAAGTAGCGCTCGAGATCCATCGTAAGCAGCGCGTCGGCGCGTTCCTGCTCCGTCAGGGCCTCTGCCGAGAAGGCCCGCGCCTTGGCGGCGAACTCCTCTCGGCCGGACTCCTCGATCAACCGTCCGTCATGAACGATGCCGATACGGTCGGCGAGATGCGCGACTTCGGCGAGGATGTGGCTCGACATGAAGACGGTCACCCCGCGCTGGGTCGCCAGTGAGCGCAGCAGGTCTCGGACTTCGACGATGCCCGCCGGGTCGAGTGCGTTGGCGGGCTCGTCGAGCACGAGCACCTCGGGCGAGTGCAACAGCGCTCGGGCCAGCGAGAGTCGCTGCTTGTTGCCCAGTGACAGCTGTCCGGTCCGTCGGTCAGCATAGGGTTCCAGACGCAGCAGCGCGATCGTCTCGGTGATCGAGGTTCGCGGTGCACCGGTGAGGCGGCGCTGGACCTCGAGGTTCTCGCGAACGGTGAGGTTGGGATAGGCGGTCGCGGTCTCGACCAGGTAGCCGATGCGTCCGAAGATGCTGGTCTCGCCGGGCACGATGCGCCGTCCCAAGACACTCACTTCGCCGGACGTGGGGCGGATGAGCCCCAGTAGCATCCGGATGGTCGTGGTCTTGCCGGCTCCGTTGCGCCCCAGAAACCCGTAGATCTCGCCCCTGCGTACGTCCAGCTCGAGATCTTGTACGGCATGTACCTCGCCATAGTGCTTCGTGAGCGAGCGGCTGGAGATGACGGTGTCGGTACTCATCGGGTGGCCTCCTGATAGCCAAGGGCGCGCAACGCGAGCGTCGTGGCCGTTTCGATGGCTGCGGGCATCTGTGCGGCGGGTGTGCCTGCGAGCTCTGCGCTCTGCAGTCCGCCCAGCACGAACCAGGCAGCTGCGCTCACATCGGGCACGTCGAAGACGCCTTCCGAGACACCTTGGGCGACGATCCCCTCGACAAGGGGGACGAGGGCCGGTGTGAAGATCTCGGCGAGGCGGTCGTGCAACGCGCGGTTCTCTGGACGGTGCATGAAGTCGGCGAGGTCGACAGCGCCGGCATCAGCGTCGAACGAGGTGAGGACATCACGCAGGCCCAGCAGCTTGTCGACGGCGGTGGCGCCGGACGCGTGGACGGCGGCCTCGATGGCGGCGACCATGCCCACCGCCATCTCCTCAACCACCGCGAGGACGACCTCGTCTTTGGTCTTGAAGTACAGGTAGAACGTTCCCTGAGCGACTCCGGCTGCCTTCACGATGTCGCTCACGGCGGTAGCAGCCACGCCGCGTTGCGCAAAGACGGCTGCGGCGGCTGCGGTGATCTCGGCTCGGCGGGCGGACTTGTCGGTGCGGCGCGCGGCGCTCATGAGGCTCCTTGGATGGTGACTGACTGTCAGTCACCATCCAGAATCCGCCTGTGATCCCCGACTGTCAAGAAGTGAGGTGTATGGTGGAGGACGGCCCCCGTGTCATCGATGATCATGCGGCCGCATTAGGTGCAGGCGCCTTGTGCGGTTCGAAAGGATGGACAGCAACGTGTCGCAGCAGGCAGTGAAGCCCCACAGAGCGGTTCGCTGGGTAGTGTCGCGCATCGCGCGCTCGGATTCGGCGATCATGTTGACTCTCGCCATGCTGGTGGGGGTGGGCGTGGGGCTTGGCGCCGTGGCATTCATCCGGTCCATCGCCTTCTTCCATACGCTGTTCTTCGACCAGGGGCGCAACGTCCTGAGCTTCATGGGGAACTGGTATGTCCTGGTCATCCCGGCTATCGGCGGCTTGATCGTGGGGCCGCTGATCCACTTCCTCGCCCCCGAGGCAAAGGGTCACGGCGTGCCCGAGGTCATGGCGGCCATGGAACTTCGCAACGGTCGCATTCGTCCAGCGGTCATCGCCGTGAAGGCCATCGGATCAGCGATCACCATCGGTTCAGGCGGATCGGTCGGCCGAGAAGGTCCCATTGTCCAGATCGGCGCGGCCATCGGCTCCGTGTTGGGCCAGCGCTTCAACCTGTCGCGCAAACGCGTCCTTGGCCTCGTGGGCGCTGGTGCCGCAGCAGGCATCGCAGCCACCTTCAACGCGCCCATAGCCGGCGTGATGTTCGCCCTCGAGGTGCTCTTGGGCGACTACAGCGTTTCCGCGATCAGCACGATGGTGTTCGCGGCCGTCTCGGCCAGCGTTGTCAGCCGAATCTTCCTGGGCACCCACCCCGCACTTTCGGTGCCCTCGTACACCCTGGTCAGCGCGTGGGAGATCCCCCTTTACATCGGGCTGGGCCTCTTGGGCGCGATTGCTGCCGCCGCGTTCGTGCGCTCCCTGTACTTCATGGAGGACACGTTCGATGCGTGGCGCTTTCCCGACTATCTGAAGCCGGTCGTGGGCGGCTTGGGACTGGGCCTGATGGGCTACTTCCTGCCGCAGGTGTTCGGAACCGGTTTCGTGGAGATCGAGCGTGCGCTCAACGGCCAGATCGTCCTGACGACGCTGATCATCTTGATCTTCGCGAAGATCCTGGCAACGTCGCTCACCTTGGGCTCGGGTTCCTCGGGCGGGGTCTTCGCGCCTGCGCTGTTCGTGGGCGCTGTCGTGGGGGGCGCGTACGGCCAGTTCGTCCACCACCTGTTCCCGGCCATCACCGCGGGCAGTGGCGCGTACGCCATCGTGGGCATGGCGGTGGTCTTCGCAGCCGCCGCCCGAGCGCCCATCACTGCCATCGTGATCATGTTCGAGCTCACGCTCGACTACAACATCATGCTCCCGCTCATGCTCGCGACCGTCGTCGCCACCGTGATCGCCGAGAAGATCGAGCCTGAGAGCATCTACACCCTCAAGTTGGTTCGCCGAGGCATCGACTTCCGCGGTCGCCTGCGGGCGCAGGCGCGGCTGAGGCTGACCGTTGGCGAAGTCATGACACCGCTCGCCGCCATCGTGACAACCACGACGAAGACGACACTCGCCGAACTCGCCGACCTGTTCCGCACCACCGGCATCCACGGGGTGGCGGTGCTCGACGAGCACGGGAAACTGAGCGGCGTTGTCACGGTGGGAGACCTGGAGGTTTCCTTGCCCGGGATGGGTCCGGATGCTCTTGTGGATGAGATCTACACGCGCGAGATCCTCACGGCGACTCCCCACGAGCCGCTGGACGAGCTGCTCGCCCGGCCCGGCTACCTCGACGTGGGACGTATCCCGGTGGTTGACCCCGCCGACCCCGGTCACCTGCTGGGCATGTTGCGAAGGATCGATATCGTGCGGGCGTTCAGCACGGCTGGCGTGACTGTACCGAGCTAGGAAGCGGTCGCGAGTGGGCTTCGGGCGCCAACGTGGCTACTTCGCCGTCAGCTCGAAGCGGTCCTTGCGCACCCCGTTCACGTTGTAGAACTCGAGTGTGAGTGTCGTCTCGGTCGCAGTCACCTTCTGAGCTCCCCAGTTGGCGCGATAGCGATCGACGCTGCCCTTCACAGGCGACTTGAAGCCGTAGCGCCCCGCACCACCCAGGCCATTTACGAAGTAGACGATGCCGTTGCGCATGATGCGCTCGTAGGTGTGTGCATGGCCCGAGATCACCACGTCGGCGCCCCACTGCGCGAACGGCCACTGCATGTAGCGAGTCGAGCCGTGTTTACTGTCCGAGGAGTACGGAGGGTGATGGTCCACGACGACGTTCCACTGAGCGGTGGAGGTCGCCAGCTGGGCCTTGAGCCACTTTGCCTGCTTCGAGGTGCTCGAGGTCCCGGCTGGCTCCTGGGTGTTGGAGTTGAGGATGAAGAAGTGGATCCGTCCTTGGACGAAGTCGTAGTAGCGCTCGTTGCCCGAGGTGTTGGCAAAGTCCGAACCGGGCAGCTTGAAGTAGGTAAGGTAGGTCTTGGGCGAGGGGGTGGCATCGCTGTAGTCGTGGTTGCCCATCGCCGGGAAGAACGCGTTGACCGGTGCTTTTCCCACCGGATGGCGCGACCCCGTTGTCCTGATGTCCTTGAGCCACTTGCCGTAGTAGGCGCCGGTGGACTCGTCGTACTTGCCCGTGCCTTTGCCGCCCGCAGGCTTGTAGTAGTCGTCGCCGGTCGCGATCACGTAGGCCGGGTTCCACGAGGCGACCAGCTTGGAGACCGCACGCTCGTGGGCATCGTCGATGCCGTAGTCGCCGATGACAGCGAAGGTCACGGGCGGGGTGGCTGGGGGAGGAGACGTTGCCGTCTCGGAGGGCTCGGTCGTGTCCAGTAGGTAGGGCGTCACGGCCCGAGTCTCCTGCGAGGTCTGCCGGGTGCGTGCTGCACAGCCGGTCACCGAACCAAGCCCAGGCAGCAGTGCCGCGACAAGCAGCAGAGACAGTGACCAACGCCGCACGGTGCGCTCCCTCCGGATTGCGCCAGCCGACCAGCGAAGTCGGTGATCGACGCTTTGCCGACCCTTAGTAGCATGTTCCCTGAATCCCGCGTCGTACCCATCAACTGCCCACAGGACTACGATGTGTCTATGAGCCAGTCCACATCACAGCCCCAGCCTCTACCCTCGATCCTCCGAGACAAGGCTGTCGTCGTGCTTGGCGCCGGGAAGGTGGGATCCGCAGTCGCCGTGCTTCTGCACGATGCCGGACTCGCCGTCGCGGCAGTGACGACCCGCCACCCGGACACAGCCCGCTTCGCAGCTTCTCGAACGGGCGCCAAGCCGGGCACCGACAATGCGGCTGCGGCTGCGCAAGGCGACATCGTGCTCGTCACGACCAACGACGACACCATCGCCAGCGTGGTGGCCGAAGTCGCGCAGGCGGGTGCGTGGCGCGCTGGCCAGCTTGTCATGCACATGAGTGGCGCGCTTCCTCTTTCGGTTCTCGCGCCCGCGGTCAGCGCCGGGGCCGCGATAGGGTCCGCGCACCCCCTACAGTCGTTCGCCTCGGCGCAAGATGCACTGCGCACAATCCGCGGATCGGTCTTCGGTGTGACGTCGTGGCCAGGCGCACGAGAGATGCTCGAGGCGTTGGTCGGTGTACTGGGTGGGCAGGTGGTTGATGTCGCTGACGAGAACAAGGCGCTGTATCACGCCGCAGCGGTCATGGCTTCGAACTACCTAGTGGCCGTCGAGGACATGGCAGTGCATCTGTTGGTGAGCGCCGGATTCGATGAGACGTCTGCGCTCAAGGCGCTTCAGCCGCTGGTCTCTGGAACGGCCGAGAACGTCCGCGCACTGGGGACGACCGACGCGCTCACGGGCCCGATTGTCCGCGGCGACGTGGACACGATCCGTGGTCACGTCGAGGCGCTGCGCGGTCTGGGGGACGAGGAGTTGGAGCTCTACCGGGCGCTGGGGCGCCAGACGCTCAAGATCGCGTTGCGCCGAGGGACACTCGATGCGGCGACAACAGACCAGCTGCGGGGGCTGCTCGCCGAGTAGAGCATCAGGGCATAAGCACCGAGTCGATCAGGTGAATCACGCCGTTGCTCGTCTCGATGTCGGATTGGATGATGGTCGAGTTGCCGATGTGCAACCCACCGGTGTCCACGAATATCCGAAGACCTTCACCTTCCACTGGTCTCACGTACTCGGACCCGAGAAGGTCGACGACGGGATGGCGACCCGAAATCAGATGGTGCTTGAGGATACTGGTCAGCAGTACCTTGTCTGCAAGGACGCCGTCCCAAGAGCCCGGCGGCAGGGCCGCGAACGCATCATCGGTCGGCGCAAACACCGTGAGCGCACCAGACGAGGCCAGTGATTCGACCAGACCTGCGGATCGCAGGGCAGATAGCAACGTGGAAGTGCGACCCAGATCGACGGCCGCTTCTATGATGGTCGGGGTTCTGGTGCCAGCTGTCATCTCAATCGCCTCCAGCAGATCGAATCCCGTTTGGGCCACTGGACTCAGGAGCCGACGGGTGCGATTCATACAGAGGGTATACCCGTGGGGGTATACAGCCTAACTGTGCGGGATAGCCTCTTGGGTCGCTGGGCGGGCGCAGGGCTGGTATGATGCGTGCGCCCGAACCTCTCGCCAGGTGAGGGACACCGGCCCCGGAGGTTCACCGCCTCGCGGGGTCGAACTATGTCTCGCGGCGGCACTGACCAGCGACGCCTCGATGCGTCATAGTGTCCGCATGTCAAAAACACGCTACAGCTTCATCACAGGCGCCAAGGGCGTCGCGCCCATCCTGATCGGTGTGGCTCCGTTCGGACTTGTCGCGGGTGCTGCGATCCGTCATGCGGGCTTCGGTCTGGCCGAGTCCACCGGGATGTCGGTGATCGTGTTCGCCGGAGCGTCGCAGATCGCCGCGACGACACTCTTCGGGAGCGGGGCACCGCTTTGGGTGGCGCTGTGCACGGCGCTGATCATCAACGCGCGGATGTTCATCTACAGCGTGTCGATCGCGCCCGTGCTCGCCGAGGCGCCCGCGTGGGCGCGACCCATCCTGGGCTACATGCTCGTCGACCAGAACTACGCCGCGACGATGACCGATGGCCGCGATCATGACGATGTCGACATCGTCTGGTACTACGTGGGCGGCGGCGTGGCGCTCTGGGTGGTGTGGCAGATCTGCAGCGTTGCGGGCGCACTGCTCGGCCCGTTCATCCCCATGTCGTGGGGGCTCGATTTCGCGGTACCGCTCGTGTTCCTTGCGATGTTGGCGCCCGCCATGAAGGACAAGACCGCCGTGGGTGTCGCTGTCGTCACTGGCGTGGCCGCCGCAGTGCTCGTGCCGCTGCTGCCACTGCAGAGCGGACTGATCGTCGCAATCCTAGGCGGCATGGGCTTCGGCGCGTGGATAGATCGCCCCAAGGCCGGTGAGAGCCGATGAGCCCGGTCGTGCAGTTCTGGCTGCTCATCATCGTTCTCGCTGTGGGCACGTGGTCGATGCGCAGCTGGCCCATCATCCTGCACGGACGCGTTCCGCATCCGCCGTGGCTCGAGCGCGTCCTTAGGCACGTCCCAGTAGCCGCTCTGACGGCGCTGGTTGTGCCCGGCGCGCTCTACCTGCACGAGCGGAGCACCTACTCGTTCGCTCCGGCCCGGACCATAGCAGCAGTGATTGCGCTAGTGGTGGCGTGGCGCACCAAGAACACCCTGGCGACGCTGGCCGTGGGCATGGCGGCGTTGTGGGTCGCGCAGTGGGCGCTCGGAGCGCTGGGCTAGTCGTCCGCGCCGATCTCCTCGGCTGGAATCGAGGGGAACTGCACCAGCTTCATGTCGTTTGCGCTCATCGCCCCCCGCAGTCGTCGGATCGCGTTCCATGTCTTGGGCGGGGTCGAGCTCCAGAAGCGGCGGGCCTTCGCGGGCTGCCAGTACATGTTGTGTGACAGGGGCGTGAAGCCCGTGAGATAGCGGCAGTTCCAGTGCCGCTTGTCGGCGCCCTTCAGCAGACCGCCGATGAAATCGCTCGCGAAATACAGGTTGGTCCACCGGACGCAGGCGAACGGGGCCGACGTGTGCAGTATGGGGGCCGTGCCGGCCGGGTGGCCGCACTCGTCGGAGATTCGGCACGGGTAGGTGAACGAGTCCTCGGCGCGTTGTGAACGCGGAGGGCACGTTGGCAGCTCTCGCTCTCGCTGGCGTTCCGCCAGATCGTCGGGCGAGGTGGCTAGCAGAATCGATGCGTGGGCAAGCGGGCTGCCGCAGGTCACCAGATCGGTCACCAGCCATCCGCTCCCGCGAAGGCGCTCCTCGCGCCATAGTTGCTTCTGCAGCGACTGGTAGCGCTCGGCGAACGCGTGGGCATCCTCGCCCGGACCCTCCTTGATGAGTGCCTTCATGCGTGCGATGCAGGCGTCGCGGTCAACGGAGCTTGCGGTGGGCGAGGTGTCGCGGTATTCGTCCCACACGAACCGTAGGATGTCGTAGGCGATGACGCTGCCCAGACTGTGCCCGACAACGATCACGCGCCCGTACTTGCCCGACTCGTGCAGGTGTCGCACGAGTCTGATGCCATCGCTGCGAATCGCCTGGCGCTGCGCGATGTTGTCGGGGTGAGGGCTGAGGTAGCGCGCCGCATCGCCGATGAACCCCAGAAACACCGTGTTGAGTACACCTGCGCCGATCAGCGACACTGCCGAGACAAGCCAGCCTGTCTGGGTCGCTTCGCCCGGGGGCGCTATCCAGCCCTCGAACGCCGCTACCACCGCCAGCGCCACCAGCGTCCACGACCCCCACCAGACGGCTCGGATGCGCGACGGGATATTGCTCGGCTTAGTGAGCAGGAGCCTGAGCAGCCAGTTGAGCACGTGTCGGTACTTGGTGTCGCGCATGTTGAAGGCCCAGTAGTACTCGAAGTAGTCGGTGGTGGGCCAGTTCTTCTTGTCTCCGGGCGCAGTCAGCCGTCGCAGCTCGAACGACTCGGACATGCGGTCCGGCTTGTTCCAGTACTTCTGGCCGTACTTGTTGGTGGCGGTGACGATCGCGTTCACGAAACCGCGCAACGTCTGCATCGGTCGCTGTTCGCCGATGCCGTGGATGACGACTACCGCCTGCCGTGTCGGATACTCTCGTGACATGGTGCCCCCCGGCCTTGTCCAACGAGACTGTATGACCGGCCCATGCGAGCCGTTACCCCATTCTAGGCGAACCGGTTCAATAGGGGCCCATGCGTATGAGTGTTCCCCACGACGGTCGCGCTCTCCCCAAGGCGCGTTTCGCCAACCTGCGGCGCTCGCCGGCTGCGCCGCCCCGTATCGGGGTATCGTCCAACAGCAGACCTCTCACAGATTGGCTTCGTGATGAAGCGCAGCACCATGAAGGCACTGGTCAAGACCTCGGCGGCACCCGGCGTCTCGCTTGAGGAGGTGCCCGTGCCTACGATCGGCCCCGGCGATCTGCTGATCCGAATCGACAAGGTCGCCATCTGCGGGACCGACGTGCACATCTACGACTGGAACGCATGGGCGCAGCACACGATTCATCCGCCCCAGATCTTGGGACACGAGTTCGTCGGCCACATCGCCCAGATCGGCCAAGGTGTCACGGGCTTCAGCGTGGGCGAGCGAGTCTCCGGCGAGGGGCACATCGTGTGCGGCGTGTGCCGGAGCTGCCGAGCCGGACGCCGCCATCTGTGCACCGACGCGATCGGCGTGGGCGTGAACCGCGACGGCTGCTTCGCCGAGTACCTGTCACTTCCCGCGACCAATGCCTGGCACGTCGCCGACTGTATCCCGTCACGCGTCGCCGCGATCTTCGACCCTTTTGGCAACGCTACCCACGCGACACTCTCGTTCGACCTCGTGGGTGAGGACGTGCTCATCACGGGAGCCGGGCCTATCGGCATCATGTCGGTGGCCATCGCAAAGCACGTAGGCGCGCGAAATGTCGTGATCACCGACGTCAACGATTATCGTTTGGAACTCGCCTTGCGGATGGGCGCGACGCGGACCGTCAACGTGCGCAACGCCACCATCGCCGACGCGATGAAGGACCTTGAGATGATCGGCTTTGATATCGGCTTGGAGATGAGCGGCAACGGCGCTGCGTTTGAGACGATGCTGGCAAGCATGCACAACGGCGGGCGGATCGCCCTTCTGGGCATCGCGCCGGGCCCGGTCAGCATCGACTGGGACGAAGTCGTGTTCCGTGGCCTGACGATCAAGGGAATCTACGGACGCGAGATCTGGGAGACCTGGTACAAGATGCAGACGATGCTGCAGAGCGGCCTGGATATCGCGCCGGTCATCACACACGAGCTCCCGTTCGAGGAGTACGAGACCGGATTCGCCGCGATGTCGACCGGCCAAAGCGGCAAGGTCGTCCTCGACATGATTCCGCCCGCACACGATCCCGCCTAGCACCAACCCTTGGAGGCACCTGATGTTCGAAGGCATGAAAGACGCGCTGAGTGCTGAGATTGAAGCGCTGCACGCCCAGAGTCTGTACAAGGCCGAGCGCGTCATCACCTCGCCACAGGGCGCCACGATTCACGTCGCCTCTGGCAGTGGTCAGCCGCTCGAGGTCATCAACTTTTGCGCCAACAACTACCTTGGCCTGGCCGGCGACAGTCGCGTGATCGCGGCCGCACACGCCGCGCTCGACCGCTGGGGTTTTGGCACGTCCTCGGTAAGGTTCATCTGCGGGACGTTCTCCGTGCACAAGGAGCTGGAGGCCGCCCTGAGCGAGTTCCTGGGTACCGAGGACACGATTCTGTACTCGTCGTGCTTCGATGCCAACGCAGGATTCTTCGAGCCGCTTCTTGGCCGAGAAGACGCGATTGTCGCCGACTCGCTCAACCACGCCTCGGTTATCGACGGTGTGCGCCTGACAAAGGCGCAACGCTTCATCTACGCACACTCGGACATGGACGACCTTCGCGCCAAGCTGGAGGAGGCGAAAGACGCACGGTACCGCGTGATCGCAACCGACGGGGTCTTCTCCATGGACGGCGACATCGCCAGACTGGGCGAGATATGCGACCTGGCCGATGAGTACGGTGCTCTCGTCATGGTCGATGACTCGCATGCCACCGGGTTCGTGGGCGCGACCGGCCGAGGAACGCCCGAACTCTGCGGCGTGCAGGGTCGCGTCGACGTGATCACGACGACCTTTGGCAAGGCGCTGGGCGGCGCCTCGGGCGGGTGTTTGAGCGGCCGTCGCGAGATCGTCGAGTGGATGCGGCAGAAGAGCCGCCCCTACCTGTTCTCAAACACGGTGGCCCCGGTGGTCGCGGCATCCACAGTCGCCGTCCTAGGCCTGCTCGCCGAGACAACCGCGCTGCGTGACCGGCTCGAGGAGAGCTCTCTGTACTTTCGGGAGCACATGACAGCGCTGGGTTTCGACATCCGTCCGGGCAGTCACCCCATCGTGCCGGTGATGCTCTACGACGAGGCGCTCGCCCACCGCATGGCCGACGAGCTGCTCGACGAAGGAATCTACGTCATCGGGTTCAGCCACCCGGTTGTGCCCAAGGGCGCCGCTCGCATCAGAGTGCAGGTGTCTGCCGCACACACCCGTGATCAGCTCGATCTCGCGATCGACGCGTTCACGCTGGTCGGCAGACGGCTCAACGTGATCAAGTAGTGCTGACTCGCCCAGCCACTTGCTCGACGCCCGATGGGCGCTGATGACGGAGCGGCGTGGCACGATAGAGTCCTGTTTCGCGCACCTGCGCCAGAACCGTCGGTCACCCAATCCATCATGATGGATTAACACCATCACGAAAGTACTTCGTGATATAGTTACTTCTGGAGAACGAGAGGGGAGTACTATGCGAGGATCGTTCACGCCGGGATACCTTGATCGGCTTGCGCTGCCACCTGATGCTGTGCGCTCCATCTCGGAACTGGGCGTGCATCGAGGACGGCAGGAGTTGTTCGGCGTCCAGTTCCCGCAGGCGCTGGAGGTCCTTCGCGAGGTCGCCGTCATCCAAAGCGTCGAATCGTCGAACCGGATCGAGGGTGTGACTGCTGCGCCCCAACGGCTCGTGGCGCTCGTGGCGCAGAAGACGACACCGGTCGACCGTTCCGAGCAGGAGATTGCTGGGTATCGCGACGCGCTTTCCTTCGTTCACGCGAACGCTGGACACATCTGGCCGTTGACCAACGGCGTGGTACTGCAACTGAACCGATCGATGAATTCGTTCATGGCCAGTCCCGGTGGCGCCTGGAAGCCCGCCGACAACGACATCGTCGAATGGACGCCCGAGGGCGAGAAGCGCGTTCGGTTCACGCCGGTTCACGCTCATCTCGTTGATGATGCCATGATCGATTTGCACGTCAGCTTGCGGGAGCTGTGGGAGGGCGGCCGGATTGACCCGCTTGTTCTCTCGGCGGCGTACGCACTCGACTTCTTGTGTGTGCACCCCTTTTTGGACGGGAATGGGCGTATGTCTCGGCTGCTCACGCTGGTGCTGACCTACCAAGCTGGCTTGGAGGTCGGGCGCTACATCAGCCTCGAGCGTATTGTCGAAGATTCTCGCGAGAGCTACTACGAGGCGCTCGCCCTGTCCTCGAAGGGTTGGCACGAGGCGCAGCACGACCTGCTGCCTTGGCTCGAATATTTCCTTGGCGTGCTGTTGGTCGCGTACCGTGAGTTTGAGGCGCGGGTCGGTGCCGTACAATCTCCCAAGGGCGCGAAGCGCGAGCTCGTCGTCGACTGTATCCGGCACCTGCCGATCCAGTTCCAGTTTGCCGATGTCACGCGCTCGTGTCCGGGTGTGAGTCGCCCGACGATCGACCGGGCGCTCCGGCAGCTCAGGCAATCTGGCGAGATACGACTGCTAAGGGCAGGGCGCGACGCCCAGTGGGAAAGAACACCGTCATGATGGATTAACACTATCACCAACGGCCGACGTGATGATATTGAACAGGAGCGCTGAAACATGATTCCTCGCTACTCTCGCCCCGAAATGGCCCACATCTGGGATCTCGAGAACAAGTTCGAGATCTGGAAGGAGATCGAGGTGCTCGCGTGCGAGGCGCAGGCCGAGCTGGGCGAGGCCGGGATCACGGCCGAGGAGGCCGCGCACATCCGAGCGACCGCCGCCTTCGAGGTCGAGCGCATCGACGAGATCGAGCGCGTCACCAACCACGACGTCATCGCGTTCCTCACCAACATGGCCGAGCACATCGACGCGGGCCTGGCCGAGGACGACCCTAAGCCCAGCCGCTGGGTGCACTACGGCATGACCTCCTCGGACTTGGGCGACACGGCGCTGTGCTACCAGATGACGCAGGCCGCCGACATCCTCATCGCCGACGTTCGCCGGCTGGGCGAGATCTGCAAGCGCCGAGCACTTGAGGAGCGCGACACCCTGTGCGTGGGCCGCACGCACGGCATCCATGCCGAGCCCATGACCATGGGCATGAAGTTCGGCCGCTGGGCGTTCGCGTGGAAGCGCGCGCTGGAGCGCCTCGAGCGCACGCGCGACAACGTCGCCATGGGCGCAATCAGCGGCGCCGTGGGCAGCTACTCCAACATCGACCCGTTCGTCGAGAACTACGTGTGCGAGCGACTCGGCCTCACGCCGGAACCGATGTCCACGCAGGTCATCCCGCGTGACCGCCACGCGCAGTTCCTCGCCGTGCTCGCGACCGTCGCCGCAACCGCCGAGGAGATCGCCACCGAGGTCCGCGCGCTTCAGAAGTCCGACACCCTCGAGGCCGAAGAGCCGTTCGCGGCTGGCCAGAAGGGTTCCTCGGCAATGCCCCACAAGCGCAACCCGATCACGGCCGAGCGCGTCTGCGGCCTCGCGCGCGTCATCAAGGCCAACGCGCAGGTGGGCTTCGACAACGTGGCGCTGTGGCACGAGCGCGACATCAGCCACAGCTCGGCCGAGCGCGTGGTGCTCGCCGACGCGACCATCGGGCTCGACTACATCCTGGGCAAGCTCGAGTGGATCCTCGACGGGCTGGTGCTCTACCCGGAGCGGATGATGGCGAACCTGGAGTCGACGCGGGGACTCATCTACTCGAGCCGCGTGCTGCTTGCACTGGTCGACACCGGTATGTTGCGCGAGGACGCCTACGCAATCGTGCAGGGCGCCGCGATGAAGGTGTGGGACGACATCCAGCAGGCGGTACCGGGGCCGGGCTTCAGGGACTACCTCGAGTCGTCGGCATCGGCGCACGGCGAGTTCCCGCTCGACTTCGCGCAGCTCGAGGAGTGCTTCGACCCGCGCAGCTTCCTGACGCGGACAGGGGTGCTGTTCGAGCGGGTGGAGGGGCTGGAGTTCTAGGGGCGTGGCGAGAAGCGGCTACTGCTGATCGCGGTTTACCGGACCTGAGCCAGTTCCCGGTCTTATCGCGCAGGGACTCGATGAGCTGTTTGCGCTGCTAGTGCCACGGCGGTATTCTGTGACCGTGGTTTACAACAGTTGTAAACGAGGTGATTTCCATGGCACGCACTGCGACGACCATCGGCTTCTCGGTGCCACCCGAACTTGCGGCCGAGGTTGAGCGGATGGCGCACCTGGAGGGCCGCACGAAGAGCGAGTTGTTTCGCGAGATGGTGCGTGTCTATCGCCGTGAGCGGGAGCTAGCTGTAGTTCCCACGGACGTTGTTGTCAGTTGACCCGCGAGATCGGTGGGTGGCCGCCAATGCCTCCGTGTGGACGTTCTA
>PHET01000029.1 GCA_002841275.1 Actinobacteria bacterium HGW-Actinobacteria-7 | reverse complement strand
CGCGTGCGCAGGTCGCCGACGAACTCAACAAGGCGAAGCTCGAACGGTTGAAGATAGGCACCGAGACGGCGTTCATCACGGCCGAGGCGCTTGATGGGCTGCTTCTCGAGATTGACAGAGCGTTGCTGGCGTTCCATGCGGCCGATCCCACCGCGACCGGTATCGCCACAAGCGCGCTTCGCGATCGGATCGACCGGCGGTTGTCGCCCAAGGCATTCGACGCGATTCTTGAGGCAGCGGTAGGGCGCCAGGTCGCGGTGGTCGAAAAGGGACAGGTGCGTCATCCCAAGGCGGCGGTCTCGGCGTTGGCTGCGGAGTCAGAGGCAGAGGAGAAGCTGCTGCCGCTGCTCGTGCAGCAGGGTCTGGCGCCGGGCACGGTATCGGAGCTAGCCGCCGCCGCGGGAGTCGATGCGGGCCTTGCTCGGAAGATACTGGGGCGGCTTGCCACGGCAGGCGCGATCGTCCGGGTCTCGAGTGAGCTGCACTTCTCGGCGGAGGCGATGGCGGGCGCGAAGGCCCGGCTGGTCGCCTATCTGGAAGCACACCCTGAAGGCGCTCCGGCGTCAGAGCTGCGCGCAGTGCTCGATGTGAGCCGCAAGTACGCCATTCCGGTGCTCGAATACTTCGACACACATGGCGTGACCAAGCGCGAAGAGAACCTGCGCACTCTGAGGCGCTAGGCGGGCTCTTCCATGGCGGGCAGCCGGACGACGAATCGCGCTCCATGCGGTTGTGCGTTCTCCACGCGGATCGTCCCCTCGTGCAGCTCGATCAGCTGCTTGGTGATCGCCAGACCCAGCCCGGCGCCGGTGGTGCCGTCGCTGCGCGGCCGGCCGTGGGCGCGGTAGAAGCGGTCGAACACCCTCTCGACATCGTCGGACGGAATCCCGGGTCCGTCATCGGTGATCGCCAGTTCGACGACGTCGCCGGAACGGAGGCATTCGAAATTGATCCGCCCGCCGTCTTGGGTGTGCGCGACGGCGTTTCGTGCCAAGTTCATGAGCGCACCGTCGAGAAGATCGGGGTCTGCGTGGATCCACAGCTCGCAGCCGCTCTCGAGATGTACCAGACGGTCTCCGAGCATCTTGGTGCGGGCCGTGACCTCCTCCAGCAGGACATCCACGCGCAGTGGCTGCATGCGGACCTGCCCTCCGGCCTCGAGCCGCGCGAGCGCCAACAGCTCGTCAAGGAGCCGAGACATGCGAATCGACTCCGACTCGATCATCCCAAGGCTCTCGTCGGCGTCGTCGCCGGTGGTTGTCCCGGCGAGCAGGAGTTCGACGTTGCCGCGAATCACCGCAACGGGTGTGCGTAATTCGTGACTCGCGTCGGCGATGAAGCGCCGCTGCTCGCTGAACGCTGCCTCCAGACGGTCCAGCATCTGGTTGATCGACTCGGCGAGCGAGCCGAGCTCGTCGGCAGGGCCGCCGTACGCGAGCCGCTGGTCGAGGTGGGCGTCAGTGATCTGGGCTGCTGAGGAAGCCATCTCCCGAAGGGGGGCCAGCGCGCGCTTGGTCGCCAGGTACGAAAGCATAAGTCCCACCGCCAGAGCGATGAAACCGGCCGCAGTGAGTATGAGCGCGATGCGCGTGGCGGTTTGCTCTGTCGGCTGCAGCGCAAGCGCGGCCAAGAAGGTGCCCGATCGGATTCCCCGCGCGATCACGGGGACCGTGAGCACGCGGTACATCTTGCCGGCGAACTGGACAGTGGCGAATCGCGGGGTGGATGCGCCCCACATCGTCGCGCTGACGGCGTTTTCGATACGAAGGTTGCTGTTGGAAAGGATCCGTCCGTTCGAGCGCACCACGAGCAGGGGCACCACCCCGGTGGAGCCTCCGGTGCGCCCCTTCAGGTAGGTCCGAGTCGCCGTATCGAGAGGCTCTCCGCTAGGTGCGCTGGTCATCGCTGCCGAATACGCCTCAGTCTCCCGCAGCAGCGTGCGGTCGATCGAGCTCGCCAGAGTCTGGTCGGTCACGGTGTATGCGACGGTGACAAGCAAGGCCATGGCAACTGCCAGAACGAGGGTCATCGCGAGCAGCACTCTGGAGCTGGCGGAGAGCCTCAGATCAGGCGCGGACACGGTAGCCCGCTCCGCGAACGGTCTCGATCACCGGGGACTCGCGGGGGTCGTCGAGCTTCCGCCGAAGATAGCTGACGTACACATCGACCACGTTGCTGTCGGTGTCGAAACCGATTCCCCACACCGCATCGAGGAGTTGCTGACGCGAGAGGACCTGTCCGGCGTGGCGCATCAAGTACTCAAGCAGCTGATACTCGCGGCTGGGCAGATCGATTCCAGGTCCATCGCCCCGGCGAACCACGCGTGTCTTGGTGTCCAGCGAGATGCCGGCGGAGCACAGGACACGACTCGACGCTTGAATCTGGCGTCCGGCCGCGCGCACGCGGGCGGCCAGTTCCGCGAAGGCGAACGGCTTGACCAAGTAGTCTGTCGCCCCCAGATCGAGGAGTTCCACCTTGTCTTCGATTTGACCCAATGCAGAGACCACGATCACGGGGACCTCAGGCTTGGTCGTCCGAATCGCCTTGAGCGCGTCTCGGCCGTGGGCGTCGGGCAACATCAGGTCCAGCAGGATGACGTCGAAATCGAAACTCGCAGATGTGGCCAGTGCGTCTGCAACCGTTGAGACACGCTCCACTTGATGTCCCTCGGCTGCCAGGCCCTTGGTCATGAACGAAGCGATCTTGTCTTCGTCTTCAACAAGAAGGATGTTCACACGTCCTCTTTCACCGGATTCGAAATCAGTGGACCGGATCCAGCTCCGGTGTACCGTGTATGTTCCCCCAAACAGGCACAGACTTGCACGTGGACGGTGTCCTAGGGGGACTCGCTCGCGCCCTCGCGCTTCACCTCGTAGTCGTCCTCGTCGCGGACATCGGGAGTCACGGTCTCGTGATCGCCGTCGCCGCTCGTGGTCGTCTTGGTCGTCTTGGGAGCTGACGGGGCGACGGTCTTGCGAGGTGTCGAGGACTTGCGGCCTGCAACGACGACAGGTCTCTCGGTCTTACTCGCGGGCTCAGTCAACGGTCGCGGTGCGGTCGTTGATGCGTGGACGGAGCGAGTCGCCGTAGCCACCGTCGATGCGGCCCGCACGCTGCGGTCGGTCGTGATCGCGGCGGCAGAGGACAGCACCGGCTCGTTGGCGGCCCCGGAGGCCACTGCGAGCGCGGTGCCGGTCATGAGGAGCACGACGGTTATCACCGCCACAAGCGCTCGTTGACTGTCGAATCGCTGCATTCCAGGTTCCTACTCAGTCGCCCGATGGTCCGCTGGCGTTTCCATGGCACTTCGCACATGTGTGAGTACTGTATCCCCTGGGGTGGCAGTTCGTGCAAGCGAAGCTACGATTGGTGTGCTCGCCACCCGGAATGCGCGCGTGAGTGAAATGGGCGTTGGACCACTTGCGGCTCGGCGAGTGGCACGAGACGCACCTCGTTCCGTAGTGCCCGGACGGCGGCTTGTGACACGAGTAGCACGACGTCGAGCTGGTGTGGCGAAATGCCCAAGATACGCCGGTGCGGTGACACGACGCGCACGAGCCGGACCGGTGACCGCTGGGGCGTGTATGGCAGTTGCTGCACGAAGAGGACGAGCTGGGGTGAGAGAACGCCCAGGACACGCCAGCCCGGCGGTGACACGAAGTGCACGAGCCGGAACGGTGGCTCGAGGGACGATTGTGACAGCTCGAACATGACCTGCTGGTCGGGTGCGAGAACGCCCACGAGACGCCGGTCTTCTTGTGGCAGGTGGTACATACTCCCGTGCGGTGCTTGGCAGGGGGCGTATGGCATGTCGTGCAGGTGGCCGTGCGCTTGGGGTGTGCGAAGGTCCAGGCGACACCCGGCTTCGTGTGACACGTTGTGCACTCGTTCTTGTAGTCGTGTTTCGTGAGGGGCGCCTGGTGGCATGACGCACAGTCGGTACGATCTGCCGGGTGTGCGAAGACGAACTTCTCGCCTGCTGCGTGACAGGTCTGACAATCAGCGGTCTTTGTCGCGGGACCGGACTGCTCGTGGCGTGGCGTGTGGCACGCCGGACAGCCCGTCTTGGCGAGATCGTGACAACGGGTGCAGCTGATGGTGATGTGGCCGGGTACGTTGGCCTTGCCCTGGTCGACTGCGGCAACGGCGGTACTCACCAAGGACTGCCTCTGGGTGGCGTTCAGGATGCCCGCACTCTCGAGCGCCGAGCGGGGGACGTCGTGACCAGCAGTTGCGTGGCAGCTTTGACATGCTCCACGCTTCGCGTGAGCAGCGTGATCGAATCCGGGGCTCTTGCTCTTCACGTTCTCGTGGCAGCTGATGCAACGTTCGTCAGGAACCGGGGTGACGGTTGTCAGAGGGAACTTGGGATCGCCCGAGACGTGCGTCCAGAGCTCTCCCAGTGCGACGACCTTGTGGGCCATCCTTGAGGGGATACCCGCCTCGACGTGACAGTTGATACAACCGATCTCGGCGTGCGGGCCTTTGCTCCACGCTTCATGGAACGGTTGCATCTCATGGCATGCGGCATTACAGAAGGTCGGCTGGTCGGTAGCCAGCGCTGTTCCCACGGCAGCGAACGCGATGACCACGAGTACGGCCAGTGCGACGCCCACCGCTGCGATCTGGTGAGAACGGGACCATGTGACTAGTCGGGCCATGCTTGCCTCCGGATTACGGCGAATACATGCCCTGAATGGTAGGACCCTCCGATGAGCCGTTGATGAGACCACCATGAGACATTTCTCATAATGTGACGTTCCTGCAGCGGTTACAGACGTCTTGGCTGCTGGGAGCGGTTGACACGGTCCACACCTCTCACCACAATCTCCCCTTGGAGGCGGATGGGTCCTGGTGGGCTCCGCGGTCTTCAAAACCGTCGTGGGGGGTGAAGAGCCTCCTGGGTGTGTTCGATTCGCACACGCTTCCGCCACATGTATTCTCAAACGCCTCGCATCGTCGGGGCGTTTGGAGTTCACCGAGGAGACCGTAGATGAACCGCCGCCTGCTCGCACTCACCGTTGTCGCCCTGGCGCTGCTCTCCGCGACAGGGTGCAAGCGTCTCGAGGCACGTTTCACGCCGCCTCCAACCATAGTCACGCAGGAGGCGACCCGCGCGGCTGCCGGCGCGGCTGTGGACGGGAAGCTCGATAAATCGACGCCGGAGGGGTTGCCGCTGTGGCCCGGCGCCACGGTGCTCGAGTCCGATCAGACCGAAGATGCCTACAGCCTCTCGTTGCAGACCACCGACACCTACACCGATGTCTTGAACGGCATCGTGGTGGGCTTTGAGGACGCTGGATGGAGCGTGGCTCGCGAGGAGTCCGGTACCGAAGGCGCCCGCACGGCGGTCCTCTCGATCGCCCGTGACTCGGAAGAGGGCATCATCACACTGACCGAGGCCGAGGGCGGCCTTACGCAGATCGACTACGTGATTGCAGCCTCCGGCAAGTAGGTACTCCGCCAGCGAACCCGCTCACCGCTGCTTGATTGACGCGAAGGCCGCGAGCGCCCGTTCACGGGCTTCTGCATGGTCGATGATCGGCGAAGGATAGGTCTTGCCCAGTTCAACGCCGGCGGAGGCCAGCTCACGTGCCGGAGCCTGCCACGGCCGGTGAATCCACCGCGCGTCGAGGCCAGCAAGTTCCGGGACCCAGCTGCGCACATAGGCGCCATCCGGGTCGAATCGCGCACCCTGCACAACCGGGTTGAACACTCGAAAGTAGGGCGCGGCGTCCGCACCACACCCCGCGACCCACTGCCAGTTGAACGTGTTGGCCGCTGGATCGTAGTCGGCCAGGCGCGCCTCGAAGAAGGCCGCGCCGGTCTGCCAGGGCTGCAGCAGATGTTTTGTGAGAAACGAGCCGCACACCAGCCTCACCCGGTTGTGCATCCACCCGGTCGTAAGCAGCTGCCGCATTCCCGCGTCGACCAGCGGGTATCCCGTCATCCCCGACTGCCATGCGCTCACTCCGGCATCATCGTGGCACCACGGGAATGCCGAGAACCGCTCTCTCAGCGGCGCATCCAGAGTGTGGGGGAAGTAATGCAGCACGTGATGCGAGAACTCACGCCACGCCAGTTGGCGTACGAACGGCTGAGCGACGTCTCCCGCGCCAAGGGAGGCTGCCATGACCTGTGACGGGGAGATCTCCCCCCACGCGAGTGAGGCCGACAGCTCGCTTGTGCCGTGAAGGTCCATCCGGTCCCGGTCGCTGGCATACGCGTGCAGTGCTCCGGACACGAACCGCCCCACCCTCGATGCGGCTGCATCTTCTCCGACCGTCCACCAGCGCGCGATGTCCGGAGTACCCGGGCGCGGTGAGACCGGACCGCTGCTGACGGGCATCCTGGTCGGACGGGGAAGCGACACAGGTGCGGGAAGCAGGGCAGGTGGCTCCCAGATGCTGTTGAATGCCTTGAAGTAGGGGGTGAAGACTCTGAACGGTCCGCCAGCGCGCGTCGCAACCGCATCGGGTGTGACCAGGAGTTGTCCTTCGGAGACCACGAGTCTGACCCCCACCGAGGCGAGCACATCGCGTACGGCGGTTTCCTCGGCGATCCCGGAGGGTGTCCAATCGCGCTGGCAGTGTACGCGTGACGCGCCACACTCCTGCGCAATCCGCGCCAGCTCGGCTGCGGGCGTTCCGGCTCGAGTCGTCAGGCCCGAGCCGCGCTCACGCAGACTCGCGTCGAGCGAGGCAAGCGAATGGTACAGCCATGCCAGTGAGGTGGCGCCTGGGTCGTGGGGCCTCTCGGCGTCTCTGTGGATGAACACGGGGACGACCACCGTTGAACCCGAGAGCGCAGCGGAAAGCGCGGCGTTGTCGGCAAGTCGCAGGTTACGGCGAAACCAGCAGATCGATACGGTCATCGGCTCCTCCGAACCCTGAGTGCATCCCTATTCTCGCTGACTGCGAAGCCTCGCGCATCCTCGTAAGGGTAAGTACCCTCCGGACACCAATGACAAGGAGAACCGTGGCCAAGATCATCACCGAGAAGGTCGCCATCGGCATCAGTGCGTGCGTGTACGACTGCCCTGTGCGCTACAACGGACGCGGATCGGACGCATTGGGACTCCTGGGCCGCGAGAAGGCGGACTTCGTCTGGACACCGGTGTGCCCCGAGTGCCTCGCGGGTCTGGGCGTGCCTCGGGTGCCCGTGCACCTGACGGGAACCGGCCAAGAGGTCCTCGCCGGACGTGCGAAGGTGCTCGACCGGCGCGGAAACGATCTGACCGAGCCGGTCATCGCGGGCTGTCGAGCGGCGATCGAATCGCTCGAGCGGGCCGGGGTCCAGGCGTTCGTCGCCAAGGAGTCATCGCCCAGCTGCGGACTGTACAAGGCGCGCGTGGGCAAGAAGCGCACCGAGTCCGCTGCCGGATCTGGCGTGTTCGGCGCGATGCTGCTCGATCGCGGGTGGTTCCTCATCCCGGATGAGGGACTTGCCAACGCGCTGCTGTGGTGGGACTGGCGTCGCAGGCTCCATGCTTGGCTGTGGCTCAAGCGCCAGCCGCTCCAGCGCAGCCGCGATCTCTACGATGCGTGGCACCCGGTGAAGTTCGTGGTGCAGGAGACGAATCGTCCGTTCGCCGATGGGATGGGAAGACGGCTTGCCGCACTTCCCAGGGGCGCTGCGACTGAAGAGCTCGAAGTGCTGCGCCAAGAGATGCTCGATGCTCTGCAGGCCCCGTCGACGCGAGCTCGGATCCGTGGTGCGTTGTGGAAGGCGTACTCCCACGCCCGCACCAAGGGGCAGCTTGACGGTATAGACTTGCACGACCTGACAATGGACTCTCCTCAGGTGCGCGAGAATGTCGACCAATTGGTGCATGAGCTTGACATGCTCGAGCGCATATCGTTCGAGAACGACCTGCTCTTTGGAACGTCGCCGGTCATCCGTCGCGACGGCAAGCGAGTGAAGGCGCTCGGGCAGAAGACCTCCGATGTGCCGCGAACCTGAAAGGAACACCCATGGATGCCCTCGAAGCCCTCATGTCCCGTCGTTCGATCCGTAACTACTCCGATCAGCCGGTAACCGAAGACCAGCTTGAGACCGTCCTACGTGCGGCCATGGCCGCCCCCAGTGCCGGCAATCAGCAGTCGTGGCGCTTCATTGTGGTGACCGATGAAGCACAGCGGGAGACGCTGTCGCAGGCCACGCCCTACTCGGGCATGATCTCGCGGGCACCGGTCGCCCTAGTGATCTGCGGAGACACGCGCGCCGAGAAGCACCCCGGCTACTGGGTGCAGGACTGCTCGGCGGCCATCGAGAACCTGCTGGTCGCGGCACATGCAATCGGGCTGGGTGCGGTGTGGATCGGCGTCCATCCCGTCGTGGAACGCGCGGATAACGTGCGCGCCGCTTGCGGGATACCGGAGGGCATCGAGCCGATGTCCATGATCGCCCTGGGCCACCCGCTCGAGACCAAGCCTCCCTCGGAGCGCTACGAGCCCCAGTACGTCCATCGCGACCGCTGGCAGGGCTGAGGGCCCGAGGCGACGGCACGAAGGTTGCAGGCATACCGAGAGAGTAACGTATCCGCGGCGCATGATGACGCGGTGTTAGTATCGAAGGTGTCGCGACTCCGGAACTGGTCGTGGCCCAGGGCCCGACGGGCCTTCAGATCACTAGGGGTTAGGTGGCCAGCATGAGGCTAAAGCATCTCGCTGTGGCGACGATTGCAGCTCTTCTCTTGATTCCGGCCGTGTCAGCGAGCGCGCTGTCCAACAAGCGTATCGAGGCCGTCTCGTTCACGAGTCCAACGATGGGCTATCTGACCGGCGGGTACTCCTTGAGTGGGGGGACCCACGCTGGCCTTCTGTCCTTTTCCCAGGACGGCGGACTGACTTGGAAGGCCTCAGCTCTTCCCAACGCGTGGTTCCAAGGCATCCATGCCACGTCGACCGGAGCATGGGCTGTCAGTGACTTCAGCAATCGTGCCTACTCGACCGTCGACGTGAGCGGAATCTGGGGCTCCAGCAACACCGTGCTGCCCGCTTCCAGCAGTGTCATGTGGAACGATGTCGATGAGCTCTCGGGAGGACGCGTGGTGGTCGTCGGCCGCGCGGACGACATTCCCAAGGGGGGATATCCGGGCCGCATCGCATCATCGGTCGACGATGGTGACTCCTGGACCACCCAGTACGAGGGCCCGCTCTATCCGGGCGCGACCGAGGACGATCCCTACGGGTCCACGAGCGCGATCATAGAGTCGGTCGACACGACTGCCTCCGGGGCGTTGGCGTGGGCCGTCGGCAGTGAGTACACGTCCACCGGTGGCGACGGCTCAACGACCACGATCGATAGATGGCTGATTCTCAAGACCACCGATGGCGGAGCGACGAACTGGACCGCGCAGACGGCCCCTGCAGACATCGGATTCCCCTTGACCTGTGTCGCGGCTGCGAGTCCGACCACCGCGTTTGCGGCGGGCGGCAACCGAGCCTTCGTGCGTACCACCAACGGTGGCACCACGTGGAGCCAGATCGCCTTCCAGCGTGCGACGGGTGTGCCCACCATGTACGCGAACGCCATCGCCGCCGTGGACGACAAGACCGTCGTGGCCGTTGGTGACGCCGGCGTTATCGCCAAGAGTACGACCGCAGGCAATGCCAGCAGCTGGGCTTACACCGTTTTGCCAGGCGGCGCGCCTCTTCGCGGCATAGACATCCTCACGCCCACGACGTGGATCGTTGTAGGCGACGATGAAACGATCTATCGCACGACCAACGCCGGTGCGAGCTGGACCGCGGTCTGCGCGGGCCTGACAGCTCCCACCGTCTCCCTCGCATCGCCCGACGCAGGGTTCGCGCTCGATTCCGGGGTGACGATCGCTGGCGTGGCTGCCGACGTGGGTGTCGGACTCTCCAGCGTCGACGTCAAAGTCGTGCGCCCTGACGGCTACTACTGGACCGGCAGCGCCTGGACCAGCTCTGAGACGTGGCTCCCGGTCGAGTCCATCAACAACCTCGCGAACTGGTCGTTGGGTCTCTCTTCGGACGTGGAGGCCGACAGCGGCGGCGTCGTGACGGTGACCGTGCGGGCGACTGATGGCCTGGGGCTCACCAAGACCGTCTCGGTTGTCTCTGGGGACTCTCGCCAGAGCACGACACTGTCCTCATCGTCGAGGTCGGCCTATCTTGCGTTCCGTGGCACCGGGACGTTGTCCGGCTACCTGAACGCAGACGGTGGTGGGCTGCAGAACCAGAAGGTCGTCCTTGAGTCGTCCAGCAATGGTGTGACGTTCAAGGATACCGGCGTCACCTCGCTGACTTCTTCGAGCGGCTACTTCTCCTTCTCGGTGAAGCCGAACATCAAGACGTACTACCGGGCGAGTTTCCCGGGCGCCCTCGGATTCAAGGCGGCCACGCCCACGACTGCGATCAACTTCGTTCCCCGCGTCTACTTGAGCTCTAGGCCGTGGGCGTCGAGATCCACCATCTATCACGGCAGGTACTACTACTGGTACAGCTCCCTGAACCCGCGACATACTGCAGGTTCGCGTGCGGTGAAGATGTACTATCAGCGCTACTACAAGGGCAAGTGGCGGGCGTACAAGACCGTCTATGCGTATGCCTACAACTACTCGTACTACTCTCGGGTCCATGCCAAGTACAAGATTCCGTACAAGGGCAGATGGCGCGTTCGTGCGTTCCACGATGATGCGGGCCACGCTGCCACCTACTCTGGCTGGCAGTACATGACGGTCAGGTAGTCGCTCTTCGGCGCGCTCGCCCTGGCTCAGGTAGCATGGACGTGTGACTGAGAACCCCAACGTACCCGTGCTCTGTGCGACGGGCGTCTCCGCGATAGTCGCGGGTGACGCCGGTGACTTTCGCGTACTCGATGGCGTCTCGCTCGAGGTAGATGCCGGCGAGATCGTCGACATCACCGGATCGAGCGGCTGCGGCAAGACGACGCTGCTGCGTGCGCTCGCGCGGCTGCTTCCGGGGGCTGTGGGCACGCTGTCGCTTCGCGGCGTCTCTGCGCACGACCTCACCCCGCAGGCGTGGCGCGCTGCCGTGGCGCTCCTGCCCCAGAAGCCCACGATGGTCGCGGGCACCGTGCGCGAGAACCTGCTGCTCCCGTGGACACTGAAGGTGCGCGCACAGCAGAGCGCGCCGGAGGACGCCGTATTGAGGGCGGCGCTCGACGGGCTCCACCTCTCGGATGTCTCGCTGGAGCGCGACACGGACAGGCTTTCGGTGGGGCAGCAGGCGAGAATCGCGCTGCTTCGCATACTGATGACCAATCCGTCCGTGCTTATGCTCGACGAGCCGGATGCCAACCTCGATGACGCGAGTGCCGCTCAAGTCACCCAGGCCACCTCGCAGTTCGCATCAGCGGGCGGTGCGGTGATCCGGGTACGCCATCAGAGGACAGACGCGCTTGCCTCACGCCGGTTCTCGATGTGCGGCGGGCAACTCACGGAGACCACGTCGTGAGCGGCGCTGGCGGCGTCATAGTCATCGGGTGGTGGCAACTCGCTCTGGCCACCGGGCTCATGGTGCTCACCGGCGCTCTGTCTGTCGCCCTCAAGCTGGGCGTCGCCAAGCAACTGGCCATCGCCACCGCCCGCACCTACGCTCAGCTGTTGTTGCTCGGCCTCGTGCTGGGCTGGATCTTCGGTCTGGACAGCCCATGGGCGGTTCTCGGCGTCCTGGTCATCATGACCGGGGTGGCGGCGCTCACCATCGCCCGGCGTGCTCCTGACGCGCCCGCCGGTACCACGGGGATCTCGTTTCTCGCCATGTTGTTGGTGGGAACGTTCATCACCTTCGTGGTGACCGGGCTGATCGTTCGGGTCGAGCCCTGGTATCTGCCGCGCTACGTGATCCCCATCGCGGGCATGGTGCTGGGCAACTCGATGAACGGGATCGCGCTCGCGCTCGAGCGGACCTTCTCGGACATGGACGCCCGCTCGGGCGAGATACTCGCTCTGACAGCGTTGGGCGCGACGCCCTGGGAGGCGGCGGCACCCAGCATCCGCCGCGCGATGCGTGCGGCGATGATTCCCGGCATCAACACGCTCTCCGCTGCGGGCATCGTGTTCATCCCCGGGATGATGGCAGGGCAGCTCCTTGCAGGAGCCGACCCTATGGCTGCCGCGCCCTACCAGATCGTGGTCATGGTGATGGTCGCCACGGCGGATATCACCGGCAGCACGCTTGCGGTCATGCTCACGTACCGTCGGAGATTCGGTGCTGACGATATCTACCTCGAGAGGGGCTATCGGCCCGACTCTCGCTCATAGCGTGTGCGAGCCGGTGTGGATGGCGCTTTGTCGCACATTCCAGCGTCGCGCTCTGCTACCATTACGCGCGTACCTCACCTCCCGGGAGGCCTGTTGACCGGTTTCGAGCTCTACCTCAAGCGCAATTCCAAGAAGTTCGACGCGTTTCTCGCGACGTTCTTCATCGACGGCGCCCACCCGGACATGCAACGCTATCTGTACGGACCGCTGGCCGCATACAGCAACAACGCAGGTAAGCGCCACCGTCCGCTCATCTGTCTGCTGGCGTGCGAGGCGGTGGGGGGCGACCCTGACATCGCGCGCAACGCCGCCGCCAGTGTCGAGCACTTCCACACCGCAGCCCTCATCCACGACGACATCGAGGATTCCTCGCTCACTCGCCGAGGAGAGCCGTGCATGCACATCGCCGAGGGGGAAGGGCTCGCGATCAATGCGGGCGATCTCGCTCTGTCTCTGGTCACCGGCGCCGTGGTCGACGATCCCGGTCTGGACGACTCGACCAAGCTCAAGGTGCTCCACGAGCTTGTCGAGATGACCACCCGCACCATCGAAGGCCAGGCACTCGACATCGGTTGGGCCAGAGACGGCCGCTTCGACCTCACCGTCGAGGACTACCTGACCATGGCCAACCACAAGACTGCGTTCTATTCGGGTGCTGTTCCCCTGGCTATAGGCGCGATCATCGGCGGGGGAAGAGACCAGCAGATCGCCGCGTTGCGTGCCTTCGGTATGGCGGCCGGGCTGGCGTTCCAGATCCAAGACGATGTGCTCAATCTCGTGGGCACGCGTGAAGCCACCAAAAAGGACTTCCGCAGCGACATCACCGAGGGCAAGCGGACGCTCGTCGCGGTGCATGCGCTGCACCATGCGACCGAGCGTGACCGGCTGCTCGCGATCCTCTCGGCACATGAGACCGACATAGCCGTGCTGGCCGAGGCGGTTGGCATCATGACGGAAGCGGGTTCGATTGAGTTCGCGAACCGCTACGCATGCGACCTGGTCATCTCGGCGAAGAGCGAGCTTGAAACCGAGCTTGAACGCGGCCGCGCACGCGACCTGCTGCTGTCGATGGCGGACTTCTTCATCAAACGAGCGTCGTAGTCTGCCGCTGCCGGGGGGCGTCATCGGGTAGAACCTCTACGCAGGCTTTCGTTTCTGATTCCGAGGAGGACCACACATGCACGCTGTCCCCGTTACCGATTCCATCCATTGGGTGGGTGCCGTCGACTGGAACCTGCGCGACTTCCACGGTTTCGAGACGCCACGCGGATCGACCTACAACGCCTACCTCGTGATCGGGGCCGATAAGATCGCGCTGGTGGACACGGTCAAGGTGCCGTTCGTCCCCGAGCTGCTCGAGCGCGTCGCCAGCGTCGTTCCGCTCGACAAGATCGACTACCGTGCGCGGTATCGCCGGCTATCACGGCTCGTCTGACGATGTGACCGCCGTAGGTCCCGATGACACGTTGGACCTGGGCGGTCTCACGCTGAAGTTCATGCCCATGCCCATGGTCCACTGGCCGGACTCGATGTTCACCTACTGCCCCGAGCGCTTCTGTCTGATGCCCAACGATGCGTTCGGCCAGCATCTCGCCTCCTCGGCACGGTTCGCCGATGAAGTCGGGCTCGATCTGGCCGTCGAAGAGCTTGTCACCTACTACGCCAACATCCTGATGCCGCTGGGCCCGCAGGTCTCTAAGGCGGTGGCCAAGGTCCTCGAGTCCGGTTGGGTCTGCAAGACCATCGCTCCCAGCCACGGCGTGATCTGGCGCGAGCGCGATATCCCCACGCTGATCGACACCTACGAGCGTTGCACAAGCGGCGAGACCGAAGACAAGTTGGTCGTGGCCTACAGCACGATGTGGGGCTCGACCGACGTGCTCGCTCGAGAGATTGCGGATGGTGCCATCTCCACCGGCGTGAAGGTGGAGCTGTTCGACCTGGCCGTGTCCTCCTTCGCCAACATCACCAGGCACCTGTTCGACAGCCGGGCCTTGCTCATGGGCTCGCCCACACTCCACCACGGAATGCTGTTTCGGGCAGCGGGCTACCTGCAGTATCTCGCCGGCCTGAAGCCTGCGGGCAAGATCGGTGGGGCGTTCGGCTCGTTCGGCTGGTCGAGCGGGGCCACCAAGCAGATCACAGCTCGGATGACCGAGATCGGTTTCGAGATGTCTCAGCCCGATCTGACCTGCAAGTACAAGCCCACCGCATCAGACATCGAGGCAGCCCGTGAGTGGGGCGCCGAGTACGGCCGGCTCGTGCTCAAGATGGGAGAGGCGTCCCCGGAGGGCTAGCAGCCCTCGCGCTTCCAGCGGGCGAGCGCCTCGGCGGCGGCGTCCACCGTGAGTGCAGGCTCTGGCGCGCTTGCGTCGAGTCCTTTGAGTCGGGTGAACATCTCGGCGAGCAGCGGAGGACGGATGTTGCCAGCCGCCAATGTCCCCACCTGTGCGAAGACCTCATGTGGTGTGCCCTCAAGCACGATCGCGCCACCGCCGGACAGGACGTAGCAGTAGTCCGCGAACTCGGGCACGGTGTCGATGTCGTGGGTAGACATGATCACCGTGCCGCCCTTGTGCGCATGTTCGCCGATAAGCTCGATGAGTTCGTCTCGGCTGGCAGGGTCGAGCCCTTCGAACGGCTCGTCGAGCACGAGCAGCTCGGGGTCCATCACCAGAGCCCCGGCCAGCGCGACTTTGCGCTTTTCACCGCCTGAGAGGTTGTGTGGCACGCGCAGCGCGAGATGCTCGATGCCCAGCCGCTGCAGCGCGGCGGAGACCATGGTGCGGACCTCCGGCTCAGGAACCCCGTATTGGCGCGGCGAGAAGGCCACATCATCCAGCACGCTGGGAGCCAGGATCTGCTCATCGACGTTTTGCAGGACCACTCCGATGCGCTTGCGGACGGACTTCCACTCGCGCGCCGGGTCTGCCCCGAACACGCGCACCTCGCCCTCCTCGCTGCGCAGTAGGCCCAGCAGGTGGTAGAGCAGGGTGGTCTTTCCGGAGCCGTTGGGGCCCAGGACGGCAATGCGCTGACCCTTGAGCGCGACGACGTCGAGACCGCACAGCGCGACCTCGGTACCGTCCTCGTAGCGATGACGCACGCAGCTCACGCGGACGACCTCGTCGGCGCTAGGCTCGCGGTGGATATGTGGGTGCACCTGGCTCACGCGGAGTCACCTTTCAGGAGTCTTGCTGCGGCTACGATCACGAGAACCGCTGCGCTTGCTGCTAGCGGCAGCCATGCGTAGGGGTTGAGTACGGGGAACCAGATCCGCCAGGCAAGCGCGAACGCCGCCACAGCGGCAGCGAGCACCACTACGAAGCGGTCGACGCCTACTGATGCCGAGGGCATGGGTGAGACCACGAGACGTCCGTCATAGCCTCTCAGGTGCATGATGTCGTGAGTGCGCTGCGAGAGGTCGATCGAGTAGAGAAGCACGCCGCCCAGTGATCTTGTAACCGTGGCGGCCGATTTGATGGGGTTGACCCCAACCACTCCCGCACGCAGCCGGGCGGCAGTGAGTGTGTGCGAGAACTTCTCAAGCAGCAGGAACAGCGACCGGTACGTCATCAGCAGCGAGTCGCCGATCACTGCGGGCATAAGCCGCTGAATGGGCGCGAACACTTGAGGGTAGGGGGTCGTGAACATCAGCAACAGCACTGCGAGCGCAGAGGTCACCGCCTTGAACACGATCAGTGATGCCCACAGGCCTCCAGTCCACGCAGCGAACGCATAGAGCGCGGCGAAGATCCCGGGATACAGCGACAGCACCAGCAGTGGTAGCCACTTGAGTCGCTGCCCAAGTACCACCGAGAACAGTCCCATCGCGATGGTGGCGACCACGAGCACGTTGGTGCTCACGATGACCGCGCCAAGCACCAGCGCGGTGGCAGCGAGCTTCGCGGCCGGTGCGGTGCGGTGTAGTGCCGAGACGCCTGTTGTCGCGGCGCGATCGACCAGTGAGATGTCCACTAGTGGTGCACCCCTTCATCGCCCAGGGGCGCTCGCACCGGTTGTGCCGGGGCACCTTCGAAGACGAGTCCCGGTCTTACTCGGGCGATGAAGCCCACGATCTGCGCGATGATCAACGCCTCAAGCAGCCAGCCGATGGAGCCCAGCGCGTAGACCATCGTCGCGAAACGCGTGACCGAGAGCACCGGGACCGCCGCAGGCTGCTCCTTGGTGGCGATCACATTGGCAACCACGCCGCCGCCGAAGGGATTGTGGAAGCTCAGCGTCGTGGGATCGAAGGCGCCCGACTCTCTGCCGGTCGCAGGCGCTCCGCCAGCAGCAACGATCGCGACCAGCAGGGTGGTGGACAGCGCGAGGGCCAGCACTGTGGCGATCGCCGCCGACATCCCGGCACGACGGCGTCCCAGCAGCCGCACCAGCTGTCCGAACAGCGCCCACCCGACCACCATCTCGAGGGCGATCACCACTGAGTTCAGTCCGATGACAGTGGTGCCACCGTGCCCTACGAGAGCGAGCATCACGTTCACCACAAGTGCGGTGATGACCGAGAGCCACGGGCCCAGCAGGATACCGGCAAGCACCGTGAGGTTCACGTGATAGGCGATCGGAATGATCTCGGTGGTCATGCCCACCAGCATGAGCGCGGCCATGGCGCCCACCAGCGGCACGCGACGGCGGAGTTCCTCGGCAGACGCCATCTTCGTCGCGAGCGCGATCCAGCCCACGATGATCACCCAGCCAAGCGCGACGAGCCACAACGGCAGGATGCCGTCAGGGATATGGATGTGGGACATCTCAGGCCCCATCCTTCGCGGCACAGTCGGGACACAGACCGTACAGTGTGACTTCGTGGCGCGTGAGGGTGAACCCGGCGATGTCTGCCGGCTCGAGCAGTTCCGGTCCAACGGGACAGCGCGCAGGTGCTGTCGTGCCGCACCTGTCGCACACGATATGGTGATGATGGTCCGCGTGGCCGCACCGGGTGTACAGCGCGCTGCCCTGGCGCTCGCCCACGCGCTCCAGATAGCCCGCTTCCTCCATCGCGGCAACCGCGCGATAGACGGTCGCAGGGGCCCCGCCCTCTGCGGACTCGTGCACGCTGTACGTCAGTTCCTCGACGGTGAACGCGCCCCGAAATGAGTCAGCGCATGCCGCGATTGTCCTGCGCGCTGAGGACACACGCGCTTCTCCGTATGGCCGAGCAGTTCCTGACTCCGCCTTCACCGACGCCACCTGTCTCACGTGTCCATAGTGAGAATGATTCTCACCAGAGGCGAGTATACCCGTTTGCGCCACTGGCCCGCGCACTCTGAGTTGAGTGTCTCGAACTTATGTGTTGATATAGGAGGTGCTTATCGCTGATTCCACCTTTGGAAGGCTTCCCTTATGAATGTTTCGCAGCTCAGAACCTTCGTGACGGTTGTCGAAGCGGGTTCATTCTCCGAGGCTGCGCGCGCATTGGGCATCTCCCAGCCGGCTGTGACCATGCAGGTGCAGTCGCTCGAGTCAGACGTGGGCGCGACCCTGCTCGACCGGCGCTACCGCCGGGTCGACCTTACCGAGGCGGGTCGCACACTCCTTCCGCACGCCCGCCGCGTTCTCGCTCAGATCGATTCCGCCAAAGAGGAGATCGTCGCCTTGTCGGGCGCGGTCACCGGGAGGCTCACCATCGCAGCAAGCACCACCCCGGGCGTCTATGTGATACCACGCCTGATGGGCGCGTTTCTTTCGTCGTTTCCGGAGGTGGGCATCAGAATCCTCGTCCATGACACGTCGGAAGTCGTCGCTATGGTCGAGTCAGGTGAGGCGCATATCGGCCTGACCGGGGCGACCGTTCGAGGCGCCCGCGTTACCTACCAAGAGAGTGGCGCAGACGATCTCGTGCTGATCTGTCCGCCTCAGCACCCCCTGGCCACCCGAGAGAAGGTCGCTCTCACTGACCTCGCCGATGAGACGTGGATCATGCGTGAGTCCGGTTCGGGTACGCGTCAGGTGGCCGAGCGGATCCTCACGGAACACGGGCTCGACACTGAAGAGCTGCGCGTGGCCGTCGAACTGGGAACCGGCGAGGCCATCGTGAGCGCGGTCGAGGGCGGCTTGGGAGTCTCCATCCTGAGTCGCATGGTTGCCGGCAAGGCGATCGAGCTTGGCACCGTCATCCAAGTGGACGCAGTCGGGCTACCTGCTGCGCGCCCGTTCTATCTTGTGATGCCCAAGGGGACACCCACACGCGCGGCTGTGGCCTTCCACCAGTACCTGACCGACACGCCGGCCCGGAGCTGAGCGGTTACTGGCCTGTGGGCGGGGGAATCCTCCATGAGAGGTTACCCATCCGCTAGGAAGGTGAATGCTGTGAAACTCAGTGCGCGCAATCAGCTGCCGGGCCGCGTCGTCGAGATCAAAGAGGGTGCCGTCGAGGCGCTTGTCAGGATCGACATCGGCTCGATGACGGTCTCATCGGTCATAACAATGGATGCCGTCGCCGACATGGGGCTAGCCGTCGGTGACGAGGTCGTTGCCATCGTGAAGGCCGATCATGTGATGATCGGCAAGTAGTCGATCTGATACGCAGGGCGTGGCAATCGGCCGCGCCCTGCTCTATGATTCAAGGCGTCGTGTGTGTGGTGCCCACGACGCACAGCATCCGAGTCCGGAGAGCCTACCGCCGAGTTTCTCGGTCATGGCGTCCGGACCGATAGGGCGAGGTTTCGGAAACGGCCTCGCCTCCCGTGATTGGAAAGGAGCTGGATATGCACCACTTCTCTAGCGCGCCGCGCAGTCGGCGCTTGGTGGGTCTTGGACTCACCGCACTCATGGCGTTCGCCCTCATAGGGTGTTCGCAACCCGCGCAGAAGCCGGCAAGCCCTGCTGCGGAAAAGCCCACAGAGGTCATCTTGGCTTCGACGACGTCGACCCAGGACTCAGGGCTGTTCGACGTGCTGATCCCGGCCTTCGAGAAGGCCAACCCGCTGTACAAGATCAAAGTGGTCGCGGTGGGAACGGGCGAGGCGCTCAAGCTCGGCGAGACCAAGGATGCCGACGTGTTGCTCGTGCACGCCAAGGCCGACGAGGAGAAGCTCGTCGCGGCAGGATTCGGCATCGAGCGCAGGGACGTCATGTACAACGATTTCGTCATCGTGGGTCCTGCCAGCGATCCGGCCGGTATCAAGGCCTCCGCCGACACGACCGCGGCGATGAAGGCGCTCAAGGCGGCGGGTGAGGCGGGCAAGGCCGTCTTCATCTCACGCGGCGACGACTCCGGTACGCACAAGAAGGAGCTCAAGCTGTGGGCGGCCTCCGGTATCGCGACCCCGACGCCTGGCACCGACAAATGGTACGAGTCGACGGGGCAAGGCATGGGCGAGACCCTCAAGATCGCTTCCGAGAAGGGCGCCTACACACTTGCCGACCGGGCGACGTACCTCTCGATGAAGGACACTATCGAGCTCGCGGTCGACCGTGAGGGCGACAAGGGCCTGCTCAACCAGTACGGTGTGATCGTTGTGACCGATGCGAAGAACCAGGTGGGTGGTCAAGCGTTCTTTGACTGGGTTCTCTCGGCGGAAGGTCAGAAGGTCATTGGCGACTATGGCGTTGAGAAGTACGGGCAGCAGCTCTTCATTCCCAACGCACAATAGGAACGGACCGAGCCTGTGGGCATATACGTCGACGCACTTCGTGAGGGCTGGATACTTCTCTCCTCGGGGACGCTCGACGTGTGGGCGATCATCGTCACTTCGCTGCGTGTATCGGGCGCGGCGACGATGATCGCCCTGCTCATCGGTATCCCGGTGGGCTTGTTCGTCGGACTAAAGCGCTTCGTCGGCCGAGGCGTGGCGTTGCTGGTGTTCAACTCGGGCATGGGCATGCCGCCGGTGTTTGTGGGGCTCATCGTCGCGATGGCGCTCTCGAGGCGAGGTCCGTTCGGGGACCTGTCGCTTCTCTATAGCCAGACGGCGATGGTGATTGCGCAGGTCATCATCGCCACACCCATCGTCATGGCCATCACCGCCGCAGCCGTCTCGGCGGTCCCGCGGGAACTCCGCCTTCAGGCGCGCTCGCTGGGTGCGCAGGGTTGGCGTGTTGCACTCCTGACTCTGCGCGAGGCCCGGATGGGACTCATCGCGGCCGTTGCCGGTGGATTCGGGTCGGTTATCTCCGAGGTGGGTGCGGTCCAGATGGTGGGCGGCAATCTCCAGGGCGAAACGCGGGTCATGACCACAGCGATCGTGCAGTACACGCGAATGGGCCGGTACGGCTACGCGCTCTCGCTCGCCCTCGTGCTGATGGCCATGGTCGTCTTCGTCAACGTGGCGCTCACGAGGATGCAGACATCGGCGCAACAGTGGGAGCGACAGTGAGCGCCCCGGCCGTGGCCCTGGCGGGAGTGGGGCTGAAACGCAGATATGCTCGCGGCGGTTTCGAGCTGTCCGTGGACAGCATCGACGTGCCGGCGGGAGAGACTCTTGCCTTGCTCGGCCCATCGGGGTCAGGTAAGACCACCTTGCTCGAGATTCTGGGCCTGCTGCAGCGCTCGGACGCGGGCCAGGTTCTGCTGGACGGGCGCGCCGTCGGGATGCGAGACCGCGCGGCACGGCTCCAGATGGCGGCCGTGTTCCAGCGGCCACATCTGTTCAAGGGCTCGGTCGCCGCGAATGTCGAGTACGGTCTTGTCGCACGTCGAGTTCCCAAACGGCAGCGCGTGGAACGAGTCGCGGAAGCCCTTGAGCGTGTCGGTCTCGCCGGCTACGAGGGTAGGAGCGCGCTCGTGTTGTCGGGCGGTGAGGCGCAGCGCGTGTCGCTCGCCCGCGCGCTGGTGCTCGAGCCGCGCGTGCTGCTCCTCGATGAACCGCTGGCGTCGCTCGATCGCCTGCTCAAACGGCAGCTCACGCGCGACTTCGCGACGATTCTCGCTGACGCTGGTGTGACCGTGGTCTACGTGACACACGATCAGGACGAGGCGTTGGTCGTCGCTCAGCGAATCGCGATCATGAACCGTGGGAGAATCGTGGCGTGCGGAGCCGCGGAGGAAGTCATGGGCCTCGCCGTCGACGAATGGTCCGCTCAGTTCTTGGGTGTCGAGCCGGCTTCGCAGGGTCGAGTGACCGGAGTGGAGCAAGGTCTGGTGACGGTCGCGACTGGCGGGCTTGAGGTCTTTGCCTCGGGGAATCCACCCGTTGGTGCGGACGTGTTGTTCGCAGTGCACCCTGAGGATGTCCTGCTCTTCGAGCCGGGTGTCGAGCTTCCACTCACCACCGCTCGAAACCGCGTCCCGGTGACGGTCACGTCCGTGGAGCCGCGGGGCGCCACATTCTACGCCGCGCTTGACGCAGGCGGTGTGAAGCTGGCCGCCAGCGTCTCTCGGGCGGCTGCAGCAGAGCTGGGCGTATCGCCCGGTGCCCGACTGCTGGCCGTCTTCAAAGCGACGGCGGTCCGCTGGCGGCTCGTGAACGAAACGACGGGCGCGGCTACAATGTGACTTCCAAGTGCGTCCGGCTTCGGCGGACGCCGTATGACCGACGACGACAGGCAGGGACGTACGTGACTCGATCCACCGACGATATGCGCCTCCCGATCACCGCCGCTGTTCTGGCGGGCGGTCGCTCATTGCGCATGGGAGTGGACAAGACGCTACTGGCGTTGGACGGTCGCTCGCTCGTGGCACTGGTGTGCGATGCCGTCGGCACCGTATGCGAGAGCACGATTGTCGTCACCAACCGTCCCGAGGCCCTCGACGATGCAGGTCTTCCTGAGGGCGTCGAGATCGTTCGAGACGAAGTCGCGTATCAGGGGCCTCTCGGCGGTCTGGCAACTGCGCTGGCCTCGGCATCAACTGAGTGGGTGCTCGCCGTCGCGGCTGACATGCCGCACCTTGAGCCCGAGCTGATCCGCGCCTTGTGGGCCGCCCGCGGCCAAGGGGACGTAGTCGTTCCCGTGACCGACAAAGGCCTCGAGCCCCTGCTTGCCCTGTACCGGGTACCGGCGTGTCTTGGCCCGGCGCGTGACGTGCTCGCAACGGGACGCCGCCGCTTGGTCGCACTGTTCTCGCAGGTCAAGGTTGTCGAGATTCCCGTCGAGCAGTTGCGCGCCGCGGATCCCGATCTGCGCTCGCTCTTCAACGTCAACACGCCCTCAGACCTCGTGGAGGCGCGCGAGACGGTCCCCGAACACACGGCCAAGCAGCGCCGCCTCGAGATCGTCGAGGTTGCCACTCGCAGGCCGCGTACCCTGCCCAGCGAAAGTCCCGTGACCATCCACCTCAACGACGTCGAGGTTGCAACCGTGCAGGCCACGCCGCGCGACCTCGAGGAACTCGCGGTAGGGTTCCTCCTCTCCGAGGGGTTCCTGTCCGATCGGTCGGCCTTCACCGGCGTCGACACAGACTTCAAGCGAGGGATGGTCTGGGTTTCCTCGGCCGAGAAGGTCCCGGTTGACCTCGCAGAACGCACCCGCTACATGACCAGTGGTTGTGGCAAGGGCGTCACCTTCGCCTCGGTGGGGCACGCACGGGGCCTGGCACCTGTCGAGTCCGAACTCACGGTGAGCGCCAAGGAGATATACCTGCTCGTTCGCGAGCTCGGTGATGCCGCGGTCATGTACCGCGACTCGGGCGGCATGCACGCCGCCGGGCTGGGCCGTGATGGCGAGCTGCTCGTTGCTCGCGAGGACGTCGGCCGGCACAACGCCATCGACAAGGTGTTGGGCCGTGCGTGGCTCGATCACATTCCCACAGCCGGAGCCGTACTCGTGGCGACAGGACGCATCAGTTACGAGATGGCGGTCAAGGCTGCCAAGGCACGGGTCGCCATCGCCGCGTCGCGTAGCGCCGTGACCGATCTGGCCGCCGACCTCGCCGACGGGCTGGGCATCACGCTCGTAGGCTACGTTCGCGGCGGCAAGCTCACCGTCTACACGCACCCCGAACGGGTGCTCACCACCGAGGAGGGCTCGTGACACAGACAATGACCGTCGAGGAAGCGCGCCAGCTCGTCTTCGACCGCATCAAGGTCCTTCCTGCCGAGGAGGTCTCGCTCCTCGAGGCTCTGGGTCGCGTACTCGCCGTCGACGCGACCAGCGATATCGACGTCGCGCCGTTCGACAACTCGGCGATGGACGGGTTCGCGGTTCGTGCCGCGGATCTTGCCGGCGCGACCGCCGATTCCCCTGGCGAGCTCGACGTGATCGCGCATATCGCTGCAGGTGACGACGTCGAGGGCATCGCAGTGGGTCCAGGCCAGGCGGCACGCATCATGACCGGTGCGGCCGTGCCTCAGGGCGCTGACAGCGTTGTCATGGTCGAGCGCACCTCCGTGGTCTCCGGTGATGGGGGCATGGGCGCGCGCGTGGCCTTCGAGATCGAGCCACGGCTCGGCGAGCACATCCGCCGTCGCGGCGAAGAGGTGCGCGCAGGCGATGTGGTCATCTCGGCGGGGGAGAAGCTGGGCCCCGCGGCCATCGGGCTGCTTGCCTCGACCGGCCATGCCACTGTCCCGGTGTACCGTCGGCCTCGCGTAGCGGTGCTCTCGACCGGAAGCGAACTCGTAGAGGTCGCCGAGAAGCCCGGCCCGGGTAAGATCCGCAACTCCAACAGCTATTCGATCGCGGCGCAGGTCATCGCTGCCGGCGGCATCCCGGTGCGCTATCCCATCGTCGCCGATGATATGGAAACCACGCGTGCGGCGTTTGAGAAAGCCGCCGCCGAGTGCGACTTCATCGCCACCAGCGGCGGCGTGAGCGTGGGAGACTTCGACTTCGTCAAGCCGGTGCTCGAGGAGCTTGGCGAACTCGACTTCTGCAAGGTGAAGATGCGGCCCGGCAATCCCCAGACGCTGGGTTCGATCAGGGGCGTGCCGTTCTTCGGACTTCCGGGCAACCCCACCAGCACGTATGTGGGCTTCGAGATCTTCGTGCGGCCGTCACTTCTGATGATGCAGGGCTTCTCGGCGATTGACCGCCCTGTCACTATGGCGCGGCTTTCGCACGACGTTAAGAAGAAGCAGGACCGTCGCTACTATCTTCGCGGCCGCGTCGAACTCGTGGACGGGGAGTATTCGGCCTCGCTTCCGAACAGCCAGTCCTCGGCGCTGCTCACAGCGGCCCATCGAGGCAACTGCTTCGTCGTACTACCCGAAGGTGAAGGAGTATTCGCCGCCGGCACGCTGGTTCAGTGCGTGCGGCTCGACATGGAAGAGGGAGTGCAATGAGCGACAACGGACCCAAGGAACTCGATCCGCGCTGGACGGCGCAGGTCACCGATGAGATGAAGGACGCGATTCTCGCCAAGGCGGTCGACGGGAAGGTCACCTGCCCCGTGCTGCGCAAGTTCGCCGAGGATACCGGCGTGCCGTACAAGGTCGCCGGTGCTGCCGCCGACATAGCGGGCGTGCGCGTTCACAACTGCGACCTGGGCTGCTTCTAAAGCGCAATTCACCGACAGACTGGGGTAGGACATGACAGATACGCCGAACACGGTCCCCGTGGTCTCGGTGGTGGGGAAGGGCGACTCCGGCAAGACGACCTTCCTCGAGAAGCTCATCGCGGAGCTGACGGGTCGCGGCGTGCGCGTCGCAACCGTCAAGCACCACATCCACGACTACGACATCGACGTTCCCGGCAAGGACTCGTACCGCCACGCGCGGGCCGGGGCCGTCGCCACCATGGTCTCCTCGCCCGAGAAGTTCGCACTGATCCACGAGGTGGAACAGGAGCTTTCAATCGACGAGATCGCACGCATAGCGGCCGATATCGGGAGCCATATCCTCATCACTGAGGGCTTCAAGCGCGAGGGGCGCAACCGCATAGAGGTCTCGCGCGTCGAGCGTTCGGACTCGCTTGTGTGCGAGCCGGGCGAGCTGCTCGCGCTCGTGACCAACAACTCCGCGCTTTCCTGCGACGGCGTGCCGCGCTTCGAACTCGATGATGCAGCGGGAGTCGCCGATCTCATCGGCGAGCGCTTCTTTGGTCGTGAGGGCTGATGGCTACAGACGCGCACGGACGGCGTATCGATTATCTGCGCATCGCGCTCACGGATCGCTGCAACCTGCGCTGTGTCTACTGCATGCCCGAGCAGGGTGTGCCGTGGAAGCCGCACGATCAGATCCTCACGCTCGAGGAGATTGAGCGCTTCACGGCCATCGCCGTCGAGTTCGGTATCGGCAAGATCCGGCTTACCGGCGGAGAGCCGCTGGTACGCCATGGAGTGCCTGAGTTCATCCGCCACCTGCGCGAGCACGTGGGTGTCGAAGCGGTGGCACTGACCACCAATGGGACGCTGCTGCCCAAGTTCGCCGCCGAGCTGCGCGAGGCCGGTCTCGAGCGGGTCAACATCAGTCTCGATTCGCTCGACCCGGACGTCTTCGAGTCCGTGACGCGCGGCGGCCACCTCTCCGATGTGCTCGCCGGGATCGATGCGGCGTTCGAGGCTGGGTTCTCGCCGGTGAAGCTCAACGTCGTCGTTGTGCGCTCGCTGCACCAGGACCTTCTCGGTTTCGCGAAGCTCACCACCGAGCGCCCGCTCCACGTGCGCTTCATCGAGTACATGCCGGTGGGCGAGTCGGCCCACGAGGGCTCGGGCTGTGCCGCAGAATCCGGCGGATGGAGCCGGGAGGACCACGTGCCCAGCGAGGAGACGCTCGCCACCATCACACAGCAGGGCGAAGCTGCCGGCCTGGGACCTCTGGTTGCAGTCGAGCGCGATGGCGCACCCGGTGGCTGGGGCCCGGCACGCTACTACCGATTCGAGGGAGCGCCCGGCACCATCGGCGTGATCTCGCCGCTGTCGCACCACTTCTGCGGGGAGTGCAACCGGTTGCGGCTCACCGCCGACGGGATGCTGCGCCCGTGCCTGTTCTCCGATATCGAATTCGACGTTCGCAGTCCGCTTCGTACGGGTACGGACGATGATGTGCGTGCAGTCATTCTCACGGCCTTGGGCGCGAAGCCCGAAAGTCATCACGACCGCGTGGGAACCACCCGCGGTATGTCCCAGATCGGAGGCTAGGATGGAGCCCAAGAACTCCGGCCTGACTCACCTGGATAGCGCCGGCCAGGCCCACATGGTCGACATCGCCGACAAGGCCGTCACGCACCGCACGGCGGTGACGACAGCCTTTGTCCTGATGCAGCCCGAGACGCTCGCGCTCATCACCAGCGGCGCGGCGGCCAAAGGCGACGTCCTGGCCACCGCGCGCATCGCGGGCATCATGGCCGCGAAACGCACCAGCGAGCTGATTCCGCTGTGCCACCCGCTTTCGCTCACGCACGTTGCGGTCCATCTGAAGCCTGTTCAGGACGAACGTGCCGGCATCCGCATCACGGTGACCGCCGAGACCGACGGCAAGACCGGCATCGAGATGGAGGCGCTCACGGCAGCAGCCGTCTCGGCGCTTACGATCTATGACATGTGCAAGGCGGTCGATCGCGGCATGGTCGTCTCGGACGTCAAACTGCTCTCGAAGGCCGGCGGCAACTCCGGCACCTGGACCCGCGAGGAGGACCTGCAATGACCGCTCCTGAACTCGGCCGTACCGGCCGCGTCACCTCTGTGAACCTGTCGCCTCGCAAGACGATGCGCAAGCAACGCTATGACTCGGGCGTTCTCATCCTGGACAGCGGCTTCGCCGACGACGCGCATGCCGGTGACTGGCATCGCCAAGTCTCGCTACTGGCGCAGGAGAGCATCGATGAGATGACCGCCAAGGGCCTCGACGTTGGCCCGGGCGACTTCGCCGAGAACATCACCACGCAAGACGTCGACGTCATGACGCTGCCGGTTGGAAGCATCATTCATATCGGCGACGGCGTCGTGCTCGAGGTCAGCCAGGTCGGCAAGACCTGTCACAACAAGTGCGCGATCTACTACCAGGCCGGAGACTGCGTCATGCCTCGCGAAGGCGTCTTCGCGGTCGTGCGTGTGGCCGGACCGGTTGCGGTTGGCGATATCATAGAGGTGATCAGCATCGGGGACGGGACCTGTGACCGCTCTCCCGAGGAGTCGCTGGTGGCCTCCGCCGAGGTCCACGCAGCCAACGAGTGCAAGAAGATCGCCCGATCAACCGAGAAGTGAGGCCGACGTGTCTGAGCTGCGTATCGCGATCCTGACCTGCTCGGACACCCGTTCTCCTGCCGAGGACACCGCCGGTCAGGCCCTAAAGGAGCTGTCCACGGCTCGCGGGTGGTCCGTCGTGGAGTATCGCGTCTGCCCCGACGAACACGACGTCATCGCGAGTGCGCTCGTCGAGATGGCAGATGTCTTCTGCGCCGACGTGGTCTTCACCTGCGGCGGCACCGGGTTGGGGCCGCGCGATGTCACCCCTGAGGCAACGCTGTCGGTGGCCGGACGCGCGGTGCCGGGCATCGCCGAGCACATCCGCGCCGAGTCCCTCCGAGTCACCAAGCGGGCGATGCTCTCCCGCGCCGTGGCGGCTCAACGCGGAAAGACCCTCATCATCAACATGCCCGGCTCCCTCAAGGCCGCAACTGAGACCTTCTCCTTCGTGGCCGACCAGCTGGAGCATGCGCGAGACATGGCAGCCGGCGGGGGGCATGGCTAACCGATGGCTGCCACCGTCGATTCCCCCGAAACCCGCATCTACCTCGACCACGGAGCGACGTCGTGGCCAAAGCCCCCTGGGGTGATCGAGGCCGTCGCCAATGGTCTCACCGTGCTTGCCGCCAACCCTGGCCGAGGCGCCTACCGGTTCGCGCTGGACACCTCGCGTGCGATTCACTCCGCACGGCGCGATGTGGCCACGTTCCTGGGCGTCGCAGACACGCATGATCTGAGCTTCCAGCCGGGTTGCACGCAGGCGATGAACCTGGTGCTCCTCGGCCTGTTGGTCCCCGGAGACCGAGTTGTCGCCTGCTCGATGGAGCACAACGCCGTTGCCCGGCCACTCAACGCGTTGGCGGCCCGCGGCGTCGAGGTCGTCGTGGTCGATGCCGACGAGGCGGGCGTGGTCGATGCCGATGAGGTCGAGGCGGTCGTGGCCGCAGGTCGGACTCGCGCGGTCGTGTGTCAGCACGCGGGCAACGTGACCGGCGCGATCCAGCCGATACCCGATCTGGGCGACATCGCGCATGCGAACGGAGCCTTGCTGCTGGTTGACGGGGCGCAGGCCGGAGGACACCTACCAGTCGATCTGGGCCGATTGGGCGCCGATGCGTGGGCCTGTTCGGGGCACAAGGGGCTTCTGGGGCCGCAGGGGGTCGGCGTCCTGTATCTCGCGCCGACGTGCGAGCCGGCCGAGCTCGTTTCCGGTGGGACCGGCGGGGGTAGCAGCGAGGATCCGCTTCAGCCCCTGGCGCGACCCGAACGCTATGAAGCCGGGACGCCCAACACTCCCGGGATCCTTGGACTGGGCGCATCGGTGAGATTCCTCTCGGAACATGCCGAGGAGTTACGCTCGCACGAGGCAGTGCTCGTGCGCCAGTTGCATGAGGGCATTCTCGATCTGGATGGCTTCTCTGTGCTCGGACCATCGCTCGGCGCGCCACGGGTGCCGATCGTCTCGGTGGTGCATGACCGAATCAGCGCAGACCGATTGGCTTTCGCGTTGGACCGGCGGTACGGCGTCGCCGCGAGGGCGGGGCTGCACTGTGCACCGTGGGCGCACCGTACGCTCGGCACGGTCGACGCCGGGGCGCTGCGCTTCGGGCTGGGCTACGGCAACACTCCGGACGATGTGGGCACCGTGCTGAACGCACTGCGCGAGCTGGTGGGTGAGCTCACGTGAGCGTCCGACAGGCTAGGTTGTTCGCAGTGCTTGGGTTTGGGTCGACTCATGATGCGCTGGATGCTGAATCCGCGCTGCAAGGGGCAGGTCTTGAGGTGCTGCCCATCCCAGCCCCCAAGAGCATCGGCGCCTTGTGCGGCATCGCGCTGCGACTGCCTCCGGAACAGCTCCATTCCGCGCGCGATTGCTTGGCCGCTGAAGGCATTTCCATAGCCGCTACCAGCGAAATTGAGGATGTGTGAGTGCCCTTTCGCGTTGACACCCCGTCGGGGCGTCTTTATGCTGCTCGCAACTGTTGTTACAAGCCCTTTGGCCGCACCTTGACGTCCGGACAGCGTCTGAGGTCTCGCATGATGCGGTTCATCGGGGAAGAGCGCCCTTGATCGGGCATTACTAGGGAGTAGGGGGTGTCAGTCGATGACGCTGACGACACTCAATGTCTGGCTGGACGTAGGATTCACCACGTTGTACCCGATCATGCTTGTCGCTCTTGCGGCGCATTTCATGGGCAACGTCCTGACCGGCAGAGCGAAGCGGCGCTTCGGTAAGCAGTGGGAGTGGCCTCATCACGACAGCCATCCGCCATTCCTGCCCAAGTTCCTCCACTTCCAGCATGTCTTCAGCATGATCGCGCTGGGTGCATCCGGGTTGTTGATCCGGTTCCCGCAGTTCGATCGGTCGCCTATGCGGGTGGTGCACTACGTCTTCATGGTCATCGTGATCATCAACCTTGTGTGGCGTCTGTGGTACGCATTTGCCTCGCGCCAGCGTGACTACAAGGAGTTCGCGATCAACAAGCGGGACATCACGACGGCCCCCAAGGTCATCCTGTACTACATCTTCGTGAAGTCCTCCAAGCCCCACCTGGGCAAATACAACGTGATGCAGAAGGGCACCTACACCATCTTCGTGCCCCTGCTGATCATCCAGGCGATTACCGGCCTGATGCTCTTTCGAGTTGGCATTCCGTTCGCGGGTACGAGTCTGTACGCGCTTTCTGCCGGCGTGATCGGCGCAACAGGTATCTTCTGGGTCCGCACCACGCACTACATCATCAACTGGTTGTTCATCATCCTGACGACGATTCACGTATACCTCTCGGTTACCGAGGACTTCCCCGCGTTCCTCGACTTCTTCGGGATGGGCGGGCTCGATCCCAACAACCGTCACGGTGACGATCACGACGAGCACGAGCATGACGATGAGCCCGCTCCCGCGTACGCGACAGCGGATCACGCGTAAGTGGAGGAGAATGCGTAGCGTGCGTATCCGGTCGAGCATATTCGTCCTCTGTCTTGCAGCGGTTCTAGCGCTGCCAGGGGTTGCGTATGCCGCAAAGGCCACAAAAGATACGACCAGCACCTACGCACTCGACTTCACGTTGCCCACGGCGGGCAAGTCGGGCTGCATGGTCTGCCATGGCGACCCGAATCTGGTCAAGGTCGCCGGAGAGGTCACGTCGACCATCTTCGTGAGTGTTCAGCAACTTGATAGTTCCGCCCATAAAGCCGATCTGTGCACGGGGTGTCATCTCGATTTCGCCTACACGGCACCCCATGACAACGTGAAGGGCACCACCGATTGGAAATCGGTCGCGAAGCTCTCCTGCAAGAACTGCAAGGATCACAAGCCACAGTTCACCGAGTACACCGCCGGAGCACATTCTCCGGCAGGCAAACCGGGGGAGGCGGCGGCGGTGACGCTCGCTGCACGTCGCGCGACAGGCAAACCCCTGCAGGTACCGCTATGCGGTGACTGCCACAGTTCGCACTCGATTCCCTCGAAGGAGGACACCGCAGCCAGGGCGGTGTACCGCTCACGCGGAGTGCAGATCTGCGGCGGCTGTCATACGGTTCAGGCCAACAACTACAACGACTACTACCACGGCGCCGCGTATCAACAGGGGGCCGCAGATGCACCGACCTGTTGGGACTGCCACGGTACGCACCTGGTATTGCCGACATCCGATCGTCGGTCGATGGTCAACGAGCGCAACCTCGTGGACACGTGCGGACAAGACGGGTGTCACGTGAATGTTGACGAGGACTTCCTCGTGTACGCGAAGTTCATTCACGGACGGACCCAGATGGTCGCGTCGAACCCGATCCGCAAGTTCTACGATTCGGCACGGATCGGTATTGAGGGAGTGTTCAAGACAATAGGTTCGTGGTTCGGAAGAGGCTAGCAAAGTGCGGGACCTCAAGTCTCGCAGGGAGAAGGGGTAGGAGAACATGGCACCACGGCACCGAGCACGCCCCGGCAGGCTGCTCGCCATCGGGCTCGCGGGGGTCGCATTCTGCGTGACCTTGGGTGCGGCGGCGGCGTTCGCCGCTGATGTACCCGAGCAGCCCAGTTTCGAGCAGCTCTTTCAGCAGCTGCAGAACTCGCCGGTGTACAAGGACGCGTGCACCAAGACGTGTCACGGCAGCATCGCGAAGACCGAGAACTACGCCTCGGCCATCAAGTTCCAGCATGGCTATCATCAGCTGGTGGCGTGCGATAGCTGTCATCCGCGATTCCCGCACCGCGCGGACACGACGATCGAGCGGCCCTCAATGAAGGGATGCTTCGACTGTCATGGTGTCCGCCACGGCCCGATGGGTGTCATCGCATCGGGTGAGTGTGTCGACTGCCATGTCACTCCGCGGGAGCGGCTGCGCCCTGCGTTTCACACGTTTGGCTGGGCGGGAGTCGAGCACGTGGCGCCGGCGAACAAGGAGTTCAACACCAAGTGCGCCATGTGCCATCAGCCGGCGTCGTGCAACGAGTGTCATGATCGCGAAGGCATCAAGTGGGCGCCTGCAAGCTGGGATTACGACGCGGGCGACGGGTGCCTGGCATGCCATGGAGAGGCCGGGTTGACCAAGCAGTCTGCCGCAGGCATGAAGTCCTTCCAGGTGACGGGGCTGACCGACTCCGCCCACACCGATCTCTCGTGCCAGGACTGTCACCAGGACTACCGTTACGATGACAAGACGATGCCCAGCCAGCTGTGGACCGTGAACGCCGGCCAGGCGTGTGCCAGCTGCCATTCAGCGCAGAAGGACAACAAGAACCTGTCCGAGGCGGACCGCACTCGCCTGAGTGCACCGGTCGCGGCCTACAACCAGTCCAAGCACGCGGAGGCCATCAGCCAAGGCAACTACGACGCTGCCACCTGCGGCTCGTGCCATGGAGGCCACTTCATTGCCCGAACGGACAACGACGCCGCCAAGCAGCGGCTGCATATGTCCTCATACCGGGTTTGTGCGCGCTGCAAGCAGCACGGTACGAACTACGACACGTATGACGACTACTATCATGGGAAGGCGTACAAGGCTGGCGCCGCCGATGCGCCTGCCTGTTGGGACTGCCATGGTTCGCACAAGATCCTGCCCGCCGCGAGCAAGGAATCGAGCGTTAACGCGGCCAACGTGGGTGCGACGTGTGGTCGTCCTGGCTGTCACTCGGGCAGCAGTGAGAAGTTCGGTGCAGCTGCCGCAGACCTGATCCACACCAAGGTCGCGGAGCAGGAAGCTAACCCTCTCAGGAAGCTGATCGCGAAGCTGACGGGGAAGTAGACGACCGAAAGAAAGGGCAAGGCGGCCTTCGTGCTACGCCGCTTCAACATAAAGCTACTCATCTGGGGGGTGGCTGCGACTATGCTCGCAGCCGCCTTCCTGCTTGCGTCCACCCGTTTGGGCGACGCCGCAGAGGAGCCCGTGTTGGATACGGCCGCCGCAATCGATCAATCGCAGTGTCTTCCGTGTCACATCGACCTGGGCAAGATCTCCGTTCCAGGCCTGGTGTTCAGCCACGGAAACCACCTGATGGTGAGTTGTGATGGCTGCCATTCTCGACAACCGCATCGCGACGGGTATACCGAACACGTTCCCATGGAGGTGTGTTTCGCGTGCCACGGAGTGTCCCACGGCGACCTGGGGGAACTCGCCACCAGCAAGTGCAAGGACTGTCACACGCCCTCATTCGTACTTCGGCCCAAGGATCACTCGAAGGCCTGGGCGAGCAAGCCGCACGCGCTCGCTAGCGCCAAGCAAGGGGTCAACGGCTGCATGATGTGCCACCGCGCTCCAAAGGACTGCGACGAGTGCCATGCGAAGGAAGCTCCCACTGTCGGCAAGATGCCCGACGGATACCAGACGGTCATTCAGGACCGCCCCAAGGGACCCTCGATCAAGGTCTATCCCAAGGGACGCGTGTCGATGTCCCAGTGCGTCTACTGTCATCCGGATCTCGACGCCATCACGCCGGGACGATTGATCTTCGCGCACGCACAGCATCTTCAGCGCAACTACCCCTGCGAAGCGTGCCACCCCGCGTTCTCCCACAACGAGAACGGGCCGGTGATTCCGGACATGATGTCGTGTTACCGGTGCCACGGACTGGACCATGCCGCGCAGGGCCAGGTAGCAACAGACAAGTGCAGTAAGTGTCACCCCAAATCATTCAAGTTGACTCCTGCGAATCACACTCGCAAGTTCATCTTGGGGACGCACAAGAAGAAGGCCAACAAGGACCCGTCCTACTGTTCGATGTGTCATGCCTCCACGTTCTGTGTGGGTTGCCATCGGGGAGACAAGGTCAGCCCCAATGCGCCAGGCAAACCCGTCATCCCCGCGGATCACCGGAAGGTTGACTGGAAGAGCAAGCACGGTGGGTTCTTCCTGCAAGGGCAGGGCGCGTGCGCCTCGTGTCATACGCAGCAGTCCTGCAAGCGCTGCCATCAGACCTCGATGCCGCACCCCGTGGGGTGGATCGAGAACCACAAGCCGGCGGCGGGTATCACGACCGACGACTGCAACGTGTGCCACACCGACCGCAGCAAGTGCCAGACGTGTCATCACGCCACGGTGGCACGGGCCGAGCTTACGTTGAAGAACTGTGTGCCCTGTCACTCTGGAATGAAGAAGAAGCCAGCTACGTCCATCAAGAACAAGGGTTTCGCCGAGCACGCGGTCCACTTCAACGTCGCCAAGAAGAAGGGCAAGCCCTACACCTGCGACGACTGCCACGTCGGGTTCACCACAACCTCGAGTTCCAGCTCACACACCGACGCTAACGCCGGAGATGCGCTGGCCAACGCGGGACACGACCTGAGGCTCTGCTACGGGTGCCACGGGTCACTGGACTACCAGAACAGATTGATCGCACCCTATCCCGGCGCGCAGCTCTGCCGTCGGTGCCATACTGATCTCAACATCTAGCGGATGTAGCCACCATCCACTCTGGAAGCAACGGAGTCGACTGTGTTCGATCTGAAACGAGTTCGCCCGCTTGACGCCATCATCGCAGCGGTTGCTGTCGTGGTCGTGCTCATGGGCGCGTATCTGGGCTATGCGGTGTGGGCGAGCAATCGCGCCGAGAAGGCCACGTCTCCCGCAGAACGGGCGATCGGCTCTTTCGTCGCCAAGGTGCGCAAGAACCCCAACGACATCAACGCGCGCATGCAGCTGGCTCAGGCGTACTCGGTCGCAGGGCGGGAGCGAGAAGCGATCCAGCAGTACCGAGAGGTTCTGAAGGTCGACAAGGAGTACGTGCCCGCCCTCTCGGGAATTGGATTCTCTTCTCTTAAGGAGAAGGAGTACAAGACCGCCGAGGGGTACTTCCGGAAGATCGTCGATCTCATCGGAGGCAAGGTGGACTCCGGTCGCGAAGCCTCCCTCGAGTCAGCCTACTTCTATCTGGGTACCGCGCTGTTCGAACAGCGCGACTACGAGGAGGCGGCCGCCAACTTCAAAGAAGCGCTGCGTCTTCGCAAGGATGGGGCGGATACCCACTACGCGCTGGCGAGAACCTACTTCGAGTTGGACTCTCCGCAGGCCTATCGGGAGTCGCTTGAGAATGCGCTGTTGTTCGACCCCAAGATGCCCGAGGCCAACTATGACTACGGCGTCATCCTGCTCGATGAGGGCGATCTTGCCGGCGCGGCCGAACATTTCCGCACGTCGGCAGATGCCGCACCCACAATAGACAAGCCGCGTGACGCCTTGAACAAGCTCGGTCCCTTCGCGCAGCGTCTCACCTCCGCCAAGTCACTCCAGCAGGCGGATGAGAAGAAGGCTCTCGTGCAGGCGCGAATCGCTGTGGCGCTCGATCCGCAGTCCGTCGAGGCGAAGCTTCTCATGGGCACCTTGTACGAGAAGACCGGCGATAAGGAGAAGGCCGCCGCGGCATATCGCAGCGTGCTTTCGATTGACCCGACCAACAAGTCCGCGACCGACGCGCTGAAGAGAGTGACCGATGGCTCCTGAAGATGAATTGATCCAGGATGCTCGCAGCTCGCGAACATCTCGTTCCCTCACGCCGCGTGAGCGCCGCCGCAGGATCATACTGCTGACTGTGCTGCTGATCCTGCTCGCGTTACTCGCCTACTCGACCTACTTCTTCTTCCAGAACCGCAGGTTGCCCATCGTCCAGGTCGCACCGCCCAAAGAGGCGGTCAAGCCGCCGCAGTTCCTCTATGCGATCTCCGGCACTGGCACCAACGAACTCAGTCGTCCTGTGGGCGTGGCTGTTGCCCCGGATGGACGGGTCTACGTCGTGGACTTCGGTCACAGGCGTGTGAGCGTGTTCACCAACGCGGGTCGATTCCTGTTCGCGTTCTCGCGCGTGGACTCAGGGGTACTCAGAAACCCCGTGCATCTGTGGATCAAAGACGGCGAAGTCTGGGTGACCGATCGCCGGCTCCAGACGATCTTCGTCTTCGACCTGGAGGGCAAGTTCAAGCGTCGGTTCGTGCCCAAGAACGAGAAGTTGAAATGGACACCGCTCGCGCTCGCTTTCTCCAAGAGCGGCGAGCTGCGGGTCACCGACGTCGGAGACACCGAGACTCACCGGCTCCTCCTCTTCTCGGCAGAGGGTAGCCGTACGGCCACGGTCGGCCACACCTATCAGGCGCTGTCGCTCGACGACACGCCTGGGGGCTTCTACTTCCCCAACGGGCTCGCAGTCGCAGCGGACGGCCGCATCTATGTATCCGACGGCGACAACCGGCGCATCCAGGTGTTCACCTCGGCAGGCAAGTTCAAGCAGTTTGTGGACACGTCGGGAGTCCCCCGGGGTATCGCGATCGACCAGGCGCAGCGGCTCTACGCTGTGGATGCGCTCGCCCACACGATTGACGTCTACACCCTCGATGGGGAGCGTTTGACGCAGTTTGGGAGCCAAGGTTTCGGCCCCGGCCAGTTCAACTATCCCAACGACATCACGACCGACCAGCGCAATCGCATCTATGTGACCGACCGCGACAACGACCAGGTCCAGGTATGGGGTTGGCCTGTCGCGGAACCGCCGTCGATCGCCGCCCCCACCACGCTGTCCGGATGGCTCGCATGCCTTGTGCCGTTCATGCTTCTGCCACTGCTCCTCCTGCTCCGCAAGATCCGTATCATCGTGACACCGGGCTTCGTTGACGCCCTCATCGCCGCCGAGCAGGTCAAGAGGGCTTCGGGCCGACGTCGGATCCGTCTTGTGGCGCCGGAGGAAGATCGCGAACTGTACGAGGGGCGGACCGAGGAAGGCATCGTCCTGACCGATCTCATCGCCTTCGAGGCACACTCTGAATCTGACGCGCGCACCGTCGCCGAAAGAGTCGAGGTTTCCGAGAAGGATGCGATCTACCTGTCGATGGCGATGAGAGCTCGCGCCCTGGCCTCCGAGGATCGCGACTTGAGGCGCAGCGCAGTGCTCGCCGAGGTCCGCGTTCTCAGCATCGAGGACTTCCTGCAGGACTACCTCGGGGCTGAGCGTTCATGATTGCTCAGCTTAGATTCGAACCATTGACGACGACATTACGGCGGCGTAATCTGAGCGAGCAGAGATTGTAACTGCAGTTACAATCGCGAACAGTCTCCGGCGAGACTGAGCCTCACTGCACTTGACACGGCATCACGAATAAGACGATCTCCGAGCCTTCTGAACCTACCGCGCCACCCGGCGTCATGGTCGTTGGGCCGATAGGGTGTCACCGGGAAACCGGGACGCCTCCCGCGCTTGAAAAGGCGATCGCGATGAGACGAGACGGTCCCCCCGGCGGATATATGGGGGCCGGTTTCGCTGTTTGCCGCGCACGCGGGTAAGGGAGATGTCTATATGTGTACCACGACCAGTATTGAGCTGACCCCCAGGGGCCTGTCTCGTGCTGGTCTTTTTGTTTGCTCCTGCACGGATGGCTTCGACGACAGAGAGGGTGGCACGATCCAGCCGCCAGAGTGCAGCGCCCCGGTGAGGGGCAGGAGCTCCAGCATTGGTCTGTTGAATAAGGACCAGAAGGGAAACAGGAATGGCAACTAGGGACACCGGGCAGCCGTCCTCGGGAATCAGCAGGCGTGATTTCCTGAAGAC
>PHET01000004.1 GCA_002841275.1 Actinobacteria bacterium HGW-Actinobacteria-7 | reverse complement strand
CGACGATGTCTCCTCGCTCGCTGTACGAGCCGAAATGTTCGATTCCTACGGCCAGGCGCGAAGGGAGGACCACGGCCATTCCTGAGTTGTAGCCGCTGAGCACTCCATCGGCCTCGCTCGACGTCTCAGCGTACGCGTCATCGTTCACATGTAGCCACGCCATATCCCCCCTGAGCATGAGTTCGCCGATGCTCTCGCCCTCGATCGTAACCGTTCGGCCGTCCCATTCCTTAGGACTCTCGATGAGCTCGCCGCTTGTCACAGCTCGGGCCGTCGAGGGGGTGCCAAGGAGCATCAGCGCCGCAAGTGCGGCCGCGATCACGATTGCGCGCCCGAGCCGCTTCATCGGCCCTTCACCGATGCCCATAGCCAGCCTGCGGTGGCCAATACAGCGACGAACTCCAAACGTCCCAGCCACATCGCAATCACGTACGAGAGCTTCAGCCCGTCGGGAGTCGTCGGGGACAGCAGGCCGCATGAAAGCCCACTGTTCGACGCCGCCGAGACGCCCTCGAACGCCGCATCCGCCAAGGGATAGCCGAACAGAACGCCGATGAACACGACGACGGCATACATCGTCACGAAGGTCAGCGTGACAGTAAGCGCTACACGCGCGGTGTCATCGTTAAGAATCTGGTCGCGAATGTGGTGATACCGAACGGTGATGCGGGCTGATCCCGGCGAGATCAAACGCCGAATGTCGCCCAGAAAAGACTTCGTGATGAGGCCGACCCTGAGAGCTTTGATGCCGCCCGCGGTTGAACACGACGATGCGCCAAGCGCCATCGCCGCAATCGTTGCCAGCATCGCCGCCTCACCCCACTGAGTGACGAAGGAGCGCGAATAGATCGTCCCAAAGCCCGTCGTTGTGTGAGCGGAGACAAGCTGGTAGAAGACCTTTCTAAACAGGACGACGCCGTTGCCGTAGATGCCGGTGTCGGCGAGGGCCCACGCTGCAGCGGCACTCAACACGACCAGAGTCACCGCGAAGCTGCGGATCTCTATGTTCTTCCTGAGTTCCGCCCGGTGGCCGTGCCACAGGGACCAGTGCATTGCGAAGTTCAAAGAGCCTGCAACGAAAATCACCACACAGAGAGCTTCGTAGAGGCTGGAGTGGAACCAGATCGTGTTGAACGACTGAGGCGCGAATCCGCCTGTCGAAAACGCGCCCATGAACATCCAGAGTCCGTGCAGAATCGCGCGGTCAGGTCGCATCCCAAGCCATAGCCCAGCTGCAGAGAGCAGAACCCACCCGGCGATCAGCCATCCCAGACTCATCACCCAGATCGCCCGGGCGGTGTTTATCACGTTGGGAAGCAGCCGCTCCTCTTTGCCCTCACCGGCATACAGTTGATAGATTGCGCCTGTGCCTTTGAACAGGAACGTCAGCGCGATGACCACGATGCCTTGGCCGCCCGCATAGGTGAGCACGTGTCTCCACATGTTGAGACCGTTGCTGACGTGATCGAGGTCCTGGAGCAGGTACATCCCCGTTGTGGTGTAGCCGCTCATCACGTCGAACATGGAGTCGAGGTAGCTACCCTCGTGCGACGAGAGGTAGTGAGGCATGCAGCCGATGAGCGTGGCCCAGATCCACGATCCCGAGGCCACCACCAGCCCGTGGCTCCACGCGAGGTCCTTGCTCGTCCGACAGACCAGCTGGGTTCCGAATCCGAAGACGAAACACACCATCATCGAGATCACGAAGTCGACTGCCGTGTCCCACTCGGCGAACACGAGCGACGTCACAAGAGGGATGATCATGAGCATACCAACGCCCACTATGATCTTCCCGGTGTATTTGCCGATGACGGCCATCGCGACAACCGCCAAGAGCAGACCGATCCCCGTCATCCCGAGGGTGAAGAGGGTCTCGGCAACCATGCCGGATGCGTACTTGCCCCAGTGCTCCCTGGCCGTGATGCTGGGGTAGCCTTCAAACCGTTCAGGCTTGGCTTTGGGCATTCTAGATTCCTGTCAGAACCTTCTTGAGCACGCGCTCGGACTCGACACTCGTGAAGGCGATCACCGTGTCCCCGGGCCCCAACAGCGTGCCCCCATGAACCGTCTCAGCATCGTCGTTGCCGCGAACAACCGCGACCAGCACGCAGTTCGGCGGGAGTGCCAGCTCAGAGACCGGCCTGTTGCATACGACGCAGCGATCCTCCGGCAGCTCTATCTCGACGATCGCCATGTTCCCCTTGCGCAGGGTGGCAAGCGTCCGTATATCCCCCACCGTGGCTTCTTCCTCGATCATGCGACTGATGATCGTGGTCGATGAGATGGCCTCGATTCCCAGAGCGTTGAAGATATGTTCGTTCTTCGGGTTGTTGACTCGCGAGACCGCCCTAGGCACACCGAAAGCGACCTTCGCGAGCTGACACGCGACCAGGTTGTCGTCGTCGTCTCCGGTCACCGCGACGAAGACGTCTGCGCGCGAGACACCCGCGTCGTCTTGGAAGGAGACGTCACAACCGTCTCCCTGGATGACCAGCGCGCGATCCGGCAGCTCCTGTACGAGCTTCTCAACGACATCTGCGCGCTTCTCGATCAGCGCGACATCATTGCCTGACTCCAGAAGCGTTCGAGCGAGGTACGAGGCGACCTTGCCGCCTCCGTTGACCACGATGTACACGAATCACTCCTCCATGAATCGCGCGAGCCGATGGAGCGCTTCGCTCTTGACCGCCACCCGCATGATGTCGCCCGACCTCAGTTGGGTCTCGAGCGTCGGGATGAAGGTCTCGTTTCCACGGGCGACGATGGCCGGCAGCACCTGGCCTTCCAGGAACATGTCCCGAACCCGGCTGCCCGCAGCGCTCTCCCTCAACTTGAAGACCACGATCTCCACGTCTCCGAATGAATCCACGTGGTGCCCGTGGCCCGCCTTGACCTTATCCAGAAGCTTCTCGGCAACCAGAGTCGTTCCGCAGACGTAGTCCAGATCCAGCTGTTGGTAGGTTCGTTCGCGCTGGGGATTGTAGAGCCGCGCGACGACATGCTTGACGCCGAAGATCTTTCGGGCGACCTCGGCCGCCATCAGGTTGGTGTTGTCCAGATCGGTCACGGCGGCGAACGCGTCGCAGTCCCGAATCGACGCCTCTTCAAGCACGTCCTCATCGAAGCCGAGTCCTCTGAGGGTGACGCCGTTGAAGGTCGTGCCCAGCCGCCTGAACGCGTCAGCGTCCTTGTCGATGACGGTGACGTTGTGCCCCTCGATCGACAGTAGAGTGGCGAGCTGAGAGCCCACTCGGCCACAACCCACGACGACAACGTTCATGTGACCGGTTCTCCTTCCCCTCCCCGCCGCGCGGGGCCAAGCACCGCGCAAACGCTACGCCTGCCCTGCGCACGCTGTCAACGGTCATACAAAGACGCCGCCGGCACAATGCCGACGGCGTCTGGTCACTCAACAGGAGAGCCGGAGTTACTTGCCGATCTTGAACATCTTCGTGCCGCAGTCGGGGCAGATGCCCTGGGTCGCGGGACGACCGTTCTTCATCGTGATCTCCTGGGGGTCCTTCATTTCCTTCTTGGCCTTGCACTTCACGCAGTAACCTTCTTTGGCTGCCATGCGCAATACCTCCTCGTTTAAGTCCCTCCCGGTAGAGACCAACCGGCGGGTTTACCACTGCGGTTGTCTCCCCCGCAGACGAGCGTGGGTGCTCGCTTCGTACGAAATACTACACCTGCACGGCGGAATGTCACCCCTTCGGGGCAAACGCGTTCCTACTCAGGACCACCCCGGCCAGTCCGAAGGTGACGGCCATCAGCCCCACGAGGGCCGCCCAGGCTGCACCCAACACCGCCCAGAAGGGCTCGGGGAACAGCTGGATCAGCAGCGAATCGAAGGGAAACGTCCACGTCCCGGCCCTGAAGAACAGCCCGTGGAACGCCGAGAAGAACCACTCGAAATCGCTCAGGGCGAACGCCGCCGCGAGCACGAGCGGACCCACCGTGGCAATCGAGCCGAACTTGAGCACGCTAGCGACGTCGACGAGGCGCCTTCTAGCGACTGCCCAGCCCAGCCACACGGCCAATACAGCCGCGATAAGTCCGGTGAGCAGGTGCGCACCCCTGAGAACCTGGCGTACGTCTGCAAGGTGGGAGACCGCAGACGCATCGAAGCCGCTGCGACCATCGACCTGGTTCGGTAGTGTCCCCTTGCCTGCCACCACAAAAGCTCGGACCTGCTCGGCGAGTTCAAGCATCCGCTGTGGGGGCAGGCCAACTGTCTGTGCGTCCGAATACCTGCTCGTGAGCGCACGGGTCACTGGGGCGCTCTCAAGCACCACAAGAGGCACTCCGATGGCCAGCACGACGAGCAGAAAGACCGCAATCCCCACAAGAAGACGACGCATCAGTCTCAGACCTCGATTTCGGCGGCGTCCTCGTCGAGACTCGACGGGCACGCAGACGCCGAGAAAACGCGGTTACCGCCGGCTTGAACGGCCGCCGCGAGCGCACGATCGGCCGCATCCAGCAGCTCGCTGCAGCTGACCCCATCGTGAGGCAGAGAGGCGAGCCCCAACGAGACGCCTACACCCGCGCCCTCCACCCGGATTGCGGCGAGCGCAGCCGACAGAGCGCGCGCAGTCTGCTCGGCCTCCTCACAGGAGGGAGCAGCACCGGTTGTGGCATTTTCGAGCAACAGTATCCCGAACTCCTCGCCACCCAAGCGAGCGGCAACGTTGATCGTCATCTGCTCGGTATCGCCTGGGCCCACGAACTCCCTGAGCTTCTTCGCGAGTTCTCCGATAAGGCTGTCTCCCGCGTCGATGCCGAACTTGCGGTTGAACTCCCCGAACTGGTCGATATCCAAGAGCATGAGGTGCATCGCACGTCGCGCGTGCTGCACACGTCTCACTTCCGTTCTGAGCGTGCGCATGAAGAAGTCCCGCGAATACAGCCCGGTCTCCGCGTCGATCAACGAGAATGCACGTCGGGAATCGAGCTCGCGTCGGAACTCACCGACCAGCATCGTCGAGACCCATGCAGTGCCCATAAGAACTGCAAGCTGCCACGAGTACCTGACGAGCACGAACACTACGCTGTGGTGGATATCGCCCTCCGCGAACGGGATCACCGTGTGCGGCAACCAGTCGATCAGCTCGAACAGCTCGACGCCGCCCAGCAGAACGACGCTGAGGAGCCCGTGCAGCCACACGTCGCGTGATCGGGGCAGGATGAACGCAGCCTCGAAGATGATCAACGCGTACATCGACCAGAACCAGGAGTTCACGCCGCCACTGAAATAGACGAGGACCGTCACGACCAGCGCATCGAGCGCGAGCTGCACGTTGTTCCAGACGGCGATGCTGCCCAGCCGTCGGTAGTTCGCCGAGTAGTAAGCGTTGTAGAGGAACACCACGCCCAACGTCAGCGCCGGAACGATCACCAGGGAGACGAGATCGGCCAGGGGAATGCTCCGCGAGTACAGGAGCCCCGCCACGGCTGAGTAGACCACCAGCACGACCAGCAATATCCAGCGGACCCGCACCACCAGCCCGACGCGGCGGATGTTCGCCTGCAGCGCAGCGACGTCGTGACGCGTGGGCTGCTCGCGCCACGAGACCATCAACGCGCGGCTGATCTTCTTCTTGAGTTGATTGGGCGCCACGGAGTGCCGCGACTCCTCACATATCAGGTTCAGGCCCCGGCAGGACCTGTCTCAGGGACTGAAAGTGTACCTGCGCAGGCCCACCCGCAGCAAACCGCGACAGCCGCGCGGCGCACGGCGCGAATACGTATACTCCATCCTCAGGAGGATGCCACCGATGAACCCGTACTCCATCTACCAGGCTATCGACAAGCTGGTGAAGTCGCTTGCCGCCGTTGGCGCGGTCTACGAGCCGCTTCTGCTGGGCGCCGCTGCAGTACTCCTCCTCGCTGCGGTATTGCCGCAGACCGAACGCTGGCGCGGGTGGTTTCTCGCCGGAATGCTCGCAGTGCTCATGGCAGGTGAGGCCATGCTTGCCTGGTTCCACTGGCGCCTCTGGGGACTGGCAGTCGTCCACGACCCATCGACCGGCATGCTCACCGGGCATGTGGCGGTTCCACTCTGGGTCGAGAGCGAGAAGTTGTTCGTGTGGGCGCTCATGGCAGCTGCGCTGGGCACGGTGATGGTGCGACACCGACGCGCTCTGCTGCCCGGGGTCATGTTCATCACCTCGGTGCTCGTCGCCGGGGCAGCCCTCCTGGGCAAACCGTTCACTCAGCCGGTGCCCCAGTTCTTCTCTCAGTACATCGGCTACCTTCAGGCGATGAGCAACGGTGGCCAGACGGCGATGGGCGCGTTCCAGGGCATGGAGGGCTCGCGGCAGTTTTACTACAACGCCTGGTACATGTGGGTACACCCGCCGCTGCTCTTTCTGAGCTACGGGTGTTTCGCGATCTCATTCGTGGCCACGCTGCTCATGATTGCCAGCCGCCACTCGAGCTACGAGACCACCGCCTACCGGTGGGCGCGCCTCGGCTATCTGCCGCTCACCTTCGGCATGCTCATCGGGTTTCCGTGGGCCCTTGCGGCCTGGACGGGCGAGTCGTGGTGGTGGAGCGGCAAGGTAAACATGTCGCTGATGATGTGGCTGCTCTACACCGGAGTCCTGCACGCTCGGCTGTACCTGCGACGCGCAGGCATGTGGAAGTGGGTCGCCGCGCTGGGCGTGCTCTCCTTCCTCATCCTGGTGCTCACCTACATCACGACCTACGTGGTGCCCGGCGCACACAGCTACGCTTTCCTGCCTGCCGAGCAGACCTTGCATGCCCTGACCGCCACTTGGACGAGAGGCGGCTCGTGATGCAAAGCACCGACGTTCGTCGACGCAACTGGGACTTCGTGTTGACCCTGATCACGGTGGCACTGCTGGCCTCGCTGGGCGTGCAGTCTTTCGCTGGCACGATATATGTCTGGTGGGCCCAGGCGACGATTCCCAACTGGGAGCAGACGAGCTACACCGGCTACATCGCGCTGATGAACCTGGTCGCCGCACCCCAGCTCGTGGCGTTGGTTGCGGTGATGGGGCTGTGCGTCCCAAAGCGCATCTTCTCGCGCAAGCTGCTCGTCGCGGTGTCGATCGCGATGGTAGGAGTCGGAGTGGCGGCCTGGCTCGCACGCGGCTCGGTCGCGACGGGCGTCTCGGTGTACCTGGGACTCGCGGGGCTCATCCAGCTGGCGGTAGTGCTGCTCACCGCCGCGGGCGTGGCCGGTCCGAGCTACCTGACCGAGGGCCGGTTGACCAAACTCGGTTCGGGACTCCTGCACCTGGGCTTCATCATCTTCGGCATCGTGGTCGCCGCATTGCAGCACTCCGCATTCATGCTGCCGGTGTTCTGGACAGCAACGGTCCTGATGACGGTGGGTACTGCGATGAGCTTCTACGCGAGTCGCCTGGCCGTCCGTCACGTCGAGCCCGCAGAGCACCCGATAGCGTTCTAGGTAGCCCGGCTTCAGGAACCCAAGTCCAGAAGCGCGCTCAGGCCTCGCGCACCATCGCCGTCACGAACTTCGCCGTCTTCTCGATGAGCTCGGGGTCGAGGTTGTCCACCGTGTCGGTGTTCCAGTGCCAGTTCACCGGCATACCGCTGGGGGCGAATGCCATGATGCTCATCGCGTGGAATCCCCGAGCCAGGGCAGGTGAGGCGTCTGTGGAAAGCCCCCTGTACTCGCGCGGCTTGATGAGCGTGTCGGTCTCCCGGGAAACGCGACGAGCCAGGCCGACCAGACGGCGATCCGCTCGGTAGCGACGAGTCATGCCTTCGGAGCTGGCCCAGTACAGCTGCCCCGCGCCGCAACCGTCGATGTTGATGATGAACGCGTCCCGCAGCTCTTCACCGTAGTCCCGCAAGAGCGCTTGCATCCCCAGAGTCCCGACTTCTTCGGCCCCCGTGGCGACGAACCAGACTTCTTTCTCGGTCAGCTCACGATCGACCGACTCGGTCACGCGGCGTCGAATACGGGCCGCCTCGCTCGCGGCGAACTCAGGATCCTCGATGGGGTCGTCGCCAGCCCAACCGCCCTTCCAGCCCACGCCGTCGTCGTCCTCTTCACCGAAGTTGTCCCACGAGCCGATGTCCTTGCCTGCCTTGCGGGCATCGAAGTCCTCATCGACGCCCAACCACTCCTTCACTTCGTCATTGGCGCGCTGGCGCTTGCGGCCGAAGCCTGAGAGAAGCCCGCGCTTCGTGCGCTTGGACTCGTCCGATGCGTCGGTCGGCGCGGGTCCGGCGACGTCGGCCGGCAGCATCACATCGCCCGCGCGAGGGGTGTATGCCGGGGCGGCAGGGCGCTCCACGGGTGCCGGGCGGCTCGCGGGGCGTGACGTGCGCCCGTCCACCGCGGCGAACTCGATCGTGTCGAACTCAAGTACCGCCTGACCGCGAGGACGCTCGGTCATCGGCTCGGCCCACGGGAAGTCCTCGGGCATCTCGTCGGGTCTGTCCGGCGTAGCCGCAGGCGAATAGCGCAGCTCAGCGCCTTGGGGAACGACTCCGGCTTGGTGCGCGTCCTCGGCCGAGCGACGCACCGGCGAGAAGCTCCCCGTCGCCAACGAGTTTGCATCGACGGCGGGAACGATCTGCTCCATGACACCCAGCATCGCGGCCACGCCCGACGCATTGTCGTTCGCACCGGCCACGAACGGCATGAACAGCTCGCGGTGGATGTTGATGATGGTGGGGATGAGCAGGTAGGCCGCGACCACCATGGTCACGTACCAGAGCCATGGGTCGAGCACGGCAAGCCACTCGAAGGGCAGCGCCATGACGAGCACCAACACGGGAGTCAGAAACGTGGACCACTTGAGCAGCCCGAAGGTCGTCGCGAATCCGCCCACCATGTTGGGAGCGAAGGCGAGAGACGAACGCGCCGAATCGTAGTGCGCGACGATGACGATCTTGCGCAACCGTTCGCCTCGGCGTGCACGGGGTACGTGACGGGCGATGACGTTCTGGCTCGGCCCCTTGGGCATGAGCCTCGTCAGACCGAAGTGCGTGCCCAAGTCGGACCACATGAAGAAGGCCACGATCGCGGAGACCGCGAACGCCGGCCACGTGAGAAACGGCTTGAAGCCTGCGAGGAACGCCGCGGACATCGTGAGCAGGTGGTAGAGCACGAACGCCCACGAGTAGGTGTGCGGTGAGTTGAACTCCTGCATCTCGGTCTCGAGACCTCTGGCCGAGAAGGTCTTCTCGAGCCACTCGGCCGCGCGATGCTCGGAATCGGTGGTGGCAGGACGCGGACCGATCTCCTCGGCCAGAGTCCGTGCGTATTCGATCAGCTCGGCCATGCCGGTGTCTCCCTCGCTCGACCACAGTGCGCATCCGCGTCACCGTCTCGCCCGCTGCCCACATGATACTGCACCGGGGCGGGCCGAGGGTCGCGCGACTATCCCCCGTGGCACCCCATGCACTGGCTGATGCGGCGGTTGGAATGCTGCATCACGGTGACAGGGTTGTCACTGTGGCAGACGCAGCCGGGAATCGGGATGTGGAACTGGCGGTCGTAGTCCGGAGCTTGACCGGCCGCACGCAACTGCGTGTAGGCAGCCCGGCTCTCGGTCGAGGGAAGCCACATGGAGCCGAATGCGAATGCGAGCGCTCCCAGCAGGAACACGCCCAACAGTGTGTAACCGATACCCGCCAGGACGCGCACCCACACGGGGCTGCGACGCACCGGCTCGGTCCCGGCAGAACCCCCCTCAGGGGGCGCTGCCGAAACCGGCCGTGATTCGTCGGTCGACTGAACCGGCGTCTGAACCATGGTGCTTAGGCCTTGCCCAGAATCGTCTCGAGGTCCTCAGCCGCGGTCGCGGCGATCGGCTTGATGTCGAAGTTCTCCACCAGCACGTTCAGCACGTTGGGCGTGATGAACGCGGGAAGTGTGGGGCCAAGCCGGATGCCGCTGATGCCCAAGTGCAACAGGGTCAGCAGGATCGCGACGGCCTTCTGCTCGTACCACGACAGGATCATCGACAGCGGCAGGTCGTTCACGCCGCACTCGAACGCGTCCGCGAGTGCCACAGCGATCTTGATCGCGCTGTAGGCGTCGTTGCACTGACCGACATCCATCAGACGCGGCAGGCCGCCGATCTCGCCAAGGTCCTTATCGAAGAAGCGGAACTTGCCGCACGCCAGCGTCAGGATGATCGTGTCGGCTGGGGCCTGCTCGACGAACTCGGTGTAGTAGTTGCGGCCCGGCTTCGCGCCGTCGCATCCGCCAACCAGGAAGAAGTGCCGGATCGCACCGGACTTCACGGCCTCGATGACGGTAGGAGCCACCGACAGCACCGTGTTGTGCCCGAAGCCCACCATGACCTCACCAACGGTGGTGGCCTCCTGGAAGCCCGGCTCGGCAAGCGCCTTCTCGATCACGGCCGAGAAGTCCGTACGGTGCACGTGCGGCAGGCCCGGGAAGTTCACCACGTTAGCGGTGAAGACGCGGTCTCTATACTCGTCGTGCGGGGGCATGAGGCAGTTGGTCGTCATGAGGATCGCACCGGGGAACGCAGTGAACTCCTTGCGCTGGTTCTGCCACGCGGTGCCGTAGTGGCCCACGAGGTTCTCGTACTTCTTGAGTCCGGGGTAGGCATGCGAGGGCAGCATCTCACCGTGCGTGTAGACGTCCACGCCGGTGCCCTGTGTCTGCTCGAGCAGCGCCGCCAGATCGGCCAAGTCGTGGCCGGAGACCAAGATGGCATGGCCGGGACGCTGGCCCAAGGTGACCTTGGTGGGCTCGGGGTTGCCGTACGCTCCCGTGTTAGCGGCGTCGAGGATCTCCATCGTGCGTAGGTTGACCTTACCGCACTCGAGCGCGAGACCGACCCATGCGCCCAAGTCGAGCGATGTGTCGCTCAGCGCCGCGAGCGCCTTGAACAGGTACCCGTCGATATCCGGGTCAGTGTGCCCCAAGGTGCGAGCGTGGTGAGCGTAGGCAGCAACGCCCTTCAGGCCGTAGAGCGTGGTCTCCTGCAACGACTGCACGTCGGGGTCGCGAGTCGTATCCCACGGGCTGCCCAACTTCGCGGCCAGCTCGATCTTGCCCGAGAGGTCCGCGGGCACCGTGAACTCCCCCGCCGAGACACCCGCACGAGTAGCGAGCGCATCTCGCAGCTGCACAGCGAGGTCGATCTTCTCGGCGATGGTCTCAGGGTCGAAATCGACGTTGGTGAGCGTCGTGAACAGGGCGTCCTCGACAAACGCGCCTTCCGCTTCGAGGTCAGTCCCGGCCGGGGCGGACACGGCGACTGCCGCGAGCGCCCGGCAAGCGTGGACGAGCAGATCCTGGACCGCGGCGACATCCGGGCCCTTGCCGCACACCCCGACCTTGTCACACCCGGTCCCGCGAGCCGTCTGCTCGCACTGGTTACAGAACATCTCAGTCAATTGCGGTGTCATTGGTCTATCCCTCCAGTAGGACAATCGGTCAATAGAGCAAACCCCGTTTTGCAGGTCAGGTTCTTTGAAGGCGGCCGCGAGGCGAGGCCGTCCGGGTTCCTAAGCGAACACCCCGCAGCCGGCAAAGCCGGCGAGGACGTGAGCGTGGAACACGGGCGGCCTCGCCGAGCCCTACCCATGGATCAACTGCGGCAGGCATCTAGTGCATACCCATGTGCTATCGCCCGCCTTGCGGACCGGCAACAGCGGAGCATCATCTTCGGAGGCCCCGCAGATGAAGCAGTGCTGAGCGATGTAGTTCGCCTTCTTCTCGGCGATGATGGGGGCTGCTGCGTCGTGGTCGAACGGGACGGTCTCCCGATACTCCAGCGTCAGTGCGCCGGTGGGGCAGACTCCCAGGCAGAAACCGGCTCCGTCGCAAAGCTCCTCTTTGACGACCTTGGCCTTGCCGTCGACCATCACGATGGCACCCTCGGCGCACGGGCTGACGCAGGTTCCACAACCGTTGCAGAGATCCTCGTCGATATGGACGATCTGGCGTGTGACAGTGGTACTCATGAACGAGTTCCTTTCGTGTGATCGGCACTGGGGGCCGAAACGGGACGAACAGGCGTGCCAGCGGACTGCCGCCGGTACTTGCGGGCTTGCAGGACGTGCCGGATGCCATCGATCGCATGACCTTTACGCCATGACTTGGGACCCGAGTAGCGCATCATCTGACGCTGCCAGTCGGCTTCGTCGGACCGGTAACAATGGGTGTCGCAGTGGGCGCAGAAGGGCTTGGGGTCTTTGGGGCAGTACGCGCGGCGCTTCTCTGCGTATGCAAGATGCGTCTCGCACTCCTCGCACAGCGCCGGAGTCCTGCGTCCGTACACGCCAAGAGCGGCCCCGGCGGTGGTCGCCCTCATCCGCACTCGATCGCGGTGATGGCCGTCGCACCAGATCGCCACGAAGTCCGCGAGGACGCGGACGTCATGACGGACCGTGGGGCTGGTCATGGCTGTCGCGAACCGCTCACTCATCTGAGGCAATGCTCCCTGCGTCCGTGGTTGGGGTCGGCGTTGGCCTCCCCCTTTGCACGGCATACGCTACGCTGGAGTTCATGCCCGTTCTTTGACACACGTCAATTCGGGCAAGAATCTTCATGACATCGGCGGACATCACGAATGCGGAGAACAATGCCCAAACCCAAGGACATCAGACCGGACGTATGGGCGGCCTTCCGCGCGTGCAGATTGTGGCGAGCCGCAAGCGACGAAGCGATCGTGCAGCTGGCCACGGGAGCTCGGGTCAGTGATGTGCCCCGCGGGACGACGTTGGCTACGGAAGGCGAACCTGCCCGCGAATTCGGGCTGATCGTCTCGGGGAAGGCGCGGGTCTTCTACCTGGGGGCCGATGGAAAGCAGATCACCTTCGAGGCGCTCGAATCGGGCGACCCGTTCGCAGCCGTGGCTGCACTTGCCGGAGGCAGGTACCCCGCACATGTCGAGGCGGCCACTCCCGCAACCATCGCTTGTGTGCGGAGCGAGGCTCTCTACGAGTTGCTGGAGGCCGAGCCCGGCGTCGCTCGAGGCCTGATTGGTGATCTGTCGAACCGCGTAGTCAACTTCACGAGCGTCGTGCAGACCCTTGCACTCGATGTGCCCAGCCGTGTCGCGCGCTACGTCTTCCAGCGCGCGCTGCAGTCGGGTACTCCCACCGCTCAAGGGCTCGAGGTGGAGCTAGGGATGAAGAAGGGCGAGCTGGCCATGGCGCTGGGAACCGTGCCGGAAACGCTCTCGCGCGCGTTCGCCAAGCTCAGGGACGAGGGCCTGATCGAACTGCATGGCGGAACGGTGACGGTGCTTGACGTGCGCGCCCTGGCTTCGCTGGGAAGCGGCTACTCCGAGGGCTAGCTACTGCTTACGCAAACTCGCATCGGCCTTGGTGGCTGCCTCGCGCGCCTTGTAGTACGCGTCGGTTGCCGCCTTCGCAGCAAGTTCGTACGCGTCGGCTATGGCCTGATCCGGAGAGGCCGGCAGCAGCTTGGCCAGAGCCACGGCCTTCTTGTCCTCGATGTTGTACGTCTTGATCACCGCGTTGGCGGTCTTCACGTCACCCTTGAGCCATGCCGCATCGGACTTCTGTGATAGGTCGTTGAGCCGGATACGCGCATCGACGTAGGCCAAGTACTGCTCGAACGGCGCCTCCGAGAAGCTCCTATCGGCGGCTTCGAACTTCTGGCGCGCACTCGCCAGAGCTGAAGCGGCCTGCTTGTTGTAGGAGTTCGAGGCCTTGACCCCCACCTTGGTCAGCTTGTTGTACGACACGACCGCCTTATCAGAGAGTTTGTCCGCAGCAAGCACGTTCTTCCACGCTTCCCGCGCCATGGGTAACGCCTCGGAAGCCGAAACGTTCAGGTCCAGGACTTTGGGCGCCTGCTCCAACATCCGAATGCGCGCCTCGGCCGCGCGGGCAAGCAGGTCGATACGGTGCTGGTCTCCCGCAGCGCCCAGCGGGCGGGCCTCGTCGAGCAGCCTGACCGCCTTCCTGAGATCGGACGTTGCTGCTGGAATCCGCTTCGAGGCCCCGAGGGCCGCATCGGCCAGCTCAGGGGTGACCTTCTCTCGAATGACCGAGTCCGCCTGCACCACCACTGCATCGGCGCTTTCGATCAGTGCCGTCGCTGCATCGGTGCGTTCGATAGCCTGGATGCGCGACGCGACTGTGCGATAGCCCCACCATCCGGCTCCCACAATCACGACGATGGCAAGCACGATAGCGATGCTCCAGGCCCCACGCGATCGTGACCTTCCGCCACCTCGCACTGAGCGCCTCCGCGGGAGTCGCCTTGCGCGTTCGCCAATCGCCGGAGTGGCCGCGGGCGATGCTATAGGTGATGACTCCTCGGCCATGTGGACCTCTCTTTGGCTGCGGCATTCGCGCCTGCCGCTAGACGCATGATACCGCGACGCCCTGACTCGACCGCTCCCTCACGAGGAGGAACGGCTCAAAGGGCCCTGTGCGGCAACTATTTTCGAAAATCTCAACCAATTGTGCCAAAAGTCGGCACGGGTATTGCTTGCAGATGAACGAGTTGGTCGACCCGCTTCATCCTCCCCCCCTCGAGGCGGGGGCCGACCGCTCGAATACAGAAAGAGGCGCGTCCCCCCACGCGCCTCTTTTCGTGTTCTCAGACACTTTTCACTCACGCGCGTTTCGGCTCGGTACAATCGACTGGGCAGATCATCGATCCAACAGCTCCGGGGAGATTCCGATTGACTGACGCAATCGAACGGCTGGTCAACCTCGCGCTCTTCTTCGCAGATGCGCGAGGCACCGTGACGGCAGAACAAGCGAGGGCACAGGTCGCCGGATACTCGGTCGGCCAAGACGAGTCCGCGTTCATCCGGATGTTCGAGCGTGACAAGGACGATCTGCGCAAAGCGGGGCTCACCATCCTCGCCGACGACGAGGGCAACTACCGGTTGGATCGGGCTGCCACGTTCTCCACGCCGATCGAGCTCGATGCAGGCGAGACCGCAGCGATCAGAACCGTTGCCGCGGCTCTAGCCGACGATGCGTCCTTCCCGTACGCGACCGACCTACGCCTGGCGCTTGCCAAGGTGACCGCCCAGATCGACGCTCCAGGCGTGCATGCCACGTCCCGGCTCGCCGATGAGAGTCCCGAGCGCCAGGGTGCCGACGTCGCAACTCTCTCCGCAGCCGCAGCAACAGGCAAACGCGTATCTTTCGGATACACCAACACGGCGGGCGTCTCGGCGCCCCACGAGATCGAGCCATACGGGCTCTTCCTGCATGACGGTCGCTGGTATCTGGTGGGTCGCGATACGGGCAAGGACCAGGTGCGTACCTACACCGTCAGTCGCATGCGATCGGTGAGCACCAACTCCGCAGCACCCAAGACGCCGGATTTCGCTCGGCCGGACGACTTCGATGTGGCCCGGTTCGTGAGACTGCCGTTCCAGTTCGGCGCGTCAGCACGCAGTTTCGAGGCGGTAGTGCGATTCGACCCGCCTGCGATGTGGCGGGCCCACATCCTGTGCGCCGGCCAGGGAGTCCTCACGCCGGACGGCCAAGGGGCCCTTTGGACCGTCGAGGCACACTCGGATGCCGCACTGCTGCGGTTCGTGCTCGAGAACGGACCCGGGCTGAGCGTCGTGAGCCCCCCAGAGCTTGCGCAGGCGCTGCGTACGGGGCTCGGCGCCGTGGAGGTGCTCCATGGCTAAGGCGACGACTTCGGAGCGCGCACGCAGGCTCATAGCGCTCATGGGTCACCTGACCAAGGACTCCTCCTACCGAGTCGCAGACCTGGCCACCTCGCTTGGCGCAACCCCAGCTGAGCTCGCAGCCGATCTCGAGGCCCTCTCGATGTGCGGCGCGAACGACCTCGATCCCTACAGCCTCGTCCCGGTCATGATCGAAAACGGCACCGTCGAAGTCTTTGGGCACATGCCGGCCCTCAGCGGCCCGGTTCGGCTGTCCTCGGCGGAGGCGACCGCGCTTGCAGCGGCTCTGCAGGCAGCGGGTTTCACCGCCAACGATCCGCTAGTCGCTAAGATCCTCTCGGCGGCCTCCGCAGGATTCGATGCAGAAGAGCTGGAGCACACGGTGCGCGCCGCGGTCTCTTCGCACGAGCACTCGGTGTTCGGCATTCTGGCCGATGCCGCGCAGAGCCACACGGTGATCGAGATCGACTACACGGGGACCGGAGCACCGTCCGCTACCACCCGTCGCGTCGAACCGGCTGCCCTCTTCGCCGAGCGCGGGGCATGGTACGTGACCGCATGGTGCCACCGGTCCGGCTCGTGGCGCACCTTCCGTATCGACCGCATTCGCGAAGCACGCGTCACCGGTGAGACGTTCGACCCCTCCGTACACGGTGAACCCGGCCCCATCTCGGCATTCGACGTGACCGGACTGCCGCTCGCGACCCTGCGCTTCTTGGCCGAGGAGCCCTTTGTCGAGCGCGAGTGGCCCGGGGCGCGACTCGCAGAGGGACCGGATGTCGGAACCACCATCGTCGAGGTGCCCTACGGCGGTACCGGCTGGATCGCGCGCCGCGTAGTCGCCCGACTGGGACGAGTCGAGGTACTCGGGCCAGCCGAGCTGCGTGAGGCGGTCAAGGCGCTGGCGCACCAGGAACTCTCCTCGGCCACCGCGACCTGATCTGCCGAGAAGAACCTAGCCGCGTGCGGCCCTGAGCCTGGCGACGGCTGCATCGATATCGGGAGACAGGACCGCGCCGGAATCCACGGATGAGAGCAGCCACTCGACGACCGGCTGAGCCTCCTTGAGCGCGCCCACAGCGACGAGGTCGTCGTCGTACTCGAGGCTCACGCGGAACACGCCTTGTCCGTCTGCCGCGAAGTCCCAGCTCGTCGACGCCTTCAGCGAGCGGGGCGACCCTGAAAGCGCCATGAGCTCGGCGGCGACATGCTCGAGCAGATGGGGCGTTTCGGTGTCGGCAAGCTCTCTGAGGAAGCTACGGCCGTCGTCGTTCTCGCAGGTGTGCCGCTTGAGCCCCGGCAAGAGCGAGTCGGCCGCCTGCGCGAGGCCGGGAACCGACGTCGTGCGCAGGAACCTCGGGTCGACGACACGCACGCGCGCCTCGACACGTCTGGGTCCCACATCCACCTGCTCGATCCGGAGCACCGCTGCCGCTAGCTATCCGAGACGATCACGCGATGGGCCCGGGAGCCCAGGTAGTAGGCGAGTGACGCGGCGATCACGACCACTCCTGCGACCACGAGCAGCGTGCGGGTGGCATCAGTGTCCACAACGGCCGCCACCGCTGACTTGGCGTCTGCAACCGCACGGTCCTGAATCTCCTCGGCCCGGTGTCTGATCTGATCGAGCGTGATGCGCTCGGCTGGCGGCGTCGTCGTATCGTGCTTGGCGCTCATCGCTGCACTCTCCTCATCTTCGCGAACGTGAGGGCGGCGGCACCGATGACCAGCACCCCGCCGATGATGGCGAGCGCACTGGGCCACCCAACGAAGTCTGCCAGCACCATCATCGCGGCGACCGAGAGGTACCCGATTCCCAGCAGCAACACACCGGCGGCCGCGAGTGCGAACGCCACGACCTGCCCCGCCACCTGCGTGGGCACGACAACCTTCTCGCGCACGATGTCGCCGGTCTCCTGACGCACGTAGTCGACGAACATCTGCACCAGGTCGGCGATCGCTTGGGCGAGACTGGGGCGATCGACCGGATTGGGTTGAGGCTCTGACATCACGAACCTTCCTGCACGCCGTACGGACTTGCCTGAAGGGAACGTACCCCAGATTCGCCTTCAAGTGGCGATCCACCTGCCCAAAGAGACGCGACGCCGAGAATCTCCCGGCGTCGCGTCTCTCGAATCTGTCTGTGTGTCTAGTGGACGATCTTGTACTTGACGGTCCCCACACCACTGAAGTTCAGAGCCTTCGCAGTACCCGGGCCCAGGTCGAACGTGCGACCTGAGACGTAGGGGCCGCGGTCTTTGACGACCGCGATCACCGTGCGGCCTTTGTAAGAGAACCGAATCTTTGTGCCGAACGGGAGGCTCCTGTGCGCGCAGACCATGCTGGTGCGGGTCAGTACTCCGCCGCCGGCCATCCCGTGACCGTAGAACCCAGGCCCGTACCAAGAGACGCGCGCTGACTTCCATGCGCCCTTCGATACCGCTTTGCGTACGGCCGCACGCTTGACTGCCGTGCGGACCTTCCTCACGGGCTTGACCACGGAGCGCTTCGCAGCGGTCTTGGCCACCTTCTTGGCGGCTGGAGCGAGAAGCTTGCTGTGGTCCTCAGTTCCGAGCCGCGGTGCAGCCGCGAACTTGGCATCCGCCGGGACTTCGGGTCCAAGCGCAACGGCGGTGTCTTCGTCGACACCCAGCATCGTTGCACCGGTCGGCGCGGCTGCGAAGGCGACGGCTGCGAAGGCGAGACCACCCAGCAACACACACGCGATCAACGCGCCACGCTTGTAGATACTGCCTGCTATCAAGAGGTTCCTCCATGTACGGGGACAGGAGTGACGACGGCTCGGAGGCGCGGGGAACCACAAGGGGGTCCAGACAGCGGGTGTGATTGGGGTGCGATATAGCTGCCTCGCATCCGGCACGACGGGCATGGTCGCCATCGTCACGTGCCGAAGAAGCGCTATGCTCTTAGGCGTTGGATCTGTTATTGCTGCTCGGTCGCACTGCGCCCGTCTTCGCGCTTGGTGACGGGCCTCGTTTAGGCCGATCCAACCGGACTTCTCAGCTATCGACACCCGCCGTGCAGATCCCTCGGCCGCTCCGGTTTGCCTCCGGCCGAACACTGCGGGGTCGCGTAATCAACAGTAGCAACGTGGGCGAGTATACCAACACGTTACCTTGCCGACAACAAGCGGAGGCCGCGCCGACGCTCGCAGGCCCCCGCTCGCTGGTCTACTTCGTAGCACTCGACTCGGCACTCGCCATGCGCTCGAGCACACGGCCCAGCTCGGAAAGCTTCGCGCCATAGGTGGCCCAATCGCCGGCACGTTGCGCTTCGATTGCCTCCTTGTACAGGCCCGCGGCCGTGGCGGCATCCGCCGCTGACCCGCCCGTGGCGCCGCTGCCCGGTTGGGGAGTGGCGGTCGTCTCGGTGGGGACCTGCTCTCCGAATACCTTGAGCAGTGCGGTCTCCAGGTCGCGCTCCATCTCAACCTTGTCCGAGTAGGTCACGATCACGCGCGTGAGCTCGGGAATGGCGGTCTTCTCGGCTTGCAGGAACAGCGGCTGGATATAGACGATCGAGTCTTTGATGGGAATTACCTGCATCTTTCCCATGAGCACTCCGCTGCCGCGCTGGTTCCATAGCGTGAGCTGGGCCGAGATGATCGGATCCTGGTTGATGCGGGCGCTCACCTGTTCAGGGCCAAAGATCACTCGCTCCTTGGGGAACTGGTAGACCGTGTGCTCGCCGTAGTTGTCCGGATCGCTCGAGACCGCCATCCACCCGATCATGTTGTCTCTGTTGCGCGGAGTGTACGGCTGCATCATGTAGAAGTGTTCCTTCGAGGCGCCGGGCAACTGGAGCAGCACGAAGAACGGCTCCATCGTCGAACCCTGACGCAACCCCGGAATCTCCCACTGGTCCTCTTTGTTGTAGAAGGTGTTCGCGTTGGTCATGTGGTACGTGCGATAGACCTCCGCCTGCGCCGAGAAGAACCCCTGCGGGTAGCGCAGGTGCTCGCGAACGCCCGCTGGCATCTTGTCGCCGTCGGTGATCAGCGTGGGAAAGACATTGCGCCACGCCTTGAGAATCGGGTCGGTACCGTCGAACGCATAGAAGGTAGTCTCGCCGGTGAAGGCGTCGACGGTGATCTTCACGGAGTTGCGAAGATAGTTGGTCCCGTCGTCGAGCTGCTGCGAATACGGGAAGCGGTCCGAACTTGTATAGGCGTCGATGACCCAAACGATGCGACCGTCGACGAGCACCGGATACGGATCGTCCTCGTAGATCAGCCACGGAGCCAGCCGCTGGAGTCTCGAGGTGAGGTCGCGGTACATCAGTACCCGGCTCGAAGGCTTGATGTACTCCGAGAACAGCACCTGTGACGACCCCAGGCGCAGCGCCCACGCCACTCGCTGGACGAGTCCACCCACCTTCACTCCACCGTCGTGCTGGTAGCGGTAGAAGGCGTTGTTCTCGCCCTTGGGATAGTCGAATTCGGGGCGAGACGTATCCACGATCGCGTAGTCACTGGTGTCCTCGCCGAAGTAGATCCGTGGCTGGGTGATCTCCAGATCGGGCGAGCCCGAAGCCACCGAGCTGGCCACCGTTGGCGGGATGTCGCCGATGATGAACTTGGGCAGACCGCGCGTATCGAACTCGTTGGCCGGAGACATCACAATGCCCGACCCGTGCGTGTAGACGAGGTGCCGGTTGACCCAGGTCTGCGCCTGGTCGGCCAGAAGCGATGACTTGATCTCTCTGGCCGAGACGAGCACCTGACGCATCTGACCGTTCACGACGTAGCGGTCGACGTCGACATCCGAGAACTCGTAGTACGGACGGATGGTCTGCAGCTGGCCAAAGCCCTGCTTCACGACATCCGGGTCCCACAACCGAACGTTGCTCAACGTGGTGCGGTTCTCCACGATGTCCTTCGCCGTCAGGTCCTCGGAGGCCTTGAACTGCGCGGCCTTCACGTCCGATATCCCAAAGCCTTGCCTTGTCATCGCGATATTCCGCTCGATATATGGCGCTTCTCGGGATGCCTCGTTTGGCGCGACGATGAACCGCTGGACGATGCCCGGCCACACGCCGCCCAGCAGGATGGCGGCTCCCACCCAGACGCCCAATGCGATGGCGGGCAGCCTCCAGCCCCGGTACCGGATGTTGAGAAGTAGCAGCAGCGCCGTGACGATTGAGACGCCCACGAGTATCTGGAGCGCGGGCAGCTGGGCACTGATATCGGTGTACGACGCGCCCGTGACCTGGCCGCGGGGAGACAGGTCGAGGTTGTAGATATCGATCCAGTAGCCGAACGCTCTCGTGAGCACCAGCAGCGCCGCAAGTACTGAAAGGTGAGCCTTCACGTGCGGTGCGAATCCCTTGAGGCGCGCCCACGGCTGGATCGCGCCGTCCAGGAAGTGGACGACCAGCGTCAGCAGAATCGCGAGCACAAGGATGTCCGTCGACCAGGCCAGCAGGCTCTCGGCCGCAGGCAGCGTGAAGATCCACAGCCCTGCGTCGACCTTGAACTGGGGATCGAGCGTGCCAAAGGGAACGCGACCCAGCCACAGTCGGAAGGTCTCCCACTGAGCCGACATCGCACTTCCGTTCATCAGCGCGAGCACCAGACACCCGAAGAAGATGGACTTGTCGATGACCGACGCCGACACCCGGCGCACCTGGTCGAGCAGCAGTTGCACTTGTGGAGACACGCCCTGCGGCAGACCCACCGGCCTGACCCGGGGCGCGAAACGCCGAGCCACTCGAAGGTTCACGAACAGTACGACGAACGCGAGTACCGAGAAGCCCACCGCGAGTACCAGCTGCGAGGTGATCCGCGTTATGAAGACGCTCTGCTGCCCCAGGTCGAGATACCAAAGATAGTCGGTCCACACTCGAGCGACCCAGCTGACCAGCGGCACTCCGAAGAACACGAGTGCAGCGATCACTGCGGCAACGGTCATTCCGGTACTCGGACGGCGAGAAGCCATGTTCACTCCTTTGAGACGATTAGACGAAGTACGAGTCGACGTCGATGTTGAGCAAGCGGGGGTCGATACAGCCGCTGATGCTCATCTGGGGCTGGCTCATCAGATCGATCTCGGCAGGCTCGATGAAGTCCCCGCCCGGCGAGGCGATGACTCTGATCACCGGGCGCGTTGGATCACTCCCACTGGGCGACATCACTACTGCAACCTCGCCGCCGCTCATGCGAACCACCGAGCGCGGCGGATACACGCCCATGAGCCGGATGAACAGCCTGACCAGCACAGGGTCGAGCGAGCTGCCCGCGCTCTTGGCGAGCAGTGACATCGCTTCGTCCTGTACTCGTGCCGCAGAATAGCTGCGCCTTGATGTCATCGCATCATATGAGTCAGCTACGGCGACGATCCTGCTCGTAAGGTGCTGGCGCCTGGGCGGAACCCGCGTCGGGTACCCCGCGCCATCGAAGCGCATGTGGTGCTCGAGGATGGTCACGATGGACGCCTTGTCCACGCCCGGCAGAACCGAGACCATCTGAGCGCCGTGCACAGGGTGCAGCCGGACGTTGGCCCATTCATCGGGGTTCAGCGCACCCGGCTTGTTCAGAATCTCGTTGTCCAGGCCCATCTTGCCCAAGTCATGAAGCAACGCCCCGACGCCCAGAGAGGACAGAAAACGGTAGTCGTTGCTGATCGACGAACCCAATGCCAGTGAAAGAATCGCCACATTGGCCGAATGGTAGAACGTGTACTCATCGTGGTTCTTCAGCCCGGTCAGCTGGAGCATCGCATACCGATTGGCCAGCACGTTATCGACGAGAGAACGGACTACTCCTTTGACCTTGCTCGATCCAACCTGCTTGTTGGACTTCATGAGCCGTTCGATCTCGCGCATGAGCGAGACCGCGCCGTTGTAGCTGAGCTGGATCTCCTCGCCTCCCGTGCCCGAGTCCTCTCCAACCCTCTCTACGACACGAAGTGCACCCAGAACGACCCGGTTGAGTCCCATCGTGCGCGATAAGGTCTCAAGTCCCCCGGCCTGTTCGATCTCCGCCGAATCGAGCGCCAGGATCTTGATCACCCGGCGCATCTCGTCTTCAGCGACGCCCCGGTAGATGTAGATCGATCCGATATCCAGAGCTGCCATGTCACGAACCAGCTGGTCGAACTGCAGGCTCTCCTCGGTGAGAAGCTGCTCACCCAAAACGATCTCGCCTTCGAAGAAGCCGAGTTGAACATCGACACCTTCCGCGTGGTACAACGCGACTGACTCGAGAATCGCCAGTATGCCTTCGCCCACTGCAGGGTGCTCCACGGGATAGAACCGAGCCGCACGCCGCGTCGCGTAGAGACGCGACAGCAGCTCGCGTGCGCGTCGGGTCTGGATCTTCGAGTACCGCGTCACCTCTCCGGCGGCGACAGGATCGACGGGAACCACCTCTGTTGCGGCTACTGCCTCGGTGACTGCCAGTGCGCCTGCCGAAGTCCCCCCAGACTCATCGTCGGTGCCCGGCGACGCATCCGAGACAAAGTCCTCGGCCGCCTCCAGACCGTCAGCGAACTCGAACTCGGAGCCCTCCTCGTCGATCATCAGGCACCTCCTCCGCTCGCCTTGATTCGCCGGACCGCCGATTCAGCGGCGGCCTTGAGCTCGCGGCCCTTGGTCGCCCTCATGAAGGTGCGCTTGCTCGCAATCGCCTCCAAGGTGGGCAGGGCCGCTACCGCGCCTAGCTTGCCCAAGGCCTCGATCGCCTCTACCCGGGGCCCGACGTCGCGGCTTCCGCGCCCCTCGCCGCGCGCCACCATCTCAAGTGAGGGCACCGCGATCTCCCGGCCCATCGAGCCGAGGTATCTCGCCGCCAGCTGGACGTTGCCGCCGTCCTCATCGGCAAGGGCCGAGACGAGCATCTCTACGGACAGGCGGTCCGGTATGCCGGCAAGGGCACGAATGGCCTCCCTGCGCACGCGAGAGTCAGGGTGCCGAACCGTTCTTTCGAGGTAGGGCAGAGCCGCCGAGGAGTGTGTTGCCCCCAGAATGCTCACGACGTTACGCACCACATACCATCGGTGGTCGCTGACGTGTCCGCCCATTTCGGGGATGTAGTTGGACGCCATGCCGGCCAGCATGTCCACCATCATCTTGCGGGTGCCCATATCCGGCTCATCGGCGAGCTGCTCAAGTAGTGGGTCGATAGCAATGGAGCCCATGGTGCCGATAAGGCGGCGCGCTGCCTTGTACTCGACGCTGTCGGGCGAGTAAAGCCTGAGCGCGTGCGCGATGGCGCGCATGTCAGACGGGCGTGTGAAGCGCCCCATCGCACGTTCGAGCCGTCGCCTCTGTTCGTAAGTCGCCTCGGGGTTGGCCGTGGCGGCCTGCAAGGCGTCGGCCACGTCGGCCGCGATGTCCAGCTCCCCTCTCTCAACCAGCAGCTCGAGGGAGTCCTCGAGTACCGACATCGTGGAAGCGAACTGGGCATCCCTCAGGTCCAGACCGACCAGCGTCACCATCGACATGATGATGTCTCCGTCGGTCACTCCCCGACGAGCCTCTTCCCTCAGGGCGCCCATATCCGATTCGTCCCCGGATACCGACATCTGTCCCAACACGGGGCCGAGATCCATCAATGCGAATATGGCGTCAACAGGTCTGCTCGGCTGGGTTTGTGTCCGAGGACCTTCAAGGACCGTGAGTTTGCTGGGTACCGCGAGTTCCAGCACCTCACCCGCCAACTGCGGGCTGAACCCGGCTCCTTGCATCGCGGCACCGGCGGCCGAGACCACGTCGTCGCGATCGGCCATCGAGATCAGTGCGAGGTTGCGAATGGCCCGCGCCAGACCGCTGCGAGAGAGGTCCTCCGGACCCACCTCCTCAACGAACATCCTGCAGACATCGTCGATGTCCAGCTGCCGTATCAGCGCGGCCAGGGGCTCGTTGGTACGCGCTTCAGGCAAGACCTCATCGATCAGCAGCGAGCGCCTGAGGTGGGGATCGAGTGCGGCCAGTGCGGCACCCAATGAGGAGAGCAGTTCGTGACGGCTTGCGTCACCACCTACTTCAAAGGCGATCTCAGTGAGCTGCGCGAAGCGCGCACCCGTACCGAGCAGGTCGAACAGTCCGTCGGCTGTCTCGTCAAATGTCTGCGTGAGGTAGTCGGCGACCGCCGTGGTGTCATCCAGAAAGCGTGCGACGGTCATCTGGTCACGAGCCGGGCCACCGTAAGCGGCATCGAGCATCTCGTCCACTTCGGCGCGCGAGTACCGCTGCCGAAGAGACTCGAGGTCCTCTTCGGGTACCACGTCACCCGAGTCAACAATGGACAGGTGTGCATCGACCACAGTGATGGTGGTGACGCCCAGCTCCCACAGACGGTTCTCAAAGCCTCCGGCCGCTTCGACCTCCTCGGGGTCGTGGCGGAGAACCGACAGAAAGCCCACCAGCTCGCGAGGGGTGGTACCCGCATGGAAGCGCACCTCGGCAAGTTGCCGGTTGTAGAGTTCGAGAGCGAACGTTCTGTACGCTGGCTGACCGTGAAGAATCGGGATGCCCAAGTAGTACAGGCCGTCCTTGGCGACGCCGATGCGCAACTCCGGCTGCTGCTCCAAGACCTCGTTCAGGAGCTTTGCCGAGGCAGTCGCGGTCTCCCGTGGGATGCTGCTAGAAGGGGGGTAGAGCGAAACCGCCTTGTTCACGACGATGAGAGTCTTCACGAACCGTTCGATGACGGGAGGCACGCTCGGCGCGTTACTCTTGGCGGACACTCGCGTTCTCCTTGGTCCGGTCGGCTGCTCTCGCACGCATCAACGACGTCCCATTATAGGCGTAGGGAAACATCTTGCGCTGTGCCGCGCTACGTTAGGATGCTCCCATGGACAAGCCAGTACTTCTCGCGTCTCAATCGCCCCGCAGGCGTCGCCTGATGGCTTGGCTCGGCGTGCCCTTCGAAACCGCCGCAGTCGACACCCCCGAGGAACTCGATACCCCTCTTGCCAGCAATCCCGTCGCACTCGCGGCCTCGCTTGCCGCCGAGAAGGCCATCGCCTCACGCGCGGAGGGTCTGGCGCCGGATGCGTTGGTCCTGTGCTTCGACACGATAGTGGTGCACGACGGCCGCGTTCTAGGGAAGCCTGCTGACGTGGCTGACGCCTGGGAGATGCTCCGATCCCTGTCGGGAAACACCCACCAGGTCGTCACGGGCGTCGCGCTCATGTGCCCAGGCGACCGGGAGCCCCGGACCTTCTCGGCGGTCACGGATGTGGAGATGAAGACCCTGACCGACTGCCAGATCGAGGCGTGGATGGCGGCGGGGACGTTTCTGGGTTGCGCAGGCGCGTACAACATCGAAGCACAGGTCGCCTCGGTCACCGACGACGAGTGCTACCAGAACGTCGCCGGCCTGCCGCTCTGTCACCTGTACGCCGCGCTGAAGGTCCTGCCAGACGGGTGCGTACCGGACGGGCTGCACTCACCGATAGCGGCGTGCGACGAGGCGTTGGGTCGGCACTGTCGCCTTGGCCCACGTCTGGCAGCGCAACGCCCGCCCGCCTAGCGGCGCTGCGCCACTACGATCGCGCTCTCGTCAGCGTCGGTCAGGACGTGGCGGTCGTGTCCGCCGAATGCCTCGATACGCCCGAATCCCGCGCAGGGCAGCTCCTTCAGAAGCAGCGAGAACGGGATTGCCGTATGCGCGGAGCGCCTGCTTGCGAGAGTCCACGTGCCTTGGGCATCCCTCACCAGCGTCACGAAGTCGAGATCCAGGTACTCGCCGCCGTCCGGGTAGTCGATGACGCGCACGAATACCTTCGTGCCCTCCGAAGTCTCAACGATCTTGGGGGGTACGACGCGAGTCTGCTTGTCGAGCAGCCGTTCGTGGTTGAGAAGGTGCAGCACCAAGACACCGCCGGGCACCAGCACGCTGGAGAAGTCGGCAAGCGCCTCGGTGAGTCCATCTCGGCCAGCGACATGCGGAAGCGCGTTGCCCGTGCACGTGAGGGCGTCCGCCATACCGAGGTCCAGCCGGTGCAGCTCACCAAAGCCACCTTGGACGATGCGCAGGGAGCCTCCGGCGGCCTCGATGTCGCCAGTGAATCGCTCGGCGTTGATGCGCGCCTGAGCCAGCATCGAATCGTCGGGGTCCACGGCGATGACCTCAAGTCCCCAGCTCGCGAACATGATCGAGTGACGTCCGCTCCCTGCTCCCACGTCGATGACGCGCTTCACACCCTCACGCTCGAAGAGCTCGCGGAAGAACGGGCCCTCGTTGGCGAGGCGCTTGTCCCAGTTGACGAACTCATCGTAGTCGGACGCTGGTGCGACCTTGGGGTTCTCGGCAGTCATGGTGGTCTCCTAGCTGGGAGGGAGCAAGGGCTCGTCGAGACGGAAGATGCGTGATGCGTTACCACGAAGGATCAGATCGCGATCGGCGTCCGAGAGGCCCATCTCCTCGAGGGTGCGCTGCTGCATGAAGCGGATCCACGTCCTGTAGGGCGCGGTGGTGCCGGAGTCTGTGCCAAAGAGCACGCGCTGCGGCCCCAGTGCCATGAGCGCCCGTTCAAAGACCTCGGAAAGCGTCATCTTGGGGACGTAGTAGTCCATCCAGTTGTTGGTGCCACTTGTGTCGACACCCACGTTCTTGCACTGGTAGGCGAGGCGCAGCACGCTGTCGAGCCATCCGGCACCGAAGTGAGCGATCACGAACTGCAGGTCCGGGAAGTCGCGCGCGACCGGCGAGAGGTCAAGCGGGTCGGCGTAGCCCAGGTCGCCCGTGGGATCCACGGTCACTCCGTAGTGGATGATGATGTTGGCTCTCAGCTCGTTGGCCTTTTCGAAGAACGGACGGCACGCGGGGTCGGAGAGCCGAAAGCAGCGGTTGACCGGATAGAGCTTCACGCCTCGAAAGCCGGCCGCCATCTCACGTTCGAGAAGCGCTGGCGACTCAGGGTCGCGCGGGTCGATGTTGCACAGCGCGTGAACGTGTCCTTTGGCAGCACGGATGAAGTCGCGCATGTACTGCGAGTCGGGCAGCACTGAAACCACGAGCGCCTTGGCGACGTTGGCCTCGGCGAGCCGCTCCGCATACCAGCAGGCGGCCTGCTCTGCCGAGAGGTCCGGCAGCGTCTCGTTGCGCCGACCCCACTTGCCCTCCTTGAGCGCCTGCTTGAAGCGCGCGGGCGTCCCGGGTCGCTCGGCCATCTCGCGCAGGAGCGGAGCGGTGAACAGGTGCACGTGGGTATCTATGACCTCGCCCGGCCGTGTGACCGGAGCTTCCTCGATGTCCCAGCTCACAGTGTTGTTCCTGGAGGTGCGGGGGCTGCAGGCGGCTCAGGCATCGGAGGCACAGGCGGGGCGGGTGGAGGCGTCTGAACTGTCTGCGTGCCACCGCCGGGCCAACCGTGCTGCGGCCAACCGGGCTGCTGCACGGACGCCGCGGGCTCCTCGGGGATGACAATCATCGCGATGATGTAGCCAACGATTCCGGGCCCTACTCCGCTGATGACGACAATCACCGCGAAGGCGATTCGCAGCCACGTGGGATCCACCCCCAGGTAGGTGCCCAGACCCCCTATGACGCCGCCCACCATGCGGTCGGTTCTCGAGCGGTACAGTCGCCTCGTCGACACGCCGGCAGTGGGCCGAATCCCCCTACGACCTGCCACCAGCAGCAGCACGCCCAGGGCGATCAGCACGAGCGGCCATCCCAGATTGGAGACCCACTGGAATGTCTGCCGCAGCGAACTCCACCAAGGCAATCTGCCCAGAAGCAGCCACACGCCCAAGACGATGAGCGCGATGGCGCCGACGACGCTCAAGTCCGTACGCCGATTCTGATCGGACATCAGTTCCTCCTAGTACGTATCGACAGTGACTGAGCCTACACCCGATTTCACCGAGATGATCCAGACACCGCTGCGTGCATGCACCGCTTGGTCGTAACCCGGCGTCTGCCACACGCCGCCGCCCTGCGACTCCAGACCGGACGCGATGTCGTGGCCGGTCAGACCACTACTGGACTCTATGCGAACCTGCGATTCATAGGGGACGAGCACCTTCACCGACGAGACGCCCGTGTCGATGTTCATCGTCGCTTCCGCGACTCCGACGGGCACCTCCCCCAGCACGACCCGGTTGCTCGACACCCCCGTCTTGAGCTTCAGCGACTCGACGCGCAAGGTCGACAGGTCAGCATTCAGCGACGACACGCCCGAATCCACCTCGATGTTCCACGCGACCGCTCTGGAGAGTTTCGCGTCGACGCGCGCCGATGTTCCCCCGGGATACACCGTGAAGTTCTTGCCGCTTGTCAGGTCGAAGTCCATCGTGGCCGAGGAACCCGAAACCGTGCTTGCGAATCGTGGCGCCGAGAAAGGCGACTCGCCCTCTATCGAGATCAGGTCGCTGCCAGGGCCAATGGTCACTTCACCAACGCCTGCGCTCAACTTGAGATCCGCGCGCTGGACACCTCCCGAAGGCTCCTGAAACGCGAAGGGCTGACCACCGGGGGTTCCCAGGAAACGCACTGCGCTCCCGGTTGAAGCCGTGGTGACCGCGTAGGCGAAGGCGAAGAGCACCGCCACTGTGCCCATAACCCTGAGCCATTCCTGACCCGTTGCCTTGCCCAATATCCCGAAGCCTGCCGAGATGAGCAGCACCGGCCAGAGCTGCAGGATCTGCCACCACACTCCCCATGAGACATAGCCGGTGGTGTTCCCTAGGAAGATGAGGCCGACAGTGACGGTCACCAAGCCGTCGAAGAACCGATGGACGCTCCAGCCATCGTTGTCCCCGGTGAAGCACTGGACCAGCCCGGGCACGACGATGAAGAGCGGCCACAGCATCCATATGCGGATGCCGGGCAGGAACTGAGCGCTCAGCAGCACCGCTCCCAGAAGGATCAGCACTATCCCGGCGTTGGCGCCTCCTCGGCCGATCCGTTGACCTTCAGGAGCGCCGGAAGTCGGGCCGCCGTACTGAGAAGTGGGCACTGGGGGAATCGGCGGCGCCGGGGTCGGTCCAACCGGGCCGTTCGGGTTGTCCATCGCTCCTCCATCCAAGTCGCGGACGCAGATCTAGACGTCGGCGCCCTCAGTGGACTCCGGTTTCGGCGTCTTCGGGGCACTCACGTGCAGCCGGGCGACACGCCTGCGCCGCATTGTCTGCACGTGGAACTCGTACCCTTCCGAGGCGTATCTCTCGCCGGCAATCGGGATGTGGCCCAGACGTGTGAGCAGCCAGCCTGCCAGTGTCTCGTACTCATCCGATTCATCCACCGGCAACCCGAGCGCCAGCGCGTCCTCTATCGGCAGGCGCCCATCGATGACCCACTCGCCCGGACCGATGGCTGTGATGAAGCGCAGGTCGCGGTCGAACTCGTCGGCAATCTCTCCCACGACTTCCTCGACGATGTCCTCGACCGTCACGAGCCCCGCGGTCCCGCCGTACTCGTCCACCACCACGACCACTTGGTTGCGATGAGTCTGCATTTCCGAGAGAAGAGGCAGGATGCCCTTGGTCTCCGGCACGAAGACCGGCTCGCGAAGATGATCGGTCACCGGGTCGCCACCCTTGTTCTCGCCGAGCGGTCCCGCCAGATCCATCAGCAGCGCTATGCCGACGACGCGGTCCCGGTCATCGTGGAACACGGGCACGCGCGAGTAGCCCGTTCCCCGCATGAGGCTCACGACCTCGCGAACGGTCAGCGTGTCCTCGGCAAGCACCATGTCCACACGGGGAACCATGATCTCGCGCGCCACGGTGTCGCCCAGCTCGAAGATCTCGTGGATCATCCGCTTCTCTTCTTCGAGCAGGCTTCCCTGCTCGGTGACCAGCAACTTGATCTCCTCTTCCGAGACACCCGGACGGCCGCCGTCGCTCTTCATCCCGATCAGGCGAGCCACAGCGCCGGTGGATACCGAAAGGAACCAGACGACCGGCGCCGACACGGTGGCAAGCCAAGCGACAGGAAGCGCTACGCTCACGGCGACCTTCTCGGCTCCGTGCAGGCCGATGCGCTTGGGAACGAGCTCCCCGAAGATCAGCGTCACATACGAGACGACCAGCGTGATGAGCAGGACCGAGAGCCACGAAGCGGCAGAGGCGAGCCAGGGGAAGCCCGACCCGCGAAGCCATACTGCGACGGGCTTGGCCAGTGACACTGCGGCGGCGGCCGAGGCGAGCATGCCGACCAGTGTGATGCCGACCTGGATGGTGGCAAGCAGACGCGTGGGCTCCTCGGTGAGCGCCAGCGCGGCACGGGCGCCCTTCGACCCCTCGGCGGCTCGTTTCTTGAGCGACGCGCGACGCACGCTGATCAGCGCGATCTCGGCTGCCGAGAAGTAGCCGTTCACCACGACAAGCACGGCAATGAATAGTATCTGTAAGATTGTGTCGCCCATGCGATGTAGCTTACCAGTACCCGTAGGCAACTGAAGTTCACGCAGTTTGAACGCTCAGGGGTTAACGGTTCGCCTCTCTTGCCCGATACTAAGCCCACCTGTGCGACACGGTTCCATCGGAGGGAAAGAGGGAGCGGTGGACCAACCACTGGAAATGAAACGGCTCGACACGGTCGTGCGCGCCATTTCGGCCGCCGGCAAGTCGATGCGCCTGTACCCGCCTTCCAGCGCGCTTCCCCGCCAGAATGTTGAGACCGCCGTCGCGGCGATCGAGGACTATTTCACCACAGGAAACGCGGTCATAGCTCTTGCCGTGACGCGTTCGGGGTTCGCATCCGGTGGTGAACAGCTCACCGGTTCTGTGGGAGCTTCCGACCTTGTGGATCAGCTGCGCGACCACGCTGTCGCAGAGCTGGCTATCACCCCGGGCTGCTCCGCCGATGAGTTGCTCACCTTCCTCACCACCATCGACCGCTCTCCCGACGAACTGCGTTTGGAGGGTGGGCTGGGTGTCGCTCTGACCGGCGCGGGCGTCGACACGATACGCGTGTCGGACGTGCAACTAACCGTGGTCGATACGGCTGCGTCATCGGTTGAAGAGGACCTGGATGAGTTCTTGCGAGCCCTGGCCTCGGACCCCGAACGGCTCACGTCGTGGTTCGCCGTCGCCTCGGCGGGGGACCCCAAGACCTTCGAAGAGGGGCTGATGGAACTCGTGCGAGTCTCCGGTCCCAGCGGATACGACGAGCTTCTGCACTCGCTCTCCTCGGCATTCTGCGCTCAGTCTCCAGACGGAAAGGATGCGCTGCTTCGCCTCGCGATGGACGCAGGCCCATCCCGCGACCTCACCGGTGGGGTCTTCTGTTACGTCGGTTCCACCGAGATAGCCGGTTCTGTTCTGGGAGGCGACTTCGGGCGTAACATGCTTTCGCTCTCCAGCGCGCTGACGCGCCTTCCGCTCGATCAAGTCACCGCTCAGGTGCGGGCCGAGGTACAGGCGATGCTACCCAACACCGGACACACCAGTAGCGAGGCCGATTTTCTCGGACATATGCTTGAAGTCCGAGAGCGTACGCTGCCCGAACCAGCTCTGGTAGACGCCGATCGCACTTATCGTGCGGTGGCAGAAGCCGCCAGCATCACCGATGAAGTCATCGAAAAGGCCCGCGGGGCCGTAACTGGTTCTGCCACTATCCTGTCGGCGGCGAGCGTCCGGACCCTCCTCACGCTTCTCGACCAGCAGTCCGATTTCGACCTGTACTGCGATACGGCCAACAGCCTCGCGGCGCTGGTACCCAAGCTCATCGAGCAGGGCGACTTCGCGACGGCGTCTCGTGTGTTCACCGAGCTGTCCCACCGGGAGTCAATGGCCGACAGCCCTTGGCCGGATCTCTCATCTCGCATGAGCGAGGCACTCGCGCTGGCGGGAGGCCCTCGTTCGATGGCCGCTCTCATCAAGGCAGTGGTGGCCAATCCCGAACTGGCTGCCAGCGCCCGAGCCCTCGTTCGCTACGCGAGCGAGGATGGCGCACCCGCACTGGTCACCGAGGCTGTGTCGCTCAAGGGTGAAGGGCTGCGTGTCGCCGGCCAGTTGCTGGGCCGCCGTATCATCGACCAACTCAACCGGATAGCGCCCCAGCTGCAGTGGTTCCAGCTCGCTCCCGTCGCCGAGTTGTTGGCAAAGGAGAACGACGGGCACTCTGCCCTGACGCTCGACACACTGATGCGTCGCCCCGACGAACAGTCACGCCGAGAAGTGCTTGCGGGCGTCGCCGCTGCCAGAGGGCCTATCTCTCTGCGAATCATCGAGGGGGCACTGCGTGACGCAAGCCCCGAGGTCGCGATCCATGCCGCGCGCTTCCTGAGCAAGTCCGGTGAGCCCACGGCTACGCCATTGCTCATCAAGCGTCTTGGTGAACTGGATCTGGACAACAACGATTTCGCCTTGGGCCGCGAAATCATCTCGGCGCTCACCAGACTTCCAGACCCCGACGTCGACAAGGAACTGGCGCGTGTTGCGGGCAGACGTGCCCTCATCAAGCGAGGGCATTACGGAGAGATCCAGGACCTGGTACGCCAAGCCCAGGCCTTCCGCGCCAAGGGGGGTGCTGATCAGTGAGCACCAGCGAAGTGGTGAGCGGACTGGCGGGGGCGCGCAGGGCGATCCAGCTCTACCCGCGGGCTCATCCTGCGTACCAAGAAGCGTTTGACTCGTTCATCGCCGCGGTTCACAACGAGACAGCCCTCGGTCCGTTCGTCCTCAACTGGCATCAAGGAAGGCTCTACCACGACAGCGTGGTACTGCCCGAGGACTCTCACGGCACAGCATCCATCGCGGACGCCTTCGAGTCACGGGGTATCGAATCTCTGACCCTGTCTCCGACGTTCGGCCAAGACGACGCAGTCGCGCTGGCTGAGGTCCTGGCCCTGCGTCCCGTTCCTGACTTGGACGTGGCGCTCGAGCTCAGCAATCGACAAGCGACCTCGGTGCTCATCTCGGTGATCGCGAAGGTGGATGAGGAAGAGCGTCAGGAGCGCGACCGTCAGCGTCAAGCGGACCGCGCTATGTACCATCAGGCGATCATGGCGCTCAGTCGTGTGAGACAGCTCCTCGCTTCGGGTGGAGCGGATCTCAGCGAGACCGGGGGATTCGTCTCCAATGTCATGGAGCGCATGTTCGCCGATCCGGCAGCAGTCATGGGGCTGGCCACACTCCGCGGCTCCCAGGACGGCGACCTCTATCACTCACTCAACGTCATGATCTACACCCTCGCGCTGGGGCAACGCCTCGGCCTCCCTGACGAGGGCCTCGTGACCCTGGGCCTCTCGGCGCTCATGCACGATGTGGGCAAGGGTGCCTTCATCGCCGATGATCCCGCCCAGGCCGAGCCGATGCGCCTGATGCACCCCAAGGTAGGAGCGGAGATCCTCCAACGGGTCGCCATGGACGACCCCGCCCCTATGCTGGTCGCCTACGAGCACCACATGCAGCCCGATAGCGGAGGCTACCCCGAACGGGAGTCGACCTATGTGGCACACCCCTACAGCCGCATGGTCGCAATCGCGAACCGCTACGACAACCTGACCAACCCGGGAAGCGCGCACGTCCCGCTCACTCCAGACCGGGCGATCGTGCGCGTTCTGCAAGAGGGAGGCACGGTACTCGACCCCTTCTTCACGCGGCTGTTCGCCAACGCGCTGGGGGTCTTCCCCGTCGGCTGCCTTGTCAGGCTCTCGGACCACAGCGTAGGCGTGGTCGTGAGCCCCGGCGAAGATCCACTGGCCCCCGTCGTGCGCCTGTCGTTCGATGATCGCGGCGCGGAAGTCACCGAACAACATGACATCGACTTGGCGGTGGGTGAAGTGCGAATAGTGGAGGTCATCTCGCCTGAGTCGCTGAACGTCGACGTCTCCGAGAAACTCTAGAGCCTGGTTCCTGCTCCCCCGGGACGCGCGATTCTGTGAAGCACGAGAGCTATGAGAGCCAGCCGCCGTCCGCGATCCTGGCAGGCCTCAACAAACTCGGATGCTTGGGCGCGGAGTTCCGGAGTAGGGTCATAGCGAATGAGGCCGCCTGCAGTTCGGAGTATGTGGCCGTCGCACAGGCTCTCGATCTCAGGTGCGATCTCCTCAGGGCGGCGTCCCAGTCGCGAAGCCAGCCCATCAGCGTCAAGTACGGCGTCGGAGTTCCGGTGAAAGAATACGAGGATGTCCCACGCGAGCAGTGATCTCACGTGGCGCTCTACGAATCCGATGACGGTGGGTCCTAGGACCCCCTCAAGATCGTACAAGACCGCGACCGTCCCAACCTCGTCGCACACCCAACGCCGTCCCGGTCGGGAACAGCATCCGCCAGTATCATGCGCCATTCGTGCCCTTTTGGCACGACCTTGCGTGAAGAAAAATACATCGGGGGTATACCTCTGTGCAACCCAACGGTATCTAAGGCAGTATTAACGGTATTCTCCAAGGACGAACGGTACGACTAACGGTCAAGCCATCAACTTGCACCGAGTCTCCCGATCACGCTACCGCACACGAGATAGTGCCTATACCGCGCATATCTTCTGCATTCTGGCCGCAAGCGCATAGAGCGCCGCAGCCATCGCCATCGGCAGTAGGAAGAAGAAGAACACCGTGGCCCATACTCCAACCTCCCACGCGGATATGAATCCGAACACTACGATCGCCGCAGCGGCGGCGACCAGCAGGAGCGCCGTCAGGTTCTCGTAGAACAGCCCGAGGATGAAGACGAACGCCAACGCTGCCGCGTAGATCAGTGCACCGCCGAGAGCCTCGGTCAGCGGTGCTCCCTTGTATGCCCATTGCGCACCCCACGCCATTACGACCCAGAGCAGACCGCCGATCAACACAAACACTCGCGCCAGAATCCTCTGCGCGTTCATCTGTTCCGTATTGCACGTCTTGGCAAGCAGTTCCATTTCGTACCCCCTTCAGGTGAGTGCGATCTGCGGATCAACAGTTGCCTTGAGAAGTACTTTCCCCTTTGCCAAGGGCGGTGCTCACGTACGTTTGGGCGTGCCGAACCATTCGACCATTCGCATCTCCGGCGACACCCCAAGCTCGTCGAGTACCGATACCATCGCGCCAACCATCAACGGAGGACCGGCCACAACGTAGGGGCCCGCGAACGGGGTTCCCAGATACCGTCGCACAAGACCCGCGGTGATCAGGCCCTTCTCGGCCGAGGAGCCCGGGGGCACCTGCTCGAAGACCTCGATCACACGCACACCGACCTCGGCCATGGCTTCGAACTCGTCTCCGTAAGGCACGCACGAAGGATCCCGATTACCGTAGAACACGATGGCGTCCTCGAACCGCCATCCTTCCTCCACTGCGTGGCGCAGGATACTCCGCGCCGGAGTGACGCCCATGCCGCCTACCAGAAACACGACACGGTCGGTGCCTTCCGGCAGCACCAAGCGGCCGCCCGGACCGACAATCGTGACGGCGTCGCCCGGCGAGAGCGCGCCTAGGGCGACTTTGAAGGACGACCCCGACAGGCGTGTCGCGATCTCCAACCAGTCATCCTCCGGCGCCGAAGCATGCGTGAAGGTGCGGGTCTCCTCACCCTCGGACGTGCCAAGAGTGAGTCGCAACCACTGGCCGGCCTCGTAGCTGTAGCCAGCGGGACGCTCGAATCGCGCCATGAGCACATCCGGCCCGCAGCGCACGGTATCGATCAGCGTCGTCTGAAAACGTGTGGACACACGAACCTCCTGAGATGACGTCCGGTGGGAACATACCCTTCGAACACCCACACGAGCCCTTCCGCCCCACAGAACGGAAATCGAATGAGATTGACTCAGTCCTTGCGAGTCCTCCTCGGTGCGATGGCGCTCGGAGCTCTGCTCGTCGGCTGCGGAGCACCTGCCAACACCGACCCACAGACGAACAAGCCGGTCGATCTGGGCAGCAAGGAGATCCGTCAGTACCAAGGCAAGGACCTGAGCTCCGTCAACGACTTCCGCGAGAACTCGATCAAGGGTCCTCAGAAGGTACCGCTCGATACGTACCGGCTCGCGGTCAAGGGGCTTGTAGACAAACCCCTCTCACTAACCTACGACCAGGTGCTCGCTTTGCCGCCGTACAAGAAGGTTGTCCGGCTCAACTGCGTTGAGGGGTGGTCGGTCGACATCTTGTGGGAGGGCGTAAAGTTGGACGATCTGCTGACGCAGGCCGGCTACGACACCAAAGCGTCCACGGTGATATTCCGGTGCTACGACGGCTACTCCACGTCGCTTCCCGCCTCATTCATCCGAGACAACGACATCCTTCTCGCCTACAAGATGAACGGCATGGACCTTCCCACCGAGCGCGGCTACCCATTCCAGGTTGTGGCCGAGGACAAGTTCGGCTACAAGTGGGCGAAGTGGGTCACAGAGATCGAGGTAAGCGACAACGCCGACTTCCGCGGCTACTGGGAGCAGCGGGGCTACGACAATGATGCGGAGCTCAAGAAGTAGCTCTCCGATCGGTCCAGCGCTAGCGAAGAACGTACAGCGCGACCGCCAGGAAGTGACAGATGCTGCCGGCGAGCACCCAAACATGCCAGATGGCATGCATGTACTTGACCTTCTTCAGGACGTAGAAGATGGTGCCCACCGTGTAGCACAGCCCGCCAGCCACAAGAAGCCAGACTCCCGCGGGATCCAGATTGGCCATGAGCGGCTTGATCGACAGGACCACCATCCAGCCCATGCCCAAGTAGACAGCTGCCGAGAGCCACCGGGGGCGATACGCCCAGAACGCCTCCGCGGAGATGCCCGCGATAGCGAACGCCCATATCACCCAGAACAGCAGCCAACCGTTGTCGTTTCTCAGGGTGACCAGACAAAACGGCGTGTAACTGCCCGCAATCAGCAAGTAGATACCGCAATGATCGAAGATCTTGAACACGTGCTTCACGCGGGGCTGCGGGAAGCTGTGATACAGCGTCGACGCCGTGTACTCGAGAACCAGTGCGACGCCCAAGACGATCGCGCTGGCGAGCTTGAAGTTGTCGTTGGAGAGCACCGCGAGCGCGACCAGGATCACGAGCGCCGCCACCGAAAGCCCGATTCCCAGACCATGGATGACGCTGTTGGCGATCTCCTCGCCCAGTGTGTAGGCCCTGATGATCTTCTCGTCTTTGGGGACTCGGGGCTTCGCCACCATCTCGGTCACTGCTTGTCCTCTTCGGTCGGCTTCGGATCGACGGGAGCACATGACATCTGTCCGTTGAGGAAGAAGCATTCGCCCGCCCCCTCGTTGACCAGAACAACCAGGTCGTGTCGCGTTATGCCGGGATCCGAGAGGAGCCGGTCCGCGATTGCCAGGTAGAGCTCGCCCTTAAGCTCAGGACCGCGGCCCGTGAGCATGGATATCTCGATGATGGTGAGCCGGTCTGTCCGTACGTCCGCAACATCGATATCCTCAGAAGGCGTCTCGACGATCCGTTGCATGACGCGCTCATTGGGAACACCGAGCGCAGTGGTCAATGCCGATCTGACTCCGTGCAATATCGCCCGCTTGTACGCGGTCGACTTGCCGGACTGGATATCGATACGGACGATTGGCACGGACAACACTCCCTGGTTCTGTCGTTTCGGACCCAGCGAGTTCACTATACCCGCGGCAGGGAGCGAAACCATGTCCCCAGTGGAAACGGCACGGATGCGAGTCATCGTGGGCGGACGCGTCCAAGGTGTCTGGTTCAGAGACTCCACTCGTCGAGAGGCTCTCGCACGCAATTGCTCCGGTTGGGTCCGCAACCTCGTAAGCGGCGAGGTCGAGGCGGTCTTCGAAGGCTCGCCGGTTGCGGTCGACTCGATGGTCACATGGTCACGCAAGGGCCCGGAACGAGCACTCGTGACAGTGGTACAGACGTTCACCGAAGAGCCGGAAGGTCTTACGGGTTTCGAGATACTAGCTACCTGAGAGTCCGGCTCAGGTAGAGCACGGGCACATCCTCGGCCACAACGCTGAAGTCGAGGAACGGCTCCACGCGCTCGAACCCTGCTCGCTCGTACATCGACGCAGCCAAGGGCATCGAATCGGGTAGCGTGGTAACAAGCGCCTCGGCATAGCCGATCTCCCGAGCCGCCTGGATCGCGCGTGCGAGCAGGGCGCGTCCCACGCCACCACCGCGCGCGGGCTGTCGCACATACAGACGCTTCACCTCGCAGGCAGAGCCACTGTGCGGCCTGAGCCCGATGCACCCGATAGCGGCCCCGTCGCCGTCGTGCGCGAGGAACAGCTTCCCCTGCGGAGCAGAGTACGGGCCCGGCAGGTTCGCTATCTCCTGGACCAGACGCGAGGCGCACACCGCCTCGCCGAGCCACTCGTGATACTCGGAGAACAGGGCGCGCACTTCCTCGAGCAAGACAAGGTCATCATCGGCAACCGCGGCGATAATCCACTCAGCCATGTGCGCTTTCCTCGGCGAGTTCGATAGCGTCATTGTGGGTCGGCCTTTGGCCAAGGGTGTTCACAATCACCACGCCGCCGATTGATATGACTCCTCCGATGATCGTCGCCCACGCAGGGATCTCACGCAGCCAGAACCAAGCGATCACCGCGGCATTCACGGGCTGCAGGTACAGAAACGCCGACACTCGGCTGGCGAGCATCTTGGACAGCCCGTAGCCCCAGAGCACATAGGCGATCGCACCGGGAAAGACACCCAGGTAGGCGCCCGCGCCGATGGCGCTGAGCGGGGCATGCTGGATCTGCGAGAACAGCGAGGGGGCGAAGAGCAACAAAGGAATCGTGCCTGCCCAGATGGCATAGGACGTGAACTCGGTTGCGGTGTACTTCGCGAGGCCCGGCTTGCTGACCAGGAAGTACAACGACGTCGACAGCGTTGCGACCAAGATGAGCAGCGCACCCGGTTCGAGGCCGACACCACCACCGGCCCCTACTGCCACGAGCATGGCGCCGAGGAACGAGACAACGATTCCCACCCAACCCCAGCGGGAGAGACGCTCTCCCAGAAGTCGGGTCGAGAGCATCGCGGTGATCACCGGGGAAAGCGAGATGAGCAGCGCGGCCGCGCCCGACTGCACGGTGCGCTCCCCGAAGTTCAGCGCGACGTGGTAGATGCTGATACCCAGCACACCAGCTATCGCGATGCGGCCCAAGTCCTCTCGGCGGGGCAGCCTCAGGCGCATGACGAGCGCGTAGATCACCAGCACCAAAGAGGCCGTCCCAAACCGCAGCAACGCCAGCTCGCCCGGGCCGAATCCGTCCGGACCCGCGACACCCGTGACGGGCGCCAACCCCGCACGGATACCCGGGAACGCCGAGGCCCACAGCAGCAGCGCCACTCCCACTGCCACCCATACCGATGTCGCAATCTTCTGTCTCTTCATGCTGGCCATCGTAGCCCAACGCGATGGCCAGAAGTATCCGGAAACCGCACCGCTTACGTGCGGTCCGACAGCACCGGCTACTCTCTAGGCGTACGGAGGTGCCGGGGGCTCGTCACCGGAAGTCGGAAACGTCGGTGGCGCGGGAGGCATCGGGGGCTGGTAGGTTGGAGCCGCCGGTGGATACGGCTGCTGGGGTACAGGAGCAGCCGGATACCTGGGCCCCGCGCCGCCACGGTCCTGAAGCACGGGCCAGTTGCCGAACGCCAGCATCAGCATGAGAACAAGCGATCCAAACGGAACGAGATTCAGCAGCGACAGCCACCCGCTGTAGCCAGCCTTGGTGAGGATGCGCCAGTACAGCCAGATCAGGAAGACGACGACGGCGAGGATGAACACGAAATAGCACCCCAGCAGCCCAGCACCTGCCGCCCCGAAATCGCCGAGCCCCGAGTCGTATCCGTTCGAGTTCATCTCGTCCCCTCTCGCGTGGCCAAAGTCCCTGCTGTGCCCATACCCATTCGCGCCGGACTACTCGAGCTTCAGCCGAGTCATGCCCACCGTCAGAGTGACCGCCGAGAAGGCCAGCAGCACCCCCACGGGAACGACGACCGCCCCGATACCGCTGCCTCGCGCCACCACGTCCTTGAGCCCCACCATGGCCCATCCAGTTGGCGTGAACTTGGCGAGCTGCTGCATGAACGGGCTCGTGATCTCAATCGGCCAGTAACACCCGCCGATCATTGCGAACGCCGTCGAGAGAACGGGTGTGATCGCCGACATCTGGCTTCGAGTCCGCACGAGCGCCGATATCATGACGCCCATCCCCGTGGACGCGAGCACAAGCGCGAACAGCACCAGCGCCACCGGAACAGGGTCACTCCCCCACGGAACGCCGAACACGAAAGCACCGAAGCCCACGAGCAGGGCAGCCTCGAAGCTCGCCACCAACGCAACGCCCAGAGTCTTGCCCAGCAGTACCTCGGCACGCCGGATCGGCGTTGCGAGCAAGCGCCGCAGAGTGCCGAGTTCTCGCTCCTCGAGAATGCCACCGGCGCTACTCAGGGCGATCATCATCACGAAGAAGACGGTGAACCCCAACGAGTACTGCGTATTGGGCGGTGACTTCAGCTCGTTTGATCGAGCCACGTTGGCCTGGACCACGCGCGACTCCACGCCCACCGGCGGATCCGGACTCCAAAGTCCGTCCGCGTACTCGAACAGATCCGAAAACGGTGCTGTCCCGCCCAGCGCTCCCTCGGCGACACGCGATGCTTGAGCGTTGGCCGCAATGCGCGTGGCCGCGCCCTCGACGATCTGAACGATCACCTGAGCGTTCGCTGATCCCGGGTCCCTGACCACATAGACCCTGGCGCGCTCGTCGTTTTCAATTCTGTCGCCGAAGCCCGAAGGAACGATCACCGCGACCGGGGCCTGCCCGTCGGCGACCAGCTTGCGGGCCGACGCCTCGCTCACCGAGAACACGTTCGAGCCCTTGGCCTCGTCGATGGCCGAAACCACATGTGCCGAGTAGACCGTGCGATCGAGGTCGGCCACGGGAACACCGAGTGGGCCGCCTCCTCCTCCGGCCCCGAACGCGGCACCGAACACCCATGTCAGTAGCAGTGGAAGCCCGATGATACTCACCAGCTCCGAGCGGTCGCGGAAGATCTGTTTGAAGTTCAGACCGGCCATGGCCAGAACGCGACTCATCTGAGCGCCTCCGTCCGCCACACGCCCACAGCGAACAGCACGCCCGCGATCGCCAACAGGGCAGCGACACTGCCCCACACGTCGGTCAATCCCGCGCCGCGTGTCTGAATCGCGCCCCACGCCTCCATCGTCCAGCCCACCACGGAGAGGTAGCGCACCGGCTGCACCCAATCAGGCAGCACACTGATGGAGAAGAACGCCCCGCCGATAAGCGCCTGTATCTGCACCACCAGCGGTCCGATCCCGCCGGCTGCTCGCTCGGTATGAGCGACCGACGCAATAAGGGTAGCAAGCCCCGTGACGGCGAGCATCTCGGCTGCGGCCACGACGACGGTCGCGAGTACGTCCCCGCCCCACTGCACCCCGAAGACGAACCGCGTGGCGACGTACAACACCGAGAACTGCATCATCCCAAGCACGAATACCGAGAGCATCTTGCCGCCCACGATCTGCGCACGGGGAGAGGGCGTGGAAAGCATTCGGTTGAGCGTCTGCTCCCGGTTCTCCTTGATCGTCGAAAAGGCGCCGAACATCGCGCCGAACATGAGGAACATCGCCACCATGGACAGTCCGTAGTAGTCGATCGCGCTCACGGCGGTCAAGCCCTTCACCTGCGCGTCCACCACCTTGACACCGTCGAGACCATCGTCACTCGTAACGGCCTCAACCGCCTTGGCCACGAGTGCTCCCCCTCCCGCCATCAGGGCTGAGGGGTTGCCTCGCTGCACCGTCTCCATCACCGTCTGAACGCTGACAGATGCCGCCGAGAACTGCGCCGCGAACGCCGTCACAACGCTCTCCCAGATTCCCGCAGACAGCTCGCTTCCCGGGTCTCGCAGCACCACGAGGTTGACCGGTCTACCGCTCGCCACGTCCTCGTCGAAACCGGCTGGAACCAGCAGTGCCGCCGCTATCGACCCGTCGCGGACCTGTTCGCGGGCGAGTCGCTCGGTAGGCAGTTGCTCGATCTCGAACAGATCGGCAAGCCGCTCTGACTCAAGAATCGCGCTGACCAGCTCGTCAGAGGGAGGCTTGGCCGAGCCGGTAGCCGTCGAATGGCCCCTGCTCAAGTCGACCACCGCGACCTTGATACCGCTGTCCATGGCTCCGCCAAGCGCCGAGCCCAAGATGAGGATCAGCACCACCGGCATGCCCAGCAGGACACCCATTGCCGCGGGATCTCGCATCCAGACCCTCAGATCCTTCATAGCGATGTGCCACACGCGCCCCATCTAGTCGCGCAACCCTCGGCCGGTGAGATGCAGAAACACGCTCTCCAGGTCGGGCTCGACCACCTCGATCGCCCGCAGGTGCGCCCCGGCAGCCGCAATCGACTCGACGACACCGCCCAGCACGGCCGCAGCGTCTCCGGCAAGCACCTCGAGCGCCGAGCCGACGGCGTCAGCGCGCGTAACCCCGGGAACCTGTCGGATGCCCTCGAGTATCGCCAGCATCTCCGGCGGCGTCTCGGTTTCCTCGGCCACTCCGGTGTCGGCGTCTCCCTCGGCGGCCTCCGCCGAGCCCTCTGGGGAAGCATCTCCCAGTGAGATCCGGATGTGGTCCTCATCGCCCACGAGCGCCCGAAGTTCGTCGAGAGTCCCATCGGCGATCACCCGGCCGTGATCAACGATGGCAATCCTGTCGCACAACGTCTCGACCTCTTCCATGTAGTGCGATGTGTAGACCACCGTCATGCCGTCACGGTTGAGTTCTCGGACAGTCTCAAGGATGTGGTTTCGGCTCTGCGGGTCTATGCCCACGGTGGGTTCGTCCATCAACAGGACCTGCGGGCGGTGCAGCACGCCGGCCGCGATGTTGATACGGCGTTTCATGCCGCCCGAGAAGGTCTCGACACGCACCCGCGCCTTGTCGGCGAGTCCCGCCATCTCGAGACCGTAGTCGACCGCTTCATCCAGCTCACGGCCGCTCAGGCCGTACATCCGTCCCCAGAACTTGAGGTTCTCGGCGGCAGTGAGTGTCGGATAGAGCGCAATCTCCTGCGGAACGATGCCCAGGGCTCGTCGCACCTCGATAGAGTGGGTCCGAACCGAGTGCCCCGCGACGATGACATCCCCCTCATCGGGAGCAAGCAGGCACGAGATCATTGAGATGGTCGTGGTCTTGCCTGCGCCATTGGGTCCCAGCAGGCCGAAGATCTCACCGCGCTCGATCTCGAAGGTCACGTGATCGACGGCTGTAAGCTCGCCAAAGCACTTCACCAGATCGCGGATCTCGACGATGACGCTCATGACGCGTTTCCTGACACCTTCTCCGCAAGGGAATCCAGCAGCTCGAAGAGCAGGGTGGCAGGAACCGGGACGAACAGCGGGGCGTCATCGATCATCGTTGCGACGTCGGTAACGTAGAGCCCGTCTGGCCATTCCCCATCCGTGTTCTCAACGAGCGCAGCCACCGCTTCGGCCGTCCACTCCAGATGGAATTGCAGGCCGACCACTCGATCACCGAAGACGAACGCCTGGTTCGCAGTGGCGTTGCTCGAGAGCGCCGGTTGCAACCCATCGGGCAGGTCGAAGGTGTCGTAGTGCCAGTGGGCGGCGATGAAGGTAGCGGGCCATAGGGCGAACAGCGGCTCTGAGCATCCGTGCGGGGTCAGACCCACCGGGAACCAGCCGATCTCGGGCTGCTCGGCACGCCGGATCTTCCCGCCAAGGACCTCTGCGATGATCTGTGCCCCCAGACACACACCCAGAACCGGAATGTGCGCATCGATCGCCTGCCGCACATAGGTCTTCTCCGCAACGAGCCAGGGGCTGGCGGCCTCGTCGTCGGCGTCCATGGGGCCGCCCATCACAACGAGCAGATCCGTCTGGTCGAGTGGAGGGAACTCGCCCTCGAGCGCAAGTGCCTGGGTGAGCGTGTGGCCTCGTTGTGACGCCCATTCGCCGATGAGTGCGGGGCCCTCGTAGGGCACGTTACAGATCGCGTGAACGCGCATGGTGCTCCCCTCGCTGTGACCAAGTACCTCATGGTACACGCGGACAGTCGCGCATTGCAGCTCATGGCCCTAGTATGTGGCGCTGCGGAAGATGTGGTACTAGCATGGCAGAGCGCGACCGCGCTTTGCTGCTCACCTGGAGGATCTCATGCACGTCGTCATCGGAGGTTTCGGCCGAGTAGGGCGGTATCTCGCCCACATGCTTGAGTCGGAGGGCCACACCGTCGGAGTGATCGATCGCAACCCGGCAGTGTTCGCGGAGTACGGCGAGGAGATCCGCGGGCGCAAGCTTACCGGCGAGGTGTTCGACCGCGATACGCTGATCAAGGCCGGCATCGAGAAAGCAAGTGCATTCGCGGCGGTCACCGCGGGAGACAACAGCAACATCGTTTCGGCGCGGGTCGCACGTGAGAGATTCGGAGTCGAAACCGTCGTCGCCCGCATCTTCGATCCACGCCGAGCCAATCTCTACGAGCACTTTGGCATCCCAACCATCTCGAGCGTTCGTTGGGCGGGCCGCAAGCTTCTCACCATGATTCTTGAGCCCGAAGTCCCCACTGAGCGGATCTTCGGCGGGGGCGAGGTCGTCACCGTGCAGGCACTGGTGACTGCAGCCATCGCAGGAAAGACCGTCGGTGAGTTCGAAGAACCCGATCGCTTCCGCGTAACCGTTCTAGTCCGAGATGGTGCAGCGCGTCTGCCCGATGCCGATACGGTCATCGCAGAGACCGACAGGCTGTACGTCACGGCCACTCGCCAGTCCATCAGTGAGCTGAGGCAGTCTCTGGGCCTAGGCGAGGGAGGTGCCGAATGAAGATCATCGTCGTTGGCGCAGGGAAGACTGGCACCTATCTAGCGGATTCCCTTGCAGACGAACATGAAGTGACGATCATCGATCAGCGTCAGGACCAGGTCGAGCGCGTCCGCTCGATGGTTCCGCAGACCACCGTATTTCGTGGCGATGCTTGCGAGATCGAGGTCCTCGAGACGGCGGGTGTTGAAGGTAGCGACCTCGTAGTCGCGGTGACCGGTGATGACGAAGACAACCTTGTTGTTGCCATGCTGGCCAAGAGCTTCCGAGTGGGATCCGTATTCGCGCGCGTAAACCACCCCCAGAACGAGTGGCTGTTCGACCGCGAATGGGGCGTCGATGTCGCGGTGTCCTCCTCGGCGATCATGCGAGGACTCATCGAAAAGCAGCTGGGCCTGGGCGATCTGGCCACCCTGCTCAAGTTGCAGTCCGACGGTGTGTCGGTCGAAGAGCTCACACTGCCAAACAACGCCACATCAGTAGGCCGCAAGCTCATGGATGTGCCCATGCCCGCCAATGTGACCGTCATGGCCATCCTCGCACGCGAGGGATACGTTCAGGCAGCACGCGGCAATACCGTGCTCGTGGCTGGCGATCAGTTGCTGTTGTTGGTCGAAGGCTCGCTTGAAGAGTGTGCGATCCACGATGCTTTCGGGATCAGCGGGCCGGCGCGCTAGGTTGTGCTGCGCGCTTCGTGACGTCAGCACCGTCTGATGTCCGATAGGGAACATCGGTGACGATGACGCCCGGCGTGCTGAACAACGACGTCTTGAGGAACAGCGACGTCTGATCGTGCAGGATGTTATCGGCGATGTTCTCGGGCGCATATTCGGGCATGATCACCGTCACCACGTGGTCGTCAGTCGGCCTCGGGACCGCCCGGACGTAATCGACGATCGGGCGCACGATCTCGCGATACGGGGACTCGATCACCGTGAGTTTGACTCCGAAGTCGGCTTCGTCCCAGCGCGCGCGCATGCTTGCACCGTCCCCGGCGATATCCACGTACAGTGCTTCCATGCGGTCAGCACGCAGGCTCTTGGCGTACTGGATCGCGCGAATGATCCGTCGATCTATGTTCTTGACCAGCACGATCACATGATTGTGCATGCGGTTGTACGACTGCCAGTTCAGGTCCGTCAGGTCCTCCGGACGCAAACGCAGTTCCTCGCGCACGAAGTCATACCGGCGCCGCACCCACAGGAAGTACGCGATAATCGTAGGAATCAACAGTACGACGATCCAAGCACCGTCCGCGAACTTGGAGTACACGACGACCGCCAGCACCACGCCTGTCACACAGGCGCCAAACCCGTTGATGACCGCAGCGACCTTCCATCGGGGCTCGCGCTCCCGCATGTGGTGAATGACCATGCCCGCCTGTGAGAGGGTGAAAGATGTGAACACCCCGAGCGCGTAGAGGGGAATCAATCGGCTGGTCTGGCCGCCAAAGATCACGATGAGCATCGCAGCTGCGGCGGTGAGCAGCAGAATCCCGTTGCTGAACACGGCCCGATGGCCCAAGTCCCGCATCTGGTGGGGCAGGAAGTCGTCGGCCGCAAGAAACGATGACAGCCGGGGGAAGTCCGCGTAGGCGGTATTGGCTGCAACCACAAGAATCGCCGTCGTGAAGACCGTGACGAGCCAGTAGGCTACGCCACTTCCGAACAGAACCCGTGCCAGCTGGCTGATCACGGTCTCCTCGGTCGGCTGGACGCCCGCGACTATCGCCAGTACCGAAAGCCCCATGAACAGGAAGAGGAGAATCCCGGCCATCCACGTGATGGTGGTTCGTGCATTCTTGGCCGTGGGCTCCCGGAAGACGGCGACGCCATCGGCGATCGCCTCGACACCGGTCATCGCCGCGCACCCCGAAGCGAACGCCTTCATCACCAAGAACATCGTGAGTGGCGCCGTGGCGACAAGGGACTCGCTCACCGGAATCGCGATCGCTGCAGCTCCTTGGGTCAACCATCGGTACAGCCCTGTCACCACGAGCGTGACGATAAGGACCACAAAACCGTAGGTGGGAACCGCAAATACCGCACCGGACTCCTTTACCCCTCTGAGGTTCGCGACGGCAACGATACCCATCAGTCCTAGCGCGATGGGCACGCGCCAACTGGACAGTGCCGGTGCCGCAGAGGTGATTGCGGCCACACCTGCGGACACGGAAACGGCTACCGTCAACACGTAGTCGACGAGCAGCGACGCCCCTGCCGTGAGTCCGGCAAACGTGCCGAGGTTATCACTGGCGACTCGATATGAACCGCCGCCCATGGGATATGCCTTGATGGTCTGTCGATAGGACGCGACGACAATGACCAGCAACAAAGCGATCCCCATCGCGATGGGGATCGTCAGCTTGAGCACAGCAGAACCGGCGACGGCTAGAACCAGCAGGATCTCCCCGGTCGCATAGGCGGTCGATGACAAAGCATCACTGGAGAACACCGCCAGTGCGATAGGGTTACTCAGGCGCTGATGCTGAACCTCTTGGTTGTGCATCGCGTGACCCAGAACGAAACGCTTCAGACCTGGCATTGTTACTCCCGCGTAGGCATGCACCCGAGCGGGCGCCTTCGAACGGTCAGCCTACGCCTTGCCGCCTCTCCCCGCTAGACTCACAATCCAATGCGCGTTCATTCCGACGGTCAGTCGCGCTCGGGAAATCCCCCGTGATCGGGCGCACTCACGCTTCCCGTAGCGCTGGTACCGCCCGGCGCGTCTTGCAACGACTCGGCTGCGTCGTCGCCCATCGCGTCCAGAATATGTGGGATGGCGTCCTCGTCGAATCCGTCCAACTTGATGCCCTCCTCGACGTCCTCCTCGATCAGAGCACGCTGAACCCCCCACAACTGAGGATCAAGATCCTCACCCAGGTCGATGTCTCTGCCTTCATCGTCCGGCGGTGTATCTCGAGTTTCTGCCTGCACGAACACACCTCCATCGCGCTTGACGGCGTCGGTCGCGTGCGTGGGTTCCTGCGGAAGGTCATTGTGGATATCCACGGCACATCCTCCTCTGTCGCAGGCACGGCCCCGAATCGCAGTTCTGGCCAGTCTATTCCCCGTGTTCGCCGCCAACGAACGGTTGCGCTGCCGAAGCGCCGTTGTGGTAGAACTGTGGGCATGCATAACAACCAGCACATCTACCTCAACGGAGAGATTCTCCGGGCTCAGGAAGCCGCGATCTCGCCCTTCGATATCGGCCTGCTTCGCGGATACGCGGTCTTCGACCTGCTTCAGACCGTTCGCGGCGTGCCGTTCATGGTCACCGAGCATCTGCAGCGCTTCCGCGCCTCGGCAGCGCAGTTGGGACTCGCGGTCCCCGCGTCCGACGCGGACATCGTGACAGCGATCGAGGATCTTCTCGGAAGGAATGGCCACAAGGAGGCGACGGTGCGACTGGTTCTCACCGGCGGCGTCTCTCCTGACGGCATGCACTTCGACCCGACCACGCCCACGTTCTACATCCTCACCCACGAGATGTTCGACGTGCCTGCTTCGTTCTACGTGTCCGGCGCTACCCTGCTCACCCATGAGCACCGCCGAGAACTGCCTGAGGCCAAGACGACCAACTACCTCACCTGGCTCAAGAACCACCCCCGTATCGACGAGGCCGGGGCGCTCGACGTGCTGTACCACAGCGGCGGCATCATCTCCGAAGCCGCGACGGCCAGCTTCTACGTCGTGCGCGACTCGAAGATCCTCGCTCCCGAGAAGGGCGTGCTGTGGGGCACGGTCGGCTCGCTTGTGCTTGAACTCGCGAAGGGGCACTTCGAGATTGTCTACGGTGCCGTGAGCCTGGAGGATGCGTTGAGCGCCGACGAGGCGTTTCTTACCTCGAGTGTGCGCGGTGTAGTCCCTATCGTGCGTCTCGACGATCACGAGATCGGCAACGGCGCACCCGGCCCCGTCACCAAGAAGCTCATGCACCTCTACCGCGACCGGGTCTACGGGTAGCCCGACTACTTCTGCATCTCACGCCACTCGGCGAGTTCGCGAAGGAACCTCGTCTGCCGGTGCTGCATGAGATCGCGCTTCACCGTGGGGGCGGCTACCTCCGCTGCTGCCCGACATACCCGTTCTGCAGCCTCGGTCCGGGCCTCAAGCCGTTCGATGTACTCAGCCAGATACTCGACCGACTCTCCAGGCGCCTGGGCACGCAGAAGATCAAGGTCGCGTTGTGCGTCTTGTGCTGTGTAGTCAGCCACGATTGCCTCTCCCTAGAATGCAGAGCCTCGCTGAACACGTCCTTGCTCGGATTCTAGCTCGCAAGGCTTTCACACGCTCCTTGAGCCGGCCATGAACGCGTTCCCAACGCCCCTCCCAATGACAGCAGGCTCGCAGCCGCGCCCAAAAACAAACAGGCCAGAAGCCCGATAAGCTTCTGACCTGCGGTGTTTTTGGTGGAGACGAAGGGGCTCGAACCCTCGACCCTCGGCTTGCAAAGCCGATGCTCTCCCAGCTGAGCTACGTCCCCGTGCGCGGGAGAGTATAGCATTGCCCGCCGACTCCGGCTGTACCTGATTGGAAACTCGGAATTCGCAAGGAATTAGCGTCACGGAAACACCTTCGCAATACGCCGGGCGCACCGTGTTTATTACGTCACCTACAAGTGACCGCGCGGGCGTTTGCGCACACCCACGCCGCCGTTCAACGAGGCACGGCGAACCCCTTCAGGCAGCCCGTTCAATCGGGCTAGAACAGTTAGGAGGTGAAGCCATGCGTCAGTTCATCAATCGGGTATTCGACTTCAGCGTCACCCGGGGACAGATGCCTCGCATTCTTCGCCGCGCTGCAGTGCGCACCGTTCTGATTGCGCTTGTCGCCGTATTCGCCATGGCCATGCTCGCCAACGCCGATCCGGTGGGCAGCAACTACGGCGGGGTCAACGCCGTAACAGCCGCCACGGCCGGCGCCCCCACGTTGGCCGAGGTCGCAGCCGATGCGGGTTCGACCAAGACGTCCCTGAACTTCTTCTTCCTCATCATGGGCGTTGGGCTGATCTTCTTCATGCAGGCTGGATTCATGCTGGTCGAAACCGGATTCTGCAGATCGAAGCATGCCGCCCACGTAGCGATGACGAACTTCGTCATCTTTGCAGTAGGCGCCTTGGCCTACTGGGCGGCAGGCTTCGCTTTGCAGTTCGGTTCGCTCGGCTCGTTCTACTGGGCGCCGGGAGCCGAGGGACTACTCACCGGCGAGGCCGTCAAGTTCGGCGCGAACGCCTTCGCAGGCACTAAGGGATTCTTCCTAGGCTCCCTTGCTGACGGAACCTATGACCCCGGTGTATTCGCGTTCTTCTTGTTCCAGATGGTGTTCATGGACACCGCCGCCACGATCGTCACCGGTGGAATGGCCGAGCGCTGGAAGTTCAGCGCGTTCCTCCCCTTCGGTGTGTTCATGGGAATCATCGTCTATCCGCTCTACGGCATGTGGGTATGGGGCGGCGGCTGGCTTTCCACCCTGGGCGCAAACTACGGCTTCGGCCATGGAGTCGTGGACTTCGCCGGATCCTCGGTGGTCCATGCGGTCGGTGGTTTCGCAGCTCTTGCGGGCGCGATAGTGATCGGGCCACGACTTGGCAAGTTCAAGGCCGACGGAACCGCAGTGGCGCTTCCGGGGCACAACATACCCATGGCAATTCTGGGCACGATCATCCTCGTATTCGGCTGGTTCGGTTTCAACGGCATGAGTACACTCGCCGCGACCGATCTCCGGTTCAGCATCATCATCGCCAACACGATCCTCGCCGGCTCAGCGGGATGTCTTGCAGCGATGTTTTTGGTCTGGAAGCTGTGGGGCAAGCCCGACCCATCGATGGCTGTCAACGGCATGCTCGCCGGCCTAGTGGCCATCACCGCCCCGTGTGCGTTCGTCACGCCGTGGGCCTCGGTGATCATCGGACTGGTCGCTGGCTTCCTGGTCGTCGGCTCGGTCGTCTTCGTTGAGCGCAAGCTCAAGGTCGATGACCCGGTGGGCGCGGTGTCCGTACACGGCGTCAACGGAGCGTGGGGCATGATCGCGCTCGGCCTGTTCGCCGATGGTTCGTACGGCGCTGGCTGGAACATGGTCGACGGTCCGGTCAAGGGCCTGTTCTATGGCGATTCCGGACAGCTACTCGCTCAGGGCATCGCGGTGGTCACCGTATTCGCTTGGGCGTTCGGCATGCACTACATCTTCTTCAAGGTCCAGGACGCCATACAGGGCATCCGCTCCTCTGAGGCCGATGAGCTGGGCGGCCTTGATTCCGCCGAGATGGGCGTGCTGGCCTACCCCGACATGGTTGGCGCTGGCCCCTTGGGTGAAGGCGGGCTGTCCAGTACTCCGACTGGTTCGTCACATCCGCATCCTGCGATTTCAGGGAGTGATGTCTAGGTGAAGCGCATCGAGGCAATCATCCGGCCCGGTAGGCTTGATGCCGTGAAGGAGGCGCTGATCGCACTCGGACACAACGGTTTGACCGTTTCCGAAGTCAAGGGACACGGCATCCAGAAGGGCGTCACGCAGCAGTGGCGCGGCGAGGAGTACGTGATAGATCTCCTGCCGAAGGTCTGCATCGTAGCCGTGGTCAACGACCACGAGGTGAACGACTGCCTCCAAGTCATCTCGCAGTCAGCACGTACCGACAGGATCGGTGACGGAAAGATCTTCGTCACCCCAGTGGAACAGGTCATGCGCATCCGCACGGGTGAGACCGGATCGACGGCGTTGTAACTGTCCGGCTCCACGATATCCGCAAGCAGCCTCGAACGAGAAGGCGGGCCTTGAGCCCGCCTTCTTCTGCGTTCTGAGACCTCGGTGACCGTTCTCGGCGGGCAATCCGACCCTCGATGGTCGCGCGCCGTTCATGAACCTGTCTTCCAAGCTTCACACGCACGAAACACCGCGTGCCCCGCCGCGAAACATCCGGCTGATTCCATGGAATCCGCAGACTTCACCGTCTGCAACATGAATCGTTCTTCCAACGAAAGGAGGTGTTCTCGGAATGCGATATGTGAACCCGACCGCTACTGACTCCGCAAAGGAGGTCCTCCCCGTGCGTAGATACTCCACTCTCCTGTTTGGCCTCGTAAGCGTGTTGCTGCTTGCGGCTCCCACGCTGGCGTTCGCCGCAGGCGACCCCAATGGCGCGGCCACCCTTGAGGCCGCGCCCAACGCCCCCATCACGTTCATCTGGATGCTGGTGGCAGGCTTCTTGGTCTTCTTCATGCAGGCCGGATTCGCGATGGTCGAGTCTGGCTTCTGCCGGGCGAAGAACGCGAACAACCTCATGATGAAGAACCTGCTTGACTTCGTCATAGGGTCGCTCGCGTACTTCGCGATCGGCTTTGCGTTCATGTACGGAACGGACCTGAAGGGCATGATCGGCTCGAGCGGCTGGTTTATGTCAGGCGACTTCTACGACGTCACCAAGTATCGCGACTTCATGTTCCAGGTGGTGTTTGCGGCAACGGCCGCAACCATCGTCTCCGGAGCGGTCGCGGAACGACTCAAGTTCAATGCGTACCTGGTGTACTCACTGGTAATCTCGGCGTTCATCTACCCCGTGTACGGCCACTGGGTGTGGGGTGGCGGCTGGCTGTCGCAGCTAGGCTTCCACGACTTCGCCGGTTCCGGTGTGGTCCACGCGCTGGGTGGCTTCGTCGGTCTCGCTGGCGCAATCGTGCTTGGCCCGCGTTTCGGCAAGTACGACAAGGACGGCAAGCCACGGGCGATTCCGGGCCATAACATCCCCTTCGCCACGATCGGCGTGTTCATCCTGTGGTTCGGTTGGTTCGGATTCAACCCCGGCTCCACGCTCAACGGTGAGGATCTGCGCATCGCCGTGATCGCGGTGAACACCAACATGGCCGCCGCCGCTGGCGCTGCAGCCGCGCTCCTGCTGATCTACGCCAAGTCCAAAGTCTGGGACATCGGTATGGCCCTGAACGGCGCACTTGCCGGCCTGGTAGCCGTGACCGCTCCCTGTGCAGTAATCAGCGGTCCATCTGCCATCGTCATCGGCGCAATCGCCGGCGTACTCGTGGTGCTCTCCATTCTGACGGTCGAGAACATGGGTATCGACGATCCGGTCGGCGCCTTCTCGGTTCACGGCGTCAACGGCATCTGGGGCCTGCTCGCGGTAGGCCTGTTCGCCGATGGCACGTACGGTGACATCACCGGTCTGTTCTTTGGTGGCGGCACCGCGCAGCTGATGCACCAGCTGGTTGGAGCGGGCACTGTGATTGTTTGGGCATTCGTGCTGGGCTTCGTCACCTTCAAGGTCATGGACCTCGTCTTCGGAATCCGCGTTTCGCCGGAAGAGGAGATCGCGGGTCTCGACCTGCAAGAGCATGGTGGTCCGGCGTACGGCAACTTCATTACCGTTGAAGAGTAGGAATCTGGTAGACCCACCGAGGAGGTGAAGATCGTGAAGAAGATAGAAGCAGTCATTCGCCCGGAGAAGCTCGATGACGTGAAGGCGGCACTCGAGAAGGCGGGGTACCCCGGCCTGATGCTCACCCGCATCGAAGGTCACGGCCAGCAGAAGGGCATCATGCAGCAGTTCCGCGGCCGCGGATACAAGGTCGAGCTGCTCGCGAAGTTCAGGGTCGAGGTCGTCTGCAGCGACGGTGAGTGTGGCCGCCTGATAGCAGCCATCTCTGAAGCCGCCAGAACCGGCGAGGTCGGGGACGGAAAGATCTTCGTGAGTGACATCAGTGACGTGATTCGGATTCGGACCGGCGAGTCCGGAGAGACCGCCGTCTGATAACGCCGTCGGGGCGGTGCGGGCATCCCACCGCACCGCCCCGACGACCGAAATGGCACCCCATGAAACGTATCGAGGCCACAGTACGCAAAGATCGGCTCGTCGCAGTTGTCGACGCGCTCGAGGAGACGCGCTCAACGGGTGTGACCGTGATGTCATCGCTCGGCCATGGGGTTCAGGGTGGCTTGACACAGCGATGGCGCGGTCAAGACATCACAGCCCCTCTGCTCTCGAAGGTCACCTTGTGGACCGTGGTCTCCGACGAAGAGGTCGCTGAGGTGACCGAGACTATCGTGGCCGCAGCACGCACCGGTGCAATGGGCGACGGCAAGGTGTTCGTGTCAGATGTCTGTGAAGCATTCAGAGTGCGCACGCGCGAGTGCGGTGATGTAGTCGTGTAAGGAGCGCCCGGATGAGACGGATCGAAGCCATCGTGAGACCCGAGAAGGTCGAAGAATGCCTGACGGCCCTCGAGGACCTGGGCGTTCACGGGATCACGGTGTACGAGGCCACAGGACACGGGGCGCAGGGGGGAATCGACTCACAGCTCGGAGGCAAGACGCACAGGATAAGACTCCTGCCCAAGTCCGTGTTGGTGGTCGCCGTTCACGATCATGAATCCGAATCCACGGTACAAGCGCTCATGACCGCTGCAGGAACCGGCCATTGCGGCGATGGCAAGATCTTCGTATCGACCATCAATGAGGCCATTCGGGTCCGCACTGGTGAGACCGGCACCGAAGCGCTATAGGTGGTGGCGCCCAAGCTTCAGAACAAGAGAGGGGCGATCCGTCTGGGATCTGCCCCTCTCGAATGCGGAGTCTGCTGCCCGCTCGCTCCGCAGAGAAACCCATGAACCGGGATGGCCTTCGCTTCGCTACGCAGCCCCTCCAAAGGGCCATTCTTGGATTTCTCGGTCGCGTTCGTCTTTGCGACCTCACTCCTGCGTGCGTGCTACAAGCCCGACCCTTGGCGACATCGGATGCCTTACGTCACGTTCTCGCCCACTCCCGTGGGCCCCGTTACCGATGAAGCGATGACACTCTACCTAGCTATCAACCCATGCGTCGCTCGAGGGTCTTTGTCTACCATCCCGGTTGGATGGTCTGAAAGGGTTTGTGCCCCGCTTGGCGGGTTGCTGGTCGCCCAATGCGACGAGCGGCCCCCAATGGGAGCCGCTCGGTAGACACCATCTGATGAACGCGACGTGCCGTCGCCTGCAAGCTACTGAAGTGCGTCCAGAGCGCCTTTGAACTGCGTCTCGTCCAACGCTCCCACGGTCTGCTTGGAAACCACTCCGTCAGTGTTGACGAACACGAACGTTGGCACGTACTGGACAGCCATCTTGTCCGCCAGCTCGACGCCTGCCTGATCGGTCTCCACGTTGTAGAGACGAAACTCGACTTTGCCTTCGTACTGCTTCTGTAGCCCTTCGACCAAGGGCTTCATCTCCTTGCAGGTGGGTCAAGAGTCCGTGAAGAACTCGACCATGACCGGCTTGCCCGAGGTCTCGATCGATGAAGGGGCCGAGGACTGCTGCCCCGACTCGAGCGGGTCGGTCCACGCCTGGATTCCTGCGGCCAAGTGGGCGATATTCTTGAAGCCCATGGCCTGCATCGACTGAACCGCTGACGACGAACGCGCTCCCGTCGCGCAGTAGACGACGTACGTCGCCTCCCGGTCCCAACTCTGGGCGGCCGACTCTATCTGATCGACGGGCACGTTGATGGCGCCGGCGATATGGCCCATCTGGAACTCGCCCGCGGTGCGGACGTCGACGATCTGGGCGCCCGCAGCGATGGCCTTCTTGGCTCCCGCCGCGTCGACGTTGGTAATCCCGCCGCCTCCGCTAGGGCGAATCGCAAGACCGATGACCACAGCGACAAGCACCGCGACCACGGCCCACAGAATGACTTTCGGTTTCATTTCAGCTCTTCTCAACAGTCGGCATAGCCGAGCCAATATACCCTATGGGGTATGTTGCACGCAAGACGTGGCCGCCTTTGCGTGGCGCATGCCCCTGCTCGGGGATAATAACCCACGACGCTCCTTGCAGAGCAACCGCCCTACCAACGCACCGCGAACGGGAGAGGCGACGAATGACTGAGGGCTCGGGCATCAGCACCGGCACCATGGGCCACCTGTACCCTGAGCCACCTCTGCGCGCGGAGATCCTCTCGGCCGATCGCCTTGCCGAGGAGGCCCGTAGCACCGCGGCCGCGCAGACCTACACCACGCAGGCGCCACCTCGCACCACCCCTCTGATAGCGCTGACCGAGTCGGCAGCCTCCTCGCTTGCCGCCGACAACAGCGAGCTGGCCCAGTCCGTCCGAGCAGGTCTCGCGGCTCCCCCCGCTGGCGAATGGCTGCTGGACAACTACTACCTGGTCGAGGAACAGATCCTTCTCATCCGAGAAGACCTGCCCGCGCGTTACGGGGTCGAGCTCCCCCGGCTCACCACTGGCGCGAACGAAGGGCTACCGCGCATCTACGAAGCCCTGCTACAGCTCGTTGCACACACGGATTCCCGTCTTGAAGCAGACGTACTCATCCACTTCATCGATGGCTACCAGAGCGTGGCGGCACTCACGATCGGCGAAGCCTGGGCCGTACCGATCATGTTGCGCATCGCGCTGGTGGAGAACGTGCGCCGGCTTTCCTCGGCGGTCATGATCTCACTGCGGGCCGAACGATTGGCGGACGTCTGGGCCGAGCGCCTGGTACTGACAGCTCAAGACGCACCCGACTCGCTACACGACCTCCTTCGCGAGCTGGAACAGGCCAGCAGTGGCGCCTCCGCTCCGTTCTACCTGCGACTCTCCCAACGGCTCTCAGACCTTGACTCCGGTGGCGAACCGATCAACGCATGGCTGGAACACCGGCTGGCGTCCGAGAAGATCTCGCTGCACAACGCCTCGGCGGAGCAGCAGCAGGAGCAGGCCGCCAACCAGGTCTCGATCGCCAACTCCATCTCCAGCATCAGATTCCTCGATGCGTTTGACTGGCGGGAGTTCTTCGCTCGGGTCTCGCTCGTCGAAGCCGAGCTGCGCAACGATCCAGCCCGTACGTACAGCCACATGGATTTCGAGAGCCGTGATCGGTATAGGCACGCCCTCGAGGAGATGGCGAAACGGTGCTCCAGGACCGAGACCGAGCTGGCACACGAGATCGTGGTGTTGGCAAACGCTGCGATGGAGTCCGACCCGACCGACGAAGTCCGCGGGCATGTGGGCTGGTGGCTGATCAGCGGAGGCCGGTACGAACTCGAAGAAGCCATTGGCTACCGGCGTCTGGGCCGCGAGCGCTCCTACCGGAGCGTGCTGAGACTACATGGCCTCTTCTACGGGGGACTGCTCGCGCTGTTCACGCTGGCGCTTCTTGCCGCTATAGGCTGGTACGGCCTGTCCACGGGGGCCGGACCGATCAAGACGCTGTTGCTTGTTGCGCTGTCGATCATCCCGTTGTCCGAGGTAGCGCTGACCCTGGTCAACCGCGTGTGCGCGGTCGCATTCCCTCCTCGGCTTCTACCGAAGCTCGATTTCCGCGAGCCGATCGAAGAAGCGCACCGGACATTGGTCGTGGTGCCGTCGCTGCTCTCATCGGTCAACGCCACCCGCCACGTCATCGAGAATCTCGAGATCGCCTATCTGGGAAACCGCGATCTCAACGTTGGTTTCGCTCTCTTGGGTGACCTGCGGGCCTGTGATGAGCCGCAACGGGCGGACGATGGCAAGATCGTGGAGGCCGCCGTCCGTGGCATCTCGGAACTCAACGAGCGCTATGGGGCCGAACACGGCGTACGGCCGTTCCATCTGCTGGTACGCGACCGCAGATACAACGAGGCCGAACGGCTCTGGATGGGCTGGGAGCGCAAACGCGGTTCGCTCGTGGAGCTGGTGCGGGAAATGCGTGGGCTCGGTGAGACCAGCTTCTCCACCAAGCTGGGCGAGACGGCCTTTCGCCGGTCCTCGACGTTCGTGCTCACCTTGGACTCCGACACTGTTCTGCCGCGTGACGGAGCGCGCAAGTTCATCTGCACCATCGCCCACCCCCTGAACCGGGCGTCCTTCGAGCCGGGCGATCGCATCGTCCACACCGGCTACGGGCTGATTCAGCCTCGCGTGTCCATGACTCTCCCTGGCTCCAGGCGCAGCGGGTTCGCGACGCTCTTCAGCGGAATCGCAGGAGTGGATCCCTACGCAAGCGCTGTGTCCGACACCTATCAGGACGTCTTCGGAGAGGGTTCATTCACCGGCAAGGGCATCTTCGAAGTGGATCTCTTCCACAACATCCTCGGGAATCGGTTCCCCGATAACTCCCTGCTGAGCCACGATCTGGTCGAGGGCTCGTTCCTGCGCACCGCCCTTGCGAGTGACGTCGAAGTCCTCGACGACTACCCGCCCAACTACCTGGCCGCCGCCTCGCGGAGCCACCGTTGGATCCGTGGGGATTGGCAGACCCTCCCTTATCTGCGCCCGTTCATCGCAGATGCGGAGGGTCACATGACCCCCAACCCGCTGACACTCCTGCACCGATGGAAGATCGTTGACAACCTCCGCCGTTCACTCGTCGCACCCGCAACACTGCTGCTTGTCGCCGTGGGTTGGCTTGCGCTCCCGCAGACAGCATTCACCTGGCCTGTCATCGTCACCGCTGCCATCTTCTTCCCCGCGTTGTTCTCTCTGGCCGATTCGGTCGTCTTCCGACCTCACCACGTGAGGTTCGCGACTTACGTGCACACGGTACTCGCCGACTTCCAACAGGACGTCACCCGCGTGCTCCTGGCACTGGCCAGTCTCCCCTATCAAGCGTGGCTCGCCTCGGATGCGGTGGTGAGGGCACTCTGGCGCCAGTTCATCTCCGGCAGGAACCTGCTTGAGTGGGAAACCGCTGCCGACGCCGAGAAGCGCGCGGGGACGACCGTCCGCGCCTTCGCCAAGGCGATGGGCCCCTCGGCGGTAATAGCGGGCGCGCTGCTGATCGCCGTGAGCATGCATCATCCGCTACGACTGTTGGTTGCGCTGCCGTTGGTCGCGCTGTGGCTGACCGGTCCGTGGTTCGCCTGGCGCCTGTCCCGCATCCGCCCTGAAGCGCAAACCCCCAAACTGGTCGAACGCGACCGGCTTGCCTTGCGCCGCATCGCACGCAAGACCTGGCGCTTCTATGACGCCTTCGTCGTTCCCGCAGGACACCACCTGGCCCCTGACAACTTCCAGGAGGACCCGAGCGGAGTCGTCGCGTGGCGCACGTCGCCCACCAACATCGGTCTGCAGCTGATGTCCTACGTCGGAGCGTACGACCTGGGCTACCTCACCGTCGCGGGCCTGACCGAACGAATCACCGATACGCTCGCTGCTATGGCTGGGCTCGAGAAGCTGAACGGTCACTTCTACAACTGGTACGACATCCGCACCCTGGAGCCGCTGCGGCCGTCCTACATCTCAACCGTCGACTCCGGCAACCTGGCGGGGCATCTACTCGTACTGCGTGTAGGTTTGCTCGAAGCAAGCGAGTCAGCGCTGGTTGGTCCGCAGCTACTCCCCGGAGCGCGCGATGCCGTGCGCCTCGCACTAGAGGACCTGGTGGCCGGATCCGACCGTCTGGGTCCCGACCACGCCGTGCGCGAACTGCGCGCATCCCTCGACGAGCTCGACCGGACGCTCTCCCTGGCCGAGCCTCCGCGCGACCTCTCCTCCTGGCAGGCGTTGCTCGAGCGGCTGCTCCCGTTGGCCGTGGAGGCCCAGGGGCTTCTCGGCCATTTGGACGAGCCGTCCAGCGCCGAGACGGGCTCCACGACCGTCCTCACGCTCGCTCCGGACAGCCCTCCTGTGCCGTCCACGCCGCTCGAGCGGTTGCGCGCGTCGGTTGGCGACGTGTTGCACGCGCTAGAAGCGCCGCTGGGTCTCATCACGTCGCTGTGCCCTTGGGCGCCGCTGCTGGCCGATGCTCCGGTGGCAGCGCGGGAGGCTGCCGAGCTCTCGCCCCTGTTGGAGTTCGTTCCGAGCCTTGTTGGCGTGGCCGAGGGCCTCACTCATGCACTCAGCGAACTCGACCGACTCGCGACAGACGACGATCCCTCCGTCCAGACCTGGGCTCGCGCGGTTGCCACAGGAATCCGCGATCGCCGCTCGGACGCAGTCGAGCTCCTGGCCATGTTGAGACTCGATGCAGAGATCGCACGTGAGATGTGGGAACACGCCGACTTCAAGATGCTCTACGACCCCCACCGTCAGCTCTTCTCGATCGGCTACAACCTGTCTGAGGGCCGACTCGACAATTCCTACTACGACCTGATCGCGAGCGAGTGTCGCCTGGCCAGCTTCCTCGCCGTCGCAAAGGGCGATGTCCCCCAGGAACACTGGTTCCGGCTTGGCCGAGGCCTCACCGCCACTCCCGACGGCCGAGCGCTCGTCTCGTGGAGCGCGAGCATGTTCGAGTACCTCATGCCGCTGCTCGTCATGCGTGACTGGCCCGACACCATGCTTTCCGAGACGTACCGCACCGTCGTCGCCCGCCAGATCTCCTACGGTCGCGAGCGTGGAGTGCCGTGGGGTGTCTCGGAAAGCGCCTTCAACGCCAAGGACGCGACGCTGACCTACCAGTATCAGGCGTTCGGCGTGCCCGGGCTGGGGCTCAAGCGGGGTCTGTCCGACGACGTGGTGGTCGCTCCGTACGCCTCGGCGCTTGCGCTTCCCTTCGATCCCGCCGCTGTGGTGGAGAACCTGGCGGCCTTCTCGGCAGAGGGGGGCGAGGGTCGTTACGGATACTACGAGGCGATCGACTATACGGCCGGACGGATTCCGGCGGGCACATCGCGCGCGATCATCAAGGCGTACTTCGCCCATCATCAGGGCATGAGCTTCGTCGCACTGGTGAACGCACTCGACGGCGAACGCATGCAGGACCGGTTCCACGCAGACCCTGTGGTCGTCTCGGCGGAGCTGCTCCTGCAGGAGCGCGTGCCCCGCAACGTACAGCTCGTGGCGCCTCACCTCGAAGAGGTGCGCGAAGTGAAGTCGGTGCGTGACCTACCCGCTCCCGTTGGGCGAAGCTACCCAACGGCACGGACACTGGTGCCGGCCACGCACTTCCTCTCGAACGGTCGCTACTCGGTGATGGTGACCAACGGCGGCGGCGGGTACTCGCGCTGGCAGGGGCTTTCTGTCACACGCTACCGCGAGGACGTCACCCGCGATGTGTGGGGACACTTCTTCTACCTGCGCGACATCGATACCGGTGAGATCTTCTCGGCCCCGCACAACCCGCGGCCCGGCACGCCCGACGAGTACCACGTCACCTTCGCTCCGGACAAAGCCGAGTACCACCGCGTCGACGGTGACCTGAGCACAACGGTCGAGGTCGCCGTGTCGCCCGAAGACGACGTCGAGGTCAGACGGCTGTCCCTGAGCAACACCGGCCACGCAACCCGGCGATTCGAAGTCACCTCCTACCTCGAGATCGCGCTCACCGGTCAGGGATCAGATCAGGCGCACCGTTCGTTCTCGAACCTCTTCGTGGAGACCGAGGCTCTCGACGAAACCCACGCCATCCTGTTCACCAGACGCCCGCGGAGCAGCGAGGAGGCACGCGTCTGGGGGTTGCACCTGGTCGCCTGCGAGCACGCCCCCTGCGTGTGGTCGTACGAGACCGATCGCGCTCGCTTCTTGGGTCGCCTACGCGGTCCGGACGATCCGGCGGCGGTCACCTCCGGCGGCGTGCTGAGTTGCACGTCCGGAGCCGTGCTTGACCCCTGCTGCGCCATCCGCCGCGAGATCACGATCTCCCCGGGCGAAACCGTCCGGCTCGTCTTCACCACCGGTGTCGCGACCCAGCGCGAGCAGGCGCTTCGCCTTACCGAGAAGTACCACGACGTGCGTAGCGCACAGCGCGCGATCGACCTCGCGTGGACCGCCGCGCAGTTGGACCTGCGCGATCTGGGCATTCGTCCCGATGAGGCGGTCACGCTCGAACGTCTGGCGTCGCGGCTGCTGCTCACCGACCCCAACTCGCCGCTGAAGATCAAGACGCCGGTCGAGAATGGGCTGCCGTACTCGGGACTCTGGTCGATCGGCATCTCGGGGGACCTGCCCATCCTGCTCGTGCGAGTCGAGGAACTTGAGCATGCCCCGTTGGTCCGTCAGGCCCTGCTGGCGCATCAGTACTGGAGTCACCGAGGCCTGGTCTCGGACCTGGTCGTGCTCAACACGCGGCCGTCGGGCTATGCGGATGAACTGGACGACCGGCTCAGACTCTTGGTGCGCACCGGACACGCGCTGCAGATGCTCGACAAGCCGGGCGGGGTCTTCCTGCGCCGTATCGACCAGATGCACCCCGACGTACACAGCCTGCTACTTTCGGTCGCGCGTGCGACGCTCGACGGCGACGGCGGCACCATCGAACTGCAGCTGAACCGTCGGGCGAAGCCCCCCAAGCTGCCTGCCGAATTCGTGGCGACCGCCGTGCCGCATCCCTACGAGCCGCTCGCATTCGAGCGCCCCGAGCTGCGCTTCGACAACGATACCGGGGGGTTCGACCCAAAGAGCGGCGAGTACGTCATCGTGCTGGACGGAGACCAGACCACACCTGCGCCCTGGATCGACGTGCTTGCGAATCCCTCGTTCGGCTGCACGGTCTCTGAGGCCGGCGTCGGGTGCACGTGGGCGCTCAACAGCCACGAGAACCGCATCACCACCTGGAACAACGACCCGGTAACCGACGGCTCCGGCGAAGCCATCTACATCCGAGACGAGGACACCGGCGAGTTCTGGAGCCCCACGCCGCTCCCGGTCCGCACGCCCGAGCCCTACGTGGTCCGGCACGGCCGAGGTGCGGTGCGCTTCGAGCACGACACGCATGGCATAAGCCACACGCTCGACTGGTTCGTCTCCGCCGATGACCCGGTGCGTGTGTGCAGGCTGACCCTCGCCAATCACGGCGACGCCGCGCGGCGCCTGAGCGTGACGCAGTTCGTCGAGTGGGTGCTGGGCGACTCACGCAGCCGCGCCCAGCAGGTAGTCGTCACTTGGTTCGATGCCGAGAACGATATCCTCACGGCCCATAACCACCACAACTTCGACTTCCCCGGCCGCTGCGCCTTCCTTGCCGCGAGCACGCCGCTGCATTCCTGGACGGCCAGCCGCAGGGAGTTCGTGGGGCGCAACGGGCGCCCGGGCGACCCCATCGCGATGAAGCGCGAGGGGCTGGGCGGGATATCGGGGCGGTACTACGACAACTGCGGAGCCCTGATGACACAGGTGGAGCTGGCAGCCGGCGAGACAGTGCAGGTCTCGTTCCTTCTCGGCCAGACCCAGACCCTGGAGGATTGCCGGGAACTCGTGGCGCGCTACCGAGATACCGACGCCATCCAGGGCGCGCTCGATCGGGCCTGCGGATTCTGGGACGAACTCTTGGGCACCGTGCAGGTGAAGACCCCCGACGAGCGCCTCGACCTCATGCTCAACGGCCAGCTCCTCTATCAGACCACCGCGTGCAGGCTCTGGGGTCGGACGGCGACCTACCAGTCCAGCGGCGCGTTCGGCTTCCGCGACCAGCTCCAAGACGTCATGGCGCTGTTGATCGCCCGGCCGGACCTCGTGCGTGAGCAGATCCTCGAGGCGGCGCGTCACCAGTTCCCCGAGGGCGATGTCCAGCACTGGTGGCAACCCTATTCAGGCCGAGGAGTACGCACTCACATCACCGACGACCGTCATTGGCTGCCGCTCGTGGTCGCCGAGTATGTGACCGCGACCGGGGACGTGAGCGTGCTTGACGAGCAGGCTACCTTCATCGAGGGCCCGCTACTGCCGCTCGAACAGGAGGACGCCTATCTGCAGCCCGCCGTGTCGCAAGACACCTCGAGCATCTACGACCACTGCATCCGCGCGCTTGAGACCGGCCGCCCCGTGGGCGCGCATGGCCTGCCCCTCATGGGCGGCGGTGACTGGAACGACGGCATGAACCGGGTCGGGCACTGCGGCACCGGCGAGAGCGTGTGGCTGGCGTGGTTCCTCGGCTACACACTCACTCAGTTCGCGCGTGTGTGCGAGCTGCGAGACGACGAAGGGCGTGGGCAGGAGTATCTCGCGTGGGCCGAACAGCTCGCCGCATCGGTCGAGCGCACCTCATGGGACGGTTCGTGGTACCGCCGCGCCTACTTCGACGATGGCACCCCTCTGGGCTCCCACCTCTCCGAGGAGTGCCGCATCGACGCCATCGCGCAGGCTTGGGCCACCATCTCCGGTCTGGGTCATCCGGACCGCTGCCGAGAAGCACTGGACAGCGTCGAGGAGAAGCTTGTTCGCCGAGAAGACGGGCTGATCGCCTTGCTCTCGCCGCCTTTCGACCACATGGCGCAGGACCCCGGCTACATCAAGGGCTATGTCCCGGGCGTGCGGGAGAACGGCGGCCAGTACACGCATGCAGCCGTGTGGGTGGTGCTCGCCTACCTGATGCAGGGCGATGGTGACGAGGCGGCGGCGCTGCTGGAACTGATCAACCCCATCACCCATGCGCTCGACGCGGAGTCGGTGCAGCGCTACAAGGTGGAACCGTACGTGGTCGCCGCCGACGTGTACGCCGTCGATCCCCACACCGGTCGTGGGGGCTGGACATGGTACACCGGCTCGTCGTCGTGGTTCTATCGGGTCGCACTGGGCAACCTGCTCGGGTTCAACATCCGACACTCCCAGGGCCAGCAACTGCTGACGATGAACCCCTGCATTCCCAAACGCTGGAGCTCGTTCTCGCTGAGCTATCGCTACAAGACCGCTATCTACGAAGTGGCCGTCGAGAACCCTCGCGGCGTCAACCGGGGAGTCGCGTACGTCGAATTGGACGGCACGCGGCTCGAAACGCAAAGCGTTCCACTCGCCGACGACGGCACGACGCACCGGGTCCGCGTCGTACTTCTGGGCGGCTAGAAATCGGGCCTACTTGCCGCCTCCTGCGAACCACCGCTTGTGGAAGAACCGCATGCTGGCCTGATCGCCGAGCCAGCGGCGTGCCGCGATGATCGGCCGCGCGTAGGCCGCTACGGGGTAGCGGAGCCGATCACTCGGATCGATCACCGCACGCCAGATCTCCTCGGCGCAATCCTCGGGGCTGGTGCGGTCCGTGATCGACGCCTCGAACACCCGCATTGCGCGAAGAAACGGTAGGTAGGGCTCCGAGCCGGTGATCGCCTCGTCGTCGTCGGGCAGAACCTTGCCCCATATCGCCGTGTCCACATACCCGGGCTCGATGGCCTTGACGCGGATCCCGAAAGGCTTCAGCTCATGCCACAGCCCTTCCGAGAAGCCCTCGAGCGCCCACTTGGTCGCGTTGTACCCCGCGAAGAACGGGAATACTGTGCGTCCGCCAAGAGATGTGACGTTGGCTATCGTGCCGCTGCCATGTTCACGCATCGCTGGCAGGAAGGCCGCGGTCAAGGCGATCTGCCCGAAGACGTTCACCCGAAACAGGTGCTCCATCTCGTCGATGCCCATCTCCTCCACAGGTCCGAACTGCAACAACCCCGCATTGTTGAGCACAACGTCGGGGCAGCCGTAATTCTGGATGACGGAGGCAGCGCACCGGGCGGGCGATTCCGGGTCAGACAGATCGAGCTGCACGAGAGCCACGCCTCCCTGAGCACTCGTCTCGGCGGCGGCGATGTCGCGTACCGTGCCCACGACGGTCCACCCCGCCAAGGCGAACCGCTCGGCACAGGCGCGGCCTATCCCCGTGGATACTCCGGTGATCAGAATGGATGGCATGGGATGCCTCTCGGTCGCAAAGGGAATACTCAACCCGGCACCATCATTATCTCCAAAGCCACGGTTGAGCCACGGGGAAGGATTTCGAGTGCGCATAGCTGTCATCGGTTCCGGTATCGGCGGCACGGGGGCCTCATGGCTCCTTTCCGCAGGTCACACAGTGGATATCTTTGAGGCAGAGAACGAACTGGGCGGTCACACCCACACAGTGGACCTGTCCGTGGCGGGGCTGACGTTTCCCGTTGATACCGGGTTCATGGTCTTCAACCGCCGAACGTACCCCAACCTCATCCGGTTCTTCGAATCGCTCGACGTTCGAGCGCATGACGCAGACATGTCGTTCTCGGTAGAGGTCGCCGACGAGGACATCCAGTGGTCGGGAACCAACCTCAACACGGTCTTCGCCCAGCGCAAGAACATCACCAATCCCAAGTTCCTGCGCATGCTCACCGATGTGGTGCGCTTCAGCCGCGACGCCGACCGCTTCTTGGCAGATCCATCGGTAGCGGAACTCACATTGGGGCAGCTCCTCGCACGCGAAGGCTACAGCGACAGCTTCAGCGACTGGTATCTCATCCCCATGGGCGACGCGATCTGGTCGACGCCCCCGGGCGATATGCTCGACTACCCCGCACACACCTTTCTCAGGTTCTGCGACAACCACGGGCTGCTGCACATAACCGGCAAACCGCAGTGGCTCTCCGTCGAGGGCGGCGCCCGAACCTATCTGAACGCCGCTTCGCGCACCTTCTCGGGAGAGGTCTTCCTCGGCGAGCCTGCCGAGAGGATCGAGCGGACGGCAACTGGCGTGAGAGTGTCGACGCCTCTTCGCACGCTCGACTACGACGTGGCGATCCTGGCAACGCACCCTCCACAGACTCGCGCGATTCTGGGGGACGCGATGAGCGACGAGGAGCGATCGGTTCTGAGCGCGATCGACTACTGGCCCAACGACGTCATCGTGCATACCGATCAGTCATTCCTTCCGGGAAACAAACGGGCGTGGGCGAGCTGGAACTGGTACGCAGACACCGGTGATCTGAACAAGGCGATGCTCATGCTCACCTACCAGCTCAACACGCTGCAGGCTCTCCCCCACGACGCTCCGGTGGTAATGGAGTCGCTCAACCGCAAGCACGAACCCGCCGAGGGGACCGTGCTCGCTCACCTTAGCTTCGATCACCCCATGTACTCGGCGGCCGCGATCGAGGCACAGCAAAGACTCCCCCGCATCCAAGGCATCGATCGGCTGTACTTCGCGGGGGCCTGGACGCGCTACGGATTCCACGAGGACGGGCTTCTCTCGGCAGTTCGTGTGGCTGAGAGTTTGGGCGCCACCGTCCCTTGGGGAGATCAGCTGGATGCGTCGCGCACACAGGTGCTGACCGGCGCGCCCACACCTCAGCTGGGTCAGAACCGTGCCTTGACGCCCGACGAAGCCGGACCGCCAGCACGACCTGGCGTCCCTCAGCTCGATCCGGAACCGAGGTCATAGGTCGTGAACAGTCGGCTCTATGAGGGAATGGTGACGCACCAGCGAACGCGCCCTGTGCGCAACGGATTTCGCTACGGCCTCTACTACCTCTATCTGGACCTGGCCGAGCTCGAGATGCTCGACCGCGATCTGAAGCGGTTCGGCCACAACCGGCGGGCCTTGGTCTCCCTGTTCGATGCGGACCACGGGCCGCGCGACGGTTCACCCCTGCGCCCATGGATCGACTCGCTTCTCACTCAGGCCGGCATCGACCTTGAGGGGGGCCGGGTGTCTCTGCTCACCTTCCCTCGCGTACTGGGGTTCAGGTTCTACCCGGTTTCGTTCTGGTACTGCTTCCATGCTGACGGCACGCCTCGCGCCGTCCTTGCCGAAGTGCAGAACACCTACCGAGACCACCACAACTACCTGCTGCACGCACACGGAGAGGTCTTCGACTGGCACACGCGCCCGGAGGCGACCAAGGCGTTCTTCGTCTCTCCGTTCATCCAGCTGGAGGACGTTCGCTACCAGTTTCACTTCTCTGAGCCCGGACCTAAGCTCTCGGCTTCTATCTACGACGTAGTAGATGGCGAGGGGATGCTGACGGCGGCCATATCCCTGAGCTCCCTGCCCCTCACCGACGCATCCTTGGCCGCAGCGGTACGGCGCATGGGGCCCATGTCGCTGCGCGCGCTCATTCTCATCCACTGGCAGGCGGTGCGACTGCTTCTCAAGGGCATGAAACTGGTAGACCACACACCTCCGCCCGAGAAAGATACGTCGCTGTGATTCGAACCGCCCCCGAGACGCTCATGGACCTGGTCTTGTCTCGCGGCCTGCACGCGGGCCATCTCACCGTGATTGGCCGAGACGGACGTGCTCGGACCTTCGAGGGAGAACGCCCAGGCCCCAAAGCGGTCGTTGAACTGAAGACTCCCCATGCCGCGAGGAGGACTGTCGCCGGTGGTTCGCTGGGGCTCGCCGAGGCCTACATGGACGGCGCCTGGGACACACCGGACCTCGACGCGGTGCTCTCGCTGGGCGTAGCAAACATGAATCCCGCCCCCACTAGGACCACGCTGCTCACACCGCTCGCTCGAGCGTGGCACGCGCTTCGTGACAACGACATCGAGGGCAGTCGCAAGAACATCTCCCACCACTACGATCTGGGCAACGACTTCTACCGGCTATGGCTCGATTCCACGATGACGTATTCATCGGCGATCTTCTCGGACACAGACGACGACCTGACCGCGGCGCAGCTGCGCAAGTGGGACCGCCTCCTGGAGACGCTCGACCCCAAGAGCACCGACCACGTGCTTGAGATCGGTTGCGGCTGGGGCGGCTTTGCCATCCACGCCGCTCGGGAGACCGGATGCCACGTCACTGGCCTTACCCTCTCTGCCGAACAGCACGCGTGGGCCACTAGGGCGGTAGAGGAGGCCGGACTCGACGGGCAGGTGGACATCCGGCTTCAGGACTACCGGCACGTTCCCGAGAAGTTCACGCACATCGCGTCGATCGAGATGTTCGAGGCCGTGGGGGAACGGTGGTGGCCGGTCTTCTTCCGCCGGGTCCGCGAGCTTCTTCCCCAAGGCGGCGCGGCGGCGCTCCAGGTCATCACCATCGAGGAGCCCCGTTTTGAGGACTACCGCAACCATCCTGACTTCATCCAGCGCCACATCTTCCCGGGAGGAATGCTGCCCAGCCCCGAGCGCTTCGCCGACTCGGCCTCGAGTGAAGGCCTGCAAGTGGGCGAACCCGCCTTCTTCGGCCCCAGTTACGCCCGGACTCTGGCCGAGTGGCGCCAGCGGTTCGAAGCGGCCGCGCCACACGTGCGAACTCTTGGCTTCGACGAGCGGTTCATCCGTATGTGGCGCTACTACCTCGCCTACTGCCAAGCCGGCTTCTCTGGTGGCACCATCGACGTCATGCAAGTCCGTCTCGGCGGCTGATTTCACCCTTCGTTCCTGCGCTGAGCTGGCTATTTTCGGCTTCGGCACGCATACTGCTTGAGATGTGCGGCCCCGACTGGGGTCGGCTACCCAAGACTCGGTTGTCCTTCACGCTTCTTTCGTGCCTGTCGGATCGACTGCGTCTACCACGCAGTGATGCCCGATAATGGCTCACGGAAGAGGAGTATTACTTGAGTTTTGACAACCTGGGTCTAGACCGCCGCCTTCTTCAGGCGGTGGGCAAGCTTGGCTATGCCGAGCCGACCCCCATTCAGCGCGAGACGATTCCGCTCGCGCTTGCCGGACGCGACATCATCGGCTGCGCCCAGACCGGCACCGGCAAGACTGCAGCCTTCATGCTGCCCACCCTCCAGCGCATTCCCGCAAGACCCGGTGCCATTCGTGCGCTCGTCATCACCCCGACGCGCGAGCTCGCCGGACAGATCGAGACCTTCACCAAGGAGATCGGCAAGACCACCAATCATCGTTGCGCCGTGGTCTACGGCGGCGTGGGCTACGAGCCGCAGCGCAAGGCACTCCGGCGCGGCGTCGATGTTCTCGTAGCATGTCCCGGTCGTCTGCTCGACTTGGTCAACGCCGGTCATTGCGACCTGCGCCACGTCGAAGTACTGGTGCTCGACGAAGCCGATCGTATGCTCGACATGGGCTTCTGGCCCGACGTGAAACGCATCCTCTCGAACCTTCCCGAGAAGCGTCAGAACCTGCTGTTCTCGGCGACCATGTCTCCCGAGGTGCTCAAGGTCATCGGATCGACGCTGACCAACCCGGCACAGATCTCGGTCTCCCCCACGGCCACCCCCATCGACAAGATCACGCAGTCGATCTACCCCGTTGGTGGCCAGGACAAGACGGATCTTCTGCTGCACCTGATCGACAAGCACCGCCTCACTCGCGTGCTGGTCTTCACCCGGACGAAGCATCGCGCCGACCGCGTCGCCAAGCAACTCGACCGCGCAGGCGTTCGCGGTGCAGCCATTCATGGCAACCGTTCGCAGGCGCAGCGCGAAAAGGCGCTCGACAGCTTCCGCCGCGGCCACGTGAAGGTACTCGTCGCCACCGACGTGGTCTCTCGTGGGATCGACATCGATGACATCACGCACGTCGTCAACTTCGACCTGCCTGGCACGCCCGAGGACTACGTCCATCGCATCGGCCGCACCGCGCGTGCCGGTCGCTCCGGCTCGGCTTTCTCGATGATGTCACCCGAAGAGCACACCAATCTGCGAGATATCGAGCGCAAGATCGGTGCGACCATCGCGTGCGAGGATGCTGAAGGTTTCACGTACAAAGACAAGCGCATGGTGCCTGATCCTGACCGTGAGGCCAACCCGGCCCCCGTTCAGCGTCCCCCTGCGGGTTCGGGCCGCAAGGGCCGCCCTGGTGGTAGCGCCCGCCGCAATCGTCGTACCGGCGGCACCACCGGTTCCGGAGTGAATCGGAACGCCAGCTAGCACGTCACTTGAAACGCAATAAGCGCCCCTGCGGCTGCTCGCACTCGCAGGGGCGCCTATTAGCGGTTTGAGGTGAGTCCGGTGCGCCTCCGTCTCACGGCAGTCCACAAGTAATACACGGTGGACTATTAACAAACATACCTCACCCACACACAAATGGCTAGTGCGGCGCTTGAATCCCGCCCCTACCGCTGGTCCGGGAGGCGTAGTGTGAAGACCGATCCACGGCTCGGCTCGCTCGAAACGTCTATCTGCGCGCCTATCGATTCGGCCAACCGACGAGACACCGCCAGCCCGAGTCCTGTTCCCTGGGCCTTGGCGCGAGTATTCGCCGAGGCCTGGTAGAAGTCGTCAAAGACGCGGTCGATCTCGTTGCCCTCGATGCCGCAACCCGAGTCCTCGACAGCGACCACCACCCCGGATTCATCACGCGATACCACCACGCTCACGAACCCCTCATCCGTGAACTTGATCGCATTGCCAACCAAGTTGAGCAGTATCTGCTCCAGGTACGCGCCGTCGGTCTGAACGAGCCCCAACCCATCTGGGCACGAGCAGCGCATCTCAATGCCCTTCTCATCGGCCAGCGGCCGCACGGAGTCCAGCGTCCCGGACGCGATCGCTCCGACATCCGTCGCCCCGATTGTCGCCACCGTTTGCGCTGACTCGATCTTCGCGAGGTCGAGGACCTCGTTCACCAGCCCCAGAAGATGCCGTCCTGAGTTGTTGATCATTCCGACCTGATGTCCCTGCTCTTCCGTGAGCGGTCCAGCCAGCCCTTGAAGTAGAACACCCGAGAACCCGATTACTGAGTTGAGGGGCGTGCGCAGCTCGTGGCTCATCGCCGCGAGAAAGTCGCTCTTGGCCCGCGTGGCCTCCTCGAGCCTCGAGTTGGTCTCGGCCAGCTCCGCGATAGTTGCAGTGAGTTCTTCGGTTCTCTCGCGCACGCGATCTTCAAGCTCAGCGTTCAAGCGGAGGATCTCGCTCTCCGCCTCCTTGCGCTGCGTGATGTCCTGGACCGTGCCACTCAGAAGCGTTGGGTTCCCTTGTTCATCGGATTCCAGCCTGCCGGCGGCAGCCCAAACCGTGTGAACCGAGCTATCTGGCCACACGATTCTGTACTCGACAGGGCTCGGTCGCCCTTCATTGATGACCGCGGCATTCGATGCTTCGACTTTGCCACGATCGTCCGGATGAATCGACTCAGCAATCACATCCTGCAATGCGCCATTGAATGTTTCCTGTTCCAGCCCGAACAGGTGGAACATCTCATCAGACCACTCGAGTCGGTCGGCCTTGATGTCCCATGTCCAGCTTCCGATATGGGCATGGTGCTGTGCTTCGTTGAGCTTCTCCTCGCTGCGCCTCAGCTCCTGCTCGGCGACCTTGCGATCGGTGATGTCCTGGATGATTCCGAACATGGAGGAGGGCGTGCCAGCCTCGTCGTATGAGAGCTTGCCGAGCCCGTGAACCCAACGCTCACCGTCGTCACTGGGCCGCAGGATCCTGTACTCAAGGTCGAACGATTGTCGTCCGCCGAGCACCTCGTCAGTGAAGTAGCGTGTAAGCATCTCCCGATCAAGCGGGTGCACGAGTTCAAGCCAGCCTTCGAAGTCACCTCCCGGTCCTCCTGGAATGCCTAGGACCTCGTAGAGCGACGGTGATCCTTCCCAGTAGTCCTTCTTGATATCAAAGATGTAGTGGCCAAGGCTCGCGACCCTCTGTGATTCGTTGAGCCACTGCTCCCGATCGTTCAACCTCTCCTCTGCCTGCCTGCGCTTCGCGATGAATCGTGCCTGTTGGATGTTCTGATAGGCGCTGGTGGAGAGTTGCGAGGCAAGGATGAACAACGCGTCGGCTACAAGTCCGAACTGTTCACGCGACATGGAGGGCACCTCGCGAAACGCTGCGAGCATGCCCTGCTCATCAACCCCGATTTCGCGGGCGTACTTACTCATCTGCTCATCTGATTGGGTTTCGTCGCGCACCTGACCGATCAACCAGTTGGCAATATGCTTCCCGCCCACGGTGATCGAAGCGCCTGCGTCCCATAGCCCCCCGCTCAGGCAGGTCTGGATTACGGGGCCTTCGGAGTTCACTCGGCCCAGCGCCGCATCTGACTCGTAGCAGTGAGCGAGCCCCGTCTCCGAGCCCCGGATTATCTCGCTGCACAGCCTGCAAAAGCCGCTCGGCGCTGTGATAGGCGAGCCGTCTAATCTAGTGATGATGGAGGCGACGCCGGTCGCTTTTGCGAAACTCTCCTGCAGGCGCTGTATGTCCTCAAGATCAAACAGGTCCTCAAAGACAACGCTCTCGGTCTCCTCAAGCGCTTGCTCGACTGGCTCGATGCCCATGCTGTTGCTCAGAGGGTCGTCTTCCGGAAACGTCACGTCCAGTTTCCCTTTCGCCGGTCTTGATCGAATCATCCACAACACTACTTCGGCATATCGGTAGCCGGCAAAGAGAGCACGAGCTTCTCGACCCGAATATCTTCGCGCACGGAGCGTGTATTCCCGGTTGTGGCTCGAAGTCGGCGGTTTCCCAAGAAACCCGTCCAACAGAAACAGACGGCCAGATTGACCGTCTGTGCTGTGACCTTATGGTGGGCCCGGTTGGATTCGAACCAACGACCTCACGGTTATCAGCCGTGCGCTCTAACCAACTGAGCTACGGGCCCGACAGGGCGAAACGCCCGCATACCATATATCAGCCCTTTGAGCTGGTCAAGGTGATGTTCTGGTGTTCTTGAACCAAACCCTAGGTCATCCCGGGAAGTACCGTTACATCGACCCCTCGGAGCCGAGGCCCGTCGAACTCGCAGAGGTAGATTCCCTGCCACGCGCCAGTCATCAGGCAACCGTGATCCACCGGGATCAGCACGCTGGGACCGACGAGCGAGGTCTTCAGGTGCCCGTCACTGTTCCCCTCCCGATGCAGCCACCTCGCGTCTTCCGGAGCAATCCGCGCAAGCCCGTCGACCATGTCCCTGACCACATCAGGGTCCGCGTTCTCGTTGATAGTCACGGCCGCCGTCGTGTGCGGGCAGAACACCAGCGCTGCCCCCTTCTGGATCCCCGATTCAGCGACCGCGCGAGCGACCGCCTCGGTGATCTCGATGAACTCTTCTCGGCGCGTCGTCCGAATCTCGAGCCGCACCCGAATCCCCTTCCGTTGGCAGGCGCGTAGAATAGCGCTGGGTACAGACTACCTATCAGAAGCGGATAACGCATAAGGACGGCGATTGCGATGGAACAGGTACGCATAGCGAGCCTTGCACTGGATCCGCGAACCGACCAGCCTGTTATTGTGCTCAAGCCGCTCACCGAGATTCCCGGTCACGGTCGGCTGCTTCCCATCTGGATTGGCCATCCGGAGGCCACTGCCATTCTCCTCGCGCTGGAAGGCGTCGAAACGCCTCGGCCCATGACCCACGACCTGCTGAGCTCCGTGATCGAGACGCTGGGCACGATGGTGGAGAAGGTCGAGATCACCCGTGTGGAGGGTGGCACCTTCTACGCGGCGATCTTCTTGCGCGGAGAAGAGAAGACGCTGGTTGTAGACGCCCGTCCCAGCGACTCGATAGCGCTCGCCATCCGCTCACGCGCGCCCATCTTCGTATCGAGCGAGGTCCTCGAGAACGCAGCCGTCCCGGACGAGAGCATCGAGGGGCTCGATGAGGAGTCCGAAGTCGAGGCGTTCAGGAGCTTCCTCGACCGCGTCAACCCCGACGACTTTCAGAGCCAATAGGGCCTACTCACACTGCGTGAACCGTAAACCGCGACCGCGCCCTGTGCTTCGGTCCTACTCGTAGCGCAGTGCTTCGATCGGGTCCAGCCTCGATGCTTTCCACGCGGGATAGACGCCGAAGAAGATGCCCACTGCGGCGCTGAAGAAGAATGCGAGCGTGACCGCCCACCACGTCACTTGAGTGGGAACGAACCGCGTCAGAGCGGCCGCACCGGCCCACCCGAGTGCTATACCGATCACGCCGCCCGATACCGAGAGAACAACTGCTTCGATCACGAACTGGCTCAGGATGTCGTGGGTGCGGGCGCCCACCGCTTTGCGTATGCCAATCTCACGCGTTCTCTCCGAGACGCTCACCAGCATGATGTTCATGATGCCTATGCCGCCCACGAGGAGCGAGATTCCCGCAATGCCTGCGAGCATCACGGTGAGCGTTCCCAGAAGCGACGACAGCAGTCCCAGCGTCTGTTCCTGAGTAAATACGGTGAACTCCTCGCCGAACTTCGGTCGAAGCACTTGCTGCGTCTGGGCCTTGATCAGGTCGATCTTCTTGGGGTCGATAGCCTTGATGATGATGGAGGACAGATCGCGACTACCCAAGAGGCGCTGCGCGGTGGTTGCGGGCATGTAGATCTGATTGTCCTGATCGCCAGACAAAGTCCCCCCCATCGCGGCGAGTTGGGCGATCACCGTGAACCGTTCACCATTCACCGTGAGCTCGCGGCCCACAGGATTCTGCCCAGGGAACAGTTCCTTGGACGGAGTAGCTCCGAGCATTACCACCCGTGCGCCTGATGAGTACTCACTTCGGCTGTAGTGACGCCCTGCTACGTACGTGGAGTTGAAGACCTGGTCACCCGCTTGGTTCGCCCCTGCAATCGTCGTACGAAGGGTACGGTTGCCCGACTTGAGCACCGCCGGCCCTTGCACCACGGGCACGACGATCGCCTCGGCCCCCAATCTACGCTGCACCAACTGAGCATCATCCATGTTGAAGCGCTTCTGGATCTCGACGCCCGGCCCGCCAGCGCCGCCTCCCCCACCCCCCGAGAAGTTGCCCGGAAACACGAAGAGCAAGTTACTGCCAAGCCCTTCGATCTGCCCGGTGATCTCCTGTTGCACTCCTGACCCAATGGCGACAAGTAGGATCACAGCGGCAACGCCTATGATCACGCCCAACATCGTCAGTGCACTGCGAACCTTGTTGGCGGTCAGTGCCCGGAGTGCGATGCGGAAGCTCTCGAAGAAGCTCACTGCCCGACACCCTTCACCGCGCCGAGCGTCTCCAACTCAACAGCCGCATCGATCCGGTTGGCCACACACCGGTCAGCGACGATCTCGCCGTCCATCATCTCGACGACCCGCTGCGCATGGTCGGCCACACGTGCATCGTGGGTTACCAGCACGATTGTGATGCCCTGAGCGTTGAGCTCCTGCAGAAACGCCATGACCTCTATCCCGCTGCGCGAGTCCAGATTTCCGGTCGGTTCATCTGCCAGCACTATACTGGGCTCGGTGACAAGCGCTCGTGCAATCGCCACGCGCTGTTGTTGTCCGCCGGATAGTTGGTTCGGCATGTGGCCTAGGCGATCGCCCAATCCCACTCGTTGAAGCGCTTCCCTTGCGCGCCGTGCCCGCTCCGCCCCCGAGACGCCCGCGTAGATCAGAGGTAGCTCTACGTTCGACTGCGCGGTAGTGCGTGCAAGCAGGTTGAACGATTGGAACACGAACCCGATCCGCCGGTTCCTGACCGCGGACAGTTCGTTGGGCACCATATTCGAGACATCTACGCCGTCGATCGTGACCGTGCCGCTCGTGGGCCGGTCGAGCAAGCCCACGATATGCATGAGAGTGGACTTTCCCGAACCTGAGGGGCCGGTGATGGCGAGCATCTCTCCCGTGCAGACCTGAAGATCGACGCCACACAGGGCACGCACTTCAATCTCATCGAGCATGTAGGTCTTGACCACACGTAAGGCCTCGAGAACAACATCCGTATCGCACGGACCTGTCTGCCGTCGCTCAGGTGGTTCCCCGGAATGCTCTTCAGGACTCATATGTTGGAGTTGTCCGTCTCTACTTCGTACGAACAGACATCCCGTCCGCGTACTGCGTTGAGCCCGAAAGGGCTACGACGTCGTTCTCGGCAAGTCCCTTGAGTACCTCGACCTCGGTGTCGGTCGTGGCACCCACGGTGATTTCGGTCTTCTTCAGCTTGCCAACATCAAGTTTGTAGACATAATCCGTACCACCTTCGCTGAAGAGCGCCTCCACGGGGATGGTGAGGGCCGCTCCCTGCGAGCTGACTTCGACCGTAGCATCACCCTTCATGCCGATGAGTACGTTCTTGCCGGTCTCAATCAACTCGAGCTCCACAGGGAAGATCGTGCCGCCGGTCGCCGTGGCCTGTGCGGCAGGATTGATGCGCGTCACCTGTGTCTTGAGGTCCTCACCTGGGAACGCGTCAAGGGTGACGGACGCCTTCATCCCGACCTTGATTCGATCGATATCCGCTTCATCGACTTCGGCGGTGAACTTGAGTGCCCCAAGATCGACCACCGTGAACGGCGCCGACTGCGGAGATACCGCCGCGCCCTCAGAAGGCTTTCCTCCACCTCCGAGCGCAGCAGCAGGCGAGTTGAACAGCACCACCCCGTCGATGGGCGCTATGAGCGTCGCATCGTCAAGCACTTGCTGTGCGTAGGCGAGCGCCTCCGAAGCTTGGGCCACTCCTGCGCGAGCCGCGGCTTTCTGCGCCGATGGGCTCGACCTCTGCAACGAGTCGAGCTGCGCCTTCGCGCTCTTCCACCCGGCGTAGGCCTGCTTGGTTCCCGCATATGCCTGCACTCGCGCTGCGCTGAGGCTGGTCGACTCGAGCTGGTTCTCCGCCGCCTGTGCGGCCTTCAGTCCGGCGTATGCCTGATCCTTCTGCACCGCCAGTAGTGTCACCGTCGGGTCGATGGATGGTGTTGTCGCCGTAGCGTACGCCACGTCGTAGAGTAGTTTCGCGTTGTTGTAGACGCTCGAAGCGGCCGCTGTCTGCGCCCGCGCGGCCGCTAGCTGCGCGGCGGAGGGTGCTGAACCTCCCAGTGCGTAGTACTGGGCCTTTGCAGCTCGGTACGCTTGATAGGCGGCTGTCACGTTCGCCTTCGCAGCCGCGATACTCGCCGAGGTGGCCCCCTGCGCGCCGATGTTAGCCAGAACCGACTTCGCCTGCGAGTAAGCCGCGCGCGCCTGAGCGACCTGGAGTTCGAACTGCTCGGTCTCGAGTTGCGCAATCTGCGTCCCCGCGGTGACCGTCTCACCCTCGGTGACATCGATGGTGTCGATGATCCCCGCAGACGGAGGGAGCACATCGGCGCTCAATCCCGATTCCACCTTGCCTGAAGCCGTGACCGTGACCGCAAGAACCTGTCTAGTGGCCGTGGCCGTTTCGATCACCGGCCCGCTGCCTTTGCCCCCAAGCGCGAACGAAGCGGCCACACCTGCCACCAGCACCAGAGCGACTAGGGCGAGGATGATCTTCATCTTCTTCGACACGGTTCCTCCTAGGACATCCAGCCGTTCACGTTCCCGATCGATTCTCTCAAATTACCTGCGGCTCATCCGCCAGCTGTCGGCTGCGCCACGCGATAGCTTCCCTCATGCCCAGAGACTATCGCCAACACCTCGTTCATTGAAGCCGCCTGATACAGGGGGCCCGGAGAGAGAACGCTTTCTGCCGAGAATGCCCCCCACAGGGCCGCGATGGAAACGCATCCTGCGGCAACGGCAGCCGACATGTCGTGAGGGCTATCTCCCACGTAGGCGCACAACGCGATGTCGACGCCCATCATCTCGGCCGCGTGCCGCAAAGGGAATGGGTCCGGCTTGAACCGATCGACGTCATCACAGGTGACCATTACCTCAAAGAACCGGCTCAAGCTGAATCGCTCCAAGCCGCGCAGAGCAACCGTGCGTGACTTCGAAGTGACTATCCCCAGACGTAGGCCTCGCTCCAAGAGCGCGACCAGTGTCTCTTCGACGCCGGGATACTCCTTGATCATGGCGTCGTGCACGCGCCCGTTATGCTCCCGATAGGTCGCGAGTAGTTCGTCGGTGTGCGCTTCAGAGAACTGCGCCATCTGCTGGCGAAGCGGTATGCCGACATTACACATGAGCACCTCATCAGGGAGCGGGGCGCCCAACACCGTCTCGGTCGCATAGCGCATAGACGCCCGAATCATGTCGATGGTGTCGATGAGCGTGCCGTCGAGGTCGAACAACATGCATTCGACCTCGGCGACAGTCTTAGCGAGATTATCTGCCCCCTGAAGCACGCTACTCCTCTGCAAGTTCTCCGTCTTCAGCGTCCTCGAACTCCTCGGCGACGAGATCTTCTGCCTCAAGATCCCTCTCGTCGACATCTTCTGCTCCAAGCTCGGAGCCAGGCAACTCTTCGCCATCAAGGAGTGAGCCTTGGCCCTCTGATATACCGCGGACCTTCGCCTTCTTCTTGCCTGCACTCACGCGGGCGATCGCACACACGCGGTCAGTCTCGGCGACGTTCATCACTTTGACGCCCTGGGTGGAGCGGCCGAGTTTGGAGATATCCCCCGCCTTGACTCGGATGACAACGCCTTCTTCCGAGATGAGCATGAGCTCGTGGCCCGCTCCAACGATCTTCATCCCAGCGAGCATGCCCTTCTTGGGGGTCACAGCGATCGTCTTCACGCCCTGCCCGCCCCGGTGGTGCTCGGGATACTCGGCGACCGTCGTCCTCTTGCCATAACCGCGCTCTGTTACCACGAACAGCTCGCTGTCATCAGGCGCGATTTCCATCCCAAGGACAGACTCGCCCTTCTTGATGTTCATGCCTTTGACACCCATCGTGTCGCGCCCCATCGGACGCGCCTCGGCTTCATCCCACTTGATCGCCTTTCCGGCGGTCGAAACCATCATCACTCTCTCGCCCGTCTTCACCCGGCGAACGCTGATCAGCTCGTCGTCGTCGCGCAGGTTGATGGCGATGATCCCGTCACGACGGCTGCGGTCATAGGCCTGAATCGCGGTCTTCTTGACCATGCCGTGCTTCGTGGCGAACATCAGGAACTCGTCCGGGCTGAACGTCTTGGTATTGATGACCGCCGCGATGCGCTCGGTCTGCTCGAACGGCAGAAGGTTGACCACCGCAGTACCCCGGGCGTGGCGCGAACCCACCGGGAGCTCGTGCACCTTCATTCGATAGACCTTGCCCTTGGTCGAGAAGAAGAGCACGTAGTCGTGCGTGCTGGCGATGAACAGGTGCTCAACGAAGTCCGCCTCGCGCAGATTGACTCCCTGTAGACCCTTCCCGCCACGCTTCTGCTGGCGGTAGGTGGCCACCGGAAGCCTCTTCACATAGCCGGCCGTCGTGATCGTTACTACCATGTCCTCCTCGGCGATCAAGTCCTCGACGTCGAGGTCCTTGGCGGCCAGAGAGAGCTCTGTGCGGCGCTTGTTCGCGAACTTCTCGCGGACCTCGCCAAGCTCGTCCTTGATGATGGTCAGCACGAGTTCGGGTTCGGACAGGACACGCTTGAACCAAGCGATCTTGGTGCGCAGTTCATCAAGTTCCGCCTGGATCTTTCCGCGTTCGAGTCCGGTGAGGCGACGCAAACGCATCTCGAGAATCGCGTCGGTCTGAGTCTCAGAAAGCGCAAATCGTTCGATAAGGCGCGTCTTCGCTTCCACATCCGTCTGCGAAGCTCGAATGATCTTGATGACCTCGTCGATGTTGTCGAGCGCGATCATCAGACCTTCGAGAATGTGAGCCCGCTCTTCCGCCTTTCTCAACTCGTACTTGGTCCGGCGGGTGATTACCTCCTTCTGATGCTCTATGTAGTAGTGCAACATCTCTTTGAGCGTCAACGTACGCGGCACACCGTCAACCAGCGACAACATGATGACGCCGAAGCCCTGCTGGAGCTGCGTATGCTTGAACAGCTTATTCAAGACCACCTGCGGAATGCAGTTGTTCTTGAGCTCGACAACGACGCGCATGCCCTTGCGGTCAGACTCATCTCGCAGGTCACTGATCTCTACGAGCTTCTTCTCGCGAACCAGATCGGCAATCTTCGTGACCAGCTTCGACTTGTTCACCTGGTAGGGGATCTCCGTGATGATGATTCGCGTGCGACCGGTCGAGGTCTGCTCGATGTGCGCCTTACCTCTGACGCTCAGCGAACCACGGCCCGTCTCATAGGCAGACCGGATACCCTCGGCTCCCATGATGGCGCCGCCTGTTGGGAAGTCCGGACCCGGGAGCACGGTCATGAGCTCCTCGACCGTCGCGTCGGGATTCTCTATGAGCATCCTGGTAGCATCGATCACTTCGCCCAAGTTGTGGGGCGGGATATTCGTGGCCATCCCGACCGCGATACCCGCGCTACCGTTGACCAGCAGGTTTGGATAGCGCGCCGGTAGAACCAGAGGCTCCTGGAGAGACTCGTCGTAGTTAGGTCCGAAGTTGACGGTCTCCTTGTCCAGGTCACGAAGAAGCTCCATCGCGAGTCGTTGGAGTCTAGACTCCGTATAACGCATCGCAGCGGCGGAGTCGCCGTCGACCGAACCGAAGTTTCCGTGGCCGTCCACCAGCGGTGCTCGCATCGCAAAGGGCTGCGCCATGCGTACCATGGTGTCGTAGACCGCCGAATCGCCATGGGGGTGGTATTTACCGATGACTTCACCGACGGTCCACGCGGACTTCTTGTACGCGCGTCCCGGCGTGAGTCCGGACTCGTTCATGGCGTAGAGAATGCGCCGATGTACTGGCTTCAGGCCGTCGCGTACGTCCGGCAAAGCGCGAGCCACGATGACGCTCATCGAGTACTCGAGGAAGGATGTCCTCAGTTCCGACTGAATCTCGATCGGCAGCACGGTGGTTCCGCTGGTGTCGATCACGCCGTTCTCTTCTGCCACTTAGAGCACTCCTCGCTGTCGAAGCGTCCGCACTGCCATCCAAGCTGCGATAGACACGAACAGGATTCCGAATACCGCTAACACGAGCGCACCCGCCACTCCTATAACACCTGTGCCGCGCGCCCTTACCAGCGCTGCAAATCCCCAGACGATCATCACGCTGCCAAGCGCGCTCACGAACAGCGCTGACGCAAGGGCCAGCTTCCACGTCTGCTCTTGCAGCTTTGGCTCCTCCTCGGCGAGGAGGGCCATCATCTCTATTACCTGTCGCTCGTCGAGCTCGTTCTTCTCAACCGCCACCGCAACTTCCTCTGCGGGTCCCTCTGTGACACTGACAGCCTGTTCAACCGGGCTGCCCTCTTGCTCTTCAGTGACCACTGTCTGATTGGTCGGCTCGGGTGGTTTCGGTTCTACTTCCGCCCGCTTCCTCTGCAACTCCTCGAACGCTTCTCGCTCCCAGGGCGGCGGCTCGAAGCGCTTGGCTGCGCGGCGCTCTGCCGCTTTGAAATCGAATCCCGGATCACTCACGTTCGGAAGCGCCATCCTCTACCATCAGATGTCGAGGAACCTCACGTCTTTTGCATGCCGCTGGATGAACTCTTTGCGCGGCTCAACCTGGTCGCCCATCAGATCGGTGAAGGCCTTCTCGGCCGCCAACGCATCATCGATAGTCACCTGAAGCAAGGTGCGCTTCGACGGGTCCATCGTGGTCTCCCACAACTGCTCCGGGTTCATCTCACCAAGACCCTTGTACCGTTGAAGCGAGTACTTGGTGCCCTCTGGAAGACGCGCTAGTGCCATCTGGAGCTGCTTGTCGTTGTACGCGTACTCATGCTTCTTGCCCATTGTTATCTTGAACAGCGGCGGCTGAGCGATGTAGATGTAGCCGCGCTCGATCATCTCGGGCATGAAGCGATAGAAGAACGTGAGGATCAGGCAGCGGATGTGCGCTCCATCCACATCGGCGTCGGTCATGATGATCGCCTTGTGATAACGCGCCTGCTCGATGTCGAACTCTTCACCGATGTTGGTACCGATAGCGGTGATCATCGCCTGGATCTCTTCCGAGGAAAGAGCCCGGCTCAATCCAGCTCGCTCCACATTGAGGATCTTTCCGCGAAGCGGCAGGATCGCCTGGAACGACCGGTCTCTCGCCTGCTTCGCAGAACCACCGGCCGAGTCTCCCTCCACGAGGTAGACCTCTGTGAGCGCCGCCTCTCGGATGGAACAGTCGGCCAGCTTGCCCGGGAGTGTGGATGATTCCAGCAACCCTTTGCGGCGGGTCAGCTCACGCGCCTTCCGGGCAGCGGCCCGTGCCTTGGCAGCCTGGGCGGACTTGGTCACGATCAACCGGGCTGGCTTGGGGTGCTCCTCGAGATACTCCGCCAGTCCCTGAGTCACGATCGACTGCACCAACCCGCGCATCTCCGTGTTGCCCAGCTTCGTCTTCGTCTGACCCTCGAACTGCGGATCCCTCAGCTTCACCGAGATGATCGCAGCGAGCCCTTCTCGGATGTCCTCCCCGGAGAGGTTGTCATCCTTCTCCTTCAGGATTCCCTGCCGCCGTGCGTAGTCGTTGATCGTCCGAGTAAGAGCGTTCTTGAAGCCATCGAGGTGTGTGCCGCCCTCGTGGGTATTGATGTTGTTCGCAAAAGCCAACACAGAGTCCGAGTAACCCATGTTCCACTGAAGAGAGACCTCAACGCTGCCCTCCGGGCCCTCTGCTTCGAAGTAGATGGGCTTGGAGTGAATGGTCTCCTTGTTCTCGTTGATGTACTTGACGAAGTCCACGATGCCGCCGGCGTACTTGAACTCTTCGACTCGCGGCTCCAGTTCACGCTCGTCTGTAAGAGTGATCTTGAGGTTCTTGTTCAGGAAGGCCGTCTCGCGAAATCGTGTGGCGAGGGTGTCGTAGTCAAACGCCGACGTTTCGAAGATCTCGTCGTCCGGCAGGAACGTTATCTTCACCCCTGTGGATTTGCTCTTGCCGATGGCAGCAAGCGGGGCCTTCGGCTTTCCCCTCTCGTACTCTTGCATCCAGATCGAACCTTCGCGCTTGACCTCTACGCGAAGCTCTTTGGATAGTGCGTTGACTACCGATACTCCTACTCCGTGAAGACCTCCGGAGACCTTGTATCCTTCTCCTCCGAACTTTCCGCCGGCATGCAGAATCGTCAACACGACTTCCACGGTGGATTTCTTGAGTTTCACATTCTTTTCGACCGGGATTCCGCGGCCGTTGTCCGTGACGCTGATCGAGTCGTCTGCATGTATGACAACTTCGACCGCAGTGCAGTAGCCCGCCAGCGCCTCATCTACCGCGTTGTCCACGACTTCGTAGACCAGGTGGTGTAGCCCTTTGGGGCCGGTCGAACCGATATACATACCTGGGCGCTTGCGGACCGCTTCAAGTCCCTCTAGAACCTGGATATCTTTTCCGGAATAGGAATTGGTCTGAGCCGACACACTCGCTCCTTCACCGAATAATGAAAGGGTACGCGGGCTTCGTACGGTCCCGCAGTGAGCCACGACATCTTGTGGTGACCCTCATAATCGTACCACAACAGGTTGGGTCACAGAGGCGGAAGAGGCCCCTAGAGGCTACCTCGCGGCTCCTCGCGGCATTTGCGGGCTTGGATACCCTTTTTCCACTGCAGGTCTGCGATTGTGGCCCTGAGAACGGCCTGCTTGAGTTCTTGGTCTTCAATACTGGACACCGACAGCTCCACCTGTTCCCTCTCTGAGAGTGTAAGGGCGATCGGCTCCACCTTGTCTTCAGAGTAGAACTCTTCGGCTTCCTTCTCGGCGGCCACTCTCCGCCTGCTCTCCTCGACCTTCCGAGAAACAGTGAACCTCACTGCCTTTACTGTCTCTTTACCGATTTCTTCGTTCAGCGCCTGCCGGTACCGTTCAGCTAAGGCGGTGAGCTCGTTGGCCCACAGGGGCGAGTCGACGTACACGACCATCTCGCCCTCCCTCAAGTGAGCTCCGGTTGTGTGAGCCAGAATAGAGTCGCCCGCCACCTCATCCCATGCGTTGGATGCCACCATCTGCTGATAAGCGCCTGAATTCGCGCGATCCAGCTTGCCCACCAGCTTGCCTAGAGATGACCCGAGGTCTGTTTGCTTTCCAACGCGTCTCACGTCAACTGAACCACCTTCGCGCGGGACAGAAGGGACTCCTCGAAGTAACCTAGGTTGGTGGTGGTCATGATCGTCTGAGCCACCGACCCCGCGAACTCAGCCAGAAGGTGGCGTCGCTGCTCATCCAACTCCGACATGACGTCGTCGAGGAGCAGTACAGGCCTCTGGGTTGATATGTCTGTTATCACTGATACCTCTGCCAGCTTCCACGCCAAAGCAATGGTCCGCTGCTGACCCTGCGACCCATAGGCCCGGGCTTCACGACCTTCAACGGTAAAGACTATCTCGTCTCGATGGGGCCCTGACACAGTCGATCTTCTAGCGTTCTCCACACCCGACTTCTCTGCCAGATGTCTTCTCATCATGTCCTCGTTGTCTCCATCTCCTGCGATGGAGTCCCTCATCCACGACTTCAGATATCGGGCTTCCATGATCTTTCCACCAGAAAGACTCTGATAGATGGTCGACATCGCACTCGAGAGTCGGTTAAAGAGTCTCTCCCTGTGAGTGATCAATGAACCACCAAGCGTGATCAGCTGCTCGGTCCACGGACCAAGCTCCTCAGCGATCAACCCTTCCTTCAGAACGGCGTTGCGCTGCCTGACTACCCGTTCGTATTCCAATCGCAACTGAGCGTAGGAAGGCGACAATTGAACCCCTAGGGAGTCGAGGGTGTTGCGTCGCCTCTCCGCAGAATCTTTGACTATCCTCAGATCATCGGGAGTGAAACTCACACAGGGCAGTATTCCTGCCACTTGAGAAAGAACCTTCCGTTGTTTCCCGTTGACTTTGTAGACACGCCGACCTCCGGCGCTGACATCCAGGGATATCTCCAGATGTCTCGAGTCCCCAGAAGCTTCTAGTCTGAGCCTGGCTCCCTCTGAACCCTCTCTCACCACTTCATTCCAAGACGGCTTCCTGAAGGAGTCCGCCTCTGTGAGCAACTGAACCGCTTCTATGAGGTTGGTCTTTCCAGCAGCATTCGGGCCCACAACAACAGTGAGACAAGAATCCGGTTCAAGTGTGAAGTTGTGATAACTCCTGAAGTCCCGGACTTCCAACTGATCAATAAGAAGTCCCACTGTGTAGATCTAGCCGAGACGAACGGGCATCAGCAGATACAGGAAATCGTCATCTCCACGCGAACGTAGCAACCCTGGCTTCAGAGCGTTCTGAACTTCAAGAGTCACAGTCTCCGAGGTTATCGAGTTAAGACCATCCGTAAGAAACGCGTGGTTAAACGCTATCTCGGTGTCTGCTCCTTCTACCTTGACCATCAAGTCCTCTGAGGCGTCACCAACGTCTTGAGTGTTCGCTGACAAGGAGAGTGTCTGGTCCTCAGACGATACCGATATCTTTAAAGGGGAGTTATGGAGGGCCATCAAGGAGACTCTCTTTACTGCCGAGAAGAAGTCCTCAGTGACAATCTCAACAGAGGTGCTCTTCTCTTTCGGGATGAGCTGCTTGTAGTTCGGGAAGGAGCCCTCAATCCTTCTGGTGACGAAGGTGGTTTCTCCGAATTCGAACACAATCTGATTCTCGGTAATTCCGAGTGAAACCTCGTCAACTGATGTGGCAATACGGGTCACTTCTTCAAGGGCCCTCCCCGGTACCACCACTTCCATATCCTCTTCCGGAGACTGCTCGAGAATCACTTCACTCACAGCCAAGCGGTAGCTGTCTGTAGCCACCATCCGAATGGAGGGACCTTCCACCACGACCAATACTCCAGTGAGCACGGCCCTGGTCTCATCTCTACTGACGGCCTTCCCTACCCTCTTGACCATTGCGGCGAGAAGCGCTGATGGGAGCTTGATCTTCTTGAGAACAGAGATCTCAGGGAATCTGGGGAAATCGGCAGGCTTCAATGTCTTGAATGTGAAAGAGGAGTGCTGACAACGGACGGCCACCATCTCTCCCTCTGTTTCCAGGGTGACAGCTGCTTCCGGAAGCGAACGAACAATATCATTGAGCAACTTGCCCGGAACAACGGTCTGTCCTTCGTCTTCAACAAGACAAGGAACCGTGTGCTTGACCGAAACCTCAAGGTCCGTCGACTGGAGATTGAGTGATCCGTTGGAGGCCGAGACCAAGATTCCAGAGAGGATCGGTAAAGTCGATCGAGAGGACATTCCCTTGGAGACGACGGTCAGTGCGTCAAGCAGTTCGCTTCGGGCGATGCTCAGTTTCATATTGTTCCTTTCTTATATACATCCAACACTATGACTAATATGGGGTGTGGATATGTGCACAGTCCCTATTCTCGCTGGTAGGCACGGGCGTATCTTACTTGTTTTGCCTGTGTACCAACTGTTCCTTCCGTCCACACTATCAACAGACCGACAGATACTCCACAAACAAGGGTGTCTTATCCCCAGGTAGTCAGCCTCCTATCCACACGGTTGTGAACAGGCCCCCTCTAGGCCTTCTGACGGATAGAGCTTGTTATCTGCTGAATCTGGTTGTACACATCTCTCTGGCTCATCAGTTTCTGTATCTTGGCGAATGCGTGCATGACAGTCGTATGGTCTCTTCCTCCAAACTCATTGCCTATTTTCGGCAGAGACATATCAGTCAATTCCCTTGCCAGATACATAGCAACCTGTCGCGGATACACAATCGACTGGGACCGCTTACTACCTATCAGTTCTGCATGGCTGATGCTGTAGTAACGGCAGACTTCACGCTGTATGGAAGTGATCGGGATGGGTCGGTGTGACCGGTCCAAGAAGATGTCCTTTGTGACCTGCTCCACCATTGGAAGATCCACGATCTGCTTCTTTGACAGTTCCCGGTAGGCGATTATGCGGATGACCGCCCCCTCCATCTCCCGAATGTTCGGCGTCGAGCGCTCGGCAACATAGGCCAGAGCAGCATCTTCGAAGGGGATGTTCTGAGTCTCCACGAACTGCTTGAGAATCGCTAGGCGGGTCTCATAGGTGGGCGGTTGGATATCAGCCTGTAGACCTGAGGCAAACCGACTCCGGTATCGCTCCTCCATATTGATGTCTTGGGGTCTTCTGTCTGAAGCAAGAACAACGGCCTTACCGCGGTGCTTCAATTCGTTAAAGGTGTTGAAGAACTGTTCTTGAATCGACTGCTTGTTCTCAAGGAATTGGATGTCGTCGATGAGAAGCACGTCGACGCTGCGGTATTTCTGCCTGAAGCTGTCGTGGCTCTTAGCTGTGATCGAATCCACATAGTCATTAGTGAACTGCTCCGACGTGACGTATATGACCTTCTTGTGGGGGAAGTTCTGTGTGACATAGATACCGATGGCCTGAAGTAGGTGAGTCTTGCCTAGCCCCGGGCCCCCCCACAGAAAGAGCGGGTTGTACTTGAGCCCGGGTTGTTCCGCTACTGCCAGCGCAACATTACGCGCGAAATCGTTGGACTCACCAACGACGAAGGAATCGAAGGTGTATTTGGGATCGAACTCGTGACGAGTGTTCTTCTTATCGGGCGCGGAGGGGGCTTGCTGCACTACCGGTTCTTCCACTCGCTGGTCCTCGTCGGCTTCTTCCTCTTGCGAGGAATTCTGGTCGACCAAGATTCTCACGGCGAGTTCTACTCCCACAACTTGTTTGAGAGCAGAGGAGAGCCGCTGAGAATAACGCTCCTCAAGCCAGTTGCGAGCGAACTCGTTCTGTACCCCGACAACAAACACCCCATCGTCGGTGAGTTCAACCGGTGCGGTGTGTTCGAACCAAGTCTTGAAACTCGGGGTGTTGAGCTCATCCCGGACGATATCCAGCACAAGCGACCATATGGTGTTGATGTCAGTGATGGCAGTCGTCACGAGTTCTCCAAACAGAGAGATGAACGGCTCACGAGCCGGCTATGAGATCGTCGAGATAGGCCATACCTGCTTCTGTCAGTGCACGCTTACCACCGTCGGCGGAGATCAAGCCAAGCTCCTCTAGAGAGGCCAGATCACGATAGGCCGTGGAGATCCCAACCCCCAGCTCCCGGGAGACCAGGCTGGGGCCAGCTGAACCGGACTCCATAACAAGGGCAAGCACCTGTTGCTGGCGATTGGACAGCCCCGGCCTATGACACGGGAACAACTGATCGGCCGCCAGTCTTGTCTCCGATTGAAGCGGAGGGGCATATGCCAGTTCTCGAGTCTGATCTGCGGTGACTGCCGAGGTATGCCGCGACCCCTTCCCCGAGATGGTCACTACCGCTCCGCAGCCGAGATTGTCTTCGATTACGAGCTCGCCTCCGGTGATACTCAAGAAGTCCCTGACTATCGGAAGGCCGGAGCCAACTCCTCGTATGTACTGCTTCATTGGGCCGGTTGCCGTCGTAAAGCCAGGGAGAACAGCTTTGTGTTTGTCTGGAATGCCCGGTCCCTGGTCGGCGAACCGAATGGTGTTTCCGCCATCCAGTACAGAGACAACTGGCTCGGCGAAGGATGCGTGGATCAGGTTCTCCGCGACTTCCCGGACCACGGTGTAGGGAATGACGCCTCCCTGCGAGCGAGCGAGCTCGTACACACGAGATGACAGCGCCTCTATGTACTCGCCTGCAGAGACGGGCTCCACTTCTTCTACACGAGGGGCAGCCATCGGGGCTTCATACACGGCTACACGCGCGCGGGTAGTGGTAGGGAGAGAGGAGCCCGAGTTCAGCTCTTTGGTGGTAACCACCACCGGGCTCGACGAGTAGAACGATTTCATGTCCCCCAACTTTCCACAGACGGCCAAGTAGTCCACAGGTCTATCAACAGGGCCAGAGCCCGGTAAGGATCCAATCGTTCAGGACAACACCCGCGCTGAACTGCGGTTTTCTTATCAGCGAACCACTGTTCGCCCCCTGCGACCTAGGCTTTTCTAGCTTGTCCACAGAACTTTCCACACTGTGGAAACAAAGGAGAAAGCCGGGCCCTCCTGAAATCACGAACACGCTGCTTGGAGCGGGTGTGTCTACCAGGCATCAGCGGTTCTACTGTGGAAACCACTCAGCCGAACCTTCCAACGCCGACGAGAACAAAGCGCCGTCCCATGAACTGATCAGTGCCAGAGAATCACACCCACGCCGCCGCAAGAGCTCGTGAGAGCTGAAGAGCGACAAGCGGTAGAAATAACAGTACGAGCGGGCAATTCACGAGATTACGCCGCCCGGAAACCACTGTTCCAAGCGCAGCCGATGATAGCAATGTCCCCACTTGTCAACAACGGAGACAACAGGGTTATCCACAGGCGCCACAATAGAGAGTCCTGCCTTTTCCACAGTATCCACAGATTGAGGGACCATTTCGCGTGGTCTGTATGGCCGGGCCCGGTTGGCAGTGGACGTGATCAAGATCCCAGTCCAGTGAGGAATGGCTCGAGGTGAACGGGCAAGCACCACGCCAAGGAGGTTTCAGTCTCAAGAAGTTGGGGCCTGGGGCCGTGAACGAGATCGCCGTTGACTCAGGTGGCAGGACGCGCATATAATCGTCGGGCTTTGCCCCAGAACAGAGGGGCGCCTAAGGAGGAACAAGTGAAGCGGACCTACCAACCAAACGTTCGGAAGCGTGCCAAGACGCACGGCTTCCGTGCCCGCATGTCCACGCGAGCCGGTCGCGCCATCCTGGCGGCACGCCGTCGCAAGGGCCGCAAGGTGCTTTCTGCCTAACTGCGAGCTCAACGCCTTTGCGAGGCGAGGAGGTTTGCCTCGTGCGCACTATCAAGTCATCGCGTGAGATAGACTCGCTTTTCAGAGAGTCGCGCCGCATCAGCACATCGTTGATCACGGCCCTCATCAAGATAACCCCAGAAGGACGCGGCCAGGATGGCCGCGTCGCTTTTATCGCGGGCAAACGGATGGGAAACGCCCCCACACGCAATCGCGCCAAGCGGGTGATGCGCGAGACAGTGAGGAGAGCGGGCGGGCCGTGGCCGGGGGTCGATGTAGTTCTGATCTCAAACGCCAGAACTGGATCGGCCAAGCCGAGGTCCCTCGACGCCGCGGTTGCATCGCTGGTCGAGCGGGCCGGGATCAATTCATGAGAGGGCTGCTGAGCGAAGTGGCCGGGCTGCCCAGACGTGGGGCGCTGCTTCTCATCCGCGCGTACAGGAAACTGGTCTCCCCTCTCCTGCCCCCGTCTTGTAGGTTCACTCCGACTTGCTCGGCATATGCGCTAACATCAATTGAACGCTACGGATTGATCCGTGGCGGATGGCTCTCGGCTAGGCGAATCGCACGCTGCCACCCGTGGAATCCGGGCGGCTACGATCCCGTGCCCTAGGGGCGCGCACCAAGGAGAACACTGACCATGGGTATTGGTGCTTTGTGGCAAGCCTTTCAGCAGGCCATCTTCGTATTCCTGCAGCAGATTGAAGGCGTGGTCGGAGACTGGGGTCTCGCAATCATCGTTCTTACGGTGCTCGTGCGTCTCGCGCTGATGCCCCTGACCTTGAAGCAGACCAAGTCGATGCTTGAGATGCAGGAGATCCAGCCCAAGATCAAGGAACTGCAGGCCAAGTACAAGGACGACAAAGAGAAGCTTCAAGAAGAGACACTCAAGTTCTACCAGGAGAACAAGGTGAACCCCCTAGGGGGCTGCTTGCCGGCCCTTCTCCAGATGCCGCTGATGTTCGCGCTGTATCGAGTGCTTGGTGGAACGGCAGCCAGGCCCGGAGTGCTGATGAAGTTCTTCCTGGAGAATCACATCACCGGGCAGTTCTACTTTCTAATTCCAAATATTGCCAGTACGCCGAAGCAGGTCTACTCTGATCCTAAACTCGGGGCAATCGCCGCGATCCCCTACATCCTCCTTGTCATCCTCTTCGGTCTCAGCGTGTGGCTACCCCAGGCGCTCATGCCCGGAGAGAAGCAGCAAAAGATGATAGGCGCCTACATGGGGGTCATGATGTTGTTCTTCGGCTGGAGTGCTCCCGCAGGCGTGCTGCTCTACTGGGACATCTCGAGCCTGTGGGGCGTTGCACAGCAGCAGATCACCATGGGAATGGCCAAGAGAGCTAAGGCCCAGGAAGTGGTTCTCGTGCAGTCTCCGAATGTTGCGGAGTCAAAAGCGAAGAAGGGCTCTAAGAACAGGAAGCCGTCATAAGTGTCCGCTGTCCGAAAGGATGCGTGCGATATGGATCGAGAGTGTGTTAAGCAGGCGCCAACCGTCGAAGAGGCGGTCGATGCGGCTCTTGAAGAGCTTGGCGTACAGCAAGATTCTGTGCAGTATGAAGTGCTGGAGGAGCCCGGAAAGAAGATGTTCGGCATCGGTTCGAGCCAACAGGCCAAGGTGAGGGTCTGGGTGAGGCCCGAGGTGCTTGCCGAGCTCACTCAGCCCAATGAGCAGAGTTCCGAGGAGGAGAGCGACGACGAGCCGCTGCCTGTGGAACTGCAACTGGGGGACTCGGCCGACCTCTCGGACGAGGAGCTAGATCGAGTTGCCGATATTGCGGTCGCCGCTCTGCGGAGCGTTCTCGGTTGTTTTGGGATTGAGAATGCAACGGTCGAGGAGTATGAAGGTGACGAAGGCGAGATCATCCTGGACGTTGTAGGCGGCGATTACGGTCTTCTCATCGGGAGGCACGGCAAGACCCTCGATGCATTGCAGACTGCCGTTGGGGCGATTACCACCCACCAGAGCGGATTCAGATACCCAGTGGTCGTCGATGTGGAAGGGTATAGGCATCGCCGGCGTCAGAAGATCGAAGACATCGCACGCCGGGCCGCAGATCGTGCCGCACGCCAGCACATGGCCGTGAGGTTGCGACCCATGACCGCATATGAACGGCGTGTAGTGCATGTTGCATTGCGAGGCGACAAGCGTGTCACGACGGCGAGCGATGGAGCAGATCCGTTTCGCCAGGTCGTCATCGCTCCAAAGTAGGGATTGGCAAGAGGATGTATCTGGGGCGCCTAAGGGCGCCCCTTTTGTTTGGTACTTCAGCCACGGCGAGTCCCATGGCATTGCACCGAGCGGTGCGCGGGCTGTGACAAGACGCCTCGATGCAAGGGGATTCGTCCTCGTTGCCCGGCGAAGTCAACCGATGGGACCCGACCGACAGATGTTTCACGTGAAACATCTGGCCGATGAAGTAAGATGCAGTCCGAGGAGGTTTCACGTGAAACATCTGGATTCCACCCATAGGAAGTACCTCCAGCGGCTTCTCTGCGGTCTCGAACTCGGGGTTGAGGTCGGCGAAGACAGTCAGCAACTGATGCTGGAGCATCTGGATTTCGTTCTGGAGTGGAATGGTCGTATAAACCTGACCACAATTACGGATCCAATGGAGGCCATCAGGCTGCACATCGTGGATTCGCTCATCGCCCTCCCGGAAGTGATGTCACTGCGCGAGGGGCTGATGTGTGACCTAGGCAGCGGCGGAGGATTCCCGGGGATTCCACTTGCGATTGCCAGCGGGAGAGATACGGTCCTGGTAGAGTCCGTCCAGAAGAAGGCGAGACTGCTGGCGCAGTTCATCCAACAGTCCACATCGGCATGGTCGGAGAGGGTCACGGTGGAGCCGGTTCGTGCGGAGGAGTACGCACTCCGGTTTGGCGGCCAGGCTTCCCTGGTCACAGCTCGGGCCCTCAGCCAATTGGGATCGCTTGTGGAGCTGGCCTCGCCGCTTCTGCGTCCAGAAGGCGCCCTCGTTGCCCTGAAGGGCCCGATTACCGAGGCGGAGCTGGAAGTTGCTCGAGACACCGCTCGCATGACCGGCATGGAGGTTGTCTCGACACGGCGTGAAGTTCTGCCACAAGACGGCGAGGCGCGAACTATTGTCACGGTAGTCAGGACCGGCAAGAGCATAGTGAAGTTGCCGCGAAGGACAGGTATGGCGCAACGAGAGCCGCTGTTCAAAGCGGGTTCCCGTCAGGCGGGCTCTGAACTATAATCGGCGTGCTGTCTGATCTTCGAGAGGGGGGCGTGTGGTCGCCAGAACGAATGATCGTGCTCGCACTGGTCCGGCTAGAGTATTTGCAGTTGTGAACCAGAAGGGTGGAGTCGGAAAGAGCACTACGGCCGTCAACTTGTCGGCCGCGCTAGGTGAGGCCGGCCAGAAGATACTCCTAGTCGACCTTGATCCCCAAGGGAACGCGACGTCAGGCTTCGGTCTGAACAAGAACCAACGCGAGCTGTGTGTGTATGACGCACTTCTCGGGGACACCTCCATCGAAACCATCATCGAGCCGGTGGAATCCCCCGGGGTTTTTGTGGTCCCTGCGACGATTCAGCTCGCCGGAGCGGAAATCGAATTGGTCTCTGCTATGAGCCGGGAGACGCGTCTCAAGACGATCATGGCGCCGGTGCTCGACGATTTCGACTTTGTGATCATCGACTGCCCGCCCTCGCTCGGGCTTCTGACGATCAATGCCCTAACCACTGCGGACGGGCTCATCATCCCGATTCAGTGCGAGTACTACGCGCTGGAGGGTCTGTCGAAGCTACTGGACAGCATCCGGCTCGTGAAGACCCATTTGAATCCTGCCCTTGAGGTCTTTGGCGTCGTGATGACGATGTTCGACTCCAGGACGCGGTTGGCGGGCCAGGTGGTTGACGAAGTCCGCGACTTCTTCGAGACCGAAGTATTCGCAACGTTGATTCCTAGAACCGTTCGATTGTCTGAAGCGCCGAGCTTCGGTCAGCCGGTGACGATCTACGACCCCAATGGCAAGGGCGCGATTGCGTATCGTAGCCTCGCGAAGGAAGTGATGGATCGTGTCTAAGCGTGGACTTGGCCGTGGACTCTCTGCTCTCATCCCGAGTGCTTCTCAGGAGTCACACACAAGCGAGGATGTGCGCGAGCTCGCAATCGAGATAATCTCACCCAACCCGGAGCAGCCACGTACTGACATGGATGAAGACGGAATTGCCGAACTCAGCGATTCCATCAGCAAAGTCGGGCTACTTCAGCCGATTATCGTCCGGCCGCTTGGCGACGGATACCAGATCATCGCCGGCGAACGCAGATGGCGCGCGTGTCGAGCCGCTGGGCTGGAGCGTGTGCCTGTCCGAGTATTGAGTGCGAGCGATTCCGAATCCCTGGAAATCGCCCTTATCGAGAACTTACAGCGAGACGATCTGAACTCCATTGAAGAGGCGCGCGGGTACAAAAAGCTACTGGCAGAGCATCAAATGACTCAGGCGGAACTCGCCGACAAGGTATCGAAGTCGCGGTCCGCTATCACGAATGCCCTGCGGCTCCTTGACTTGCCAGAAGAGGTCCAGGAGATGGTGTACGCCGGCTCGCTCACAGCGGGACACGCACGCGCGGTTCTCTCTGTACCTGAGGAGGCCACACGAATGAAGCTTGCAGAGAAGATCGTTTCGGACGGTCTGTCTGTGAGGGAGGCAGAGAACCTAGCTCGGTTGTTTGCGGCCGGGAGTGTGGCTCGAGAGCCTCGGCCCATGACACCGAAGTCATTCAAGGTCATCGCGCGAAGGTTGCGTCGGCTCTTTGGCACAAACGTCAGGGTCAAGCTGGGCAAGGACAAGAACAAGATCGAGATCGAGTTCCGGGGGGAAGACGACCTTGAGCGGATCTTCGCGCTCATCACCCAAGGGGAGATCGCAGTTGAGGAGGTCGCCGAATGAGGAGGAATCTGGAATATTTTGCTATTGGAGTCATTGCCGGAACGGCGGCGGGCTTCTTGGCGGGCCTATTGGTGGCCCCGTCCAGTGGCGCGAAGACACGACAGCGCCTTGCCAGCGAGGCTCTGCGGGCCGCAGAGGTCGCTCGGTCGATAGCTGAGCGGGCCGAGCATGCCGCAGAGGTCATTGGAGGCCGTGTCGAGCACTATCTTGGACGGGATGAAGAGGTCGCGTGGCGCAGAGTGAAAGAGATACGAGAGGGCCTAGAAGGATACACGCAGACCCAAACGCCCTGATGTCAGAGGTGCGTGAGAGCCTTCGTGCGAGGAGGACGCATGGGGCTTGAGCTGATTACAGGACGTGCTGGCTGTGGAGTCAGTGGGGTCATACGAGATCGGGTGGAGCGAGGTGTTCGTGAGGGTCGGGAGTCGGTTCTGATCCTGCCCGGTTTCGCAGACGTTCGTCGCGCACGCGAGAGATTCGCCTCGACGGTTGCCGTGGGCATAGACATCACCACCTTCGAGCAGTGGCTCGAGTCTCTGTGGCGCCAGCAGGGGGATGGACGGCAGCTGGTATCTACGGTCTTGCGACGCAATCTCGTCGCCCAGGCCTGCCCTGCGGGCGAGTCCATGCTGGGACGAGCATCTCAAAGCCCAGGCACGGTAGAGCTCGTGGCGCGCATGGCTGCTCGCTCCGCCGGGCTGGTTCGCGGACGGGGCGCTGGACGGGCCGGAGAGTCCGTCGAGAGAATCCTCCAGGCCTACGAGCAGCTTCTCTTTGACCACGGTCTGATTGAGCCCGGGGAGGCCGTGAAGCAGCTCTCCGCGTCGGAGGCCGTAGCCGGTTTCACAATTGCGTGGGACCGATTTACGGATCTTTCGGCGGCACAGATCGCTTTCATCGGCAAGCTGGCTCAGCGCAACGAGGTCGTCGTAGCGCTCACATGGGAAGAGGGGTTTGCCGCCTGTGAGGCGCTGACCCCCATTGCGGAGCAATTGGCAGAAATCGCCAGTTTGCACATGCGGATGCACCGGCCGTCAGCCCCCTCGGATGAGTTGGAGCTACTCGAAGCCACGCTGTATGCGCCGCAATCGGCCATCGCGCCTGGCGGTTCTGTTGTGCTCTCGGAAGCTTCAGGAGCTGAGGCGGAGGCGGTTCTGGTGGCAGCCGCGGCCGCGAGGGCGATTGGAGACGGCGTCGAACCCGGTCAAGTGGCTGTCGTCTTCAGGGATCTTTCACGTCACAGGGACCTCGTCGAAGCTGCCCTGTGGGCTGAGGGAGTGCCGTTTTCGGTGGAGTTCCAGTCAGAGTTCTCAGCAACGCCACTGGGAAGTGCATTGCTTTCGCTGGCTGGAGCCGTCAGCGGCTCACGCGGCCGCGAGGAGCTACTTCACTTGCTGAGAGGCCCGTTTTCCGATGTTCCTGCGCAGGCCGTGGACGAACTCGACAGCCGCTGGCGACGCACTCGCGTGGACGACCCCGGACGCCTTCTGTCACACGCTTCAAAGCTGAGCCCGATGACGGGGCGAGTGATCCAGTTGGCGGAGGACGTTCTCCGGCGCACGGTCACAGAGGAGACCGTCGAGAAATGGCAGGAAATGGTATCGACAATGCTGTCGGTTGCGAGCGAAGAGCGACGTCGTCACGAGGCCGATGTGCGTATAGACGCGGCGGTGCACGGGAGAATCATGGAGACCGTGGCGTTGATGGCGGCTTCAGGTGTCGCGGTGAGCGGAATCAATCTGCTGATGAGTCTCGCACAATCCATGGTATCAACCGGTTCAGCGGAGCGACCTGGAACAGTCCAGGTCACCGATGCCCATAGGATTCGATCGCGGAGCTTTGACGCCGTGGTGTTGGGCGGACTTACCGCCGACGAGTTCTCGTCCGAGAAGCCGGAGCCGCTTGCGGCGACGCTGCTGGGGGGGATGGGACTATCGGCGGGGATGGATGAGCGACTGGCTGAGCGCATGCTCTTCTATCTGGTCGTCACCCGCGCGCGCAAGCGGCTCGAACTGGTCAGACAGTCCTCTGATGCGTCCGGTGGTGCGCGCAGGCCATCTGTCTTCTGGGAGGAGATCAGAGACCTCTACCGGACCCCCGCTCAGGCCGCCATGGGAGAAGACGGCCAGCTCGAAGTGTCCTACAGGATGACGCTCGGTGAGCTCGAACATGCGGCGCCGGCACTGACGCTGAATCGTCGCGAGGCTCGAGAGCTGGCAGCGGAAGGCCGATTGGATGCGCCGGGTCTGTCAAGAGGACGGGTCTCCCAGGCCAATGAGACGTGGCCAAGTGCCGATGAGTTCTCAGTCACTGAGCTGGAGACCTACCTCGACTGTCCGTACAGGTGGTTCTACAGCCGGGTACTTCGGCCTGTGGACGTAGACAGAAGGTTCGATGCCCGGAGTCGCGGTTCCTACGCCCACGCGATGCTCGCCGGCTTTTACCAGATATTCACAGAGAGGGGACACTCGAGGGTCACCGCCGAGAACCTTCCTGATGCGCTGAACCTCCTTGAGGAGGTGGTTACCGCGCTGCAGCTTGATCCTGAGTGGCAGACGCGGGGGCTGAAAGAGGAGCTCTCGGCCTCGGCGGCCCGCTCTTGGGTCAAGGCGGCAATCGAGCAGGACGTGGACATGCTTGAAGGGTTCGAAACGGCGGCTCACGAGTGGGCATTCGGGGGAGATTCGGGACTGGCGTTCGAGATCGCGGGCGTTGCTCTCCGCGGAAAGGTAGACAGAATCGACCAGGGGCCGGAGGGGATTGTCGTGACCGACTACAAGTCGGCCTCGGTGGTCCACGGGCAGGCCGGCTTTGCAGGGCACCGCATCATCCAGTGCGTTGTCTACGCGCGCGCTGCATCGACAGGGTTTGCAGCGCCAGCTGTCGCGGGAGTGTACCGCTCGCTGCCCACTGGGGTGATCAGGGGGTTCTGGAATGTGGATTTGGCCTCGGCGGACCCCACCGTGCACTCCAAAGACGAGGTTTCGGCCGAGCGTTTCGGGGAGCTCCTGACGGAGGTGGAGATGCAGATCTCCAACGCCGTGGAGGGGATACGCGCCAGACGGATCGAACCCGCGCCAGCAAACCGTCGTTCCTGCGCCCTGTGCGAAGCATCGAGCTTCTGCAGGAGGGCGTACCAGTGAGCTCCTTTGAACTCAACAAGGATCAGCTGATCGCCGCGACGACACTCGTCGGCCCCGTGTTGATCACGGCCGGGGCAGGCTCCGGCAAGACGCGGGTGCTCACCGAAAGGGCTGCCAACGCGGTAGGTGCCGACGTGCCACCCGATTGGACGGCTGTCGGAATCGACCAGATTCTGGCAATCACCTACACCGAGAAGGCCGCCGGTGAGCTCGCCGAGCGGATTCGCGCGACACTGCGTTTTGCAGGGCTTCAGAGCCAAGCTCGGCGCGTTGATGGTGCTTGGATATCGACCATCCATGGAATGTGCGCCCGAATCGTGCGAGCGGAGGCACTGGAGGCGCAGATCGATCCGGCTTTTCGGGTTTTGGAGACGGTAGAGACCGGTCAGCTCAAGGAGCAAGCATTCGAGGCGGCCGTGCGCCGCGTTGCCGAGAAGAGGGGGCGCTCAAATCTTCTTGGTCTGTATGAGTTCTCGGCAGTAGCGTCGACTGTGTTCGTTCTCGCCGAGGAGCTGCGCACGCGAGACGTAGTTGCTGCAGACCTTCGGATTGAGACGAGGGATACTGCTCGTGCTCTGGCCCGTGAAGCCCGTGACTTCTTTGGAGAGAAGTCGGCGTTCTTCCAATCATGCGGGCTGGACACTCAAGCGGTTGCGGACCACGGGGGAGCGTGTTTGTTCACGTTCGAGGCTTTGGACCGTCTGACGAAGACGGATTTGAACGATGAACAACTCGCGGAGGCCGTCTGGCGCATTCTTCAGGGGCACCCGATGGCGAGGACCTCCGCAGGCGTGAAGGACCACGTCGTTGCAGTCAAGCAGTCGCGGATTGACCTGTGCTCACGACTCGCGGGCATCATCACACGGCCGCTTGCAGAGGAGTTGGTCGCGCTCGTAGAAGAGTACTCAGCCGTCTTCTCTGAACTCAAGGGCCAGGCGGGAGGCTTGGACTTCAGCGATCTGCAGGTGGAAGCTCGCAGGCTCTTGCGACAGCCGGAGATCGCAGCTCGTTGGAGGGATAGGTTTCACCTTGCGATGGTCGATGAGTTCCAGGACACCGATGCATTGCAGCTTGAGGTGGTCGAGGCGCTCGCCGGAAGAAATCTCTGTACCGTCGGCGATGAAAGTCAGTCGATCTACCGGTTCCGCGGCGCAGACGTTGAAGTGTATCGGGCACATAACCGCGCCATGATCGAGTCGGGGGCCACACCGGTCACTCTGAGCGTGAACTATCGCTCTCACCCGCAGATCCTAGACTTCGCCAACAGGCTCTTTGGTGATCCGCTCCTGTTCGGGGGCCACCTCGTGATTCTGGGACATGGGAGAACCGAGCCGGAGCCAGCCCTGTTGCCGGCTGACGCGTCCCGGGTGGAGGTGCTCATTGCGCCGACACAAGGCAATGCGGGAGGCGACGAGGCCCGTGCAGGTCTAGCCAGCGAGATTGCAGCCAAAGTCTGTGAGCTCCGAGACGAGGGCGGGGTCTCGCTTGGCGATATCGTCATCCTCGTTCCCGCCTACACGCATGCGCATGTCTATGCCGGTGCTCTGACTGCGGCCGGCGCTGAGGCCGTTGTGATTGGTGGCAGCCGCTTCTTCGAACAGCGCGAGGTGTGTGCGCTGCGCTCGGCTCTGCGGGTGGTCGTCAACACGCGCGACGAGGCAGCGGCAGCAGAAGTGATGGCGTCTGATCTTTGCGGACTGTCCGATGATGGCCTCCTGGCTCTTCGAGACAGAGCGCGGGGTGAAGGCGTGGGGTTGTGGGCGGCGCACAAGAGCGCCCTGTTGGATGAAGATGACCGAGCGCGAATGGACGTACTTGCTCGGGCAGTATCGCGAGCCGCCGACGCCCTGGGACGCGTTTCGCTCTCAGAGCTGATTCTGAAACTGGTGGAGGACTGCGGACTCGATCTCCGCATGGTGGCGTCGGGGCTTGCGGGCGCACAAGCGTATGCCAACGTGCTCAAGTTCACTCGACTTGCCGCCACGTTCGAGGGCTCAAGGGGTACGGGCCCGGCCGGTTTCCTGGCGTATCTCGATGCGAAGGAGGAGTTCGGCGATCATGAGACGCCTGCGTCGCTGGTGGGCGAGGACACATCTGCGGTGCGAATCATGAGCATCCACGCATCCAAAGGTCTTGAGTTTCCAGTTGTTATCGTTCCAGAACTCTCAAGCACGGGCCGGACCGACCGCAACATCGCGCGCTGGCGCGTGGGACAGGACCGTGCACTGGCCATGGCGCTCCCTTCTTCATGGGGAGGAGAGCGAGACTCGGAACTGAGACGACCGACCGCCTTCGTGGATATGGGCGAGCAGGATGGGACCTCAGAGGACGAAGAGCGCAAGAGGCTGTTCTATGTCGCCTGCACAAGAGCTCGTGAGCTGTTGGTCCTAGCAGGCGCTCGCACGGTGGGCAATTCGGCCACTTGTTCCATGCTCAACTGGCTTGTCGACGCCTTGGGCATTGAGATAGTGCCGGACACTCAGGGGTTACACGACTTTGGTGGCGGCGCCAGCGCCAAAGTGAGAGTTCTCCCGTTCGCCGATCCGCAGGAGCGGGATGTATCTCCAGTCGCGGCTTCGCCGGAAGATCGTCGTGGCTCCAAGGAATGGTATGCGCGGCTGATGCAGGATGAGCCGGATGCCCGGGCGGAGGTCGAGACTCCCCGGCGACTGTCCTACTCGGGAGTGAGCCTCTACCAGAAGTGCCCGCTTCGTTTCAGGGCGGAGAAGATCCTCGGGCTGGGAGTGGCTGCCGAAGCGGCGGGCCCTGCGTCAAGACGGGGCTCGGCACTGCATCTCCTGCTACAGATGGCAGGCGAAGACGGACAGCTGTCGGAGGAGAGGTTCGCCTCGGTCGTGCGGCACTATCGCCTTGAGAGGTCGGATGCGGCGCGCGTGCGGCGGAACTTCGACGTCTATCGCAGCTCGAGCGTGGCCCAAGAGGTGCGCGCAGCTGACTCCGTGAGGAGGGAAGCTCCGTTCGCATTGTGGGTCGGCGAGCCTGGGCAGGGCTTCGTTCTTGATGGCACCATCGATGTATACGCCAAGCAGTCCCGTCACGTTCTGATCGTCGACTATAAGACGGGTGAGACAACTCGCGCGATCGAGGACCTCGCCAAGCGGTACGAGCTGCAGGCGAAGTGCTATGCGCTGGCGGCAGCTCGCGACGAGGCACAGAAAGTCGAAGCGGTCTTCCTGCGTCCAGAGGTGCTGGTTGACGGTCAACCGCAAACAGTGCGGTTCCACTACTCGGCCGACGAGGCGCTCGCGTTCGCAGGCGATCTCCTGAACGTGCACGACCGGATGAGCGAGGGTTCGTACGGGCATCTGTCGCAGTGGGACGATCACGTATGCGGGAGTTGCCCCGCGTTACGGCAGATGTGCCCTGTCAAGGCATCAGGAGAAGCCAGGAGGCATTCCCCGGCAGGCGCATCGCACTAGGCGAAGACGGATCTCACTCAGGCGCGGCAGTCGACCTCTGTCGAAGTTGACCGCACGCCGCGTCGATGTCTGCGCCGCGCTCGGATCTCACGGAGACTTCGATATGCTCGGCGGTCAGATGCCGTTCGATCGCTGCGATGTCTCCGGTGGCGGAACGCCCGTAGCCAGTGCCCTCCACGGGATTGATGGGGATCAGATTCACGTGAATCAACAGCCCGCGGCAGAACACTACGAGCGCGTCGATCTCCGCGGGAGTGTCATTGACGCCCCCGATAAGTGCGTACTCGATAGAGGGCCGGCGCCCGGTAGCGTTCGCGTAGTCGACCAGCGCCTGTCGTAGCTCGCCTAGGGGCACGCCCTTCACGCCTGGCATGAGACGATCCCGGGTGGTCTGTACCGCCGAGTGCAACGAGACCGCAAGCGTGAACTGCTCGGGCTCAGTGGACAGGCGGCGGATTCCGCTGGTGAGACCGCACGTCGAGACGGTGAGGTGACGAGCTCCGATCCCCATGCCGTCCGGCGAGTTCATCAGCCGCAGTGCCCCGAGGGTGGGTTCGTAGTTGGCGAAGGGTTCCCCCTGACCCATGGCCACCGCGTTGGTCACTCGCTGGCCGAAGTCCCTGGCAACAACATGAAGCTGGTCCACCATCTCGCCGGGGCCGAGGTTGCGCGTAAGCCCGGACTCACCGGTCGCGCAGAACGAGCACCCCATCGCGCAGCCTGCCTGGGTGGAGAAACAGACGGTAAGGCGGTCGTCTTTTGGCAGCCCCACGGTTTCGATCGTCGCGCCGTCCGCCAGCTTCAACAGGTACTTGCGGGTTCCGTCTGCGGAAACCTGCCGCACGACAACCGAGGGGGCTGCGAGCGCGAACCGGCCTGCGAGGCGATCTCGCAGGCCGGAAGGCAGATTGGTCATCTCGGCGTAAGAGGCAGCACCCCGTCCGTAGACCCACTGCACCAGCTGCTTGGCTCGGAACCCAGGCTCGCCCAGCTCGGCGACCAGGCTCGCGACACCGTTGGCATCAAGCGCTTTGATCCCGATGGCGTCGGGCAGTGCGGGGGAGGGGAGAGTGCTCACTCGGCTTCGTTACTCCATTTCTTCGAGGGCGCCGCGGTACTCCTCGCGGTGCTCGCCCTCGTATCGCCCAAGGCTACGGAAATAGTACGCGATATCCGAGAAACCCTCGGCCTCGGCGGTCTCAGCAAAGCCCGGGTACATGTCGGTGGCCTCGTTGTCTTCTCCGGCCACGGCCATACGCAGGTTGTCTGCGGTCGCGGTCGCACCTGCGATGTAGGCGAGGTGGCCAAGCGCGTGAGCGGTCTCTTCGGCGGCCGCACGATCGAAGGCATCAAGTGCTGCCTGAGGCGCGCCTTCGAGCTCTGCGATGCGACGCCAGAGCGTGTAGCGACGGTTCGCCTGGGACTCTCCGGCGAATGCCGCCTTGAGGTTATCCAGCGTGCTCGTCCCAGTCAGGTCGCCGGGGCCATCGTAGGGCTTGAAAGCGGTCTTGGGTGCTCCACAGACCGGGCAGAAATCGGGCGCGGGGCCGATATGGAAGTAGCCGCAACCCGAACAACGAAGCTTCTCAACCATGTCCTTCTCCTCTGCTTTGGTGTCATGTTCCACGACTATCACTACCCTAAGCTGCCTGCCCCTACCTCCTTGGCGGTGAGAATACATCGCGTCAGCGCGGGAAGAGCGGGTCACGGATTCATGTAGCGGAAGGCAAGGGCAGGGGAAATGATAGCGCGCGATACGCATTTATACTACGCTCCTCTGGCGACATGAAACGGCATACGGGTTCGCACGAAGGGGTATGTTGCTTTTGGGACGGAGGGGTCCCGCAAATCGAGGAGGAGAACTACATGAGGAGATTCCTGCGCCCACTCGGTGTCGTCGGTGCGTTCCTGTTTGCGCTAGCCATCGCTGCGTCGGCGTCTGCGGTCGGTGTTCCGGTGAAGAACACCGGCATCTCTCCGGACAAGTTCCAGCCGTCACAGTCGTGCGGTTGCCACGCCGCACTTATCGAAGAGTGGTCGCAGTCTATGCACGCCAAAGCGTTGACCGATGAGCTGTTCATCGCCAAGGTCAGCGAGGCGAATGCGGCTACTGACGGCAAACTCGGGGCCTTCTGCAAGCGGTGCCATGCCCCCGCTGCCGAGATGACCGGGGAACTGGCAAAGGGAGGCGCATTGAGCCCGGGACCGGCTGAAGGGATATCGTGCAGCTTCTGTCATCAGATCAGTGGAATGCTGAAGGGTGAGCCGGGCAATGTCTCGCAGCTGGTCGATCCTTCGGGAACTCGTCGCGCTCAGATCGAGGACCCGCAGGCTCCGCACCCCGCGGCATACTCCGAGCTCCACAGGAAGGCCGATATCTGCGGCGGCTGCCACAACGTCAACCATCCGGTGAACGGCATGCATCTGGAGTCGACCTTCTCGGAATGGTCGAAGGGCCCCTATGCCAAGGAAGGCATCGTCTGCCAGGACTGTCATATGAGCAGACAGCCCGGGGTCATCGGACCCATGACGGGCCGCGCCGCAGGTGGAGCCCCTCAGCGTGACAACATCTACACGATGACGTTCGTGGGTGCGCAGGTGGCGCAGGGCCCCTCTGTTGTTGCGACAGCACGATTGAAGAGCGCGGCCACACTCGTCCTTGAGATTCCGGAGATCGTGCCTTCGGGCTCGTCGGCCCAGGCGACAGTCACCATCACCAACTCGGGCGCTGGGCACTACCTACCCACAGGGCTCACGGAGGTTCGTCAGATGTGGCTGGAAGTCACTGCCACAGATGCTGGCGGGAAGTCCACGAAGCTTGGAGAACGAGTCTTCGGGACCATCCTTCAAGACGACAAGGGCAATGCTCCGGTCGAACTGTGGGACGCCACCAAAATCAAGTCCGATGACCGTATTCCGCCCAAGGAGTCGGTGACGAATCAGTACGCGTTCACTATGCCTGCGGGTATGGAGAAGGCCACCGTCAAGGCAGCGCTCTTCTACAAGTCAGTTCCTGATGAGCTGGCCAAGAAGGCAGGGGTGGAGAATCCAACCACCGAGATGGCGATGGACTCCAAGACGGTCTTCGCATCAGTGGCTGCCAGGACCAAAGATGCTATGGGTGGGGCTGAGTCGCCGACCCTGGACGCCGTGCAGTGGAGTGGTATGACCACGTGGGTGATTCTGGGCGTGCTCGTCGTGCTCGCGGCTGTTATCGCCAACTTCTGGAGGCGTTCCCGCAGGTCCAGCTAGTCGCCAGTTCGTTCGGGTCGACCAGACGAAAGGCCCCGGCAACGCGCCGGGGCCTTTCGATATGCCTTGAGGTCAACGAGCTACTTGGTGCTTGGCGTGCTCGTGTCGGGCGCGCTGGGAGTTGCAAGGTCGGCAGGTTTGTCGCCGACGACCACGTCAATCGTGAGCTTCTCTTCACCGCGTATGACCGAGAGCTTCACGGTGTCGCCCACTTGCTTGCGGCGAACGTTGAGGATGAGGTCATTGATGGAGCGTATCGCCGTTCCGTCGACGGCGGTGATGACATCGCCCTTGCGGATGCCTGCCTTCTCGGCGCCGCTGCCTTTTGTGGTCTCAGAGACCCAGGTGCCCTCGGTCACCGTCAGCTTCTCCTGCTGGGCCAACTGGCTCGTGATGGTAGTGCCCACCACGCCAAGGAACGGGTGCGTCACACCGTCGCCTGCAATCAACTGATCGGCGACACGTGTCGCTGTGTTGACTGGCACCGCGAAACCGATGCCGCCGTTCTGACCGGAATCCGAGTAGATCGCGGTGTTGATTCCCACGAGCTTCCCGGTGCGGTCCACCAGTGCGCCTCCGGAGTTGCCGGGGTTGATGGCGGCGTCAGTCTGGATGACATCGACGAGGGGGGAAGCGCTTGACGTCGACCCGACATACTCGGGAAGCGATCGGCCTAGGGCAGAGATCACGCCTGAGGTGACCGAGTGCTCGAGGCCGAAAGGTGAGCCGATCGCTACCACAGACTGGCCAACGAGCAGCTTGGCGGAGTCGGCCGTCTTGATGAGCGGGATGTTGCGGTCGACTTTGACCACCGCGATATCGCTCTCAGGATCGCGGCCCACGAGAACGGCCTTCATCGATTGGCCGGCGGCATCGCGCACGGTGAGTGTGTCAGCATTCTCGACCACGTGGTTGTTTGTGATGATGTACGTTCCGCCGTCAGCGCGCTTGTAGGCGACGCCCGAGCCGGTTCCCTGCGATGGGACGCTGGGGTGATTCTGGGGCAGGCCCTGTGCGTCAGTGGTGGACCCGCTCCCGCTCACGTCGATGTTGACTACCGACGGAAGTCCGGCGGCGGCCGCCGCCACGATGGGCTCGGACGTACGGGGAGCGATGACTTCGACCTGTTGCGGGGCACGCGTTCTTGTGCCGCCGCCGGCGATACGTGCGCCGAGAAACCCTGCCGCTGCGCCCGAGAACACGGCGATGACGAACGAGAGCAGGACTGCAATAGCGATGGTGGAGCCGGGCTTGTGGCCAGAGGAGGAGGTCGGCATCTCTGTGGGCTGCGGCGGAGGGACGACCGGCGGTACGGCGGCCGTCTGATACTGCGGAGCGCTAGGTGGGGTGACTACAGCAGGTTCGACCGCAGGCACGGGCGGTATCACCGGCGGAACCTCAGAAGGCGGCTGGGGCGGGGCCGGCATGACGCTGGGCTCCGGCGTGACGCTAGTGACGTCGGGACGATGTTCTTCAGTCATGAGAACTCCTCTGTCGAGACGGTATCGCAGGTGTGTCGCGGTTCCTGGCACACCACAGGAGACTCCGTGCTAGAAGCTAGAATACCGCCGAAAGCGCGCTCTCCATGAAGACGCCATAACCAGCAGACCGAACGTTCAAACACCATCAGGCGGCAGACACGCCGACTACGGCTCTTATCGGCGGGCATGAGATGATGATGACCACACGACACTCACGCAGTCAGGACATCGACAAATGGCAACACCACACTCCGAGGAGCGGAAGCCCGAGCACACCGAACACGGTTCGGGCGCCGTCCTGTTCGTGCTTGTGATCGGTACATTTCTGGCGCCCCTCGATTCGAGCATCGTGAACATCGCGCTCCCCTCGATCGCTTCTCAGTTCGGTGAGCGCCTCACCGCGGTGAGCTGGGTCGCAAGCGCCTATCTGTTGGCGAGTTCTGCTCTGTTGCTCACCATGGGCCGCTTGGGAGACCTTTGGGGCCTGCGCAAACTGTATGTTTCCGGGCTACTCTCGTTCGGCCTTGGTTCGCTGGCCTGCGCCTTCTCGGGATCCCTGAAGATGCTCATAGCGGCGAGGGTGTTCCAGGCGATAGGGGCGGCCATGCTGTTTGCCGCGGGTCCGGCCCTCGTGGTGAAGACGTTTCCCGCGAACCGCAGAGGGTGGGCACTTGGCTACGTTGCCCTTGCGGTCTCGGCTGGCCTGACGGTGGGTCCCGCCCTGGGCGGTCTGCTGGTGGGCGCGTTTGGTTGGCCGAGCATCTTCCTCATAAACGTTCCTCTTGCGGTGATCGTCGCCGCGTTCGCGTGGCGATTGCTGCGTGACGATCCTCTCCCGGGCGAACCGTTCGACATACTCGGCGCATTGCTGGCTGCGGCCACATTGCTGCTGCTACTGCTGGGCCTCGGTGACGCCGATCGCAGTGGGATTCTCTCGTGGCAGGTCATCGGGCCGGTGGTCGCCTCACTGCTTGCAGGCGCACTGTTTGTCTGGTGGGAGTCGCGCGCGGCCGCACCGATGGTCGATCTGAGCTTGTTTTCGTCCCGCGCCTTCTCGGCGGGCCTTGGCGCGGCGACGCTGGCCTATCTGTCGCTATTCGCGGTGACCTTCACGATGCCCTTCTACCTGTTGCGGGTTCAAGGTCTGGACGCGGAAGCGGCAGGACTTCTGCTCACCCTCACCCCGTTGGCGATGGCGGCCATCGCACCGACGGCTGGGCGCCTGTCCGACAGGCACGGCAGCCGAGGACTCGCTACTACGGGGGTTGCTGTTCTGGCCGTCGGACTCCTAGGGGCGTCGTTTCTGACGACGACCAGCCCGCTGTGGGCTGTGGGCGTGACGTTGTTGATCATCGGGTCGGGGATGGCGATCTTCCAGACTCCCAACACGTCGGCTGTGATGCGATCGACGCCTCGCGCTCGGGCAGGGGTCGGATCGGCATTCATCGCTGAGGCGCGGAATGTGGGAATGGTGATCGGAATCGCGATCACTGCTGCCATCGTGGGTGGGTCAGTGGGCGGCACAGGACTCCCTAACGGTGAGGGGCGGCTGGAGGCGGGCATCGCGACGCTGTTCTCGGCGGGAATGTCGAACGCGCTACGGGTTGCGGCGGTGGTCGCGGCCGCCGCCGCCGTGCTGTCCTGGTTCGGCCGCCCTGCGGACGCGGTTGAGAGCGAGAGCGCCAAGCCGTAGACTGTCGTGAGCTGCCTACCCGAGGGGGACGTGTGACCGAAGGCACCGAGGACCTGGAAATGACCGAACCGCTGGAGCCGGCGCCCGACGCTGTGACTCCGGATTCCGCCCAGGAGATGCCGGCCTCCGCAGAGGAGCCAGTAGTGCCTTCCGAGGAGAACGCGGCCGCCGACGCTGAACCGGAGATAGACGTCGTCGAGCCTGAGGTTCTAGCCGAAGAGGCTCAGCTGACCGAGACAGGTCCCGACGAGCAGGACGAGGTCACTGCGGCTATCGTCGAGGCGGGAGCCAACTTCGAGGGCGACGCACCACTCGAGGCTGCTGTTCCGGACGAACCGGCGCCTGCTGCGGAGCCGCAGCGCGCGGAACCAACTGAGGTTCCAGCGCCGACTACGAACAAGGTGTCGTCCATACCATTCGTCATATACGACTTGCTATGGGTGGTGTTTGCCGCACTGCTGGTGTGGCGGTTCATCCAAATCCCCCAGGCGCAGGCCGTGTTCGAATCAAGCCTGTATCCCTTGGCGGTCCTGGGAGGCCTCGTGCTGACCATCGCGGGTCCGCTGCTGATTGTGGCGGTGTGGATCGGCTCATGGAAGAAGGACGGGTCCAGCAAGTTGTCACTATTCGTCTCGGCCCTCGTGCGCGGATCGATTGCGACGCTGCTCGGCGTGGCGTTGTGGTGGGGAGCCCTGGTCCTGCTCGATCAACTCAGACTGGGCAGACTGCTCTAGCGGCCCGTTTGGAAAGGCAGGACGTATGACCATCCACCCCGAGGAGATCCGGGTCGCAGTCTTGATGGGCGGCCGGTCTGCCGAGCGCGAAGTCTCACTCCACACCGGTGCACAGGTCTCGGCGGCGCTGCGGCACAGCGGATTCGACGTAGTCGAGATCGACAGCGGCGACGACGAGTTCGTGATACAGCTCGCTCGTGCCCAGGCCAACGTGGTCTTCATCTGTCTGCATGGGCGTTTCGGTGAAGATGGAACGGTCCAAGGGCTGTGCGAACTACTCGAACTGCCCTACGTCGGCAGCGGGGTTCTTGCGAGCGCGCTGGCGATGGACAAGGTGATGAGCAAGCAGCTGTTCGTCGCGGCGGGGATACCCACGCCTGAGCACGTGATCGTCAAGCGGGGCGACGAGGTCGAATTCGACCGAATCGTGGACAAGCTGGGGCCCAAGACCGTAGTCAAACCAGCCAACGAGGGATCCGCGATTGGCGTGACCATCGTGCACGAGTATGCGGAACTTCCCGCTGCCATCGGTCTGGCGTTCAATTACGACCGCAGCGTTCTAGTCGAACGCTTCGTTGCGGGAACCGAGATTACCGTGGGCGTGTTGGGCAACGAGCACCCCATCGCCCTGCCGACGCTCGAAATCGTTCCCGAGCACGAGTTCTACGACTACGACAGCAAATACACCCCGGGCATGTCGCGGCACATCATTCCCGCGAGGGTGAGCGAGGCAGCCAGACGCGAGTGCGAGCGACTCTCGGTGATCGCTCATGATGTGCTGGGTTGCAGGGGGATGTCGCGGACCGACCTGATCGTGACTTCAGACGAAGACATCTACGTCCTGGAGACCAACACCATTCCCGGGATGACCAGTACTTCGTTGTTGCCGGACGCTGCGCGCGCCGCAGGCATCGAGTTCCCGGATCTGTGCGCGCGACTCGTGGGACTTGCGATGGAGCCGCGTCGCTAGATGAGCGGCAGGTAGAGCCGAATCGCCGCCCCGCCGCCCCTGCGGTCAGATATCTGGACATAGCCGCCGAACCGCGAAACCACGCTCTTGACCACCGTCAGGCCAAGTCCCGTGCCCGGCGCCTTCTGGTCGCGCTCCAGTCGCATGAAGGGCTCAAGCACTCGCTTCCGGTCCGCACGCGGGATGCCGGGGCCGCGGTCCGCGACCTCGATGATTGCGACCGGATTCTCGACAGACAGAGTCACGTCGATGTTTCCCTCGGGCGCGTACTTGGCTGCATTTGACAGCAGGTTGTCGAGCACGCGCGCGAGAGCGAGTTCGTCGCCAGTGACCACGGGGGTTGCGGTGATGTGTTCCTTGACTTCACGGCCGGTCGCCGCCCGAGCGTCTGCGACGGAACGTCGGATCAGGGCGTCGAGGCTTACTGCGCCCGAGCCTGAGCCGGCGCGCACGCGCCCGTCCAGAGTGTCTTCGATAATCCCGTCAGCACGTGCAACGGCAGCTTCGATTCCCGAGAGCGCCTGTTCCCGCTGGGACTCAGAGAGGTCTCCGTGGCGGCGAAGCGTGTTCGCGTATCCGCTGATGACGGTGAGCGTCCCCCGCAGATCGTGGGCGCACAACGCGAGGTCCTCGGCGGCCCTGGTCGTCTCAGAACTTGGGTGCTCGGTCAAACTCATCAGATCACTTTCTCCGGGCCTTTTCGGCAAGATCACGTCCGGTGGGCGTGATTGCCAGACCTCCTTGCGCGGTCTCTCGTAACGATGGAGATAGCGAACGCCCTACCAAAGACTGTGCGTCTATGACCTCGTCAAGCGGTACAGGAAAGATAATCCCTGCTAAGGCCATCTGTGCAGCCGCTAAAGAAAGTGCGCATCCGGTGCCGTTTCGGTGGACGCACGGGACCTCGACCAGCCCTGCCACGGGGTCGCAGACCAGACCCATCAGGCCCTGTAGGGCAAGTGACGCAGCGTGCCCTATCTGCTCTGGAGTTCCCCCACAGAGCTGGGTTGCAGCAGCCGCCGCCATTGCCGCAGCCGAGCCCACCTCGGCCTGGCACCCGCCCGCCGCACCTGAAAGCGTGGCACGGGCGGCGATGATGCCTCCGATGGCCGCAGCGGTGAACAGCGCGTCAACCAGTTCGTCCTCGCTCGATCCGCGGTCTGCACCGACAGTGAGGATGACCGCCGGCAGAACACCTGAAGCGCCGCCGGTCGGTGCCGCGACGATGCGACCCATCGCGGCGTTGACCTCAACGGTGGCGAGCGCAGCGGCGATGGCTGTCTGGAAGACCCCGGAAACGGGCCCGGAGGTGGACTCGGCAACCCGTTTGGCGTCACCGCCCGTCAACCCCGAGCGCGAGCGTGACTCGCCGAGAAGCCCGGTGGCGACGGCCTCACGCATGACCGTGAGCGTCTCGGCCATGCGTACGCGTAGCTGGGCAGGGGCGACAGCGGTCTCTGCGGTCTCGCGATCGATTGCGGAAGCGGAAAGCGAGCCGGACAGTTCGGCGGCGGCAAGGAGTTCAGAAAAGGCAGCGTAGGCCAAGGGGGTCTCTTTCTCGCGGAATCGGGGCGCTCTCATGGCGGAGAATACCCCTTTTGAACTGCAAAGTTGCGAGCTTCAGACAAGGGGCGTGCCCGTTTTGGCCAGTAATGGCCCATAATGTGGCGGTGACAGATGTCTTGGTGGTCACGGACTCTGACGCGGTGATGTCTCTTGTGACGTTCACCGTGGGAAGCTACTGGGGGGTTCTCATCCGACGTGCTTCCACCTGCGAGGTTGCTGCGGAGAAGATCGCGGAACGCGCTCCACAGGCGGTGGTCGTTGACGCCGACATGGCGCAGGCATGTGGGATGATGCAGACGATGAACACGCGGAACATCCCCGTGATCGTCATCAACGACAATGCGGCTGGAGAGGGTAGTGCCCTGCGGATTCCCCCGCCTTTTCGGCCGGAACGTCTGCGCGCCGCCCTGGAGGGCATCACCGCCGCGATCTGATGGTCTGACAAACAGGAGTCTCAATGGCGAAGAAGCGTATTGACGTAGGCACCTACCTCTACCCTATGCCACTTGTCATCATTGGTTCTCACGATTTGCAGGGCAAGCCCAACTTCATGTGCGCGACGTATGTGGGGGCCGTCGATCATGAACCGCCCACCATATGCGTGGCTTTGACCAAGAACCACCACAGCAACCCCGGCATCGAAGTGCATGCGGCCTTCTCGGTGAACACTCCCTCCGTGAGTCTGCGTGCCGCAGTGGACTACGCAGGGACCAAGACCGGGCGCGAAGTCGACAAGTCCAGACTGTTCAAGTCGTTTTATGGAGACCTTTCGAGCGCTCCGATGGTCCAGGCCTGCCCGGTTTGCCTTGAGTGCGAGCTGGTCGATGTTATTGAGTTTCAGAACAACCGTGCCTACATTGGCCGAATCGCCGGCGCCTACGTCGAGGAGGATGTCCTCGACGAGGGTCTGCCCAACATGGCGAAAGTCGACCCGCTCATCTTCTCTATGCACAACTTCGAGTACTACCGACTGGGAGAGCGCCTGGGTCCGGCGTTCGTGCAGGCGGAGGGGTACGTACCCGATCCCGACGGAATCTAGGTTCAGGGGAAGTCGGGCGGTCAGCTGGGTCGCAGGTCCACGACTTCTGTTGCCAGTCTCGCGATCTCATCGGGCGTGACCGCTCGGCTGAGCAGATAACCCTGCGCCTCGGCACAGTCCAGCTCCCCAAGAGCGGCGAGTTGATCGACGCTCTCCACGCCTTCTGCCACGACGAGCAGGTTCAGGAAGCGCGCGAGCCCGATGATCGTGCCCACGATGGCCCTGCTCTGCGGTCGGGCGACCATCTGTGAGACGAACAGCTTGTCGATCTTCAACGAGTGAACCGACATGCGGTCGATGATTCCAAGCGAGGAGTAGCCGATTCCGAAGTCGTCGATGGCGATGCGGACCCCCAGCTCTTTGAGCCCGTCCAGCGATTTCTGCACGTCAGCGGAGTCACTGAGCGCGGTGCCCTCGGTAATCTCGAGCTCAAGTCTCTCTGCAGGCAGACCACTGCTCGCGAGACACGACGCGACGATTCCGACCAGATCGCCGTGCAGGAACTGCCAGGCTGAGACGTTCACGTTCATGCGGATATCCAGCCCCGAATCGCGCCACCGCATCGCCTGGCGGCATGCCGTGTCTATGACCCACGTGCCGATGGGGACGATCAGGCCGGCCTCCTCGGCTACCGCGATGAACTCGCCTGGCGGTATGTTGCCTTTCGTGGGGTGCTCCCAGCGCAGAAGTGCCTCGACTCCCGAAATCACGCCGTCCTCGAGCCGCACTTGCGGCTGATAACGGAGGGAGAACTGACCTTTGTCGAAGGAATCTCTGATCTCTGTGCGAAGGGCGAAACGCGTTGCATCAGAGGTTGCGGTCATCTGAGGTTGGAACACTCGATGCCCGTGCCCACCAGACTGCTTGACCGCGTACATCGCCGCATCGGCGCGCCGGATCAGCGAGTCTGAGGTGGAATCGCCTTCTTCGCGAACGGCGATTCCCACAGAGGCTGTGACTGAGATTCTCTTGCCTGCAATGAACATGGGGGGGGCGAAGACCCCCGCTACCCGCTCTGCGAACTCCTGGGCCTCTTCCGGGCCAACGTCGGTGACGAGTATCACGAACTCGTCACCACCCATGCGCGACACGGTGTCTTCTTCCCGGACGATCTGAGAGAGACGCCTTGCTGCCTCCTTGAGCACGCGGTCGCCGGCCGGGTGGCCCATTGAGTCGTTGATTGTCTTCAGGCCGTCGACATCGACGAACACTACGGCTAAGGACGAATCGGCGCGAGCGGCATGGGCCAGCGCCATCGCGATGCGGTCGTCCAGTAGCCGTCTGTTGGCGAGCCCTGTGAGCGAATCGTAGTAGGCCAGCCGCTTGATCGTGGCCTCAGACTCTTTGCGCTCACTCAGATCGCGGACTTCGGCGGCAATCACGTTCCGCCCAGCGGTTGAGATGCTCTTGGCGTGAATCTCGACGGGGAAGACGCGTCCGCCCTTGGTCTTGTGCTCAGACTCGAAGCGTCCGTGCCCGGTGCTAAGAATGCCTTTGATGAAAGTCGGAACGGCTGCTCGGTAGGCGTCGGAGACCAGAATCCCGGCCGACATCCCCAGCAGTTCGTCGGGAGCGTACCCGCGGGAGACACATGCGGCCTCGTTCACGTAAACGATAGTGCCCCGCTCATCCAGCGCGAGGAAGGACTCACTTGCGTTGTTCAGCAGGGCGGACTGTAGTTCGAGTCCACGCCGGCTCTGGGCGAGTTCCTGCTCGAACTGCCCGATCTCGTCACGGCCGATGCCGTCATCGCCTTCAATTGGGAATGGCATCACGCCGGGCGACGATGGCCCGATGTGAGCATCCATCGCATACAGCCGGGCAAAGACCAGGCGGTTGACCAGCAGCAGCACGGCCATGAGAAGCGCGGCTCCCGATATGAGCATGATGGCGGCGGTTCGGAGCTCACGGTCACGCAGCTGGGCGGTGACCGGACTGAGGTCATGGATGACGACTATGGCTCCACTGCTCTTTCCGGCCGCATCAGAGACCGGGTAGACGCAGGTGGCCTTTGTCAGCCCGTTCTGCGTTGTCACGCCGAGAACCCGGCCCTCTGAGGGAAGTGATGAAAGTGCACCGGGGTAGCGCATACGGTCAGACAGCGAGACGTTGGTTGACACGGCCAGTACCTGGGCGGAGCGGTCGTCCCAATCATCGGGCTGGCTGTTCTCCGAGCGCATCTTTGCCCAGGCCTTGCGATTCAGCGACTTCTTGTCCAACAGCAAGCCGAAATCGCCGCCGTCCTGCTGCTTCAACTCCTGGAGAAACGGCCCGACGTCCTCGGCAACCTCGATGTATCCCACTACCGGCTCAGTGGATGGGTGGCTGGAATCCGGGGTGCCGTCAGTGAGTGTGACGGGGTGCACGACGCGCAACGCGTATGCGGTCAGCCCCAGCTCGAGTCCGGCACCGAACGTTTCTGTCCGCTGAGCTTCCGTGAAAGTCGTCTGTGCGATGAGGTCACCTGACTGCGACGGCCGGTGAGTTCGCAGGACAACCCTGCCGTCGGGTGCGATGAAGTAGAGGTGCGTGACTCCGTAGCGCCGTTCGAGCTCTGCGTAGAGGGGATTACTGAGCTCGAGGAGTCGTCTCTTGTCGCGCGCTGCCAACGCCTGCCGCAGGTCGTCTCGGCTCATAACAGTCTCGAGAACAGCGGTCAGCTTCTCGGTGTCGTGCTCAATCAGGGCGCTGAAGGCGAGGCGAGAATTGAGGAGCGCGTCGTTGGCAGCCCGATCGACCTGGGTGTGATAGTCGGCGTTGAGCGCGACGATCATGCTTCCGAATGCCGCGACGCCCACGAGCGCCATGGCGAGCACGATGCGCGTTCGAATCGAGACACTCCGCAATGGTTCCCGTCCTGACGAATCAGCGGGTCCCCCGACCCGGCGGCTCTGTTGCTTAACCATGCTAACTGTACAGGTATCGGCATTACAGCGCGCTGGTTTGAATTCCTCGGTCGGAGAAGTGAGTGCGCTGTACGCGTGGGGCACGGTACTGCCGTCGGGGACACTTCCTTGACCGCCAGAGTCATCTCGGCATAGTATGTGCATTCAGCAAGACTTAGCACATACTAAGTACGACGCTTGCACAAGGAGAACTCCCGATGGTAGAGAAGACCGAGCAACAGTTCTGCGAGACCTGTGCATTGAGCTGCGCCCGAAAAGGCGAACATTTCGAGATAGTCTCGGTGGATGACGACTTGGCCCGCGTCCAGGCGCTGCGGTTCGGGATGTCGGCGGGTGCCAGCGTCGAGTGTCTGACGCGAGTACCTGCCGGGCCGATCGTGCTCAAGAGCGGCCGCCAGGAGATAGCGGTTGGCCGCGGACTCGCCGAGCGCATCCAAGTGCGTCGCCGACCAGATCATGACCGCGCCGTGCGGAATTGACGTATTCCGCGAGTTCGGACCGGTCACTTGTCTTCACGAGACAATCTGCATCATGAGGAGAATCCATAATGGCCCGACCCAGTGAGTCATCGGCCCACTGCCACATTCCGGGCGGTACCGACGCCAGACCCGGGTGCGAGACGATCGTACTCGCCGGCAACCCCAACGTTGGCAAGTCCGTCGTGTTCAATGCTTTCACGGGGACGTATGTCGACGTTTCCAACTTTCCCGGCACAACAGTCGAGCTCACGCGCGGCCGCTACGGCGACATCGACGTCGTCGACACTCCGGGCGTCTACGGGGTGTCGAGCTTCAACGATGAAGAGCGAGTAGCGCGGGACATCATTCTGACCGGTGACGTGGTCGTGAATGTGGTCGACGCCGTGCATCTCGAGCGAGACCTCTTCCTGACGCTACAACTGGTCGACATGGGCAAGCGCATGGTTGTGGCGCTGAACATGGCCGACGAAGCGCGTAAGCGCGGGGTCGGAATCGACCGGGACCTACTCGAGGATCTTCTTGGGGTTCCTGTAGTCGAGACGGTGGCCATCGAAGGCCGAGGGATCGACGAACTGAGGGAGTCGCTAGATCGTGCGCGGACGGGACGCTCGGATCACGACCTCGAGATCGCACTCGTCGAGATGGCCTCCAGAGTGGGTTCGAGAGCCGAGGCGCTCATGGTGCTTGAGGGCGACGAGGTCATCAGCGAACGTCACGGGATCGGTCCGGGTGTGTCCCGCGATGAGATCTATCTCCGCCGCCGCGACCGGGTGAATGATATCTGCCACCACGTGATCACCGAGGAGGTTCGCGGAGCGAGCTTCTCGGCGAAGCTCAGTCACGCGATGATGCATCCGCTCACCGGTGTGCCCATGCTGCTCGCGCTCTTGTACGCGATGTGGGTCGTGTTGGGACAGTGGATCGCCGGAGGCGTGGTGGGCGTGCTCGAGAACACTGTTATGAAAGGCTACTGGGTCCCACTGGTAGAACGTGCCGTGGGGGCGTTCACAGCGCCGGGTTCCTGGCTCTTCACTGTCTTGGCAGGCGAGTTCGGCGTGCTGACGATGACGCCAACCTACCTTATTGGCGTGATTCTGCCCCTGGTCACGGGCTTCTACGTGCTGCTGGCCGTGCTCGAAGACACGGGATATCTGCCCAGAATCGCGGCTCTCGCGGATCGCTCACTCACCTCGATGGGGCTGAACGGGCGGGCGGTCATCCCGCTGATTCTGGGCTTGGGCTGCGTGACGATGGGTACACTCACGACTCGGATCCTGGGCTCGAAGCGCGAACGGTTCATCGCGACGGCGCTTATGGCTATCGCGGTGCCGTGTTCGGCCCAGATCGCCGTCATCGCGGCGCTCATGGCGCGAACCGGGCCCCTCTATGCCGCCGGCTACCTTGGTGCGCTGGTGCTGATCTTTGTGGCGCTGGGCACTGTACTGAACAAGATTGTGCCCGGCCAGTCGACGGCCTTGTTGATCGATCTGCCATCGCTTAGGGCCCCTCGGCTCGACAACGTCGTGCGAAAGAGCGGCATCAAGGTCTGGCACTTCATGCGCGAGGTCGCCGTGTTCTTCGCCGTGGGCGCGTTGCTGATCTCGCTGCTCCAGGTAACGGGGATCCTTGGGTGGATCATCCGGATTGCTGAGCCCCTGACGGTGGGCTGGCTGATGCTCAAGCCGCAGGCAGCTCAGGCGTTCGTGATGGGCTTTGTGCGTCGAGACTTCGGAGCGGCCGGATTCTTCACCATGCACCTGAGCGATCCGCAGCTGCTGGTCGCGATGATCACGATCACGCTGTTCGTCCCTTGCATCGCCAGTGTCATGGTCGTGCTCAAGGAGCGTGGCTGGGTATACACCGCAGGTCTGATCGTCGGCTCGGTCACCCTCGCGTTTCTGGTGGGCGGTCTGGTTGCGCGCGGCCTGGTATTTACGGGGGTGATGTAGGTGGCGATGCTGTCGACGTGCCCCTCGTGTGGGCTGGCTTCCGATGAGATCCGTTGCCCTCGCTGCAACACCCTGAAGGTAGTGGGATGTACCGGCTCGTGCACGATGTGCAAGAGCGGGGACAGCAGCTGCCGGGTCAAGACCGCGATCGTTCGTCCGCCAAGTGAGGACGCACGAGTTGACGAGGAACACCCGGGAACCCCTCTGGAACGCTAGACTGTCGCCAATGACTTCTGCAGCCGACATCCGCCCCGCCTCTGACGGTGACATCGCGCTTCTCGTGGAGTTCCGCAGCGCCATGTTCCGCGACATGGGGTGGACTGACGAAGAGCGACTCGCCCAACTGGCTCCCGCCTACGCGCGCTACGTCACGGATGCCCGTGCCGCAGGCGACTTCGCAGCGTGGATCGCCGAGAAGGAGGGTGAGCCTGTTGGCGGTGTGGGGCTCCTGTGGGAGCGAGTCCCTCCGACTGTTCGCAACCTGAGCGGCCGACAAGCCTACATCCTGGCCGCCTATGTCACGCCGGACCACCGGCGCGAGGGTATCGCGCATCAGCTCATCGAGGCCGCCATCAAGCACGCTCGGGCCAACGGGGCCGATGTGGTCTCCCTGCACTACAGCCCGGCGGGCAAGGGTCTCTACGAGAAGTTCGGGTTCGTGGAGTCGCCTGAGATGCGGCTGTTCACCGATCCTGCGAGTGCCGCCTGGTCGCCGCAGGCCCCCGCACATACCCCCGCCGACGACGCAGACTAGAGCAACGGGCCGGGCTCAGACCGCGGGAACGTGGCGGACGCTTGAAACGCCGGGCTGTTTGGCGATGCTTGCCGAGCACACATCATCCACCTCGACGTCTGTCTCGATAAGCATGAGGGCTCGCGCACCACGCCGTTCCCGGGAGACGCGCATCTCGGCGATGTTGGTCCCGCTGTCGGCGAGTATGCCCGTGACCGCTGCGATCACGCCGGGGCGGTCGGTGTGATCGACCACCAGAAGCGGCAGCTCGCCGTTGGCAATCACCTCGAAACCGTCGATTGCGGTCACCACAACCTCGCCACCCCCGAGTGACGAACCTCGGATGCACATCATGTTTCCAGCCGCGTCGAAGAGGGCGAACTCGGCGGTATTGGGGTGCACCTCTCCAAGCTCGACGCTGGTGAACTCGACCGATAGTCCAGCACTCAGGGCTTCTTCGAGGGCATGAGGAATCCGCACATCATCGGGGGTCATGCCGAGGAGTCCCGCGACCAAAGCCAAGTCGGTTCCATGACCCAGCCCGGTGGTGGCAAACGACCCGTGCAGCGCTATCTGGGCTCGCTTTGGCTGCGATCCGAAGACCGCGCGGGCGAGGGCTCCCAAGCGTACTGCTCCAGCCGTGTGGCTGGAACTGGGCCCGATCATCACGGGACCCACAACATCGAATAGGCTCCGTTGGCGTGTCATTCGCTCATCGTATCACCACATTAAGAAACTGTACGCGAGCTTGACCAGCTTGTAGACTGACTGGGCGCGGAAGCGCTCAGTTTCCAAGGTATCAAGAAGGGATTCACATGTCGGAACAGGCTCAGAACAACAATCAGCAGATGATCATGATCGCGCTTGCCGTGATCGCCGTTCTGCTCGCGGCAATCGTTGGCGTGATGATCTGGCAGCAGACCCGTGCGGCCGCTCCTGCTGTCCCGGTGGCTTCCGCTCCTGTCGCCACGGACCCCGCTGCCAACCCCGCAGCCGATCCCAACGCGGCGGCTCCGAGCACGGCTCCGAGCACGAACTCGGGTACGCCCAATCAGGCTGCTCCCGACCCTGCGGCGTTCGATGTCTCGGGTGCGACCAAGGTTGCCAAGGGCACGCCGACGGACTTCGTCACGGCCTACTACGAGGCTTGTGACAAGGGCGACTGGGCTGCGGCCTACAGCATGCTCCCTGCCGACAAGCAGCAGGGCCAGACCCCCGAGGGTCTGCAGCAGCAGGTCGAAGGCTACAGCGTGCAGAGCTTCTCGATTGCCGGCTCCAACATCGAGAAGGACAAGGCCACCGTCATTGCGGATCAGGTCACTGCCTCCTACGGCACTTTCGAGAACCAGTGGACCTTCGTGAAGAAGGACGGCACTTGGTATGTCGCGAGCAAGGCCGTTACGGGCATGAAGTAATTTCGGCCCACGCCGGACTATGGTCAGTCAAACGGCCGCCCTCAGGGGTGGCCGTTTTGCGTGCCGGAACTGTCGCAGCCGCGTGATACGCTGGCGGCCGTGACCTCAGATGCCCTCTCATCGCTGATTCTTCCGGGCACCGATCCGGATATCGTCGACGCCTATGCGACGTTTGCCGAGCGCGCCCGAGAAGCGACCTTCGGGTTCGAGGAAGAGGTCTGCGTCCTCGATATCGAGACGACCGGCTATGACGCTTCCCGCGATCGGATCATCGAGGTGGCCGCCGCCATCATGCGAGGTCCAGAGGTGCTTGAGCGGTTCAGCTCACTGGTGGACCCCATGGTGCCTGTCCCCACCGAGATCACGAAACTCACGGGTATCGATGACCAGACGGTGCAGGGCGCTCCTTGCGCAGAGGCCGCAGTCGCCAGACTCGCTGAGTTCGCGGGAGGCCGAGAGGTCGTTGCGCACAACGGTGCGTTCGACAGAGGGTTTCTCGAGGCTGTCGCGGGGAGGGGAGTCGTCGCGACGACATGGCTCGACTCCCTGGTCTTCACCCGAATCGGGCTACCGCGCGTGCGCAGCCACAGACTCACCGATCTGGCTGCGGCGTTCGCACCGGAACTCACCGACTCCGCTCATCGGGCCGCGCACGACGTCGAGGCGCTCACGCGCATCTGGCGCGTCGCGCTGACCGGAGTGGCCGAACTCGAGCCCGGGCTGATCTCCCGCATCGCAGGCCTTGCACCCAGCGCTCCGTGGCCTGAACGGCCGTGGCTCGCCCGGATCGCCGCGGCTCATCCGCGTGCTGCCTATGACCTGAAGGAGGTGCGCAGACGCAGGGTCGCAGCCGACAAGGGCGAGACGCTGCGCGATGCCGATGATATCGAGTGCACGTGTCCGGCGTCCGAGGAGGTGGCAGCGGAGTTCGCGACCGGAGGCCTCGCGGGGCGCATGTACCCCGGATTCGAGAAGCGTTCCGAGCAGGTCGAGATGGCGCGGGCGGTGCTCGCCTCCTTCGAGACATCCACGCATGTGGCCATCGAGGCAGGAACGGGCGTGGGCAAGTCCATGGCCTACCTGGTCCCCGCGGCCCTCTTCTCACTTGAGAATCGGGTGGGGGTAGGCGTCGCGACCAAGACCAATGCGCTCATGGACCAGCTGGTCTACCACGAGCTGCCGCGTCTGAACGAGGCGCTGGGAGGAGAGCTCCGCTACGTCGCACTGAAGGGCTACGACCACTATCCGTGCCTGCGCAAGCTCGAACGTGCGGCAGGAGAGCTGCACGACGGGTCTGATCCCGAGCTCATCTCGGCGATTGCGATGTTGATCGCGTGGGTGGGGCAGAGCGCTTGGGGAGATCTCGACGCGGTCAACCTGCATTGGCGGCGCGAGCTGCGCGCCTCGGTCCAGGCGAGCCAGGCCGACTGTACGCACAAGCGCTGCCGCTACTACCCCAATCTGTGCTACCTGCATGGGGTTCGCCGTCGCGCCGCTAGCTCGAACATCGTGGTTACCAACCACGCGCTGCTCTTCAGGGACGTCGTGGCGCAGGGTGGGATACTGCCACCGGTGCGGCACTGGATCATCGACGAAGCGCACTCGGCGGAGAGTGAAGCACGCAAGCAGCTCACGCTGGGCGCGAGCCAACTGGAGCTGTCGGTGGTCCTCGGCGCACTACATACGAAGCGTGGAGGCCTGCTCGAGTCTGTGCGCAAGAAGCTCGCGGGCGACCAGCACGCGGGGGCGCTCCTAGGGCTCATCACGCAGATGGAGGAGGGCACTCAGCGCTGCGCGACGCTGGCCCAATCGCTTTTCGAGTTCGTGAAGGACCTCGCGCCGCTTGCGGGGGACAGCGACTACGACGCCGCCGAGCTCTGGCTGACCGATCAGGTGCGGGAGAGCGGGCCTTGGGGCACGGTCGCATCGACGGGGCGCTCGCTCGCGCGACGACTCGCGGAGCTGCTTGCTGAGGGGCGGGAACTCGTGACTAGACTCGAAGAGTACGGTCCCGAGGCTTCCGACCCGCGCGCTGACCTTGTCGGGCTGCTCACCCGACTTGCAGATCAGCATCTGGGCCTTGTGGCGGTGGTCGACGGGGAGAATGACGCGCTGGTCTACTCGGCAACGCTCGATCGTCGGGCAGGCATCAATGCCGAGAAGCTCGTCGCCGAGCGGTTGGATATCGGGGAAGTGCTTGCAGAGGATCTCTATCCGCGGGCGCACAGCGTGGTCTTCACCTCAGCCACCATCGCGGCAGGAGAGTCGTTCGAGCACTTCGCACGCAGCGTGGGACTCGATCGTCTGGACCGCGCGAAGTGGCGCGCGCTGCGCCTCGAATCGAGCTACGAGTTCGAACGTCAGATGGCGGTGTTCGTGCCAACGGATCTGCCGGAACCGCGAGAAGCGGGCTATCTGTCCCGGCTCGAGGCGCTGCTTGAGGGTGTGCATGTGGCTATGGGTGGGAGCGTGCTGACGCTCTTCACCAATCGCCGCGACATGGAGCGCCTCCATGCGCTGCTGGAGCCACGATTGCGGACGAAGGGTTTGGATCTGATCTGTCAGCGTAGGGGAACGTCGGCCAAGCGCCTGCGCGACGAGTTTCTGGCTGATGAGCACCTCTCGCTCTTCGCCCTCAAGAGTTTCTGGGAGGGTTTCGACGCGAAGGGCGACACGCTGCGCTGCGTGGTCGTGCCCAAGCTTCCGTTCGGCCGCCCCACGGATCCGTTGTCGTGCGAGCGAGAACGCCGAGAAGGACGTGCCGCGTGGAATCGCTATTCTCTTCCCGAAGCGGTGCTTGAACTGAAGCAGGCCGCTGGCCGGCTGATTCGGAGCAGCACCGACACGGGCTGCCTCGTGATCGCCGATGCGCGGGTGGTTCGCAAGGGGTATGGCGCACGGTTCCTCGAAGCGCTGCCCGTGGCAGACGTCGAGCGTATGGTGAGCACGCAGGTGGTTGAAGCGATTGGGGAGCGTTTCGGCCGATAGATCGCCACCATCGTGGTGGGCAGAGCGCGGAATATACACCGTGCCCGATGATCAGGCATGGTGACGCGAGGTTGACGCCCGGCGGCCGAGCGTTGACCCTGTGCGCTCCACGGTGATAGAGTGCCCCAACACCTGCGAGGTTCTTCTTGGCAGGACTGGATATGACACCACGGACGTGAGGGAAGAGGGCGCGATGCCCGGCCACCCCTCCGATGTCCCCCGCCAGGGCGGCTGACGCCGTACGGAAGCGGGTCGGTCCCGGACCGGTATCCCGGGAATGAGGCTTGAGATCGCCGAGAGGATCGGCGCGATCGAGCGAAGATAGGTGGTACCGCGATGCCCCCTCGCCCTATCAGGCGGAGGGGGCTGTTCTGTTTCTCGGGGACGTTTCGCGTCTCCAGGGGTAGGTGACGGGTATGGGTACCGCACGTGTGGTGTTCGATAGGTGGGGGGATCGGTACGCGAGGCGGATCGCCAGCGTACGCTCGAGCGCCGTCCGAGACCTGTTCGCGGCAGCGTCGATGCCCGACATGATCTCATTGTCCGGAGGCATGCCGGAGGTTTCGAGGGTCCCCATTGCGGCGGTCGCCCAAGCGGCGTCCGAGGCGATCATGCACGAGGGAGCCGCTGCGCTGCAGTATGGTTCCAGCGAAGGGCGCGAGCAGATTCGCACCATCATTGCCGAGCTGATGGCCGAGATTGGCGTGCGCCTCTCGCCTGGCGAGGTCGTGGTGACCGCGGGCGCGCAGCAGGCGCTCGATCTGATCGCCAAGGCATTCATCGATCCCGGCGATGTCATCATCACCGAGGGGCCCACGTATGTGGGAGCCCTTCAGGCCTTCTCGGCATACCAGCCCGATATCCGCTGCATCCCCATGGACGACGACGGGATGCGCACGGACCTGCTCGAGGAGGAGCTGAAGCGTCTGGGGCCGCGTGGTGCGAAGTTCATCTACACGATTCCGAACTTCCAGAACCCGGCTGGCGTGACGATGTCACCGGAGCGCCGGCGCAGGCTGCTCGAGCTGGCGCGCGAGTACGACATCCCCGTGGTCGAGGACGATCCGTACGGACGTCTGCGTTTTGAGGGCGGACACATGAAGCCGCTGCGCTCACTCGACGACGAGGTCATCTACCTGGGCACGTTCTCGAAGATCTTTGCGCCGGGCCTGCGACTGGGCTGGGTCACAGCCCCTCGGCCGATACTGGCCAAGATACTTCTGGTAAAGCAGGGCGCTGACCTGTGCGGTAGCAACTTCGCGCAGGTCACCGCCGAGCGCTACTTCCTGGGCACGCGGTGGCGGCGCGTGCTTCAGGGGCTGACGGCGACGTACTCGGAACGCCGTGACGCGATGCTCGCGGCGCTCGACGAGCACTTCCCACCGGAAGCGCGATGGACCAGGCCGGATGGTGGCTTCTTCGTGTGGGTCGAGATGCCGCCCTATGTCGACTGCGCTTCCATGCTCGCCGAGGCGGTCGAGCACGGCGTCACATTCGTGCCGGGCGACGGGTTCTACCCCGACGGTCGTGGGCGCAACTGCATGCGGCTGGCGTTCTGCTACGCCGAGCCAGAGAAGATCGCCGAGGGGATCCGGCGGCTGGCCGAGGTGCTCGAAGACCGACTGGAACTCTACCGCGCATTCATTGCCGCGGGTGCTATCGAAGTCGAGGAGGGAGCGGCGTGAGAGAGAAGATCGCGGTTCTGATGGGCGGGCGCTCGCTCGAGCGCGAAGTATCACTGTCCAGTGGCCGACAAGTCTGCGCTGCGCTTGAGGCAGCCGGCTACTACGTGCTCGCGCTCGACGTGACCGCTGACCTCGTGGGCACCCTGCGAAGCGAGCGCCCCAACGCGGCGTACATCGCCCTTCACGGCAAGTATGGGGAGGACGGCACCATCCAGGAGCTGCTCGAGTTCCTCCGCATCTCCTACACCGGTCCCGGAGTCGTCGCGAGCGCACTCTCGTGGGACAAGTCGGTCACCAAGCATCTTCTCGCCGAGAACGGCGTGTCCACTCCAGCGTGGGTCACACTGACCGCCGATGCGTTCAAGGAGATGGGTGCCGCCACCGCGATCGACCTGATGGGAGAGGCGGTTGGTGGGTTCCCGGTGGCCGTGAAGCCTTCTCGGCAGGGCTCTGCGCTGGGGATGCGCAAGGTGCAGAGCGCGGGACAGCTGGCCGAGGCGCTTCTCGACGCGCTGTCGTATGACACCGCTGCGATCGTCGAGCGTTGGATTGATGGGACCGAACTGGCAATCACCGTCCTGGGGACCGGAGACGAGGTCGAGGTGCTACCCGCCGTTGAGATCGTCCCCACGGGCGCGCTCTATGACTTCGACGCACGCATGGCGGCAGACGGAGCGGATTTCTTTGTCCCGGCCAGGGTCAGCGCCGACGTTGCCGCTCGCGCTGCGTCCATTGCAGCGCGCGTCCATCAGCTGATCGGATGCCGAGATGTGAGCCGCGTCGACATGGTGATCGACAGTGCGGGCGTCCCGCAGGTCCTCGAGTGCAACACCTCGCCGGGCATGACCGAGACTTCCCTTCTGCCAATGGCCGCCAAGGCGGCTGGCATGACTTTCCAAGACGTGGTATCAAAGGTCATCGCGGCTGCACTTGCCCGGAGCTAATGGGGTATAGGTAGTTAGGGCCTGACGAGTTCGTTGGGTCCCCTAGCGACTCTACCAAGGGTATTCGCATCGATGACGGAGGTGCTTGGGTTATGTATGAATATCGCCGTGGGGGGTCAGTGTTCGGGGCATTCCTGCTGGGCGGCCTTGTAGGCGCCGTGCTGGGCCTGTTGTTCGCGCCGCGTTCTGGCAAGGAGACTCGCGAGATCCTGACCGAGAAGGCCGAGGAGTATTGGGGCGAGGGCGTCGAGATCTACCACACCGGCGTAGAGAAGGCCTCTGAGGCCATCGAGACCGGCAAGGAGAAGGCCACCGAGCTGTATTCGACCGGCAAGGAGAAGGCCACAGAACTGTACTCCACCAGCAAGGACAAGGCGACTGAGGCCTACTCGACTGGCAAGGAGAAGGTCGCCGAGTCATCCGATCAGATGCGCGCGAAGATCGATGAGGCCCGTGATAGGCTCAAGGACCAGGTTGCCAAGACCGCGGAGACCGCCAAGGACAAGCTGGGCGACGTTGTTCCCGCCGCTAAGGACGTCGTTGACAGAGCAGCCGATGTGACCAAGAGTGGATTCGATTCTGCTGGCGCGAAGGCCCAGGACACGCTCGATTTCGTGGCCAAGAAGGCCAAGGGTGACGAAGGTTCGGGTACGTTCAATCCGGTCGTCACCGACGATCCGGGCGTCGCGGGGGTCTAGCCGCGTAAACGCTGTTACTATCGAGGCCGGTCCTGGGCGCATGCGGGGCCGGCCTTGGTGTTCCTGTCGCCGGAAGGCGGGGCATGACATTCTCACTTCGCAAGGTCTATCGGCATGAGGTGTTCTCGGCCAATGGGAAGCGCGTCGGACGTGTGTCCGACGTGTTGTTCGCGCCGCAGTCGAAGACCGTGGTGGGGTTCGTCGTCGCGAGGCCTCGCTTGCTGATGATCCTCGATCGGCGTGATCGATATCTTGCACTCGACAGCGTGGACATCGTCGATGGTGAGTTGAGGGTCACCGGCGGCCGGGAGAGCTGGGACAAGCCCGCAGCCAGTCGGCTGAAGACCTCCTGGGACGCCACGGTCGTCTGGCAGGGTATGCAGGTGAGAACCCGGAGCGGGGTCTCGCTGGGCACCGTGCGGGACGGTCTGTTCGACTCTGACACCGGTGAGCTGTCTGCGCTTGGACTGAGTTCCGGAGCGGCTGCTGACGTTGCGGTGGGCGTTCGAGACATCCCTGTGACCATGGTGGACGGTTTCGACGGCGAGGTGGTTGTGGTCGCCGACGAGGCACAGGCCGCCGACACGAGCGGTGGTGCGGCGGCGGCGGCTGGGCGCGGTACGGCAGTCGCCAAGGACGTCGCTGGCAAGGCTGTGAAGACGGCCACTCTCTATGTGAAAGCTGCCGCGAAGGTCGCCTCGGAAAGCAAGACCGGCAAGAAGGCACTGGGCTGGCTCAAGACGATGAAGGACGAGGTCGTCGACATGATGGGTGAGCCTGAAGACAAGTGATTGGCAGCGAAGCTGCTGTCTATACTGTACGAACCACTTTGACGGAGGCACCCATCAGCAATGGCGCGTAAGCTCAGACCCCTCGCACTCGCGGACTTCGACCAGCTCCCTATGAGCTGCGGGTCCTGTGTGTTCTGGGAAAGCGCAGGTGAGCGCAGGCGCATGTGCGGTTCGGTATGTGACCCGGAACTCCAGGAGGCATGGTACCGGCAGGTGACTGACGAGTGGGGCGAGTGCGGTTGCGTGGCCCGCGAGGACGACGAGATCCTCGGGTTCATCAAATACGCGCCATCCCGGTACTTTCCGCAGTCCTCCACGTTCCCGTCCGCGCCCGAGGATCCCACGGTGCCAATGATCGCCTGTCTGCACATTACCGCTGATGCTCGCCATCACGGCCTAGGCAGCGTTCTGCTTCGTGCCGCACTCAAGGACCTTCTTGGCCGAGGAGAGCGCAAGGTCGAAGCGTTCGCCGCAGCTCAGCGCCCTGCAGTGATTGAGGACTCCCCGATGTTGGGAATCGACTTTCTTCTGCGCAACGGGTTCACGGTATCGCGGCCGGATGCGCAGTTCCCGCTCATGAGGCTGGATCTGCGATCGCTCGTGAGCTGGTCCGAGAACCTCGAAGCGGTTCTGAACTCACTGAGATTCCCTACGCGGGTGCCTAGCCGCGCCCCTGCGTCATGGACAGGCGGGCGTCGATGACTCAGCCCCAGAAGAAGCCCGGCTCGCGCGAACGAGTGAGAGCGTTTCTAGAAGCGCACGGATTGGCCGAGGGCCTCACCGAGTTCGAGCAGTCGACCAAGACGGCGGCCGCGGCCGCCGAGGCGATGGGCTGTGAACTCGGCCAGATCGTGAAGTCCCTTGTAGTGGTGGCCGATGGTACCCCGGTGCTCGCGCTGGTCGCGGGAGATCGTCGAGGAGATTTCGACGCGATCTGCGGCGAGGTGGGCGCGACTGCGGCGAAGATGGCGGATGCCGATACCGTGCGTGCGGTCACCGGATATGCGATCGGCGGGGTGTCGCCGTTCGACTTGCCCGAGGAACTCACTGTGCTCATTGATGATTCACTCACACGCTTCGAAACGGTCTACCCTGCCGCAGGCACGCCTTCGTCGATGGTGCGCATGCGCTATGCGGACCTTGCGCGGGTAGCCGGTGGGCGGGTGGCATGTATCTCGCACGCCTGAAGCTCAGATTGACCGGCGTGCTTGCGGGAGGACCACTCTGTGTCAAATGACGTCATAGACCGTCCGCCGCGGTCCCGCGTGGTTTGGGGAACCGTGGCCGGCGCCATCGTGATTCTGCTCGTACTCGCCCTCACCGCGGGCTGGGCCGCGTCCCGCCCTTCGACAGTCACCGTTGACGGGGTCTCTCGTGAAGTATCCAACGGAGCCACGGTGCGCACCCTGGGCCCCGGGACGTACAGATCCTCAGCAGGAGATATGCTCGCTGTCGATGGCACGGTGACCAGGGTTCGTGGTGGTCAACCGATCCAAGTGCTGCGCAACGGCCATCCTGCGACCCCCGACGAACTGCTGCATAGCGGGGATGTCATCGTCAGCCGACCGGGTGCCGACCTCCGTGAGTCACTCGAGACGACAGAGGTCTCGGTTCCCTTCGCAATCAGCTATCTGGGCAAGGGCTCTCTGATCGAAGAGCGGGTTCCAGGTGTACCAGGCGTTCGTCTGGTGACGCGTGGAGCGCTGTCCGGTGTCGAGGTCTCGAGTACCGTGCTCATACAGCCCAACGACGCCGTGGTCCAGCGGTTCCACCCCAGGGCGGGAACGAAAGTCGTGGCCCTCACCTTCGATGACGGCCCGTGGCCCAAGTCCACCGAGGCGATTCTCGATGTTCTCAAGCGTGAGCAGGTGCCCGGCACATTCTTCATGCTTGGAGTGCGCGTCAAGAAGGCGCCAGCCGTCGCGCGCCGCGTGGTAGCCGAGGGGCATCAGGTGGCGAATCACACCCTGGGCCACCGGCTCCTGACCAAAGAGAAGCCCAAGGAGATCAAGCACCAGATTCGCGGCGGTGCTGCCGCGATAAAGAAGTACACCGGAGTCAGCACGCGTTGGTTGCGACCTCCGTACGGAGGCATGAATGCCAAGTCGTGGAAGGTAGCTCGCGTCGAGAAGGTCCACGTTGTCATCTGGGATGTCGACAGCAAGGACTGGACGAAGCCTGGGGCCCAGAAGATCGCCTCCAACGTGGTCAGGCACGCGAAGCCCGGCTCGATCATCCTTATGCACGACGGTGGGGGAGACCGAAGTCAGACGGTGAAGGCGCTGCCGACCATCATCAAGAAGCTCAGGGCGAAGGGCTACTTGTTCGTGACGGTCGAAGAACTCTATGCAGTCAAGCGGGCGCCCAAGTAGGGGACGCCGCTCGGTTCACCGTTGTTGTGAAAGCAGGCGCACGTTGTACAACGAGCGAGATCAGGTCTCGACGAAGCGGATCATGTTGACCCTGGGCGGAATCGTCCTCGGGTTGGCAGCGGTACTGGCCGTGGCCAGTGGGGTGATCAACGCGATGGTGGGCCCTGTGCCGAGCCCGCAGACCGAATCAGCCACCGCGACGATGCAGCCCGAGCCCAGCGCCTCGGTTGTGGCAAGCGCTACGGTCGTAGCCACCGTGCCGGCCACAGTCGAACCGGAACCCGTTGCCCCCAAGCTGGCAGCACCCAAGCCGCAACCTGCAAAGCCGAAGCCGACCAAGACGTTCTCGGCCACCGTGGTCATTGACGCGGGCCATCAGCAGAAGGCGGATTCGAGCCTCGAGCCCATAGGGCCGGGCGCTACCGAGATGAAGCCCAAGGTATCCGGGGGGACCAGCGGCGTTGCGACGCACAACTCGGAAAGCAGCGTGAACCTCGAGGTCGCCAAGCGGCTGCGGGACGAACTCGAGAGCCGGGGGGTGAAGGTGGTCATGGTCCGCAGCAAACAGGATGTGAACATCGCGAACTCGAAGCGGGCGCAGATCGCCAACGATGCGCACGCGGACGTTTTCATCCGCTTGCACTGCGATGGCAACAACAACCACAGTCTGCACGGGCTTTCGACGTTGATCCCCGCCAAGAACAGCTGGACCGCACCGATCGTTGACGAGAGCAAGACGGCGGGGCGCTACATCCACGATGCGGTGGTCAAGAGCAGTGGGGCTGCCGACCGCGGGCTTGTGAAGCGTAGCGACCTGAGCGGGTTCAACTGGGCGAAGGTGCCCACGGTCCTTGTCGAGATGGGGTTCATGAGCAACTCCGCCGAGGACCGCAAACTCGATACTGCGGCCTACCAAAAGAAGCTCGCAGAGGGTATGGCGAACGGAATCATGAAGTACCTCGCCAGCAAGTAGTGGCTGGCTAGGGCTTCGCCCTCAACACCCGCGTCGGGGTTGCCACGGCATGCACGCGTGCGTCATGTGCTTCAACGGGGACCTCATCGAGCACCTGCTCGTCGAATGCGATGCCGATCAGCAGGCAGTCTGTACGGAACTGCGGGATCAGTCGGTCGTAGTAGCCGCCGCCGATTCCAAGCCGTCCGCCAGCGGGATCAAACGCCACGCCCGGCACGAGCACCGCATCAATGAGCGCGGGGTCCACGCAAGGCGTATCCGCCGGGGGTTCGGCCAGGCCGAACGGGCCAGGGAGCCACACGGTGTCGGCGGTTGCGAGGTGCAGCCGCACGATCCCCGGGGCCTCGATTCGCGGGTACGCGATGGCAACACCGGATGCTCTCAAAGCGCGGAGAGTGGGAGCCGGATCGATCTCCTCGGGCATTGCCCTGTATGCGAGCACGATACTCGCCGCGGTCAGCTCAACCATCGCGAGGAGGTTCTCGGCGAGCTTGGCGGAATCCTCGAGACACTTGTCCAGATCGATATCCGCTCGTACGGCCCGAACGTGGACACGGATTGCGGCCTTCTGCGCCGAAATGTCGAGCGGTTCGTTCACAAGAGCCCCAGTCCCTGGAGAGCCGACCCGCCCAATAGGGCGATGCTCAGACCGATCACAACGATGGTGGTGGTCCATGCAAGCACGTTGGTGGTCCTGCCGTTGACATGCTTACCCATGATACGGCGGTCGTTGATGATCTTGATCATGTAGATGAGAAGGAATGGCAAGAGTATGCCATTGATGGCCTGCGAGAGGACCATGATGGTGATCAATGGCGCGTTGGGGATGAGTACCCACGCCGCTCCGAAGAAGATGACGAACGTGTAGATGGCGTTGAATGCCGGGGCTTCCGTCCATGTGCGGTCGATGCCCCGTTCCCAGCCGAACGCCTCCGTGATCGCGTAGGCGGCCGTGAGTGGGAGGACACAGGCGGCCAGCAGGGACGCCGAGATGAGCCCTACCCCGAACAGCACCGTGGCGTACTGGCCCGCGACGGGTGCCAGTGCGAGCGCCGCCTGCTCGGCCCCCGTGATCTCGATGCCCTTGGGGAACAAGACCGTTCCGGTGGTCACGATGATGAACCACGCAACGATGTTGGCCGCGATTGCGCCAGCGATGACATCGACGCGCTGCAAGCCCAGGTCTTTGACGTTCACGCCCTTGTCGACGATGTTGCTCTGCACGAAGAACTGCATCCACGGCGCGATCGTGGTACCAACGGTCGCGACGACCAGCAGCACGAAGTCGACCTTGGGCACGAACTGAGGCACGACCGTCGCCGTGAGCACTGCGCCCCAATCGGGTTTGGCGAGAAACGCCGCGACGACGTAGGCGAGGAAGATGCTCGAGAGGGCCAGGAAGACCTTCTCGACGTTGCGGTAGCTGCCGCGGACAACCAGCAGCCACACGACGATTGCGGCAATAGGGACCGAGATGTACTTGCTGACCCCGAACAGCTCCATGCCCGCGGCGACACCGGCGAACTCGGCAATGCTGGTGGCCGCGTTGCTCACCAGCAGGGCGAGCATCGCGAACAGGGTGGGTCGTACGCCGAACTTCTCGCGAATCAGCGCCGCGAAGCCCTTGCCGGTGACCGCTCCCATTCGAGCGGCCATCTCTTGGACCACCACGAGCGAGAAGGTCATCACGAATATCATCCACAGCGTGGCGTAGCCATAGCTCGCGCCATCGACCGAGTACGTCGAGATGCCGCCGGCGTCGTTGCCGGCGGATGCGGCCACGATCCCGGGCCCCATCACTGCCAACAGTGCGAGAAACCGGGCGCGCCTGCGCGGAGCGGGTGCCGAGTTCACGCGCCTGCGCGCATCAGCAGCTGTGCAACGAATCCAGCGAGGTAGCTGAGCCCCAGGTAGAGGATGGCAGCGAACAGCATGGCCACGACCGACAGCGCGGTAGCGGACACAGAGTGGTCACGGTCGCTCCTCCGCAGGGCGGCATCGGCGAGCACGCTGCCAAAGAACACCGTGAGCAGAATGGAGAGACCGGTGACGATGCCGAAGAGGGCCGACATCTCAGGACCGTAGTGGCGCACCCACCCGTAACCGAAGGCGATGAGGCCAGACGCGAGCCCCATGGCCAGTCCCACCGAGCCCTCGGCGAAGATGCGACGATTCAATGACGGCCGCTCGTCGTCATCTCCTTCGATGATCTCGGCGACTGCCCTCGAAGAGGACTCTTCGGCGGTGCGCAACGCGAGAGGAAGCAGAAGAACCGCGCCTGAGACGAACGTGACCGCCGCAGCAAGCCAGAATGGGCCGCCGTTCGCACTTACCTGTTCGTTGGTGGTCATGCTCCACGACGTCACGCCCAGTAGGGCCGCAGCCCACACGGCGATCCACAGGCTGCGTCGCCAGAGGCGGTTCCATAGACTGGCTGCAGGGCCCCGCTCGTGGGAGGAGCCGGTGGCGATTGCGAGATCCTCCTGGGCTTCCTCCTCGAGTACGTCGAGTGCGTCGTCGACGGTCACGATACCCAGCAGCTTGCCGGTCTCGTCCACAACGGGAAGGGCGAGCAGGTCGTACTTGCTCATCTGGTCGGCGACGTCTTCCTGATCGTCGTCAGGGTGCGATGTGAACAGGTCGGTCTTCGCGAGAGCGGACACCAACGTTTCCGGCTGCGCCAGCAGCAGGTCGCGCAGCGAGATGACGCCGGTGAGGTGGCGGTCTCCCTCGACCACGTAGACGTAGTAGATCGACTCCTGCTCTTCGGCGATGTCACGGAGGTGCTCGATGACGCCCGCGACCGACATCTCCTCGGTCACCGTGGTGACCTCCGGTGTCATGATGCCGCCGGCTGTCTTCTCCTTGTAGCCCAGAAGCCCGCGGATGGCGGTCGCGTCCTCGACGCCCATGAGGCGCAGCAGCCGCTCGGCCTTCTCGCGCGACAGGTCTCCAACGATGTCAGCGGCGTCGTCCGGGTCCATCTCTGCCAGCAGATCGGAGGCCCGACGCTCTGACAGGTCGTCGATCACGTCGGCCTGGTACTCGTCTTCCAGCTCGGAGATCGTCTCGGCCGCAGCCTCGTTGTCCAGGTGCGCGAAGACCGCAGCCCTCTGGCTGGGAGAGAGCTGCTCGAGGATGTCCGCGACATCAGCCGGGTGAAGCTCGTGCAGCCGCTTGTGCGTGACGGAGAGCTTCACCTGGCTCAGGTCGCGGTCGAGCAGGTCCATGTAGTTCCAGGCAATGAGCGTCTCGGGGAGGTCGCGACCGATCAGGCGCAGCGCCTTGCGGGCGGCGTTTTCGAGAGTCGGAGAGATTCCCCGCAGGATGCCGCGCGTGCCGACTTCGGCACCCAGGAGACGCAGCTGGTTGCGTGATTCCGAGAGTTTCAGGTCGTTTACGCGGACAATCTTCATGCCCTGCGTGTCGACGATCTGCTTGTTGAGCAGGTCACGGTGCAGGAGCACCTCGTCAGGCTGCAGGTAGGAGAAGCGGATCTCGGGCGCCGGGACGTTGAGCAGGACCTGCTCGGCGTCGATCTGGGCGACGTACTTGCGCCACGAAAGCATGAACGGCGTCTTCTCGGGACCGAGAAATGCGAGTGAGGTGACTCGCGGGAAGACCTCGCCGGTGGCGATGGCGATGTCGTTGATGATCCCGATCTCATCGCCTGACGCATCGACGACAGGCTTGCCTAGCATCTGCGAGAGGTAGTACATGGCGCTCCTCCCTTCCGGTCAGGGCTCGGGCGGCGTCTGAATCGCCGAGACCCGGGCCAAGCGGTGGACTACGGTGGGCAACAGGCGGTCCTCCGGACCCCCTGCCATCACACGGCGAGGAGCGCACGGAGGGCCTATGGACTGTGAGGTTTCACGCAGGCCCTGATCTCTTCGGCTACAGGTCATGACGGCAGAGACGGTTCGCTGGGCTTCTCGGCAATAGAAAAACCCCTGCGTCCGTTGGGACCAGGGGCGTACGGTGGTGTGCGTCGCGCACATGACAGCACGCGGACCCACCTCAGGCGGGAGCACGTGCCGGTCTGTCACCGCTCGATCCCTCGTCTGTGGATTTGGCACTGTCCGACGTAGGGCGCGCGACGCGTGGTGTCGTCGACGCGATGGGGTCGTGCCCCACCTGTGGTGCCGGTCGCTTGCGCGCCGGTCCACGAGCCCAGCCACCTTAGCCTTCGCCTTAAGCCGGCGAGGGCTGTTCTACCCATTGGCGTCTCTCGACATTTCCGGGCAGTGGCCTGTGTTCGAACAGGAGCCGCACCGTAACGGACGGAGCTGACTTCCTCGGCTGTCAATATCCGGGTACGCGAGCGTGGCCCGAACAGACGAATCGTACACCTCGGACGATAGTGGGGGCAACCGTGCGGCAGGTGGGGCTAGACGTTCGCGCCGGTCGCTGCGAGCCATGCGGCGGCGAATTCGGCCCAGCCGTCGCCGCGCTGGCAACAGGTTCGGTAGACGTTGGGACGTACGACGCGCTCGAGTTCGGAGCGCACGCCGGTGCTTTCGAAGGCGTTGTCCACCAGCGCCATCACCGCAACCGCGTCGGCCATCTCGATGTCGGTCGCTGAGTCCCCGATCGCTGCAGCCTCGGCGCGAGTCAGTCCGCGAGCCGCGAGGTCGAGCTCGATTGCCTGGGCCTTGCTCACTCCGCAGGGCACGAGGTGGTAGGCGTGGGGGAGTTCCCCGTTGCACTTCAGGTCACCGGGGTTGCGCACCACACCGTTGTCCAGAATGCCGATGGCCGGCGTGAGTTGGTTGAGCAGCGCTTGGGCTTCTCGGACATCCAGACAGCCACGCAGCAGATGCGTGGCTTCCCGGTTCTCGTGCCAAGGCGTGTGGTACTCGATGAGATCGGGGAAGGCCTCGCGCAGTAGCTCGTAGGCACCCGAGCGCTCGATGACGCCGTACGGAGTCTCGCCGGGTGCGAGCAAGTCAGCGGGCCAATGCCCGTTGTTGTAGGTGACCGTGGCGCCAGCGGGGCCGCCTACGCCGCTGACGATGATCGCGCCAGCCTCGGCGATGAAATCCTTCCACCCCAGCAGGCGGGTGAGCTCGATGAGCTGTAGCCGGCCGCGTCCTGAGATGGGTACTACCGAGAGGCCCGCCGTGTTGAGGGCGACGATAGCCTGAGCGACCGTAGCGGACGGCACGCCCCCGGAGTCGGCGAGCACGCAACCGCCTTTGGCCAGCAGCGTTCCGTCGAGGTCGGTGTAGACCACCTTGACCTGCGCAAGCGCTGCGAGGGCCGAAGCATCCTCGCCGATGAGTGTTGGTTGTTGCATACGCTGATTGTAGCCGAGGGCACTTTGAAGCGCCGCTTGCCGAGCGGTTGCTCGTGCGTCCTTACTAAAGAGGGCGTGAAACGGTATAACAGGGGAGTCGCACGGGAATGCTCCCGTGGGCAGTATTCCGCACTACGAACCCCTGGAGTAATCCATGAACGCTGATTTCGACCTTCCCTATCCTCATTACCGCTGCCCTGAGTGCGGCAAGGATCTCCCGGTTGGCGAGGCGCGCATGACGGTGACCTGCGCCGGCCATACCCAGAAGAACCCGGTCGAGTTCTCAGTGCGCACCGCCACGGCGGCGGACCGATCGGCTATCGAGCGGATCTGCGACCAGGCCCTGGGCGAGACGGTGACCGATGTCTTCGGGTCGACGTTCGACGTGCTCGATGGCATCAACCTGCTGGCGGAGTCAGGCGGGCAGCTGATAGGCCTGATGTCCACCGCGGTCTTTGGTGGCGAGATCACCGTCGTGCTCACGTCGGTCTATCCCGAGCATCAGGGCACGGGCGTGGGCGCGGCACTTATCGACGCGGCCAACGACCTTGCCGCCAAGCGCAATCTCGCCTCGCTCCGCGTCGCCGTCACCAATGATGATATCCCGCTGCTCTACTTCTACCAGCGCCACGGCTTCGCGATCTACGAAGTCGCTGTGGGAGAGGCGGCCGATCGCTTTGGTTCAGCGTCGCCGGGATTCTCGGCGATTCCTGTCCGAGACGAGATCCGGCTGCGCCGCAACGTATGCAACCGCTAGAAGCGACCCGCCCGAAAGGAGTCACCATGACCCGACGCGCCTCAATTGCGCGCGCCCTGTTCGCCGCTTCACTCGCCACCACTCTGCTGGTGAGCGGCTGTTCGGCACCCAAAGCTGCGCCTATTGCCGAGAAGCCCGCAGCTGCCGTCAAGCCGGCGGCGGTGAAGATCGGCACCCTGCCTACCGAGGACTCGCTGCCGTTGTGGGTCGCAGAGAAGATGGGCTACTTCGGCACCAACGGTCTGATGTCGGTCGAGATCGTGAGTTTCCAGAGCGCGCAGGAGCGCGACGCTGCGTTCGCTTCGGGCGCAATCGACGCGTTCATGGGCGACATCATCGCGGCTGCCAACCTCGAGGCCGGCGGCGCTCCCAATACCATCGAGACGGTCATGCTGGGCGCCGACCAGAGCCAGGGCCGGTTCGCTGTCGTCGTGCCGCCCAAGAGCAAGGTCACATCGCTCGCCCAGCTGAAGGGCGTGCCGGTGGGGACCTCCTCGGCAACCATCCAGGAGTACGTGCTCGACGGGCTCATGGGTGAGGCGGGGGTCGCGACAGACGGAGTCGCAGTCGAAGAGGTCAAGAAGGTTCCCGTTCGCTTTGAGCTGCTGATGGCAGGCAAGCTCAAGGCCGCAGCGCTTCCGGAGCCGTTCGTTACGCTCGCCGAGATGGGCGGCGCGAATGTGGTGGGCGACGACACGAAGTCGAAGGCCAACCTCTCGCAGACGGTACTGGTCTTCTCGGATGCCTATCTTGCCAAGGAGGGCGGCCGCGAGGCGGCGACTGCGGTACTCAAGGCGTGGGACGTGGCCGTGGGCAACATCAACATGGAGCCCGAGCAGTACCGCGCCGAGCTCGTGGACAAGGCGCGCCTGCCCGAGCCGCTGGCCAAGACCTACAAGGTGAACACGTATCCGCTGGCCGGACCGCCCACGCAGGTACAGGTCGATTCGGTGCTGTCGTGGATGCGCGAAAAGGGTTACCTGAAGGCCGACGTGACCTATGCCGACCTCGTGGATGCCAAGTAGCGAAGGCGGGCATGGTCTCACTCGCGTTTCATAACGTGTCACTCACGTACGAGGGCTCGGGCCGAGCGGTCCGGGCCCTCGACGCGCTCACGCTCGAGGTGATGCCCGGCGAGCCGGTCGCGGTGATCGGGCCCAGCGGCTGCGGCAAGTCGACGATGCTCCTGCTGGCAGCCGGGCTACTCACTCCTTCTGAAGGACATGTCGAGGTGGGCGGCGCGCAGGTCGTGGGCGTCAGGCGCGCGACGGCGCTCATCTTGCAGGACTACGGGTTGCTGCCCTGGAAGACGGTCGCGGACAACGCCGGTCTGGGACTCGAACTGCGCGGGGTGTCGCGTGATGAACGCAGAACTCTCGTGGCCGAGGCGCTCGAGCGCGTGGGCATCGCGGATTTCGCCCGCGCGTATCCCGGCGAACTGTCCGGCGGCATGCGCCAGCGGCTCGCGCTCGCACGGGCGGTCGCGCTCGACGCGGATCTGCTGCTGATGGATGAGCCCCTCTCGGCGCTTGATGCGCTTACCCGAGAAGACCTCCAGGATGTGTTGCTGGGACTGTGGCAGCGCCGCGGTCATACTGCCGTGCTGGTGACACACTCGATTGAAGAGGCGGTGTACCTGGGTCGCAGGATCGTCGTGCTGTCGCCGCGTCCCGGGCGCCTGTCCGCGGTGGTCGACAACCCGGCGATGGGGACCGCTGGGTACCGTTCGAGCCCCGCGTTCTATGAGCGGTGCGCACAGTTGCGTGGGCTGCTGGCGGGTGAGGGCGCCGTGCATCCGGGGACGGCGCCCGAGATTCCTGTGCGGGCGGAGTCGTGAGCGCCGTGCGCCGGGCTGCCGGCTACGTCGGAGCGACGGTGGTGCTGCTCGTCGGTTGGTGGGCGCTTGCGCTGGCCGTGGGGTCGCCGGCTCTGCCGGGACCGGTTGTGGCACTCACGGCATTCGTCACGGTATGGCCGCAGCTATGGCCCGAGACGCTGGTGTCGCTCGCTCGTGTGCTGGTAGCGATGGCACTGGGCACCGCGCTTGCGGTTCCGACCGGGCTCGCACTGGGACGATCGGCTCGTGCTGATGCGGTCTTCGCCCCGCTGGTATTCCTCACGTACCCCGTACCCAAAGTCGTGTTCCTTCCGGTGCTGCTCGTGCTGCTGGGGCTGGGTAACGCACCCAAGATCGCGCTTATCGGCATGATCGTGTTCTTCCAGATCCTCGTGACCGCGCGCGATGCGGCCAAGGCGGTCCCGCACGCGAGCGTGCTGTCGGTGAGGTCGCTGGGCGCGAGTCGCTGGCAGGTTGCGCGCCACGTGGTGGTGCCGGCGGCGTTGCCCGAGATATTCACCGCCCTGCGCATCGGCACCGGTACCGCGATCGCCGTGCTGTTCCTGGCCGAGTCGATCGCGGGAAGCAACGGGATCGGCTGGTACATCGTGGACGCGTGGGGCCGAATCGACTATCCCTCGATGTTCGCGGGCATTCTCGCGATGGCCCTCTTGGGTGTCGTGCTCTACGAACTGCTCGATGCGCTTGAGGCACGTGTCACGAGGTGGCGCAGCGCCGGGCGCTGAGGAGTGTGTCTGAGCGTGGTCGATGTCAGACCCGCGTGGTAGCGTGGTCGTGTGGCGTGCGAACCCCTCTCGCACGCCCGATTCCGAGGGGAAATGAGGACTCGTGGCCGATAGCGTGAGATTCGTGCACGCCGCAGACTTGCATCTCGACGCGCCGTTCCAGGGGGTCACCGCCGATGATGAGCGCGTGGGGGCCGCGCTTGCGCAGGCGACCTACCAGGCATTCACGCGGGTCGTTGACGTGTGCCTCGAACACGAGGTGGACTTCCTTCTGATCGCGGGCGATGCCTACAACAGTGCCGACAAGAGCCTTCGTGCGCAGCTCGTCTTCCGGCGAGAGATGCAGCGCCTGGCTGGCGCAGGCATCGCGGCGTTCATAGCGCACGGGAACCACGACCCTGTCAGCGGGTGGTCCGCGGGTCTTGCCCTGCCCCAGAGCGTGCGGGTGTTCTCGGCCGGCCGCGTCGAGCGTCTTGAGTTCTGCCGCGCGGGCGAGGTCGTGGCGGCGGTGTACGGACGCAGCTTTGGCAAGGCCGCAGAGACCGCCGGATTCGCCGAAGGCTACAGGCGCGATCCGGCGGACCCGATCGCGATCGGAGTGCTGCACGCCAACGTCGGTGGCGACCCGGAGTACGACCCGTATGCCCCGGCTACGCTCGAGGAACTGCGCGCAGGGCACATGGACTACTGGGCACTCGGTCACATCCACAAGCATGAAGTTCTCGCACGAGACCCCTGGATCGTGTACGCAGGCAGTCCCCAAGGGCTGAATCCCAAGGAAACAGGCGTTCATGGATGCATGCTTGTTGAGGTGGGGCGAAGCGGGGTAGTCAGTGCTCAGCACATCGAGACCGCGCCGGTGGTCTGGGCGGCCGAGCAAATCGACCTTTCGGACGCAGCTGATTTGCAGTCGGTTCAGAATCTCCTGACCGACGCCTGTGCGCGGCTTCGAGAGCAGGCCGATGAGCGCGCCGTGGTGACAAGAATCGCGCTGGTGGGCAGGACTGCGGCGCATGCCGATCTCGTGCGCCCCGGTGTGCTCGATGCCCTGCTGGCTGAGCTCCGTTCCGAGCAGTCCTCGGCAACACCATGGGTGTGGGTCGACCGGCTCGACGTTCGAACCGCCGGTGCCATCGATCTCGACGAGGTGCGCAGCGGTCCGGACTTCGCTGCAGAACTCCTGCGCATCACCGACGAACTGGCGGAAGACCCGGATGCGGTCCAACAGCTGCTCGGCCAGATCACGGCGCCGCTTGCGACGACCCTGGGGGGCTACGAATCGAGCGCAGACCCCATTCTCGTACTCGAACAGGCGCGGGATATCGCACTGGATCAACTTCTCGGTGGGGGGGACGGCCGATGACCCTCACCAACATCGAAGCGCTCCGCTACGGTGCACTGGAGAATGGGTGTCTGGCGGACTTAGGCGCCGGGCTCACCGTGGTCTTGGGGCCCAACGAGTCCGGGAAGTCCACCTTCACGGCGCTCACACGACACGTGCTCTATGGCTACCCGTACGCCAATGCCAAGGAGAACGGCTATCTGCCGCCGTCCGGCGGCAGGGCCGCCCGTCTGGTCTTCTCGGACAGTGCTGGAACGTGGGCGATCGAGCGCACCGAAGGCCCCAAGCGAGGGCCGTACAAGGTGATCGCCCTCAGCGGCCCGGAGCGCCCAGGATTGCTGGATGAGATCGTGGGCGGGGTGAGTGAGCAGACATTTCGGGTCGTGTTCGGATTCGGCCTCGACGAGCTGGCGCAGATAGGAAGTGCCGAGAGCGCAGGCGTTGTGGCGCGGCTCTACGCTGCCGGAACGGGGCTCGAGGTCAACCCGATCGACGTCCGCAGACAGGTGGAGGCGCTCGCGAGCGAGATCTACTCGCCTCGAGCGAGCAAGCCGCAACTCAACGCCCTGGCAGCGAGCATCAAGAGCCTGAGGGAGCACATCCGGGCGCTGGAGTCTGAGGCCGCGAGCTATGCGGCAGAGCAACTGCGGCTGAACGAACTCAGCGAGAGGCTGTTGCCGCTGAAGCAGCAGCGTGACGAGGCTGATTCCGCAGCGCGGGCGCTGGCCCGTGACCTCCAGCAGGTCCAGGCCGTAGCCAAGCAGATGGCTGACGTGCGTGATTCGGTGGCGGAACTGGACAAGAGCATCGGCGATGCTCGGCGGAGCGCGGAACTCATCGATGTCGACGAGCGTCTGCTCGCGGCAGGACCCGCCTTGAACTCCGTACTCGATGAGACATCCGGTTTCAGGGCGCGAGTTGATGCGTTGGCAGTTGCGGATGCAGATGCGACATCGGTTGATCGGACGATTGCGGCACTGCCCGCGGTGCCCGAGACCATCGCCGATTCGGCGGAGGACCGTGCGGCGGTCGAGCGCTGGCGCGATCAGCTGAGCGATGCTCGTCGGGTCAGCGACTCGGAGAACCGTTCAGCGCAGCAGGCCGAGGCGCGTGCACAGCAGGCCGCCCAGCTCGAACAGGAGCAGCATCAGGGTGACGCTCGAACAAGGCGGCCGCTGGCTGCCGGCATCGCGGCCGTTGTGGTTGGAGTCGGCTCGGCGGTGGCGGGGGTTCTGACGGCGCAGTGGATAGCCACCGGTCTGGGCGCGCTCGTGGTCGTCGCGGGTGCCCTTCTGCTAGTGCGCCGTCCGGTTGCGAGTTCACCGGTGGCATCGCTGAGTGCCGAATCGGCGCGCTTGAAGACCGAAGCCTTGGCGCAGAGGCAGGTCGCTACAGAGGCGGCCGACACGGTGCAGCGACTGGAGTCCGAGTGGAAGTCGTGGCTCGAGGCGCGGGGGCTCGTCGATTGGGGAGAGGACCCTGTGGCCGTCCGCGAGCTTCTGGCGGCAGCGCAGGAACGCCGCCGCTTGGCAGCCACTAGGGATGCCCATCTGGCGACGGCGACACGTGAGCGCACCGCTGCGGAAGCATGGGTCGTCCGCCTTGTCGATGTGGTCAAGAGCTTCGATGACACTGCGGGCCAGATCCCCACCCTCACCGGGGCGCTCGAACTGGCGGCGCGCGCACGCGCTTCGCTCGAGCGGGCCCATAGCGTGCGTGACGATCGGAGCCAGCTTCTGGCGCGAATCCACTCGTTTGAGGCAGAGAAGAGTGCGGCTCAAGTGCAACTTGAGCAGCTACAGTCCGTCCTAGGTGAGATTGCGAATGCGCGCGGGTTGGACTCGGCCGACACGCTGGCGCAACTCGAGGACAAGTCTGCCTTGATAGAAGAGGAGCTTGCCGAGGTTCGGCGGACCTACGAGGCCCTTGCCGATGAGGTTGCGGGCCTCCGTGGTCGTCTCGACGACGAAGGGCGCGACGATCGGATGGCCCGCGCGCGTCAGGAGCTCGAGGGGCTGCGTACTGAGGCCGTGAAGGCGGCAGAGCGGTATACCGTACTCGCGCTGTCGGTGAGGCTGCTCGACCGTGCTCGTGAGCGTTTCGAGGCAGAGCGGCAACCGGAGGTCGTACGCACGGCGGCGCGGGTCTTCTCGGCGATGACCAGCGGTCGATACCGAGACGTGCGCGTCCCGCTCGATGGAACAGGCATATCGGTAATCTCGGAGCAGGGGGTGGTGCGGTCATCCGAGGAGCTGTCGCGGGGGACCGCGGAGCAGCTCTATCTTGCGCTGAGGGTCGGACTCATCGGCTCGCTGGGGGAAATGGGCAAGATGTTGCCCATCCTGATGGACGACGTCGTGGTGAACTTCGACCCCGAGCGGCGCTCCGGATCTGCGCTGGCAGTAGGAGAGCTGGCGCGAATGCGGCAGGTCATCTTCTTCACCTGCCATCCCGAGACCGCAGAGCTGTTGCAGCGGGAGGTCGCGGGTTCGACGCTCGTGACGCTCGACCGCTGCGCGCTGAGGCCGTAGGGAGTGTCGAGGTGACCGCGCCGGCTCAGGGTTCACAGCGGCTGTTCGCCGTCGACGCGCTCAAGGGGTTCGCAATCACATGCGTGGTGATGGGTCATGCAGTGTTGCGCAACGCGTCCCATCCGGCTGACAACTCGCTCTACCTGCTGCTTACCGCATTCGAGATGCCGCTGTTCATGTTCCTGAGCGGATACGTCTTGCCTGGGCGAGTGCGTGGTTCACTGCCCGCATGGCTGCGCAAGCGTGCGGTAAGGCTGCTCGTACCGTTCTTCGCGTGGCACGCCGTCTTCTTCCTGTCGCTTCGCGCGAGCACGCTGGGCGACCAGCCGCCTGTCGAGCTGCTGTCAGGTCTCGCTGGCTATCTGGGCAAGACGATCGCGTCACCCACGGCAGGTCTCTGGTATCTGCCGTCGCTTCTGCTGTGCTCGATTGCGCTGGCGGTGCTATTCCCCCTTCGCACGCGGCCGTTGCTGATGGCGGCAGTCGGATGGCTGGGCTTCGCTGCGTTGCTCTGGTTGCGCGATCGGTTGGGAATCGATGCCGATTTCGGTCTGCTCAAGACACTCACGTATTGGATCTTCTTCGCAGCCGGGTATGCATGGGGTGAGTGGAAGCGAACCCTTGAGCCCGGCCGGCCCCTCATGCGCTGGGCACCGCTGCTGCTCTACCCGTTGTTCGCAGTGCCGGTACTGCGCGCCATGCCGTCATTTGGCCTCTATGGCAACAGCCTCGCCAAGCTCATCCCCGGGTTGCCGGGCATCGGATTCTCGGCAGCGCTCCTGAAGTTTGCCGAGCCGCTTGCTCGCAAGGTCCGACTCGACTCACTTGGCCGTCTCACCCTAGGTGTCTACTGTTCGCAATGGCTCTTCCTGCGCGTGCACTTCGCTGAGGGGGTGCCCGGCGTTCTTGCGACATTCGCGTTCACGATTGCAGCATCGACTGCGCTCACATGGGCGATTACCAAGGTACCGATGGTGCGGGGCGTGCTCCTGGGAGAGTGGGCGAGGCCTCGTTCGACCGCAGCGTAGCGTGAACGCTCTGCTAGGCCGAAGCCCCGTACTCACGTCGTCATGCTCAGACAACGCGTATCTGAGATCCAGCATTCACGCCGTTGCGGATCCGTCTTACCCCTGAATGTCTCAAGGGAGACGGGAGCCTCCAGCGGGGCGCGACGGCGGGCACGCATTGCCAGCACCGGCGGGATGCGCAGCATGCGAGGGGGGCACGACTCATGAGCGTAGCCCGTGATCCTTGGGCGCGGGATACTGGGCTGCCGAGGCATGTGAGAGACTATGCTCAATACTGACGCTAGGAGTGTTGGGGGACTCGATGCGCGCGCAGTGGGGGGTCTTCACGAATGGGTCGTGGATGTGGCCGCGTGCGGTCGGACGGGCTACCGCTTCGGCTCGGATGGGGGAGGGGATTTGAGAACGCTAATGGTCTGGCTCGGCGCTGCAATTCCGGTAGTACTCGGGATTGCTGCGATAGTCGTCGCGTTGTTTGTCGCCAAGAGACAAGCGGCGCAGCTGGAGCAACTCAGGGCCATAGGGCTCGATACCCGCAGTACGGCGCGCAAACTCGACGCAGAGGCCGTCAGGGAGGAGTTCGTGAGGCACTTCTTTTCCTTGGACGAAGAGGGCTCTCGGAGATACAAGTGCGTGGTCCCCGTTCGTTATGAGCAGAGGCCACTCCCACTCATCCCTGCCGGGGACTATAATGCGCTCCACGTGCTTCAAGGCTTCTTGGGGCAAGATAGGCTCGACTTCTGGCCCGTTCTCATGGCCTCGGAGGATGGCGGAGTGAGCGCGGCTGAGCCGCTGACACGCGGCGATGCGGTGTACCTGTGTTCTCCGCAGAGAAACCCAGCACTCGGCCGGTTGGCGCCGGCTCTTGACCTCACTGACGACACAACCCCCGGTATTCCTGCTTTCGACGGAATTGACCTTCCCTGTTGGTTTGCGGATGACTATAGAGCGTGGGAACACGGCGGGCAGGTTCCCGATTCTCCGACGAAGAAACTGTGGATCTGTGAACTCAAGACCGCAGTGTCGTCTGAGGCCGAGCGCGCATACAGGGAGGCCGCGGGGCTTGCGCCGGGGGACCGCTTCGATGCGCAGGACGCCCTGCAGTCCGACTCAGCAATTGTGCTGCGACTTACTGATCCGGAGGGAATCAAGACAATCGTGGTCGCTGGAATCCATCAGTACGGGACGTGGATAGCCAGCGAGTTCTTTTGTCGACTGGCCACTGACTTGGACTTCGCGAATCGCGAGGTCTTTGTTGGAGAAGGCGACTTTGTCGCCATCATATGGGGTGAGTTCAACTCCGCCACGTTCGCCGTTGAGCGATGCGGAGTCCACGAAGAGCACCTGTGGGTTCGGCAGTCAGGCGCTTGGGAGAGAGTGCCGCAACACACTGCCGCGACCAGTAGGATCAGCGCATGAGGTGACGTCGGTGCGGACGTTGTTGTGCTACGGGCTCCCTGCGGGCATGCCGCAGATGATCTGGGGTTGCGTGTGTGCGAACATACCTCACCTTGTTCGCACCGTGGTCGGCGTGCCTTGCAGCCGCCACGAGTTGGCCACCACGGCCAGAGACGACAGTGCCATCGCCACGGCGGCGGCTATCGGCGAGAGCAGGCCGAGTATCGCCAGCGGCACTGTCACTGCGTTGTAGGCGAACGCCCACACCAGGTTCTGCGTGATGATCCGGCTGGTCGCCCGCGACAGGTCCACGAGCGCGGGAAGCGCGGCGAGGGGCCTCTCGGCGTCGAGTAGCACCGCGTCGGCTGCGAGCTGCGCGACATCGCTGGCATCAACCACCGTCACCGCGAGGTCTGAAGCGGCGAGAGCAGCAGCATCGTTGATGCCGTCGCCCACGAACGCGACGGTCGGTGCGCGGTCGGAATGGGCATCTGCTGAGAGTGCGGCACCCAGCTCGGCCACGACGCGCTCCTTGTCGTGCGGCATCACCTCGCCGTAAGCGCTCGCGATTCCGAGTTCATCGGCCACCGACTGGGTCGTGGCCTGCGAGTCTCCGCTCACGACGGCGACGCTCACTCCGCGGGCCGCCAGCTGTTCGATGACCGGCGCCGCCTCAGATCTGATGGGGTCGGCGAGCACGAGCGCACCCAATACGCGGCCGTCAGATGCAACCCAGATGGCGATGCGGCCCGCAGTACGTTCTCGCGCCACGGACTCAGCCAGAGCGGCCGGTGGATGCAGACCGTGCTGCGCGAGCAACTGCTCGCTCCCGGCCAGCACGACACGCCCGTCCGTCTCACCGGAGATGCCCATGCCCGCGATTCGTTCGGCGGCCGATGGCGCCCGAGGTGTAACGTCACGCGAGCGCGCCGCCTCGAGTATCGCCCGGGCCACCGGATGCGTCTCTCCGGCCTCTAAGCCTGAGGCCACCGCAAGCAGCTCGTCTTCGGCGTCGGGGCCGTCGCCTGTCGGCAGGACGCGGGTGACCGCAGGGCGCCCCTGCGTCAGGGTCCCCGTCTTGTCGAGCGCTACGAGCGCCAGCATCCCCGCGCGCTCGAGCGCCAGTCCTCCGCGAATCAGTATCCCCTGGCGCGCACCCGCACCGACCGCATTCGCAATGGCGAGCGGCGTGGCGAGCCCGAGCGCGCACGGGCAAGCGACCACCAGCACCGCGACCGCACGGCTGACGCCCACCGCGATGCCAGCCGAGAAGCCCGTGATCAGCAGTGTGACGGCTGCGGTCGCAAGCACGACAGGCACGAACAGCGCAGCGATCCGGTCGACGAGACGCTGGACGTTGGACTTCGCGAATACGGCGTCCTCCGCTATCGAAGCGAGCCGTCCCGAGAGCGTCTCGGCGCCCACACGCTCGACGCGGATCACCACGGTGCCGGCGAGATTGATCGAACCGGCCCACACCTCATCGTTCACGCCGACTGTCGCGGGTAGTGGCTCGCCCGTCAGTCGTGAGAGATCGAGCTCGCTTGAGCCCGACACGATCCTGCCGTCCACAGGAACACGTTCACCGGCGCGCACGGCCACAAGCATTCCAACCGTCACCGTTTCGAGTGGCACGCGCTGTGTCTCGTCCAGAGCATTCGCGGCGCGCACCACCCAGGCGTCTTGGGCGGCTTCGGTCTGGGCCAGTGCTACCAGTGAGCGCGTCGCGTCGCGCTGGCCGAGCGCTTCGATCCAGCGACCCAGCATCACGATCGTTGGGATCATCGCGACGCTTTCGAAATACGTGGGAGCCGATGAACTCCATGTGGCCCACGCACTGAAGACCCATGCGGTCCAGGTGCCCAGTACGACGAGCGTGTCCATCGTTGCGCGCCCCACGCGGGCAGCGCGCCACGCTCCGGCGAGAAACGGCCATCCCGTGTAGAGCAGAACCACCAAGGCGAACACCCCGGTGAGGACTTCGACACGCTGGACCGACGCGTACTGACCGCGAACGAAGGCAGGGTACAGGAGGAAGAGCGTCGGCCAGACCGCCCACATTCCCACCGCGACACCAACAAAGAAGCGCAAGAACGCGTCTTCAGCGTCGCGAGAGGTCGACTCGGCCAAGCGGGCCGGACGCGCCTGATAACCCAGCAGGTCCACCCGACCCACCACGGAGATCTGATCGGTCCGCTCGGGATCCCAGGTGACGCGGGCAAGTGAGGCGGCGTAGCTCACCTCGGCATCCAGAACTCCATCCACGCCCAAGAGTGCGTCCTCCAGCACCAGCGCACACGACGAGCACCACATGCCGCCGATCTGAAGCGTCTCGCGGCGGGCCCCTGCAGCCGCCGCCGCAGCGGCCTTCCGAGAAGACGCGCTGGCCGTACGGGCGGCTCGGTCTCGGGGCGCGCTCAGCAGCTCGGCGAAGCCGTTGTCGCCCGCGGCGGTCCAGACGCGCTTGCAGCCCTCACAGCAGAAGACCTGGTCGCCGGAGCGCAGCGGGCGACCCAGCAACGGCAGCCCACACAGGTCGCATTCGTCAGGACTGTTCTCGCGAGGCGTCGCTTGGGCGCACACGATCGCTCAGGCGCCCAACGCCAGTGCGAACCCTTGCCAGGTCACAATGGCGCCGAGTGCGATGACCAGAACGCTTGATGCCAGCACAGCAGCACCCCTCGCTCGGGCTCCTACAAGCCCGCTGGCGACGCCGAAACCCGCAAGTGCAGGCACGGTGCCCAAACCGAAGGCCAGCATGATCAGCATGCCCCACAGAGGCTTGCCGGAGGCCAGCGCGGTGAGCTCGACCGGAAGCAGGGGCATACACGGGAGCAGCCCCATCAACATGCCAAGACCGAGGCCCCAGCGGGGCCCGCGCTCGAGCAGTGATGACACGGCAGCCGAGAACCAGCGGGAGCCGGCAATCGCACGCGTGGGTTCGGGCAGTTTCACGCCGCGGCCACGTAGCGAGCCGATCAGAAGCGCCACGCCAGCGGCGAGCGTCAGCAGGCCGGCGATCACCTTCACCCACAGAGAGAGTGGGCCGACGCGCGCCGCGGACTCCAGCCCGGTGAGAGCACCTGCGTCGCCCAGTAGCCCCAGCACCGCTCCAATGAGCACGTACGTGATGAGCCGTCCTGTGTGGTAGCCCACCTGGAAGCGCAACGCTTTGCGCTCAGCGCCAGCGGCTCCGCGCACGCCGCATCCCTCGGCAAGTGAGGCTGCCGAGACAAGCGGACCGCACATGAGCAAACAGTGTCCGAACCCGCCCGTGAGTCCGAGCAGGAACACCGCCCAGAGGCCGGCGCTCGCAAGTCCGGCCATCTGGCCGCTGGCACCCATATCCATGAGCTGCCTCGCTACTTGGTCAGGTATCGGTCGAAAGTACCCAGCGTGCCGTTCATGGCAATCAGGAACTGCGCGACGTAGTAGACCAGAAAGACGAGGAAGCTGCCGATGAGGATCTTAAGCACCACCGGCACTTTCCCATGCGCCTCGGCCAGCCCTTCAGGGTATTCGTGGATGGGCTGGGTCGGTTCGGGCAGTTCATCGGACACGGGAACCGCGTCGTTTGTCGCCTTGCGAAACCACGCAGAGCTTATGAGGAAGTAGATGACGACGATGAACCCGGCACCCACGCCCAGGGCCCACCAGATCGCGCCGGTCTGCTGTGCGGGCATGCGTGATCACGCTCCGTTCGGATGTGCCGGGCGCGTGCCCGGATACGGGTCGTCATCGGCCAGGACGATGTTCGCATTGTGCTCGAGGTCGCGCCACTGGCCGGCCGCGAACGACCAGGCCAGCGTCACCGCTGCGATCGTCGCGAAGACCGTACATGTGGCGATGATCATGTAGACGGCGAGATCCATTACTGAGCACCATCCTTGGCACCCACGAGATCGCGGGCGTAGAAGATGATGTCCCATTTCTGCTCATCGGTGAGGATGAAGCGCCACGCGGGCATCGCGGTGGGATGAGGTGTCTTGCCGTCGAAGCCCACGACGCCCTGGTCGAGGCGCCAGTACCACCACTCGGCGGGGGAGACTGACGCCGGGTCCTCGGCGAGGTTGGCGGGCGTCGGCATGAGCGCGGGTCCATACGGGCCGTCGCCCAGCCCCTTGGGGCCGTGGCACTCCGAGCAGAAGGCCTCGTAAGCGAGCTTCCCAGCCGCCCGAGCGCTTGTCGTGTCCTCGACGGTCGGCTCGAGCGCTTGGTAGGCGACGGGCAGCTCATCGCTGACGTCTTGGGGCTCGCTCGGGGCGACGAAGGTCTTCTTCACATAGAGCAGGGCGTTCCAGCGGTCTTGCTCGGACAGGAGCAGGCCCCACTGCGGCATGGCTGAGTTGCTCAGCCCCATCGTGACCTTCCAGAACAGCTCGAAATCGGGAATCTCGTCCACGTCCGGGTCGGTGAAGTTGGCGGGTGTCGGACGCAGTACCACCGAGGAGGGACCTTCCCCCTGGCCGGCATCGCCGTGACAGGTGAAGCACCGCTTCAGATAGACCTCGCGACCCTTCATGATGTCGGCGCCCTTGGGCATCGTCATGGCTTCGACTGCAGTCGGTATCGTCGGATCGACGGGCTCGGCCTCCGCAGGCGGGAAGATGAGTACGTCTCGGACGTAGTTGCTCACGAGCCAGCGCTGCTTCTCGTCGAGTACGTACTTCCACTGGGGCATCGCGCGCATGGGAATCGACTCGCTGATGCGCCAGAAGTAGTCCGGCGCCGTCCATTCCGCGTAGGTTGCGGTGTCGTGGAAGTTGGGCGGCGCGGGCGCGAGGCCGGCAGCGTCCGGGCCGTCTCCCATGCCGCCATACCCGTGGCAGAACGCGCAGTTCATGTTGAAGATCGCTTTGCCCGCGTCGAGGTTCGCATCGTCGCGCTTGAGCGGGTCTGTGAGTTTGGCATAGTCCGCCGGCAGGTCACCTTCGTCGGTGAAGTGCGGCACCATGTCCATGAACCCGCCCTGGATGAAGGCGATGACCTGCCAGATCTCGGTGGTCGAAAGCGATTCCTCCCACTGAGGCATGACGGTACCGGGCACGCCCTCGCGAAGTCGCCAGAAGAAGAAGTTGGCATCCAGGCCCTTGAACCGCGGTTGCCGCAGGTCGGCGGGTCTGGCGTTATTGATGTAGGCGTAGGGGCCGTCGCCCTTGCCCGCGCATCCGTGACAGGTCAGGCACCGCTCCGCGTAGATCTTGCGGCCTGCGTTCCATGTCTCGATGCTCAGTTCGAGCGGCTGCTTCACGTCGTCATACTCGGCGGGAATCATGAGGTCCGTCGAGGCGTTTCGCTTGTTGCCCTTGCGATTGAGGTAGGCGACCAGGGCCTCGAGCTGATGCTCGCTCAAGTAGCTGAAGGCGGGCATGATCGAGTTCGGAGTGTATTTGCGCGGGTTGAGCAGGTGATCCATCTCCCAGCGGTCGCCCCGCTTGAATCCGATGTTCGCGAGGTCCGGTCCGGTGCGAAGTGTTCCCAGCTGGTGCGGCTGGTCGTAGACATACTCACCAGCGACGCTCACCCGCGACGTGTTGTGATCGTGGGGGCGAGTGAACTGGCTGTGGCAGTACATACATCCGTTGGACTTGTAGAGCTCGAGACCTTCTTGTTCGAGTGCGGTGTACTTCAGCGTGGTGACCGTGGGTGTTGGCCGGAACACAGCGAACGGCAGGAACACGACCACGGCGACTACCGAGAGAACCACGGCGAGCCCGCCGATGATGATTGTGCGAGGTGACATGTGCATCTTCGGACTCCCTTCTACGCCGTCGCCGACGCGGCGGATGCCGCGGGCTTATCGGCAGCGGACACTTCGGGGACTTCACTGGTGGCGCGGTTACCTCTCAGCGTGCGGATGATGTTGTAGGCGAAGAGGTACTGCCCGAAGATGATGATCGTGCCTGTGGCTGCTCGGCCGATGAAAAGAGGCTCGATGCCCGGCAGTATCTGAATGATGGGAATCCCACGCGAGAACCCGGCCGCTTGTACCAGACCAGCGGCTGTCAGCACGAGGAAGAAGCCGATGAACCCGAAGGTCGTCAGCCACCAGTGGGTCCAGCCCAGCCGCTCGGAGTACAGGGGGTTACCGGTGATGCGCGGCATCATGTAGTAGACACCGCCCCACATGGAGAAGGCCACGAAGCCGAGCAACGCGAGGTGTGCGTGCGCCACGCTCCAGTTGGTGAAGTGCACGTATTGGTTCAGCCCGCGCAACGCCTGAAGTGAACCCTGAAAACTGACCGCCAAGTACCAGAACGCGCCGGTCAGTGCGAACCGCAGTGGAATCGAGTAGAACGCCACTCGCCACGAGCCACGCATCGTCATGAAGATGTTCACCACGAACGCCGCGACGGGAATCAGCAGCCCGATCGACGTGATGACCGAGATGGTCTTGAGCCATTCGGGCACCGGCGCTTGCAGGATGTGGTGCGTACCGACTGCCGAGTAGAAGAACGCGAGGAACCAGAAGGCGATGAGCGCGAGCTTGTAGCCATACAGCGGGCGCTTCACCTCCTTGGGGACTATGAAGTACAGAATCGGGATCGATCCTGTTGTGAACCAGAGTCCGAGGATGTTGTGGCCGTAGAACCAGCCCCAGATCGCATCGTTGAGACCAGCCAGAGCGCCGGTGGGTGGTGCCCAGATGACGTTTCCGATCGAGAACACGATGGGGAACCAGATGAGCGTGCCCATGATGTACCACAGAGAGACGTAGAGATCCTTCTCTTCTCGGCGGGCGATGGTCATGAAGATATTGAAGCCTGTGAGCAGAAGCAGGACGACGATGCCGATGTCGACCGGCCAAGCCAGCTCGGCGTACTCGCGGGCCTGGGTCCATCCCAGCGTGACGCCAACGACGCCGATCGCCAGGGCCACGTTCCACAGCCAGCCGGTGACCAGCGCCAGAGTCTGTGAGTAGAGTTTGGTGCGCGTGAGGCGCGGAACGATGTAGTACCAGCCACCCATCATCGCCATCGATAGCCAGCCAAAGGCCAGCCCGTTGACGTGCGCCTGGCGGATTCGCGGGAAGACCAGCCACGGGATACCGGCCAGGAAGTCGGGCGCGATGAACTCCAATGCCTGGATAAGCCCCAAGGTCACTCCGAAGAGTAGCCACCCCACCGCGGACAGCATGAACAGCTTCGCGGCGCGATCCCCTGAGGTGCGCGTCTCGACAGCGTCTGCCATAGCCCCTCCTACCTAATTGTTTTGCACGCGACCGTGGCCGGCGGCGCTCCCTCTCCGTCATTCTATTCGCCATCGTCCCGCTTGGCACCTGCGCGTGAGTGGAACACATCATCTCGAGAGGTGATGTGTCGTGTTCGCAAACCGCAAGGAAGCCGGGCAGAGACTCGCCGCGCAGCTCAAGTCCTACCACCGAGCTGACGGCGCAATCGTGTTAGGTATACCCCGTGGAGGCGTTGTTGTTGCAGCGGAGGTCGCCCGAGCACTCGATTTGCCGCTCGACATCGTTGCGGCCGCCAAGGTGGGCGCGCCAGATCACCCCGAGTATGCCGTGGGCGCGGTCGCCCCTGATGGTGTTGTCCTGCCCAACCCTGCCGCGGGCTTGTCTCCCGAGGAAGTAGGCAGGCTCTCAGGTGTGGCACTGAGCAAGATCCGGCACGAAATCGCGACCTTCAGGGCGGGACGTACGCCGCTGGATCTGCAGGGTCGCACCGCGATTCTGGTCGACGATGGCCTGGCGACCGGTCTGACCGCGATGGCCGCAGCCGACTGGCTTGCACGCGAGGGTGCGTCTCGAGTCGTCGTTGCGGTGCCGGTGGCCCCTCCAAACACTCTGGCGACCATGTCGAGCCATGTGGACGAGGTGGTGGCGGTCGAGGTACCGGCGTGGTTCTCGGCCGTGGGCCAGTTCTACAACGACTTCAGCCAGACAGAAGACGCGGAGGTAGTCGCGCTTCTGAGCGAATAGGGGCGCGCGGCGTAGAATGGTCCGCGCCCGCACGCTCTCAGAATCGCCGAGGAACCCGTATGCCCCACGACCTCTGGGTCGCCATCGACTTCGAAACCGCCTCGCGTGAGGCAACCAGTGCCTGCGCCCTGGGCATCGCCCTGATCGATGGGCTCGAGATCGTCGAGACGGTAAGTTGGCTGATTCGCCCGCCGTTCAACGAGTACGAGTATCGCAACACGCTCATCCACGGCATCACTCCCGAGGATACGGAGCACGCTCCAGACTTCGAGGAGCTGTGGTGGGAGATCGGCCCGCAACTGGCGGGGCGACGGCTGCTCGCGCACAACGCGGCGTTCGACATGCGAGTCCTAGGCGCGCTCATCGACAGCCGGGACCTCAATGCACCGCGATACGAATACGCCTGTACGGTGAATCTCGCCCGCAAGGCATTGCCGGACCTGGGCAACCATAAACTGGACACGGTGTGCGACCACTGCGGTATCCGGCTGATGCACCACGACGCGGCGAGTGACGCCCAGGCGTGCGCGCGCGTCGCTCTCGTGTGCGCAGAGACAGTGGGAGCGGCAAGTATCGGCGAGGCGGCCGAGGCGCTTGGCGTAGCGACACGGCGACTCTAGGCGCTCGGCGCTTCAGGCTCGCTCATGTTTCTGCGAGACGCTACCGATACAAGACGAGGATTCATAAGTAGCGGCCGATGATCGCTGGGGGTTTGGTCGCCGGACGTGGCCGAGGGGAACCAACGATGGAGCGCGTAAAGCGGGTGTTATTCGACAACTTCGAGATCGTTCTCGTTGCAGTGCTAACGATGGGTGCCGCCTACACGGTGCTGATCGCCAGCAACAAGCTCGCATTCCTCAACTTCTTCTACATTCCAGTGCTCTTGGCGGCCTACTTCCTTGGCCGGCGTCGAGGCGTCCTCGCGGGTGTCGTGGCGGTGCTTCTCATCGGGCTGTATGCGGTGATCAGCCCTGACCTGTTCAGTGGAAGTGTCGCCATACCCGGTCTGAACATCTTCCTCTGGGGTGCATTCCTGATTGTGACCGCATATGTCGTTGGCACCCTCTACGACCTGAAGACCCAGTCGGCCAGGGACCTTCAGCAAGCATACGAGGGCATCCTGGAAATCGTCGCGAAGTTCATCGACGCGGTTGACGACTACACGCAGGACCATTCGGTGCGTGTTTCGGTGCTAGGCAAGAAGATTGCGTTGAGCATGGGGATGAGCGAGGCCGACGCCGAGGATATCCGAGTCGCCGGACTGCTTCATGACATTGGCAAACTGGACATCAACCTCGGGGTACTCACGAAGGCAAGCGCGCTCACCCCTGAGGAGTGGAACCACATGAAGACTCATACGACCAAAGGCTCATCGATGCTCGAACCGATGGGCGGGATGCTCAAAGAAGTGCTTCCCATCGTGCGCTTCCATCACGAGTACTACGACGGTTCCGGCTATCACGGTGTCGCCGCCGAGGATATCCCGCTAGGTGCGCGCGTGCTCGCGGTCGCCGATAGCTACGATGCGATGATCACCGACCGCCCGTATCGGAAGGGTCGGACTCCCCGCGAGGCCAAGGTCGAGATCGAGGAGCGCGTTGGACTGCAGTTCGACCCCGAGGTGGTTGCCGCCTTCACGCTTGTGATGCGCGATGAGGTGCAGGTGGCGTAGCGCGACAGGTGCATTCGCCGGCCCGGCCCGCGCTAGTCTGAGTTCGCGGAGGGCTCGTCGACGGGGAGTCTGAAGTACTGGTTCCTGCCCATGCTCTTGGCCCGATACATCGCGAGGTCTGCTCGCTTCATCAGGGTGATCTCGTCGGTACCGTCGTCGGGGTAGAGCGCACCTCCAACGCTTGCCGTCACGGGGAACTGCTTCCCGTCGACAAGGAACGGCTCGGCGAACACGTCCAGAAGACGTTGCGCGATGGCCCCAAGGGCCTCAGGGTCCTCGATCTCGGTGAGGATGAACAGGAACTCGTCGCCGCCCATTCTGGCCGCAACATCATTGGCCCGGGTCGCCTCTTCGAGCCTCTTGCCGACCAACCGCAGCAAGGCGTCGCCAGCGTCGTGACCGGTCGTGTCGTTCACCGCTTTAAAGCCGTCGAGATCGAGCAGTGCGATGCCGAGCTTCTTGCCTTGGGCGTCTGTGGTGTCAATCTCCCGGGAGAGCAGATCGCTGAAGCTCGTCCTGTTGGGCAGGCCGGTCAAGGTGTCGTAGTACGCCAGCTGCCGAATGCGGGCTTCGGCGCGGCGCCGCTCGAGGTTCTCCCTCTGGAGTTCCAAGTTCGCCAGTTCCAGCTCCTCAGTGCGCAGAGCCACCGTTTCTTCGAGACTGGCGCGGAGCTGGGTCAGGGCTTCATCGGCCCTCTTCTTCTCGGTGATGTCCTGGACCACGTGCAGGTAGACGGTCTTGTGCTCTTGTGTCATCAGATCGGTGAGGTAGGCGGCTGACTTCATCCACCGGTCTGTAGGTTCGTCGTAGAGCTCGCGCTCCACGCTCTGGCCGGTTTCGTGTGCCTCCTCGACCGGGCAGCCCTCGAAGGGGATGTCCAGATTGTGGATCGCCTTGGGGCAGTAGCTTCCAACCACCTCCGCTGGCCGCAAACCAAAGGTGTCGTAGAGGCACTTGTTCGCCATGACTATCGTGTGATCGGAGTCGACCATCATGACGTACTGGGGGAACGAGTCGAGAACTCCTTGGATATCGACTTCATCTCCAGTGAGGATTCGACGGTCGCCGGATTCCGTTGCAGTTTCATTCATTGCGGGCGCCCATTCTTGTTGAGTTCTAGACACACTATCGACCCTCAAAGGCAACGGCTCAAGTGCAGGCGGCGTTTGAACCGACGAAGTCGTGCATATGGGCATACTATTCTTGGATTTCATCCCGTTTCGACGCCGAGGAGACCCCTTGCCCCGTAACCGCCCTGCCGCTACCTGCCGAGAAGACGAGACGTTCTTCCAGAAGTGGGGCAGCCTGCTCGTTTTGAGCCTTGCGCTCGCGATCATCCTGATCGATGCGACGCTGCTGAACGTCTCGCTCAAAGCGATCATCAGCGATCTGCACACTGACATCCAGAAGGTGCAATGGGTCATCACTGCGTACTCGCTGACGCTGGCTGCGCTGACGATCACTGGTGGCCGGTTGGGAGACTTGTTCGGCCGCAAGCGAATGTTCATGTTCGGCGCGATCCTCTTTGGTATCGGGTCGTTCATCGCGTCGATCGCGAACAGCGTGCCTGTGCTCATCGCCGGCGAGTCGATCATCGAAGGCGTGGGCGCAGCGCTCATGATGCCCGCGACTGCCTCGCTGCTGGTGTCGAAGTTCCGAGGCCGCGACCGTGCGATCGCGTTCGGTGTGTGGGGCGGCGTGGCGGGCGCGTCGACTGCGATCGGTCCGCTCCTGGGCGGCTGGCTCACCACCAACTACAGCTGGCGCTGGGGATTCCGCATCAACCTGTTCGTGGTCGCGGTTCTGTTGATCGGCTCGGTCATGATCGATGAGTGCTATGACGTCGAGGAGAAGCCGACTCTCGACGGGCTGGGCGTGCTGCTTTCCTCGGTGGGGTTGTTCACTCTGGTCTTCGGCATCATCGAATCGAGCACGTACGGGTGGTGGAAGGCCAAGACGCCGTTCTCGGAGTTCGGCCTCAGCTGGCAGCTTGGCGGCTACTCGATAACGCCGTTCGCCATCGGACTGGGTCTGGTCGTGCTCACGGCGTTTCTCCTGTGGGAGCGCCGGGTCGAGCGGAGCGGCAGGACACCGCTGGTCTCCCTTGAGCTCTTCGCGAACCGGCAGTTCATGTCCGGAGCGGCCACCACAGGAGTCGTTGCGATGGGTCAGGCCGGCCTCATCTTCTCGATTCCCGTGTTCCTGCAGGCTGTCCGGGGGGCCGACGCATTCCACACGGGCCTTGCGCTGGTGCCGTCCTCGATCGCCGCATTCATTGCTGCACCCACGGCGGCTGTTCTCACACAACGGTTCCCCGCCAAGCGGCTGATCCAGTTCGGGCTGGTGCTCAATGTGACTTCATATCTGATTCTGCGTCAGACACTCAATGTGAACACGACGCCCTCGGACTTCATCTTCGGGCTGGTGATCCAGGGCGTGGGTCTGGGTATCGTGCTGGCTCAGATCAACAACCTGACGCTCTCTGCTGTCTCGGTGCAGCAGGCGGGTGAGGCATCCGGTGTCAATAACACCTTCCGACAGCTCGGTTCGACGCTGGGAACCGCGATTATCGGCGCGCTGCTGATCAGCGCCATCGGGACCGGACTGCTGGGCGGTCTTGAAGCCAGCAAGGTGATTCCGCAGCAGTTCAAGTCGCAGATCTCAAGCATGGTCTCGAAGCAGTCCTCGGCGGTTGAGTTCGGTGGCGGCGCGCAGATTCCGGCTTCGGTACCGCAGAAGATCAAAGACGAGGTCACTCGCGTGAGCCACGCGGCCATCACCGCCGCGAACCGCAAGGCATTGCTCGTGGGCACCATCATCGCGTTCTTCGGACTGCTTGCCTCGGCATGGTTGCCCGGCGGCAAGAGGCTCGACACGAGTCGCAGCGCAGCACACCATCCTGCTGTGAAGGGCGACGAGTAGGTTCGAACCGGGACTCTGACTACGGGGGTATGAATGGCGCACGTCACCTTGAAGTCCGGCTACAGTGAACTAGTTGACCGGCTCAACCGCTTTCCGCAGGGTGCGCCCTCCTCGGAATCGCTCTACAAGATCCTCAGCATTCTGTTCAGCGAGCGTGAGGCCGAGCTGGTTGCGCGACTGCCGATCAAGCCCTTCACCGCTCCCCAGGCCAGCCGGATCCTGAAGCTGGACCTTACCGAGACCCGCAAGGTGCTTGAGGAGCTGGCGAGCCGCGCGATTCTTCTCGACACCGAGCGGGAAGGTGAGACGACCTATATCCTGCCGCCGCCGATGGCCGGGTTCTTCGAGTTCTCGATGATGCGTCTGCGCGGCGACGTCGACCAGAAGGTGCTGGGTGAGCTGTTCTACCAGTACCTCAACGTCGAGGAGGAGTTCATCCGGAACCTCTTCGTGAGAGGCGAGACGCAGCTGGGGCGCGTCTTCGTCCACGAGCCGGTTCTCTCGAACGACAACGCGCTGCACGTACTGGACTACGAGCGCGCCAGTGAGGTCATCTCGACGGCGACGCATCGCGGGATCGGCGTGTGCTACTGCCGTCACAAGATGCTCCACGTCGATCGCAACTGCGATGCGCCCATGGAGATCTGCATGACCTTCAACGGCTCCGCGCAATCGCTGATCAGGCACGGCTACGCCCGCTCGGCCGAGGTGAGCGAAGGGATGGAGCTGCTGCAGCAGGCCTACGAGCACAACCTGGTGCAGTTCGGCGAGAACGTGCGCGAGGGCGTCAACTTCATCTGCAACTGCTGTGGCTGTTGCTGTGAGGCGATGATTGCCGCTCGGAAGTTCGGCATGTTGAACCCGGTGCACACCTCCAACTTCTTGCCGGTGGTGGACGAATCGAAGTGCAACGGCTGTGGGAAGTGCGTGAGCGCCTGTCCGGTGGAGGTGATGTCACTCGTCTCGGCCAACGAGGGGCGTGACTCGAAGGCGCGGAGGGCCAAAGTCGACGACGACACGTGTCTGGGTTGTGCGGTGTGCGTTCGCACCTGTTCCCGAGAAGCGCTGAGCCTGAGCTCGCGTCCTCAGCGGGTCATCACACCGCTGAACTCCCTGCACCGCACCGTGGTCATGGCCATCGAGCGCGGGAACCTGCAGGACCTCATCTTCGACAACCGTGTGCTCTGGAATCATCGCGCAATGGCGGCGGTGCTGGGAGTCATCCTGCGGCTACCGCCCATCAAGCAGGCGATGGCGAGCCGACAGTTCAAGTCGCGCTATCTGGAGTACCTGATCACGCACGCCACGTACTAGGCGCGCGCAATACGGCCGAGAGACCTGCTAGTATCAGTCAACAGAAACATCGCAGGGGGTGGGCGAATGCGCGCAAGATGGCTCTTGGTTGGCGTGGCCTTGACGCTCTTTGTTTCTCTGACGCCGCTGTTGGCGTTCGCGGTGACGGGGGTCGGTCCGAACAGCGATATTCCCGGACAACCGCTGCCATCGGCGATCACAACTGACTTTCTCAACTACCTTGGCGACGTTGACGACGTATGGTCGTTTCCGATGGAACTCGGCCAGTACGTCGAGTTTGATGTCTCCGCGCCACTCCCACTCCAGTTCGATACGGCAATCTTCGCGCCCTCGGCAAAGAGCATCTGGACAGCTACTCCGCATGCGATTGGTGGGTACGTGTCGGAGAGTACAAACCGGGTGGGCTGGTACTGCTACAAGAGCGGAACGTACTACCTCGACGTTGCGGCCTACAGAGCGAGCGGCTTCTATGAAATACGGGGACATAGCCACAGCTACGAGGTGGATGATGAGATTCCGGGTGCGCTTATCACGCCCGGCGTTGTGGGCGGCTGGGTAGCGGGCGTGTTGGAGACCGACGACGTCTACGCTCTGAGCGTGGCCCCGGGCAGTAGGGTCAGAGTTTCCCTCACGACCACTCTAGGGCTGGATGCCACGCTGAGGGTGTTCGGAGCTGACGCAACAGCTGTTGGGACCGACACTCCGATCACGGCCTCGGAGGGCACGAATGCCGCGAAGACGGTCACGCTCCAGCTTGCGAAGTCCGAGACGTCGATCTACGTCGACGTCCACGGTAGAGCCAAGGAGGGCACCTATACACTTTCCTGTGCGGTGTTGCCGAAGGCGCGCGTGGGAACGCCGGTAGCCCCCAGGCGAATGAGCAAGTCAAAGTACTACTCAGTGTACGGTTCATTGAGGCCCCGCCACACCAAGGGCTCGTATCCAGTGAGGATCTACAAGTACAGATACGTAGGGGGCGCGTGGAAGAGTGGCGGCTACGTGAAAGCCAAGGCGTCCAACTACTCCTCATATACCAAGTACGCACGCTCGATTCGACTGCCATACGCAGGGAAATGGAGACTCCGTGCCTACGCGCCAGCTGACAGTTCGCATGCGGCCTCTTGGTCGAGCGGGTACGACTACGTCACCGTCAGATAGCACCCTTGAATGTTTGCTGGTTCGAACTCGCGCTCTACGCGCGGCGCCTGCCGAGTTCGCGTAGAGGGCTCTGCAACGGCACGGACCGAGTGATGGGCTGGGCGTAGATGGCTGTCGAGGTTCGGCATCAGCAGCCCAGTCGGATTCGCGGTTCGGGCAAGTCCCATGCTGCAGCCAGGACGATACTGTTGCCGAGGCCGATGGTCGGATTCCCACGGCTCTTATGAGCAAGCTGAATGAGGCTCGCCCTAGCAGTCTCTGTGGCAACCATCGCCCAAGACGCAAGGTGGGAGAGGGGCCATACCCTCTCCCACCTTCTGTTCTTTGTGGTGCCCCCGAGACGATTCGAACGTCCGACACCAGGTTTAGGAATACTTGTTCTTTGGTGCGCTCGCTGAACCATAACCGCAGGTAGATGTGTTGTGGTGCTTGGCACTCTCTGGCTTAGAGTGCTGAAGTGGCTAATCCGTGGCTACACTGTGGCTGAAGTAGGTTCTGGGACGCTCTCTTCGTCGCGTTCAGAATACAACACCGAAGAGAACCCGTCTGACACCAACAAACGAAGAAGGAAGAGGCAGTTGACCTCTTCCTTCACTGTGTTATCTGGTGGGCACGGCTGGAATTGAACCAGCGACCTATCGCTTAGGAGGCGATTATTCTATCCGCTGAACTACGTGCCCAAGGAACTCTGGTGATTTTACCATCAGCGGGCAAGGTTCCCTACCCGCTAGATGACCGTTGTCTGTTTGGGCTTCCCAGCATTCCGCATCTTGTCAGCCGCTTTGTCGTGAACCTGCCTGATGAGACGCGCATAAACTTCGGCGGTGAAGGCGGGTGAGTGATGACCTGCCCACTTATAGACCGACATCAAATCCAGATTGAATGACACGATACAAATGCTCGCCCACAAATGACGATACTCGTGGAACACCTGCATCATCTGGCTGCGGCTGTGTTTGACTGCCACCTTGCCGCTCTTGGCGTAATCCTCTTCGTAGAGTTCCCAAACCCTATCCTGCATCTCTCTATACCTGCGGTTGAAGTTGGACGGACTTCCCCAGTAACCCCAACACCCTGTTCGCATAGGGTTCTCTGATTCGGGATGTGGGATTTGTGGACGAGGGAATATCAACTCATCGGGGGAGACTAACCTGACCTTCTCAGCCCAGTCCCAGACCTCTTGGAATATGGTCTTCGGCATAGGGACTGTTCTTGCGCTGTGTTTACTCTTGGGGTCAACGAGCCGTTCTCTGATATCGGCGTCCTTCTTGGCGTTCCAGCCCCATTGGGTATCGACCTTGACCTCAGAGGACTTGGTGAGCAGGTCGATATACTGACTTCCAAGTAGTTCACTGACCCTCAAACCAGACCACATCGCGGTCAGTATCAAGTAGTACCAGAACTCGGCTTCACGACCCCACAAGACATCTTCTGGTGTCGTCCAATTGGTTCTCCCACCTTCGCGCTTCAAGATGCGCAGCATATCCTCTACGGCTTCCTGAACTAGTTTGGGGTCGTTCTCAAGTGACGGACGCTTTGGCAGCCGTTCGTCCTTGTAGGGGTGGTCGTTAGACGCCAAGTATCCTTGCCGCACTGCAATCGTGTAGATATGACGAACTCTCTGAGCAGCCTTGCGCTCGTAGTTCTTTGACCGTCTCTTGCCGCCCGAGTTCAGCGCGTAAGTGTCGTCGGTCTTGCTTGCCTTCTCAAAGAACTTCCCAGAGGTGTTGTTACGGAACGCATTGAGGAACCGATGTATCTCACCGTTCGTGATTGTGTTCAGTGGCTTAAACTTCCAACGCAGCGGGTTGCCCTCATCATCAAGTTCGGCAGCGTCATCCACATAGTTCTTGATGCGCTCACACATCATTTGGTAGTCAGCGCGTGTAGATGGCTCCACATTCAGGCTCGGTAGATATCGAGTATCGATGAATTCACCGAGAGGAATGTCGCCCTTACTGACAGGCGTTCTTGGTGCTTCTACTGCCTTACGCTTCTTGTTGTTCTCTGGCAGCAACGATATGAGCGAGCGCCCTTCTTCATAGAGAACGAAGATGCGCTCGGCTTCCTTGACGGCATCATCTTTAGTCGGCTTGTCACCGAAGTTAAGCCGCTTCTTGGTCTCAGGGTCGGTGATGCGAAGCGTGTGGCGCTGGTCACTCTCGTCCTTCGGATTGCGTCTATTGATACTGACCGCAAGCGGTCTGTCTTTGCGCGGTCGCAGTTCCACGGCATCCCCTAGAGAACAAGTATTACTCGGCTCGTGGCTCCATCATACGATGCCCGAACGACAAAGAGACCCCGCCACTTCTGGTCGGGGTCTCTGGTAAGTAAACTGTATCTAGTTGATGGGTTACTCGTCCATATCCGTGCGAACGAGGAAGACATCGTCCCCGCTCTTCCTGACACGAACAGGAACGGCTGGGTCACTCTCTTTGACCGCCTTCGCAAGACCAATCTGAAGAGTGGAAGGCTTACGACCCGTCTCGGTGACCTTCACGGATGGCTTACCCGACTTCACGAAGGCGGCAATCATCTTCGCGTAGTAATCACTCTTCCCACGACCAGCCCTTGTCGGTGGGGTCGCATCAACGAACTTATAGTCTGCCATCAGGAATATCCCTTCCTGCTAGATAACAAAGCCACCATAGATAGTACCTCAAGAAGGTAGTACTAAAGCAACCAATCGTTTAATGGCATATTGCTGATACAACCATCAAGACACCGACAGATAGACCTAAATATGACGCATCGTGCCTGTTCGATGTCAGTGTATTGGCATACTATGAAGAACGGGCGTAACGACTAGTCGGGGGCGGGTTCGTGTCAGATACCGAGAACAAGGACATACAGCCGCTCTCTGGTCGACTTGAACTGACGTGGACAAACAAGCACAAGCGACTACTTGCCCACGAGGACGAGAGTTATGAGTGGACGTCACCATCTGACTATCGCGTAGCCGAAGTGCGCCTCTTGAACGATGTCGCCTCGGTCGGCAAGGTGCATCACAAGAAGGAACGAGCCAAGGACAACCTACTCATCCGTGGTGACGCGCTTCACGCCTTAACGTCGTTGACCAAAATCCCTGAGTTCGCTCGTGAGTATGCGGGCAAGGTGCGGCTGGTATATATCGACCCGCCGTTCAACACGGGCAAGATGTTCAACCACTACTCGGATGCCCTAGAGCATTCGGTATGGTTAACCGCTATGCGTGACCGTCTTTTGCAGGTGCGCGAACTGCTCTCAGACGAAGGTTCTGTCTGGGTGCATCTGAACGAGGACGAGGCTGCTTATTGCAAAGCGATGATGGACGAGGTGTTCGGTCGCTCGTGCTTCGTCACATCGTTCATTTGGCGGAAGGTGGACAGCCCGAACGACAATAAAGTGACTGTCACGCCCGACCACGACTACATCATCTGTTACACCAAGACCAGCGGTAGCCAGCAACTGTGGGAGCGTCAACCTGCTGACGAGATACTCGCTGCATACGGTCAGGTTGATAACCACGGGCATCGGTATCGTGACCGTCTGTTGAAGAAGAATGGCAAGGATAGCCTACGAACCGACAGACCGACGATGTGGTATCCGCTCACAGCGCCAGACGGCACAAAGGTCTATCCGATACACGATGGCGGTCGTGAGGCACGCTGGTCTAAAGCGCCAGAGGCTGTTGCCAAGCACAACACCGAGGGCGACCTCATTTGGAAGCAACGTCCCGACGGTGATAACGAACGATGGGTGCCGTATATCCGAGAGTGGGCACCAGAAGTCCCTACACGTCCGTGGGCAACTATCTGGACTGACGTGAACACCACAAGGCAGGCGAAGGCGCATCTTCGCAAGTTGTTCCCGCGTATCACGCCGTTTGACACCCCAAAGCCAGAAGAACTTATCTCCCGCATCATTGAGATTGCCACCCATAAGGGCGATGTCGTACTGGACTGCTTTGCGGGTTCAGGAACGACTGCTGCGGTGGCTCATAAGATGGAGCGTAGGTGGGTCACGGGCGAATGGTCGCGTGAGAACACCGAGACGTTCGTGCTTCCTCGCCTGAAGAAGGTTGTGACAGGCAAGGATAAATGGGGCGTCACCGAACGGCTGACGTGGGAAGGCGGTGGCGGGTTCCGCGTCGTGGAAGTCGCCCCGTCTATGTTTGATGTAAGAGACGGCAACATTGTCGTTGCACCTTGGGCAACCGACGATGCTCTTGCCGAAGCGGTTGCTGCCCAAGCGGGCTTTGAATATCAAGTTGATGATGCGCCGTTCTGCGGGCACAAAGGCAGACAGCGCCTCGCCGTGGTGGACGGCTTGGTCAACCCAGACGTGGCATCTCTGCTCGTCACTTGGTTGGCTGCTGACGAAGTGTTGGTCGTCTACGGCACAGCAATAGACCCTGATACAAAACAGGCGTTGACGTCTCTGCGTCGTGGGTCGCTATGCCGTAAGGTTCCGCAGACGCTTCTAAACGCTTACCGCAGGTCGGCATCCAAAGAGAGTATGTTCACGCCACCGCCTTCTACTATTACCGAAGGCGAGGTGAGTTCGTGATGGACTTTGACGACATTCTTGACCTCGCCACACTGGATAATGTCTCGGCTGCACTAGACCTCAGACCACCGAACCGTGAAGCCGTTGAGACCATCGCTATGGAACTCGGGCGACACTATGACATTGACCACAACACTGATTTGTTCGAGTGCGTTGTAGATGCTGCAACGGGCGTCGGTAAGACTTTTATCTTCGCTGCCACGATGGAATATCTCGCACAGGTTCGTGGGGTCAGAGACTTCGTTCTCGTAGCCCCAAGCAAGACTATCTTGCAGAAGACGATTGACCAGTTCACGGTCGGACACCCTAAGTCCATCGTCGCCGAACTTCCTGCTCCGATAGTCCTTGTGACTTCCGAGAACTTCAACACGCCACTCGTTGCCGAACTCATGGATGACGACACGGTTGTGAAGTTGTACGTCTTCACCGTCCAGAGCCTCATTAAGCCTTCTACTAAGTCAGGCAGGCGCACGCACGAGTTCCAAGAAGGATTAGGTTCTGGGTTCTATCAGAGGCTTAAGCAGGCTCCGCTGTTGACGGTATTTGCTGATGAGCATCACGCCTACTACGGGGATGTGTTCTCAAAGGCAGTCAGAGAACTTGAGCCGTGGGCGCTGATAGGTTTGACGGCAACACCTCATAAGAAGACCCCACCAGAGATGGTCATCTTCCGCTATCCGCTTGCAGCAGCAATCGCGGACAAGTACGTGAAGACGCCCGTGATTGTCGGCAGGACAGATGACAAACACGACCCGACAACGAAGTTGTTGGATGGTATCGGGCTACTAGAGCGTAAGCGCGAAGTCGTTGAGAAGTATTGCGCTGCGAACGGCACCGAATGCGTCAACTCAATAATGTTGGTGGTCGCCAGTAGCGTTGATGAAGCAGAGGAATGGGCGGGCGTTCTGCGTTCCAAGCAGTTCCTCAAAGGTCGCTACAGTGATGCCGTCCTAGTCGTTCACTCCGATGTTCCTGCCGACACCGAAGCAGAGGCGAAGGAACTTCGTAGGCTGACGGATGTGGAAGACCCCAACTCACCAATCAGGGTTGTAGTAAGTGTGGCGATGTTGAAGGAAGGCTGGGACGTCAAAAATGTCTACGTCTTGCTATCAACACGTCCGATGCTCTCTGAACTGCTCGCAGAACAGGTGCTTGGTCGCGGTCTTAGGCTGCCCTTCGGCACCTACACGGGTGTGCAGTTGTTAGACACTCTGGAAGTCGTAGCACACGAGAAGTTTGAGGAACTGCTCAAGAAGAAGAACGGTCTAAATGAGCAGTTCGTAGACTTCAAGACCAGAGCAGTTCTACGGCGTGACGCCGATGGCAATGCTGTCGTAGTGAGAGAGACAGAGCCAGTCAACAACGGCTTGCAGACGCCTGATGGCACTGAAGTAATAACAGCAGGCACGCCGACGCTCGTTCAGCAAGAACGTCGTGATAAGTCTGCATCCGAGGAAGCGAACAACCTCAAAGTCGCTGTCTTGCCGTCAACGAGCATCTCTGTTCCTCGGGTTCGTCCAAAGAGCATCAAGGTAGAGTTCTCGCTCTCCGATATCGCCGACCTAAATGTATTCACTGACCTCGGACGGCGTATCGCTGCCGACCCAGATGGTGTGTTGCGTCGGGTGTTGGTAGGGGCGCATATCGTTCAAGACGACAGCGGGTTTAAGCACGTTGTAATGACTACGGAAGTCGCTGCTGACAAGGTGGCGGCATCAATGTTGACGTTTCCCCTTGATGGCTCGCGTGCCAGCCTGCAAGACATCGTTCTTGCCTTGTCTATCATCACCGCACGAGAAGACACACAAGGCTCACAGAAGCGTGCTGCCGCAGCGATTGTAGATGCCCTTATCACTGGGCTTGGTAAGGACGCAGAGAGGCTGCTGTCCGCGTTCCACGACAGGGCAGCCGCTGAACTCTGCAACAAAGTGAACGAGGAATATAAGAAGGTCGCGCCGATGCCGACTATGGCTGACGAGGTCGACGTCGTTCAGTTCAACTCGCAGAGGCTCTGCACCCGTCCACCTAGCAAAGACAGATATGGCGTGTTCTCAAAGTTGGTTGCTTATGAGGGCTGGAACAAGTCGCTCTACTCGCTTGAGTGGTTTGACAGCAGCCCAGAACTATCGTTTGCCAACCTGATTGATGCCGATGACGCTATTGAGCGCTGGGTCAGGCTGCACACGGGTGAACTTCGTATCGTGTGGACAGCCGAAGGTAATCAATACAACGCCGACTTCATCGTGCGGGAGACTTGCGGTGATGAGTGGGTTATTGAGGTAAAGGCGGACAACGAGGTAAAGACTGGCGAAGTGCAAGCCAAGAGGGATGCGGCGAAGCGCTGGGTCAACCGTGTGAACAACTCAGGCAAGTTTGAGAACAAATGGCACTATCTGCTCGTTACCGAGAGCGATGTGAAGAGGGCAAAGGGTTCTTGGGCTGTGTTAAGGAAGTTCGGCACGTAGCACCGAAGTAGTTCACTCCACCAGATAACCGAGCCGAGCAAGTATCTGTTCTGCTCGTTCTTCGGCATCTTCACGGATAACGACCTCATCGGTGTTGTAGTCCGTCCGTGTGAGTTCCTCAAAGGCTTCCCATTCGCCAGCCTCAATCCTATTTGCGATTGAGTTCTTGGCACCTTCAACGACCGACCACCCGATATATTCACTCGCTTTGAGGATGTCGCCACCGAAGTAGCGTCGGGCGATTATCTCTATGAGTTGTGGCAACGCCTGCTGGACGAGGTCGTCTTCTCGCCAGACTTCAATGAACTCGTCTGGTGTTCCGATGCTCCACTTAGACTTCCGTTTGACGCACATCTACGCCACTTCCTCACGCCAGCCAATCGGCGCACTCACGGGCGTTATCTCTATGTCGCTATCGCGGTATCCGACAAGACCGCACGAAGAACCCTTACGTTCACGAATATCCTCAACCGATTGATGGTTATCCGCCGTCTGGCTGTTGGTTGTGGCACTCTTCTTCTCAGCGCGGTCGAGACTGACGAGAGTGTGCTTCTTGTCTTCAAAGCACTCGTTCTTGAAGTCCCACTTACGCCATAACCCCACTTCGCCCTTACCGAGCATTCCGACGAGGGATATATCGTTGTGAGAGGCGAACGCGATACGACCGACCTGCTCCGTGTAGTCCACAAAGGACATACCGACAACAGCCTTGAGAGCGTCTCTAACGGCAGGTTCGATTGTCTGGTGCATCCGTTCATCGCTGCTGGATGTCAGCAGTAGATACGGCGGCTTGCCCTCTTGGTCTTGGACATACAGCAGGTGGTTCTTTATCTTGCCTTGTATCGCATCTTTGTCGTTGCTCGTGGTGTCGTGTTCAACCCACGCCACGATAGTGTCCTTCTTGACGCCCTTATCGCTGGCAACCATATAGGTGAGCGTCAACCCCAAGTCAGGTTTGTAGTAGTGGTCGCTTCCAGCGTGCTTGAACTTCAGGGGAACCTCGGTCAGCAGTTCATCCACAACGCAAGATGTCTTCAGCCCTTTGTAGCCCCCGCCGTGCGTGAATGATGCGCCAGCGATTGTCATAGCGATGAGGTCACCGACCTGACGCTCGTGCAACCACTTAGGGATTTGGACAGCGGACTTCTGCGTCGGTATCTGGATGTCCTTCGCCGACAACTTCTTACCATTGGCTTTGGCGAGCAAAGTCATCGCTTTGACACCGTGACGAGTGAGCGCAACGAAGGGTGACAAACCCTCGTCATATAACTGGGTCTGGATACGGACATTCACGGCGCTTGGGGTCATCGTGCGGAACGCGCCGTCGTCTATCGCAAACCCTAGTTTGTTCTTCGCAGAGGTCTTCTTGGTCAGCCCACCGACAGCCTTCTGGACATCAAAGGGGATACCGAACTGCTGTTGTAGTGACGCAATCAGTCCATCAGCGCACCCGTTAGAGATAGTGAGATAGATGACCAACAAGTCTGCTTTGGTGAGTAGTTTGTAGCGTCCGAGAAGGCAAGCGGTGAACCGTGAGAAGTCGTCAGGAAGCATCTTCTCGGCTTGCTTGAGGGTCATCTTTATCTTGTCAGGTGTGCCGACAGAATGGTCTCGTGCGTTGCGAATTCCGAGGTTGATGAGTTGGAACAGTTCATCAGGAATATCGCCGACAGGATAGTTATATAGTGCCATCGTGTGCCCCCTAAATACCGCAGTAAATTGTTACTGCTGGACACTAAATAAACATACCACGCGCATATCTACAGTCAAGTGTTTACAGTGTAAACATAGTCGCGGTATTAGTTGTGTAGGCTACACACAATATTCACGGTGGAATAACCGCAGGTGGCGTGCTACGAATTGCGGTATTCGTGTTACGCAATAATGCCCCTGACATTTGTATGTATTTGTTCCTTCTGGCGACACGAACGACCGTCTTCTTTAGCGCAGTAGCCTCGCCCCTTGTTTGTTCAATACTTGTTCCTTCTTGATGCTCGCTCACTCTACCTTCAGTATCGTTCGCTCGCCCCAATATTAGTAATCAGACGTTGGATTGGTTTGTCACAATCACAAGACCCTAATCCACCAGAGAACAAATAGTTCTCAATAGGACGCTCTACTTATTCAGTCGCCATATTTAGGCTATCCATTCGCATTGCTGTAGCCGACAACTTGAGGTAAGACAGACGTCGACCAGAACTATGGTTCCATTGACAGGGTGGGGTTCCCATCAGACGAAGAGGCGAGGAAGCACTACAAACCCTCTTGCTTGCCTACCAAGCAATAATCCCACCCTCCAACATCCAACTGCCCGTAATCAACTATGACGACAAAGAAGAATTGACGAGGCTATGTCTCGCGGTTGTTCTCTCTGGTGACTTTATCGCCTTCGGTAGTGCAGTCGGTGTCTATTACGCCATTTGCGGGATGGTGGAGTATCTAGGCGTCCGCAGTCTGACTGAAGTCCGAGGTGTAGGACGAAGCGAACTTGAGACCGCCATCTGGACTACTTTGCGGGCTGTTCCAGAACGGCAAGTCAGTGAGTGCCGCAAGATAATCCTTGGGTTCCTAAAGACCCTTGCTGATGGTGACTTGCGGGAAGCGAGAGATGCTGACAGCGGATATGTCCGTGAGTATGTGGAACGACTGGCACCCCACGAGCCGACCGTAGGCAACTATCTACTAAAGATACTTGGACACCCGAATTCTCGCGTGACACCAACATCAGGTGCCGCTCTCTTGCTTACTCGGCTCTCTGTCGTTGAGCCATTCCAGCCCGAGTTCTTTATGTCCTCGGGCTATGACGCTTTGAGGGAAGAGGCGCGGCGAGCATTAGAACGCTACCCCTTGGATATCGCGTGTATGAGTGAGTGGCACGGCGTCCACAGATGTCCAGAGTGTTGCACTTCGTGCTGTGCCCAACAGGTTTGTCCCGCGCTTGTGGAAGGTCTCGTGTGATGAACAGGATTGATTACATCAGGAAGATTGCCGCCAACAACTTCTGGGGTGATATGGCGAGGTCACCGCAGGACAGACAGCCTCTTGATGACGAAGGCTGGAACTCACTATTCATATCCTGTTTGGTCAACAGAGGTATTCAGTGGGAGCGTGCTATGGGTTCCGCCACTGAACTCGGGTTCGTCAACGAGATGAAGATGCGGTCAGGTATTCACGACACACTGACGCTCTTTACTATCAACAACGATGTGTTACTAGAGTGGCTTGCCTTTGATGATGACGGTGATTACGCGGCGGCTGGTGGTCGTAACGGAAGCCTGTTGCGATACAGATACACCGTTGAACACTGCCATCAGGCGATGTGTCGTATACGAGACGAGTGGGGCGGCTCTGCTAGGTTCCTACACGCCGACGAACCCACGGGACAACAGTTCCTACAAAGGGTGATGTCCTTTGGCGGCTATGGGGCTAAGACTTCGGGCTTGTATTGCCGTGTGGCTGTTCTCTCACATGGAGTAACTCTGTGGGACAACTACGCTGGCTTGGACATTAGCCCCGACAGGCATTGTTCAAGAGTAATGACACGCCTCGGGCTGGTAAGCGAGGATGCCTCACCACAAGAAGTAATAGACAAGGCGAGAGAACTATCGCCCTATGCCCCTGTTGAATGGGATGGCTTGTTCATCATTGGGCTGGACTACTGCCACGCTAGCGACCCTGAATGTTCAATATGCGCACTTATTGGTGTCTGCGGCTCTCGTTGTTGAAGTGTCAAGACATCCTGACCTGCGCAAACTTACCACCGTTAATGATAACCCTGTTGTTTAACTGTAAAGGATTGAATGACAACATAAATCACCCATCACAATGACAATCAAAGTGATGGGTGCTTTATTGTTTACGCAGACTTGCGTGGGCGACCTGCTGGTCGTGGTTCTATTGCTAGAACATCATCACGACTGACAAGAGTGCATTGCGCACCGTGATGTTCCACAGCAAGGCGTCCAGCCCAAATCCACTGATACACACGACCTCTGGTCACGCCTTTGAGTGCGGCTGCTTCGGCGATAGTTAGTTTGTCATTCATCGTTCTCACCTCTCTGAATAGTGGAGAACCCCCGACTGTGTGGTCGAGGGTTCTCGTTGTTCCTATGTTGGTTGTCGTTCTCACGACGCTCTACCTCTTATGGCCTTGAGTGTCGCCATACCGAGGATACCGATACCAAAGCCCGTCATAGAGGTTGCTGCGCCTCTGACGAGACTTGGGATACCGAAGAAGTATCCGCCGGCGAATATGACGAACAGGGTGAGCAGGATACCGATGAGGAAGCGGGCTTGTGACCTATCCATCGCTAGTCACGACCGTTCTTCGCATTGATAGCCGCCTTCAACACGGCACTCTTCGCCAGATACTCTTTGTAGTAAGGGTCGGCATCCCGAGCGGCTTTGTAGGCAGCGGATATTTGTCCTCTCGCGGCGTCATGCTCTTCAAAGGAAGCATCGTCAGGCAGTATCGCCTGTGACGCCGTCCGATAGACGCCTCTCTCCCAGCGGTCGTAATCCTGCTCTACCTGCCTGAAGTCCCATTCCAACTTCGCCAACACAGGCTCGTCTGGCGATGCGTGATGCTCTTGTGCTGATACGAGCAGCGCGTCACACAAGTCACGACAGGTGCGATGGCTCATCGGGGTGTAGATGCGACCGTCAAGATACTGGTATTCAACGAAGTCAATACATCCGTCGGCTAGGTTGTCCTGCTCGGCATCCCCGTCAGTCGGCGTGTTCCTCTTGAGATATGCCTCAACAGACGACCGACTGACACGCCAGCCCTTGTCAGTCTTCTCGCCCTTAATCCCATCTGGGCAATCCCAACGACGGGTATTGATGTATTGAGCCAAGAGACCCTGAACGCTCGTGCCGACCATCTTGGCGGCTTCCTTCAGGGTGATATTCTCAGCAGCCTCATCACGAGCGATGTCTTCCGTGGTTCGCAGATACAGACGCTTGTAGGCTGCGTTCGGGTAAGGCTGGTAGTTCTTGACTTGGACTGCCAGACCGAACTTCTTGAGTTCAGCGGCGGTATCAACAATCTTCTGCGCCGTCACTCTCAGAGTGCGGTTGTTCGGCATACGGTCTCTGTATTCGCCGTCATTGAGGGCGGTGACCAATGCCCGAACAGTCGGGTCTTCGTCAGAGATGTCCCTGAGAAGTTCTGCCGTTGACTTGGCAGCAGATAAGTCTTGTCGTGATGTAGTGCTGTGTTGCTGTTTGTAGGTTGAACCACTCATTGTCTTACTCCTTCTTCTATCGCCCCAAGAGGCGAGTTGTTCCGTATCTACAGTTCAGGCAAATATTTGGGCTGTAACTCACCATCAATACAATCGGGGCAGTCCTTGACGCCACGGGCGGCAACTTGTTCTGGCGTGAATATCTCGCCACAGTCATCGCACTCGTAGATATCAGGCACTACTGCCTTCTTGTCCTCAGTGCTGAAGATGTCGACCTGCATCGTCCTGCTCCTATTTGTCGAACTCGGACATCGTGGCGAAGAACCCACCAATACCTCGCGCAAGTCCCGTCGTGGCTTCGCTGTCTTCCAGCGCTACAACGTCAGATGCGGCGATACTCGCCATAGTGGTGAAGCCAGTCATATGACAATCCGAACAACCAATCATCACTCGGCTGCTATCACGTCCGTCTGCTATCGCGGCATCCACTGTCGTCTTGAGGAAGTAGTCGTGACCGACATAGCCGAACTCACACTCGTGAGTGCTGTCGTAGTATTCGTTGGTCTTGGTGTTCATTGTCCTGCTCCTATCGGTAGAACTTCGCCAAGCGGCGAAGGGTCTTCTCGTTGACGTAGCGAGCAGCCACTTTGTCTGCCCGTAGTGCCAGCATTGCTTCTCGTGCGTTGAACTTCGCCATCGTTATCGCCCCTCGCCATCAAGTTCCGCCAGCCATTCCCCAACGACGGGTGGAACAGTTTGCCCTGCTGTGTAACGCGCAAATGATTGAGCGAGATATTCAGTAAGTCGTTCGGTGTAGTAGGTGCTTCCGTAGATGTCTGGGTCTACCGATTGATACTCGGCTGCGACATCGCGCAGTTGCGCTGGTAGTTCGCGCACATCGCTTGTCCTGTTGAAGTCCAGAACCTCGTCAAACAGAACGTTCGTCGCGGCTGTCATATCGCCGTTCTCGTAGACCGTAAGTGCGTCGGCTGTGAGTGCGTGTCCGTATTCGTGCGCCAGAACCATTTGTGAGGCTTGCGGCTTCACTACAATCTCGCCAGTTCCCCAGAGGTAGCCACCAACGGCTTCTTCGTCATACGCAGCCGCGTAATCGTTGTTCTTCATATCAACGGTGGTTGTGGTGATGGTGGTTCTCGCCATTGGAAGACTTCCGTGCCAACGACCGAGGTTCGCTACTTGGTAGGCAGGAACACCCGTCATATTGCTTTTGATGGTCATTGCCGCGTCGTGCGTCTTTACTGTTGTCAAGATGCTGTTGATAACGACGATAGTGATTACTACTACCATTATCGCTACGCCGTAAACCCGTACCCTCTTCGCCATCGTAAGTGTCCCCACACTCATTCTTGCCTTGTACCTTCTTAATCGGCATATTCTGTATATAACTGTATAGTGATATGCTGAACGGTAGTATAATCTGCTAAACGGTAAAGTACAGCATGAGGGTGTAATACAGCGTTGGGATAATGTCTAGTAGACAACATAGATACGTGTGTTATCTATCAACACAGCGATGTAGAGATAACGCCGATGAGGTAGACCTGGTTGTCGCATCGCGTGGTGTCACGTCCGCCCCGTTTAGGTCATCCAGCGAGACGAGGACGCATCTGTTAGGTCAGAACGAGACAGCGGATTTGGTGAGGTCGCGGAATTCGGCACTCTGAAGTCAGCGGAGAAGTAGTCAGACGAACGATGGATGATAGTGGTCACCCTCGTTCAAGACTTTAGGGTCAGCGAGAGTACCCAGTCATTCCACACAACCCGACAGCAGCCCACATCTAATAGGCTCTGTGGCTTGTTCTGTATTGGGAATTCCTTGAGTTAGGTGGTGCGGTCGGTATATCCGCCCACGAACCACTAGAACGACACGATAGATAAGGAACTTCTGAGGTAGCGCGTTCTAGTAACGGCAAGAGACATCGGGTCATCAAGACGAGTGAAGCCCATTCATCAACTACACGGTGTTTGCCTTCCGCCCGTTCTACTAGCAAGAGGACGGATAACTACCAGACGGTTCTTGATGATGTGGTGCCTTCCTTGATGACGTGGAGCCTTCACCGAACCATCCAGAACCCATCAGATATCTGGTGATAATCGGGCTACGGTGACGACGCGGTTGTTAGGCAGCAGCAAATGTCCCCGTGTTCAAGCGTTCCTATTAGTAAATCCTTGAGGTAAGCGGTTCGGTGGACAAATGCTCGTCCGAACAAGGTTCGTAAGCGATTTGCCAATACGAGCCGCCACCGACCCAGCCGCAACAGAATTCCGCCGCCGCAGACTAAGAACGTAGAACAGAGTTCCACTGGGATGCTCTGGCGGTTCACCCGTTCAATCCCTTAAGACCTTTGTAGTGAGAGAAGAGTTGGCATTCCCGCGCCCGTGTATATCAGGGAAGGTCATTCTGACGTTCTATCTATCCACAACAAATAGTTCGTAGGTGTGATGTCCGTCCATAGGAAGTCGTAACCCACGCCCTGCTAGATAGTTCGTATCGGTGGATGACATTCTTGTAGGAATTCAGCGGTGACATTATCTATCCACATCTGCTCATCACAAGCGCCCGTTGCGAAGCAACAAACGGGCGCGAAGCATAGGAACATTCTGTTGCGGCAAAGACGCTTAAAGCGTTTTGCCGCAGTCTCTATATATCAAGACATCTTTATGAGAGAGAACCTTTGGTTCTCTCATAACGTTCTAAATATTAAGGGTCTTAAGACCTTAAGGTCTTTAGCGGGCTTCCTCTACTGCGGCAAAATACCTGTCAAGTTATCTCAACAGTTGCCGATACCTTTAAGCGTAGGCACAAGAGGATAGGATAACGACAATGACTAGTATCGTTCATTACAAGTTGGAACCTCAGAAGTATGAGGACTTATTCGCGCTCACTGGATTACAAAGTGATTATAGGAACCTGTGTAATGACATAGCGGATTTGGTTCGTAAGATGGCGCAAACGGGTCTACCAGATGAGAAGGCAGTAACCTCTGCCGTTCTAGATAAAGAGAATGAGCGCTTCAATGAGCAAGTTGACTATGTCCCCGAGAGCGGGAAGCACAAAGGCAAGAAGCAGCAGGCGGCTGCTATCCCGCGTCGCTACATCTATTTGGCGATAAACCGCGTGATGTCTGATATCGCAGCAGACATCGATGTTCAGTATTCACTCGGTGACGGCGTGGATTTGGACGAGGATTTGGCGACACCGAAGATAAACAAGGTGAGCGAGCCTCTGAACATCCAGATGACGGTGAAGACCTTCCGCTCTGGTGTCGGCGTTCGTCTGGGTGTCCCGTGTGTTCCAACAGCGGACGACAGGAATTACGGCGTCCATACAGGTCAAACGAAGATGCTGAACATCGGCTCGGATGGTGAACCAAAGTTCGTGATTGTCGCGGTCGTGGACACCGAGAAGAAGCAGCAGAAGTAACCTCTTCCAACATTCCTCGTGACCGAGGACTTCGGGGGAAGGGGCGGTCACAAATGGCAAGACGACATCAACAATCAGTGAGAGTGCGAGTGAACCGCACGCAGGATAGACAACTGCTCGCGTTGTCCTATCTTGTTCGCCTTGGCTATAACTTCGCCCACGATAATCGCGTGAAGTTGTGGGATGCCGAGCAGAGGTTCCAGAGCAATAGAGACCTAGAGGCACGATTAGCCGAGGTTCCTACTCTTGCTGCCCGCGCCAAGAATGAGACCCTCGCTGAGTTAATCAAATCAGACGAGGGTCTTCTTGTTTGTCGTGAAGAGGTGAGCGTCGGTGTTGAGAGATGCCGCGATGCCTATAACAGATATTCCAAGAGCCACAGCACCAAAGCGAGAACGCCCAAACGCAAGCCGAAGGTTGAGCATCCGAGCATCCAGTTCAAAGCGAGTGACTGTGTTCTCGGTGTCGGGTTCATAGAAGTCCCGATTGTTGGAGTCCTGCGTTCCCGCATCAAGGACTTTGACTTCGGTGGATTATCTGGTGAATTCACAGCCAAGGCGGTTGTCATCCAGAGGATTGAAGAGGGTCGCTGGGATGTGTCCGTGTCGTATGAGATATCGAAGGCACAGATAACCAAGAAGGGTTCTGGGGTCATCGGGATAGACATCAACACTAGTAACACTTGTGCGGTCTACTACCTTGCTGACGATGGCACTGGCGAAGGAATGGTCTTTGACCTTCCTGATACATCAGCAGCCGACAGAGACATACGCTATTACAGGCGGCTGCTGGACGAAGGCAACATCACTTACGGAAGCCGTAGGCATCGTGAACTACTGCGATTGCTTGAGAGAGCGAAGGGACGCAGAGCCAATATCATCAAGGAACACCACCTTGTGATTGTTCGCTTCGTCGTGTCGCTGGGTGCCAAACACATCTTCTTTGAGGATATGGACTTGCGGGACGGCTTCAAGGATTACCACGGCTGGAAGAAGGTAGCCGTGAACAACCTGAGAAGGGCGTTGACCGACAGAGGAAGAGCGGCTGACAACGGGGCGACGGTCAAGACAGTAAACCCTGCTTACACCACGATGACTTGTTCCTCGTGCGGTCATATCAAAGAGATGGCGAAGCAAGACAGGGTCTATGAATGCCCGAAGTGTGGGTTGGTGATGGATAGGGATTTGAACAGCGCCAAGAACATCGCTGTCAGAGGTAAGACGTCGATGGTCGGCACGACCAGACGATAAAGGCTCACTACCCGACGAAGTGAGTAGCCCCGCGAGGGGTGGTGCCGCTGAAAAGACCGAGCCGTCGGAATAAGTCCCCTCGCTGGGACTACGAGAAGGGTTGTAGTTACCGCTACAGCCCTTCTTTGTTGCTGTTCTCATTATCGCACGGCAAATAGCGGTATTCAATTGAACAATCAAAGTAGTGTGCTATCTAATCACTTAACGTACTCCTACCACTCACCGAATAATCATACCGTATAGCGATAAACACTTGCATATACTTGCTATAGTATATTATCGTAGTAGGGTTACTCTTAAGGGGGTAACACCGATGGCAACTGCGATTATCAAACCAGTTATAAAAGATAAGACTGTAAAGAGTAAGGTCTATCTCTATGCTACTTCAATCAGTGGCGACTATGTCAGCAACCACCTGAATATCGGTCGTCGTCTGAAGGAAGACCTTCACGATGCATTCGGTGCGGGTGCCCATATTCTCGTTGATGCCAATGGCAAACCCTACAACGGTCAGACCATAGGTATTGATGGTGAGCCACCGACTGTCTCTGACGGACACTACCGCTTTGAATACCACCTCAAAGCCGACCGCTTGTGCCGTGTCTGGTATTCGTCGGGTGCCGCCCAGACCATCTATGACGAGCGTGTTGTGAAGCAGGTAGTTGACCTCGCAACCCGTCGTATCGGAATGGCAGTCTCTCAGATGATTGGCTTCAAGTTCCCGTCATTCATTGATGCCGACCTAGAGGTGACGGTCGTTACCTCTGATGAACAACACGCGACAGTCGTGATTGAGATACAGGACAAACGCAGTGAGTAACTGCCGAGCAAGGGGGATGTTCGTGATGTTTTATGTAGAACGCAGGGCAGCCGTCAATGTTGAATACATCATCTTGATTGTGGCTGGAGCGCTGGCTGTGACTCTAGGTCTTGGCTACCTCGGCAATACGATGAACGCCAAGCATATCCAAGTCGCAGAGGCACTTATTACAACAGCAGCCACAGACAATGTTGGCGGAACTCTTGTTAGTGATGCGCCCGTAGACAACGGTGATGGCACTTACACAATCTCGTGGTCTGGTGGTATAGCACCATTCACGGTCACGGATGGAACTAATACTCTCGCTGATGCGATTGAGGATTACTACCTAATCGTGACGCCAGAACAGGGAGTGAATACCTACACGATTACCGACTCTGTATTGAACGAGATTACGGTGACCGTCGTTGAATATCACTCTGAACTACGGGTTACGGGTAGCCCAGCATCACAACTAATACCTGATGAACTCGGCACGAGCCTGTGGTTTGCCCCGACGCTTACAGACAACTGGAATGTCAATGACTGGGCACCGTTGCTGTGGACAACAGATAACGTCAAGGTTCGCGCCCGTGAACTCGGCGGCAACCTAACATTAGATTTTGCGAGTGACCCAGACGTCATTCCAGCAGGCTACCCAGGCGCATTCCGCAGACTAGATATTGTCGTGGTCGTTCGTGCTGCCGTCGCACCATTGCCTTCACGAACCCTGACTGTCAGCGCCGAGACATCTACGGATGTTATCGCGTGGTGGTTCTTGGATGTTCCTAGTGACGCGCTGTATCACACCTACAGAATGACCATCCCTTCTGACGCTGGATTTGATTTGTCTAACCCATCCGTTAGAGACGCTTTGGCTGTGCGATTGGAAGCAGAGTGCGTTGCTAGCGGTCTATTTGATGTTGAGAGCATCTACCTAGATTACGTCTACGAGTAGAGAGAGTGAGAACGATGACTGACACATACTCGCCAATCCTTGAAGAGTTCTTGGCTCTTGTAGAACAAGAGCGTCTAGAAGCACTTGCCAAATGGGGTGACGACTTTGAGAACAACAAACTGCCGAGCCTACTGCTTGCTGTCGCTGTCGCAGAACTCGGCAAATTGGCTGCTGGCATAGCAGATGACCGCGAGGACTTTGCCGACGCGATGGTCGACATCCAGCAACAAGCCGTCGTAGTCGCTGGATTACTAGCAAGTATCTACGAGCAGGCTGACAAGCATCGTATTGAGTATCTAGACGCTTTAGGTGAACTGACTGAGGACGACTTGGTCTGACAAATAAGGGGACTGAATGATGGTTTATCCAATCGCACGACAACGAAGAGGCGCGACCAACGTCGAATACATCCTGTTGATGATTTGCGCCGCTCTCGCGGTCACTCTCGGTGTGAGCGTATTGAGCAACGCAATGATGCTCAAGCACATCCAAGTCGCCGAGGCACTGAGCGCTGTTGCTGTCGGCACACAAGAGGTAGCCAGCACCTTTGAGAGTGCCGAGTCCACGATTACCGACAACGGCAATGGCAGTATAACTATCGCTGTCAGTGGCTCGGGTGTCCCGCCATACAGCCTCATCAAAGACGATGTTCAGGTCGCCGAGGATAACGCGCCAGTATTCATCGTGCCAAAGACCAACGGCACATACGAAGTCCGTGACGCCGCAGGGCATACCTCGTTGCCCGTTGTCGTATCGCTGCCAGCCGCCAATATCGTGATTGACGGCACTATGACCGACTGGGCACCGCTTGTGAGTAGCCCAACAGGACATATCACTGACACCATTGAGCCGACTGACCCAGACCCGAATGGTCAACCTTCTGACGACCTGTATCTACTCTCTGCCTACGGTGACACTTCATATCTATATCTACACGCCACTAGGGTTGCTGGCGGTTCAGCGAACGCCTTCTGGACGATGTATTTGGATATAGACGCAGACGGGCGAATGGAAGCCGCGACCGACTTCGTCCTCGTAGTAAACACACGAATGTCATCGGTTCTGTCTACGACGCTGTATCGCTATGGCGGTGTGGATGACCCAATCAACGGTGACGGCAGCAAGACCGTCGGTAGCCTCGGTTCATCCGTGGCAGCATCAACCACAACGGGCTACGCCGCTGACAGAAGTGCTATTGAGTGCCGAGTTCCGTGGTCTGCATTAGGGGTCGCGGGCAGAGTTCCGACCAGAGTGAAGTGGTCAATGACATCTGGCATAACCCTGCCGAGTATGGTCATCGACAACACGCCGTCGATGATGGCGGTAACGCCTTAGTTGACAACCTATAAAGACTCTCTCACGACGGTTGTAGCCCAATGCCACGGGTTCCCAGAGTGAGTTTGTTGAAGTCCTACGGGTGGGGATGTCCCCCCAACATCCCCACCCGTAGGCATTCTTAATCTGGGGGCGAGGACGATGGCATCACCATATATAGAGCCTGAGTGTCCTGAATGGTTGGATAAACAGGTGAGCAAACACAACATCACTCGTGCTGCTGCTGATGAACTATGCGAGTGGATTGCTGGCGTCTCTGTCGTTCTGAAGACCCAAGAGCAGGAGCGCATTTACTATCGTGCGGTCGCTGGTGACATAACCGAGGCGATACAAGAGTTCCGCAAGATGCTCAGGGTGCTGTTGGATATCGCCGAGAAGCGTGGCACCTGCAAGCACACGGATGATATGCAGACACGCTGGCGTCGTTGGGCTAGTAAGAAGGCGCTGTTAGATTGTCACAAAGCCCTTCAATATCGCGTGATGTCGTATCTACCGATGCTCGTTGAAGCCGACGACGACCAGCAGGCGATTACCGAGAACAAGGCGCTGTTGCGCGATGTCATTCAGACATACGGTTGGCACAGACAGTAATCACCGTGTGATTACTCTGACTGACACGGGAAGACCACGTCGTGAGGTGGTCTAAATGGTCTTGATACTAGTAATCATCGGCATTCTCGTAGGACTAGCAATAATGAGCCAACCGAACGATTTATCGTGTTGCTCGGGATGGCTATTTATCTTGTTCGTGATTGTTCTATTCGTTGTAATTGCCACGGGAGCCAACTAATCCCCTGTCTCTTATCACCCTCGTCCGATATCCTTGTCTCAGGCACAAATAGGGTCGTGCGAGACGGGGGAACGAATGGCGGCGGATTACTCTGAATTCCTAGATGGGCTTGAGGCTCACGTCTCGTCCGTCTGGAATGAGGTCAACAAGCCAAGAGCAATCACTCGTAGAAGCCGCAATCAGCGAGCAAAGTCTTGCCTCGTTGCGACACCGCAGATGCCTCCAGACACCCCACCGCTACCCGAGGGGCACTTCCCAGTCATTTATTCTGACCCTGCGTGGTCATATGACGACAAAGGCAACGTGAACGCGCCCGATTACCCAACCCTGTCTGTTGCGCAGATGTCCCAGTTGGAAGTTCCTTCACGCAACCACCCCGAAGGAACCGTCCACTTTATGTGGGCAACCTTACCGCTGCTCCCTGATGCGCTGCGGTTGATGGGGAATTGGGGCTATCAATACAAGACGGTTGCCTTTGTCTGGGTCAAGAGCAAGGGCGAGGACGCTGACGACAACCCGCTGCTGTATGTCGGCAGAGGTTCTTACACCAATCCTAACGCCGAGATTGTGCTGCTCGGTGTCTCTGGTAAGGCACCCGTGCGCAAGGACAAGAGAGTGCGCCAGATTGTATTCGCCGAACTTGACAAGGAACACAGCGCCAAACCAGAAGAGGTGCGTCGGCGGATAGAGCGCCTTTACACCTCAGAGCCGAAGTTAGAGTTGTTTGCCCGCAATAGATTTGTCGGCTGGGAGCCGTGGGGCAAGGATGTTGACAAAGGCGTCCAGCAGCCATCCTCACCCACTGATGGTGATGTCATCACATTCAAAGACCCGAAGGTGCGAGACGGTATCTCTACCAGACAAGCGGCAGAGATTATCAGTGCCAAGTCAGGCACACCCGTAGGCGCACACAGGGTTCTTGAATTCATCAAAGAAGAGCGGCTTAAGGGTTACAAGGTCGGCAACCAGTATGTTCTGAGTAAGGCGGAAGTAGAGGCATTCGCCAAGAAGCCTCGTAGTGGTGGACGACCAAAGAAGCAATAACTAGTAAGAGCAACGATGAGTAACTTGGGGGTCTTAACAGTATGAGTTGGAGCAAGAGTGCAAAGAGAACTGTGTCGGCGCTTCGGTACGACAACGAACAACCACACGTTCCCACCAAGAAGCATCCACTCGTTGTTCCTAAGCCCGAGATGGGTTTGGTTGAGTTGCAGAACCTCTTCACCGCTACGGTGACCCCAGAGTTTATGAATGGATGGATTGGACTTCTGGAAGCCGAGTTCACCGAACTGATGGCGGATAACCAAGGCAGCAGTCAATTCAGTATTCGGGTCAGCGAGATACCCTCGGTTATAGCAGCAGACATCGTTCTCAACGGTCTGATTGATGATAAACACCAACTACAACTCACTGAATGGTTGAGGGTGTCAGAAGCGGGCGAACTGGTAGCCGAAGTGATGTTTGAGCGCGGCTGGGGTCTTGCCACCGATGAGCGCGGCGAGAAGGTCATTGCCGCGAGTAAGGCACCAAGATGACCGACAAGGACAAGTCTCCCGACATTCCTCTCGGTCTTCGTTCGCAGAATGCCGTTGACCCAATGCCCTTCCCTAAGAAGAGCGTTATCAGTAAGCAGCACCTCGCAGAGCAGGAACGTCAGAAGCACACCGAGACCCGTATCATCAGCGAGAGTGATTACCGCAGGATTGTCGATGAAGTCTGCCGCGACTGCGAGAACCCGCATCAGAGATATCCTCAACAAAGGGGCGTTGACAACCTAATCCGTTGGGTTGCTCGCTACGAATACATAGGGATGCCTGATGACTACCACGAGACCTGCGAAGAAGGCTGCGAGAACTACGCCACAAACCTAGACGCCCAGATTTGGGTGGTGCTAGAAGACCGCCTCTACGACGTGCCCGTATTCACCCAATGGCGTATTGATATGAAGCAGCACACCCTCAACGGTGCCAGAGCCAAGCATCGCAAGGTAGTTGTGCCCGCGCCCGATAAACCGCTTCCACGCTACGACCCGTTCAATGCCGAAGCGATGGAACGATATAAGGCATTCCTCTATGACAGCGACAAAGACCAGTGTTACTACAAGGTTCTTGAGAGCGTGACACAGCCTATAGACTGGTTCTCGCAGACCGTAATTGACTTGCTCGCTGCCTCGTTCAAGACAGAGAATGTGACCGTTGAGGCGAAGCAGGGGGCGCTGGTATTGAAGCCCTTGTATGAACTCTCGCTAGACGAGGGCTACAAGCAGGTCTACTACAAGTATCTTGAGGTGCCTGTCTGTAATTGCTACGACCTAAGAAGTTGTCCGAAGGACTGCGAGACCTGTGATGTAGACGGGTCAATCCACAAGGCGTGAGCAACGCTGTCACACCTCTGAGGTATCCTGTAACTAGCATCCAATCATCAAGGGGGAACCCATTCATGGAACCGACTGTGGGACATCTTGCGATACTTGAGAAGGTCGCATCTGACCTAGCGCTTGATTTGGACGGTGTTCAGACCCTCATCAGTGACCTGAAGTCCAAGTCAGCGATGAACGAACTGGATGACACCTACACATCGCGTGTCATAAACACCGTGAACGCTTCGTTTGCTCGTCATCTCGTTGCGTTGAACGAGTATGGCAAGGCGGTTGAAGAGGCGAAGTAAGTCATCAAGCATCACGGCAATAATCAACCCCTCGGGAGACTTACGCCGAGGGGTTTGTCGTTCTCTAAATACACCAGAGAACGTCTGGTAGTTATTCCGTTTATTGTGCTTCTTCGTGCATCTTCATCAGTTGCTTACGAGCGTCCAGTTCTTGTTGAACAAGGGATAAATCCCAGTCCCGAACCATCGTGAGTTCGCCCAAAATGTCCGTGACTTCCACAGGACAATCCTGAATGAACTGCTCCCACTTATCATCCAGCCACGGTGGAACCCAAGCACCAGAACGGGCGATGAAGATACGGTCAAAGATGACATCAACGGGCTTGTCGTCATCAACCTGACGGTCGACGTTCTTCAATGACGGATTAGGTTCGTCGGTCATAGCGTAGGAACGCCACGATGGATACCTGACGTGAAGGTCAGAACCCTTCAGACCATTCACGATGTGATAGCCGAGCATCCAATCCTCGCACGCAACTCTCTGGTCTCTCTTGGCGTTCTTGAGAGCATCCTTGTGATATCCGCAATCTGCGTGTGCGTCGTAGTTATATACAGCGGTGATGCCTTCGGCTATCTCAGGACGAATGGCTCCCTTGTGACTGTCGCCCAAATACAGTTCGCAATCGTCAGAGAAGGTGAAGCGCTTCCAGAAGGTCAGTTCTTCGCCAGAGGTAGTAGGCAAGTCCATCTTGTAATGACGGAAGCCAACAGCACGGGATTGCCACAGCACTTGTAGTAGTTCACCGCCGTGCTTCTCTGAATGACCCCAATCCCAGAGCGCCCAGTAATCAGTCTTCTCGCCTGATGGGAAGAAGAAGTCCCAATCAACGCTCAACAATCTCACGAGACGCCCTTCATCTTCGCCGACAAGATGTGGTTGATGCCTTCAATATCTATTAGGACGCCGTCTGCCTTATCACCGAGAGTGTGGGTCAGATGCTCCCAGCCCTTCATCTTCAGCACCTCGGTGTTGGCACTATTCGGTGTGATAGCAGATACCTCGTAGGTCTCAACGCCTGCTGGTGACATCACCGTGACGATATAAGTAATCGCTCGTTCGTCTTCAGGAACCTCACGAACCAGACGCTCAACCATATGCCCTCTGGCTTGCCACGTATTGCCTTTGTGGTCACGGACGAACAATGCGCTGCCATTTGCCTCTGAGGAACTTCCGAAGCCCCCGTAACAGAACACGGTGCGGTTCTCTTCGGTATCCCAAGATGGTTCGTCATCGGGGTAGAACTCGCGCCCGAGGACAACTTCGCAGAACTCTATGTCTCTATCTAGTGAGTTAGCCATACCGTCATTCTACCTGTCGTCTCTGACGCCGCCCAACAGAGACTGGATATCTCCGATGACGCAATGGTAAGACGTCTGTCGTAGGCAAATGCGTGAGACCGCAATGGTCTCTGTATGTGAACAAAGTGCAGGTAGTTGACCTACGGTCAATCACGGGTCAACGGATTGGACGGTCAGGAATGGCTATCGTTGAGCGCGAACACAGGGATGGAACCAAGACCTTCTGGTGTGTCGTCCGTCAGAACGGCAAGCAAGTATGGGTGAACGGTGGACACCAGAAGAGAGCAGCACAAGAACTTCACGACCGTCTTGCCACCAAAGGGCGAGAGAACCAACTACCCACGGCTCGTGACATCAAGTTCTCTGAGTTGGTTGACCGCTATTTGGTCAACGGAACGCATCACCTTCGTGAGCAGACGATTACTACTTACAAGTCGCGGTTGGACAACCACCTGTTGCCGTTCTTCTCGGATACGAAGGTTCGTCGTGGCGTGACGACAGAAGCAATCGGGCGCTGGATTGCCTACAAAAAGCACCTTGGCTCAAGCGACCTGACTATAAAACGATGCTTGGTAACCCTTGGTGCTGTGATGTCCTATGCCGTGGCAATCAACCTCGTCAGCCAGAACCCAGTAGCGAGAGTGAAGACCATTAGAACTAGCGATGGCGCGACTGGCGTGGATTATGTGTTGTCTGCCGAACAGGTGGCGCTACTTATCAACCGCACCCCAAAAGGGTGTGACCGCGCTCTGATGCGAATGATGTTCACTACGGGAGCGCGTCCCTCTGAATGTAGCGAGTTGCGGTTTGGCGACTGTGACTGGAACGCTGGAACGATAACTATCAGCCGAACAGCCACGAAGAACGGCAGTAACGGCACGAAGAACGGTCTTACTAGGGTGGTTCCTATGACGCCCGACCTTCGGCACGAACTACAAGAACAAAAGCGAGTGATGAACGCTGGTGTAGATGACCTCGTCTTCCCGACTATCAGAGGTCGGCGTCGTGATATGCAGCGGTTCGCAAAAGATATTCTGCGCCCCTCGCTGACGAGGTCTGGTCTTCGGGTGCCAGAAGGAAGTGCGGTCAATTATCTCGCTCGCAAAACCTTCATCTCTCTGATGATTAGTCAGGGAGCCTCGCCATCTTTAGTTGCGCTGTTGGTTGGCTCTAGTGCGCAACAGATACTTCGGACGTATACGAAGGTGCGGCAGGAAGACACCGTTGCTGCAATGCAGCGTCTTGCCGCGAGTATGACTACGGCTTCAAGCGATACCACCAGCGAGTTCGCGCAAACGGCATAGGGTAATCGTGCTGAGGCGCTAGACTGGATTTGTCACTGATGGCGGGAGAGAACTTTGGACGACACACAGCGAGTTCAGGAACTAGTTGACGCGGTACCTGATTACATCGTCAGCGAGAAGAACGAACAGACCACTGAGTTTGCTGAGTGGCTCATTGAAGAGATGGATGTTACCGACGCATCTGTAGTCCAAGAGTGGTCAGAAGATACTTGGATGGGGATGTTCGGCTGCTGGTATCAAGGCACGGACTATCAAGCGGAGTCCGACGCCTTCTGGGACTGGGTAGAGCCAAGAGGTCTTACTGCTGCGCAAATCACCAACAATCCAGAACTGAACGACCAACTACGTGCTGAGTTCCACACGATTTGGTTGGCACAGAAGTAAACCAACGAACGCTAGATATAGAACAGCCCGACCATCTAGGGGAAGAGGTCGGGCTGCGTGATGTCCATCCGAGGGGGCATCGGGGACGGCTGATTATCTCACGAGGTATTCGTAGACCCAATCAGGAACATCGGTACTATCTCCCGATGTGTTCACTTCACCAAGAACGAGAGCATCACCGACGATGGCTACTTGCTGAGGATGAACCTGATAACCCTCGGCAAGTCTGGTTGCGAGTTCGTTCCTCGGTAGGCTCAACAGCAGCCCTTCTTCGTTCACGAACATATCAACACCGTCACGAAGAGGTAGACGTTCTACATATCCACCAACAGCGGTCTGTAGTGCTTGCAGGGTGTTGTCTACCTCAACGGCGGATACCACACCATCGGCAGTGATAGTCACGCCGCGTAGTTGGTTCACTGTCTTCTTAGCCGACATCGGTGTGCCCTTCGGTATCTATCGGTGGGGTGAACAATCCACATTCGGTGAGCCAGTAGTCAACGCCGTCTAGTGTAAGTGTGAAGTATGACAAGCCATCAAGTGCGCCACCTCCCCAGACTTCAGGAATGGCTCTATTGATAAGGCGAACTGTGTAGAACTGCTGGGCTGTATTGGTCAACTCATTGTCCATACAGGCGATTATCCCACGGTGGTCTTACCAGAACCCAAACAGGCGCTTAACCGTCCCTGACCTCGGACTACTCAGAACGCCTACCACTCTATGCAGAATAGTCAAATCCGTGGCTAATCCGTGGCTAAAGTGCGTGCCTACAGGGGATTTGACGAACCGACGAGATACGATAGACCCGCAGGTGAGAGGCATAGTGCAGAATTCCACTATCAGATAGTAGAAGTATTAGGAAACCTGTGCTCTATCCCCTGAGCTACGAGGGCGTGTAGTGCTGTTTCCGCTGGTAAGAAGCTCAAGAGCTTTGCCGGCAGAAGGTGAAGAGCCGGCTTTGGCATCTGGTTGGCACCTGTATGGCACCTGAGCCTCTTCCGTCACCAGAGTCGGAAGCGGTGTCCATGGTACCAACAACGCCTACGAAACGCTTCTCAAACGGCGGGCTGGAAACTCGATGACGATGCCGTCGGTCGGCCCGTCACCTTCACGCACGACGTACTTGCCGATCGCTGCCGAGGCACGGTCATGGTCCGCCTTCAGAACGTGGGCGTACGTCCTCCACAGCAAGTCGCCGCTCTTGTCGCTGTGGCCCATCATCTGCGCGACCTTCTTCGGGTTGATACCGTCAGACAGCAAGACCGTGGCGAACGTGTGACGGATGGAGTGAGCCGTGAACCCCTGGACACCGAGTTCCTTGGTGATCGGACGCAGGATGCGCGAGCCGAAGTTGCTCATGTGGAGCGGGCGACCCGTGACAGTGGGGAACACGAGGTTGAACTCGCTGAGCGGGCACGTCTTCCGGTGCTCGCGGAGCACGTCCATGACTCCGGCGTCGAGGCCGATCGTCCTCAGGCCGGCGTTCGTCTTGGCATACGGCTCGATCTTCTGGCACTTGAGCTGCTGCTTCACCCGGATCGAGTTGCCGTTCCAACTGACGCAGTCCCAGGTCACGGCCGCGATCTCGGCGATGCGCATCCCGGTAGCGAACCAGACGGTGAAGAGCGGGCGATAGAACTCGGGCGCCGCGTCGATGAAGTCGCCGATCTGTTCGGCTTCCAGGAACACGATGTCCTTCTCGCGCTCTGGCGTGGTCAGGTTGCGCTTCGTGAGATGCATGGGCGAACGGCGGATGACCCCGTACGCCTCGGCCCGCAACAGGATCTGCTGCAGACGGGTCTTTGCCTTATGCACGGAGTTCGCAGAGTACTCGCGCGACATCTTAGCGATGAACATCTCGATGTCCTGCGCACCGATCTGTCCGATCGGCATCTTGCCGAAGTAGGCGATCAGATGACGGCACGTGTTCTGGTAGTCCTGCCGAGTTGACTCCTTGACCTTCAGCGTGAGGTACCACGTCTCAACGAACGCATCGAAGCGCACCGACTTCGGCTTGAGCGGCTCGCCGAGCAGGTGCCGCTTGCGGATCTCATCCGCCTCCCTCTTCGCGTCACGCGCGGTAGGCCATGTGTGGGTGTACACGTACTCGCCGTCGATCGAGAGCTTGCAGCTGTAGCGTTTGGTGCCGTCCTTGAGAGTCTTCACACGAACCTTGGCCATATCGTTCACCCCTTCCTGCGGGCGTTGTGGTGGATGATCTTGGGCGCAACTTCGACTGACGTGTGCGGTTCCTGGCGCAGCCAGCTGAGCGCCTCTTCGATGTCGATGCGGATATAGTGGCCGAGACGGTAGTGCGGCATCTTGCCCTGACGTACCAGGTTACGCACCTGGGTGACGGGGACACCCATAGCCTCGGCGGCCTCTTCGGCGGTCGCGAGCTTGGGCGCTGGAGTGTTCATGTTGAGTTCGAGCATGGCAAAGCCTGCCTCCCTGGAGCCTCTGCTCCGAGAAGTCGCGCCATCATGGCGCTGTTCTAAGGGTGGTGGCCCCCCAGCCGAGTGGTGCGAATGGGCTCATGTAGCTGGGTTGGTGCTTGTATGGGGGACCTACGGCTTTGGGTGACGCCTCAGAGACCTGACGTGTCTCACCGAGTCGAACTTGTGCGCCCTTCTCATCCTCTCGAGTCCTGTTGAAGTTCCCGGCCATGAGTGCCGGGCTGTCAGCGATGGGTTCATTGTTCGTTGCTTGCGCCTCTACCTGGCCTGCCTGAGGCTTTCGACGAAGTCGACTGATGCTGAGTACGGACAGTCCACAAGCGGGGGTACGCGCTTGAGTGTTGCCCAGTCATTGAGTCCCAGTCCGAACACATGCATCAGACTTAGCTGGGTGCCGGCATTCTCGCCGCCTACCTTGGAAAGGTTCCCCCAGTCATGAGTCAGCAGGCAGTAAACCACCGCTCTGCAGGTGTCAGCTGCTCTCTTGGTGCGGAGGAACTCTGTCGCCACGAGTATTCCTGTTAGAGGGGCGCGGGCGTGCTCGACCATCGCGCATAGCCGTGACTCGAGCGTTGTCGGACGTCCAACAGCGGCCTCGATCCGCAGAATAGTCTTGGCGAACTCACCCTGGCTGTCCCACGCCTCATCGGCTGAAGACGAGAGCTCGGGTTCTGAGGGTTTGCAGGCCAGAGTGGTCTCAATGGCGCGTTCCTTGGGAGTCTTACTACTCCGGCTCTTCATGGCAGACATGTCGCCGGTACGGATACGGATAATGGTGGCCACGTCGAGACTCTTGTACTTGGTCATCACGCCACCTCCTCGGATGCACGAAGCTCACGAGGCATCTGATCCCAGACCACGCCATCGAGTTCGCGCCCCAGCTTCTTCGGCTGGTAGCCTGGATATTGCTTGAAGAAGAAGGCGACGCGCTCGTCCACGCAGCGATCACGGAGTTCACGCACCCGGTCGGGATCCATGGGACGCCAACCTTGTCCAGACTCGCCGCCCACGATGAGCTGGTCGATGCCGGTCAGATCGAGATCGGGAAGCGGTCCGAGCAAGGGTTCTGCGCTGATGAAGCGGACCGCAGCCGGGGCTTCGCGCAGATGATCGGTGCGGTACACGTAGTCGTTGTTCTCGACCGTGACCCCGACCCAGATGTTGGGCGTGAACGGCAACTCCGACGCCAACGCAGCCAGGCGATCGGACCGCTTGGTGAGGACCTGATACGTGTGTTGTGGCGTCTCCGCCATCACGGCGAACACGGCCTTGATGAACTCGTCCGGAACGTCGTTGTGGAAGAGGTCGGCCATGCTACATACGAAGATCAGTTTTGGCTTGGTCCAACCCCTTGGCTCGTCGAGGCACTCGGGATGAACGGTGACCTCGAAGCCGTTGGCGTACTTGCTCTGGCCCATCGCCCTAAGACGCTTCGCCAGACGCTCCGCGTAGCAGTTCTTGCAGCCGGCACTGTACTTGGTGCAGCCAGTCGCCGGGTTCCATGTGGACTCGGTCCACTTGATCTTGCTCTTGCTCATAGTTCTACCTGCGCTTTCTCTAGATATCCAATGTCATAGGCGTTCTCCTCCTGGCTCGCGTTGATCGGTTTCTCGATGTGAACGTTGGTCATGAAGTAGAACGGTCGTTCAGGCCGTGCAAGAGGAGGTCAGGCCCCACCTCATTCAGGGGTACGGTGGCCTAAGAGGGGCCCACTGTCCGGTCGGTAGTTCTAGAGCAACTACATCTTCAGCAAGCGGTCGACGAAGTCGTCCACTGCCCGGTACAGATCGTTCGTCCCTGGCTCTCCATCGCGCAGGTAGTCCCACTCCTCGTCGGTGATCCCGAGTATCCGGGACAGTCCGGACTTGAGTTCGGACTCCGCCTCGACGACCGTGGCCAGGCTGACCCAGTCATAGTTGAGCAGGCAGTAGAGCACCGCCTGACTCGCTTCGACTCCCCAGTCCGCACGACAGCACTGATCGGTGAGGATGGCGATCGTGAGATACCCGCGTGAACCGTCCACAATGACATGTAGCCGGTCGCAAACCGTCGATACACCGCTCACGCATTGTTCGATCTGTTCGAGCGTCGTGCGGATACCTTCTTGCCTGTTGATCTTGCACTGGGCCTCACTGATAACCGACTTGCATTCACTCATTACGCTTTGCCTCCTACCTACTGCCAGGGGACCTGTTGTCCCCTAGGCTCGCAGGCGAGTGGCCGTGCTACGTGTCGTCATAGCGTCTGCTCCAGGTAGTCGTGGACATCCGGGTGGTCAAAGTAGAAATGGTCGGGTTCAGACAGCCTTGATCCGCCGTGACGGAGCACCTTGAACTGCTCCAGGACTGCGAGCGTGTCGGTTCCGGCGATCTTGCCGCTGAACAAGGGTGAGAGTGACCCCGCCAGAAGGTTGACTTGGTTGGGGTCGGTCTCGATCCCAGTACTGCGAGTGACGTAGTTTGCGACGTAGACGCGAAGGACGCTCTCTAGGCACCTGTTGCTGTCGAGCGTGTGGTACAGCAGGCGAGGGTTAGGCGCCAGCAGGTCGTGCAATGCCCTGGGTTCTGGTCCGAACTCGGCATCGCTAATGAACAAGTGATAGGAGGTTGACTCGACTCTCCAGTCCCACGCAGCGTCGTCGTAGCGATCACGCTTCTTTGGGGTGTTGGCCAGCCGTCCCCAGACCTCTTTGCGGGCGATGTCGCGATAGTCATCGATCCGTGCACCGAGCGCTGCCCGTGTCGCCACCTGGCAGCGATGCGCGACATAGACGACCCAGCACACGAGCGGATCGTAGTAACCGACTCGACCGCGTCCGCTGTCCGGCGAACCCAGTTTGACTATGGGTCCGATACCGAGGTCCACGAGAAGGTTACGTAGCGAGTTACGGGCGAGCTCTATTCCGAAGCCGGCCTCGAGTTCATCGCGGACCTTCTCCAGCGTGACCGTGGCGTGAGTCCATTCGTACGCTTCGCTCATGTAGTCGTAGCCGTTTGCACTTTGGTCGATCATCTCGCCTCCTTCCGCAGAACTTGGTGTCCGATAAATATGCACACTATCAAAGTGTATGTGCCCGTGCAAGGGTTTTCTAAAACCTTCTTCTCCCAGGCGCTGCGTGCTGACTCAGACGTTCTTCCGAGTCGCTGCGTTGAACGGGTAGACCTGCCACGCGTGGTCGACCTTCTTGATCGACATGACTTCCTCCTCAAAGAGTGAGACGCCCGCCAAGGCGACCGCCTCTTCCAGTAACCGCACCAACAAAGTGCGTAATGAACTTGGCGAACGTCGGGCGTTCCGACGGTTCAACTGCGTACTGATATAGGGACGGGGACGATCGACAGGTCTCTCCGTCAGCGGATCCGTCGGAGTACACAGCAGCCGGAGCTTGATCTCACGGCGCGAACGGACGGTCATGAAGAAGCGGTCGATACCACTGCAGCCCCGGGGCGTGTAGGGGCTGACGCAGTTCCCTCACAGGCGGTCCGAGATGAAGGCAATGGGAGAGTCCAGTACCAATGGAGGAGATGAGATACATGCAGTTTGAGCAGGACATCAGCCCGAGCAAGATGAGGCGGCCTCGCATGGTAGACGATGAGTTGCGCGACTACTTCATGCGCAAACCGTTCGATATGACGCTTGGCGCGTACTACCCGAACGACATCATCGAGAAGTACGACCTCACCACAGCGATCAAGGTGCGCAACTTCACACGTGGGAGACTCGAACGCGCAGGATATCGCGGCTACTACGTCATTGTGGTCCACGACAAGATGGGCTCGACGCTGTGGCACCCGCACATGCTGCTCGATGGCCGTAACGACCAGTTCAACAAGGTGAAACGCTCGCTGTTCACGTTCGCGGATGTCACGTACGCCAGTGCAGGCCCGGTCAAGGACCTCGGCTCGTGTGCTGGCTACATGGCGATGCGTGCGTGTGAGCGGGGCTATAACTCCGATATGTGGGAGTTTGACTTCATGGGCGAACACAAGAAGCGCCGGCCTCGCGGATCACGTGGACATGGGCGCGGGCATTCCGAAACACGTGCCTGATAGTCGGAGCTTTTGCTACTCGGAACCGGTACTAGATATGTAGGTAACCACAGCGACTCAGGAGCGACGGATGACCGAGGAAGACGCCCGCAAGGAAGCCGACGCCGCATGCTGGGCAGAGCTCGACGGCCAGCTGAGCAAGGCGGTGTCCGAGATCAAGTTGATGGTGCTGCTCCTCCTTCTGCTCGGGGCATTGAACCTGTCGGCCACGCTGCTCACGCACCTGTAGACACAGCCACGATCGGAGTACGGAAATGTGCGATACAGACAACCCCCGCCCAACAGGCAGACGGGCATTCCTCAAGATGATGACAGAGGACCTGTTGCCGGCCTCGGAGTTGGCAGCCCAGACGCAACGGGATGCGATCTCAGCCACGAACTGTGTGCACTCCGGCATCTGCCCGTTCCAGCGGATGAAGACGACACAGGACGTCTCAGCAAGTGAAACCTCGACCTCGGAACCAAGCCAAAACCGCTAGATGAATAGCTCCCCCGGGCCACGAGAGGCCCCCTAAGACACGACTGCGAAACGGAAGTACATGGGCAGGGTACGAAGCGAGAATGGCTACAAAGTCAGCAGGTTCAATGCGGCCATACACAATGTGACAGCTGCCGGGATCATGATGTCTCGCGGACCCGAGCGGTGCCCGCACCGGGTGTCCTGCAACGTCATCCGCAACGACGAGCTCGTCTCAGCGTGTAGGCCAGGTGGTGAATGTCCAGCTGAACGTGCTTTCTACAACGCGTTCATTGAGGACGCTGCTGCCACATTCTCCTTTTCCCGGGGATGGCTCGCAGAGTCCGACTTCAAGACCACCATCCACGAACTCGCCATCGTCGAACTACAACGCCAAAGGCTAAGCGCTCTCGTCGCCAAGGAAGGCTTCACAAGACCCAAGATCCACCCGATCAGCGGACTGGAATACGGTGTGGAAGAGAGTCTGTCTGCCGGCCGCTACGCGACCACGCTGGACAACAGGTTCCGCCATCGCATGAGCCAGCTTCTCGTCGACCCGCGCTCACTCAGCATCGACATGGCCGTGCTCGTCAATAGTGAACAACGTGAAGGGTGCTGACTCCTTCAGCCACGACGACTTGATGGTCAGCCCCTCATAGGTCTGGAACGGACCGGGGATCGCAACTCCGATCATCACGTCGGGACGCGAAGTCCTGTACATAGCGACGTCAAACATCGCGTGAGAAAACCAATGACGTGCCTGAGTCGAAGGGTTCGTCGTCTTCCCCGGCTTTCGCTCTGGAAAACCCTTCACCGTGATCCACCACTCGGCGCCGTCAGGATCGACGGCCTTCACGTCCACCCCGGTTTCTTTGCTCGCGGTATTCGCAGACGAGATCAGCGTCCAACCAGCAGCCTCGAGGTATGTGATGAGCGTTCCTTGGACGTTGCCCTCCCAGTGCCATGGCTTCTCGTCGTGATCAGGCTCCGGTGAGGCTGGGAGTTCGACGCCAGTAGGAACACTGACGGTCTTGTATTTGCGACAGCTCGAACACGTGCCCTGACCTCGACGGACGAGTCCCATGTCCTCTAACTCTCTGCCACGCTCGTTGGCCTGCTGACGGCGTTTCATCCCTGATGGTGTTGCGACACAGTCGTCACACAGCGGCTGTCCAGCCTCAACGAGAACCTCGAACATTCGCTCACGCAGACCCATGGACGTACCTCCACTTCGGGACTACTGCCGTCTGTCTTGAATGGCACCAGACCAGTTGCCTAACGCTACGACGAACAGCGGGCAAGCGTCGCCAACACTCCGACGACGAGTGAGACTCCGATCACCCAGCCCATGAAGTTCTCCTGCTTCGTCGTGCTCTCGACGAAGGGTCGCTCGGCATCCTGACGTTGCTGCACCCGCTCGCCTGCCTTCTGAGCCTCGATCCAATGCTCTTCCTCACGAGGCCCGATGCCCGCAGGCCATCCCTGGAAGCTGCCACAGGTTGGGCAGGCACCGGAGCCCGTGAAGTCGACGTACACCCCACAGTGCTCACATCTCTCCCCAACTGGCGGAGGGGTTGCGGCACTGATGATCGGGGGCGCAGGTACCTGCATATGCTGTATGGTCGGCTCCGGCTCACTCACCTTGCTGTCAAGCGGTACGCTTCCAAACGTGTCAGGTTTCGGGACGTATCGAAGCCGTTCCTTGGCCTTGGCACGGACGCCCTCGTCATCGTCGTCCAGCATTGAAGCCAGTGCCTCATAGGCGTCATCAATGCCCGCGTCGTCGATGAAGTTGATACCAGCGAGTCGAACTACTGGCTCAGAGTCTGCAAGCGCCGCCCGAACGAGATCCGGCACACCCGAGATCTCCGAGAACCAGTCGATACTGAACAGGATGTCCGCACGGCACTGAGGGTCGCTCTCCGTGCGGAACGCGGATACGAACAACGCGAGCACCGCGTTGTGCTCATCACCGAACTTGCCCCACTCTGACAACGACTCGTACGCCTGATGCCGCACGGTAGCCGAGGACTCATGGTCGATCACGCGTGCTAGCGCAAGAAACGCGCGTCGATCATCTTCATCACGAAGTGTGTGCGCAGCAGCTTCTCGAACGTCTTCAATGGGGTCATCAAGTGCGGCGAGTAACTCATCAACTCCATCGTATTCGTGCTCGTAGAGCGCTCTGATGCGCCTGGCGAGGTCAAAGTCAGGGACGTCGGTTGGTTGGGAGTCCTCAGGTCGTGCGAACTCTACGGACGCGACTTGACCGTCGGCACCGAAGAGCACACCGCCGTGCTGCAGATCCTCGACGGCTAGCGATGGATCGTACTGCACCAGATACGAATGCAGGTGCTTGGCCCAGGTGTCACGATCCGGTATCTGGTGGCTGACGCTCGCAGTGATCTGCTCTGACCCGAACGACTTGATGAGCAGTCCTGCCTCAGGCTGGTTGACAGGAACCATGTGGGACGGGTGATGCCAAAGACGCGTGTACTCACGCATGACGATCGTGGCCCACCACTCCTCAAACTGGACGGGGTGCAGGCTTGCGCTCACCAGCTTCCTAAATGTCGTGTCCAAGAGCAGACGCTCGGCCCCGTTGTCCTCTAGGCAACACACGACACCGGCCCCGCCATAGCGAAAAGCGACCGCTTTCAAGCCCTGCTGGAAATGCCATCCGACGTCGATCGGATCGAGTGCGCCAGTATCACCCAGGAACTGAGTCTCAGTCACGAAGATAGACCATGGCGGCGGCCCACCATTGACGATGACTCCCTCCAGCATCCCAGAGAGAAACACGTGAAGCTGCTGATAGTCGAGAACCTCTTCGCCGGCGAACATGCTGAGCTGCGGCCGCCTCGATGGCGGTACATCACCAACGAAGTTCGCAAGAAGACCCCAGTAGAGCCGGAGCATCCACAAGTAGAGCGCGTCCTCGTGGTTGCGGAGTCTCGCGACCGTACCCCCTGTCGCATTGCGGTTCGCTAGCGCATCCGGCGCATAGGCCGTCCTGCGACCGGTTGCCCAGTCCTTGTAGTAGACGATAGTCCTGTACTCGTTAGCCTCTCGCTGCGCACTCCGCTTCGCATCCGTCCCGCTAAGGGGCGTATCCTTCGAGCCCCGTCCGCTGGTTCGCACGGGCAGATCACGCTCGAGTACTCGAGTCGGGAGCGCCGGCCACGACTGACGTACCTGCTTGTCGTTGGCTGAGACCGCCGGATAGCACACCGCACATGTGTACAGGATCAACGACGAAGCTGGCCTCTCAGCTCCCATAGCATTTCGAACGGACCCCAAGAGCTCCCGCTGCCCCGGTGCGATCCAGTCGGGAAACACCGGCGACGCCGTGACATTCTTCTGGCTTCCGCAGAGAAAACAGCGTCTTTGAGAGAACGACCAGTCTTCGAAGGGGTCGTATTCGATCACGCGCCGTGTAGCATCAGACATCTTGCGCTCCTCCCAGGCGCCAGTGGTTACATCTTAGGTGACACACCTCACAAGCACGAGCTGAAGGCGGGCGAGGCATCATCACCCCACCCGCCCGGTTACTCAGCTTCGTAGTGCAGCCAGGGCGGCAGACTGCGTCCTGTACGCGCCACGGAAGCGACCGTATCGGCGGCGCTGACGATGAACCCGCTCGACAGGATCACGACCTTCAAGGTGGCACGCTGTGCATCTTTGGCAACTACTTGACTGATGTACTCGTGAGCTTCAGGGCACCTGCTGCGGCCGCCTGCACCCTGCGTGATACAACCGCGGTCGTCTCGGCGACCTTGGCCGTCCAACCGGTACCGAGAACCGTCGCCTTGAGAGTGAGCTGCCACGCCTCGGAAGCCATCTCCCGGATGTCGACCTCGGGGATGTTGTCCCTGGCAAAGTCGAGCGTGACGGCCTTCGCGTGCACGATCTTGCCGCCGGCAGCCTCAGTCAGCAGAACAGCTGTGTACGCCTTCCGGAGAACTGGATCTCCGACGACCGCGATCGCTTGATGCAGATCACTGGTCTTCTGTCGCTTCGCTTTTCGTACAGCGAGCAGCTCGTCGAACGCAACCTGAACCTCCTATGGCTTCGCTGTGGTTGAAATGCCCAACACATCAAAATGGTTAGCCATGACGGCCAACTCCCTTCTTCTGCTCGGCCACAGAGACCGAGACAACGAAGAACCCAGCCGCCACCAACACGACCGGGTTCATGGACAACGAAATGCACTCAGACGGGTAGCTCCTCACCGTGGATGACGCCGACGGACAAGGAGACCCGATGAGCACGACGCGCTCAGACGACAACTACGTGTGGGGACAGGCCATACAAGAGGCGATGGCCGCCCGTGGATGTGAGATGACGCTCGAGGAGAGCCGTCAGTTCGTACGTACGCTCCTAGGACTCTTCGAGTGCGGAGCCTTCGTGTTCGTCGACGCCGAAGGCAACGACTTGCCGTGGGATCAACCGGAGTCGCGGCCTAACGTCAAATGAGCCGGTCTCCAAGCAACATGTGCTCGTCACCCCTGATCACGTAGCAAAACATCAAGCGCTTCGGCGGCATCACCACCTGCGTTGGGCAGCCACCGACCATAGCTTCGGATAAGTGTCTCGACATTGGCCCAGCGCCCGAGCTGCTGGATCACGGGCAGTGGCGTTCCTGCCTCCAGGTGGGCATAAACCCACGATCCGCGAAGTCCGTGGTACGTCACTGTTGGTAGACCGGCCCGGATGAGTGCAGCCTTCAGAACCCGGTTAGCGAACGAGTCAGCCAGCAGGCTGCCATCCTTCTTGCAGAGCACCAACCCAGACTTGTCAGCCACCAGATCTCGACGATGCTCGAACATCGGCACCAGTGACGAAGGGAACGGCACAGTAGCCACTGCTGCCCGGCTCTTTGGCTCGTGGATCGTGTCACCACGCTTGGAGTACTCGATGAGCAGCGTCCGCGCTACGAGATCCACGTGGTCAAAACGCAAGGACAGAACCTCCCCACGTCTAAGTCCGAGATACGCCGGCAGCGCGGTCACAAGTCGAAGGTGGATCGGCGTTGCCTCGACCAGACGATGAAGCTCATCCGGCTTGAGAAACGGGATATCTCTCTTCGGTTGTCTGGGAGACTGCAGCCCAGAAGACGGATCGGCGTCCACAAGACCCCAGGTCAATGCCACGGAGAACAGCTGTCGAAGCGCAACGACGTGGTTTCGCAGTGTCCGAGGGTTCAACCCCGCTTTCCTTCTGTCGGCCAGGTATCCCTGTAACTCACGAGTACCGATCTCACCAAGAGGAAGATCACCTAGTACTGGAACCATATGCACCCGGAGCATCGACTCCAGCTGGAGCACGGTCGTGCTCTTGAACCGAAGCGGTGCGTAGTCCGCCATGAAGTCAGCAGCGAACGACGCGAACGTAGGTGGTCGCGACACGGCGACACCTCCTTGAAACAGCGGGGATAGGAAACGGCACCACACGTAGAGAGCCCTCACACCTGCCGATGAAACGGCCTGATCCGCAATACACGGACAAGGCCGGCGCTCATCAGCGGTCGTACCGGATACGAGAGCATCCTGATACGCGTCCAAAATATTTATGCAGGGATCCTGCAGGTGGACGCTTTCATAGCGGATGCGCTCTTCTACGGTGCTTCTGTGAGGGCAAGACAAGTAACGGTGGGTGCCGATAGTCCGCGTTCCGGGCTATTTGAGGAGCCCAGAACGCTCACGCTCGCCGTCGGTACCGACAGCCTCGATCAGATCAGCAAGTGAGATCTCCATCGCCACCGCTATCTCCTCAAGAGCTGCCATGCCGGCACGACGCTTAGTAGCCACGATGCTGGCCCAGGCGTCGCAGCGATCGATCATTCTCGAAACCGAGACCAAGGTCATCCTCTGGCGGTTCCAGTAGGCACGCCACCGGAGGGCATCTATCTCGATGCTGGTAGCCAGGCGCAGCCGACCGGTAGGAGTGTAGGACGTCTCTTCCACGGTGAGAGCCTTCTCGGTCGCACGAGAACGGAAGCGACGACGAAGCTCGGCGACGGCAGCGAACCAGTCGTCATCGCACAGTGCCTGATAGGCCATGGCTGCCTTCGCATTGGTGGGCGACATGTCAGCGAGACGGTTGAGCAAAGCGTGGTCATCCAGATGTGCATATACCTGTGGCATGGTCGATCATCCTCTCCAGAAACACAGAAAGCCGAGACCCCTGTTGGGATCCCGGCTACGGAAATGAAGAAGCCACCTCTCTGGGTGGCCTCCTTGGTTCGAACGGGTCTCAGTCGGCGCCACAACGCCTTAGAGCACCATTCATGACCTGCTATTCAGCTGCTACTTCACGAGCACAACCACCTCCTTTTCGGGTATTGGGTCACCGAGCACCGCATCTTCTACCCACTGCAAACGTGACGCGTGTAGTACCTCCTGACGTATCACCTCCTTCTGCCTTGGCTGGGCGAGGCCCCTGAACGTCAAAGAAGCCCACCTCCAGGGAGATGCGCTTCTCGACGACCTACCCGAGGGGGTAGGGGGCACTATTCTGACAATACGGAGTTCTAGCAGTACTAGACCCCGTCTGCGTATTTGGGCCACTTCTCGATGCTGAAAACCCATTTTCGACGGGGATAACGCTGTGGCGATGCCCCTCGCACGCTCGGGGCGACGATGTCGTCCTCTCGGCCGTACAATGTGAGGCGACTACGATGGGTTCAGTCCGACTGGGCGCATCTCATCCCACGAATGAGGCCGCAATGCTGAAGAGTGAAGCGAAGCGACGTGCCAGCGCCGTTGCTGACCTCGACCCGTTGTACACCCACTTTGCGAATATCAACTGGCGCCGAAACATCTGGTGGATCGATGTCCCACTCTCAAAGGTGGACGCGGACAAGGCCACTTGCATCGAGTTGCTCTTGTTCGATCACCGCCGCCATGAGCTGCACCATCTGCGCGTGCCGAGCGGGTACTTGCTTGCACACCTTGACGGCCTGACTGTCAGGAAGAAGAAGGCGGAGGTCATTCAGCTTGAGTTGAGCGCCAACCTGCGTTGCCTGTTCGAGAATGTTGCTCCGGTTGCCAGCGGCGTACGCTTTGGGCAGTTCCTGGAGCACACACTTGACACTCGAGAGGGCGGATGACCAAACAGAGTACCTGCCCGGGGAGCCATCGTACGGTCTGACGCCCCTCCTCCCCCTTCGCCTCGTTTCGAGTCTGCTAGCATCCACTCAACGGAGAGTACTTGAAGTAGGTACGGTGTCGCTTGGGGAGGCGCAGCTTGAATATCTCGAAGCTCGAGGAAACGCAGGTTGAGACGCTGCTTACATCCGCTTTCTACGAGATCCCTCGGTTTCAGCGCCCGTACATGTGGAGAGACGAGCACCTGACTGACTTCTGGCAGGACCTCATTTCCGAGCAGTCCGTCGATCACTTTCTTGGCTCGATGGTCACATTCACAACCCCGGCAAAACGACGGGCGATCGTGGACGGTCAACAGCGGCTGACCACGATCGTCCTATTTCTTTGCGTAGTCCGCGACAGCATGGCATCGCACGGGTTAGCCGAACTCGCGAAGAAGGTGCACGCCTACGTCAAACGGACCAACCGCGACGGCCAGCCGGACTACGTCCTACGCAGCGAGACGTCATCCCCGTACTTCGAGGACCATATTCTGAGTTTCGTCGAACCGGAGCTTAAGCGGGAGGAGTGCAAGCCGGGCCTCGAAGAGCTGAGTGTGGACAACGCCTTCAAGTTCCTACGCGCGAAGGTGGATGCTGAGCTCGAGGCGTGTCTTGGGAGTTCAAAGGCGATCGAGACGGCACTTAAGCGCATGCGCGACAAGGTCCTGGATCTGCAGGTCATCCATGTGGGGATGGAGGACCAAGACGAGGCGTATATGGTTTTCGAAACTCTCAATACCCGAGGGATGAACCTCCGCACGCAGGACATGGTCAAGAACCACGTGCTCAAGGTCCTGAAGGCGAAAAGGGGCAGTGTTGATGGTGCACGCATCCGATGGACCGCGGCAGTCCAGAAGCTCGAGAAGGCGCCCGTCCCCATTGGCTTCGACACCTTCCTGCTCCATCAATGGCTATCGACGAATGACTACACTGGCAAGAAGCAGCTTTACCGGGCTATCCGTAACCAGCTCCTCACAAAGACATCAGTAGAGAGCTACCTCACACTCATCGGTGGAGACGTCGAGCTCTACCGCTCGATGCTGGAGACCAGTTACCGCCAGTGGCCCAGCAAGCAGCGCGATGTGAAGCGGGGTCTCGACGCCCTTCGGTCACTCAGGCTTGCGGTGCCCCTGCCATTTCTGCTGTCCGTGATGCGGGCCAGAGAGGCTGACGGCTTGACCGCGAGGAGCGAACTGAAGGCATTCCGCGCCGTCGAGGACTTTCACTTCATCATCACCGCAGTCATGTCTCGATCCTCCTCGGGCGGCGTCGCGTCCATGTACGCGAGAACTGGGCGCCTCATCTATCAAGCGCCAGATGCAAACGCAAGAGCCGTCCTGATCAGCTCGTTTGCCACCAGCCTCAAGCGAAAGCTGCCGACGCAGGCTGAGTTCGAGCCGTACTTCGCGGGTCTCAGGTGCTCGAACCGGTATCCCGACAGTGCGCCTGTTCTGAAATACGCACTGCGTCGGATGCTCGAAGTCGAAGGGTTTCCGCTGCCGGTAGACCTATCCAGCGTCACGGTTGAGCACTTGTGGCCTCAGTCGAAGCCAAGTGTGGACGATGGCATGACGGACGACGTGATCGCCTCGCCAGGCAACCTGATCCTAGTTTCGAAAGAGCTCAACGGGACGCTTTCCGACAAGTCGTTTACCCAGAAGAAGCGGATACTCCGCGCTGCGAACTACCCCCTCGATCCTATACTCGCCAGCACGCGTCGGTGGACGCCGGAATGTGTGGAAGCGCGAACAGCGTGGCTCTCATCGAACGCTTGGGAGAAGACCTTCACGGTTGCGTAGATGGCCTGCTGTCCCGACTCACGGCGGCCAACCAGCGCATCGTTGCGGCATCGGTTCCGGACGCGTGTTCCGGATCCGTACGACTCGCCAGGTCAGTTCCACCCAACGAAGTTCTACGCGTTGATCTCGGCCCAAGCGACCTTCACGCCTTCAGCAGTGTTCGGGTCATTCACATGTTCCGAGAGTGAGGAGTGGAACCCCGCGCGGGCAGAGGGCGGCATCCCGAGTAACTCCAGGCGGATCCATTCGAAGAGATCGACGAATAGATACCGGACGTCTTGATCATCTACTGCGCCGAGGTACGCGGACCGGCCGTTGCCGCCGATCGCCTCGGGATGCAGGTCTTCGGGCCTGCACAAGACCGTCATTTCAGTGACGGAAGAACCTGATGAGGCGCCGTAGTCGTGTATCGCCGCAGTACAGTCGGTAACTCGCTCGGCCCCGAAGGGTTTTACGGTCACCTCGTAAGCGATCAGTGGCGCACCTCGCGGGTCTAGGACGCACAGGTCTCCGAGTTTGTTGCTGGTGCTCGTGGTCACACAAGCGGAGTCCCCTATACCGTCCACCCGCACCGGTGCCTCGAGTGCTGCAGCCTTCGCTTCCAGAAGGAGTCCCGCGATCACCTGCGGCGTGTTGCCACGATCGGGCGCCTTCTCGATGAGCAGTCTCGATGCCGTGGCAAGCCAGTCGGGGTCTTCGGATGGCGAGATCGTGACGGTGAGGTCCGCCACTCGAGTCGCCTCCAACAGAAGGAGCTTGGCGAGCTGTGCACCCAGTTCTCGCACCTCGTTCGGGTTCATTCCCTCGAGTCCGCCCACGAGACGAACCACTTCGTCGGCGGCAGCTTGGTCATCCCGGGCACCAGCCCACTGTCGATCGATAGGCGGGTTGCCTTTGGCGACGTTAAGGGCGCCATCCTTGCCATGCGGGATGCCAGCAGCGGCCAATGCCTGCTTGATGCCCGGGTACAGTCCGCGTGGACTGCAAGCTCCGTAGTCACGGGATGCCCTGAATGTGGGGTCCATCAACCGAGCGACGATCACGATCATCAACAACTCGCGAAGACCACGCGACTTGGAGGCAGTGACTGTGACAAGCGAGCGTTCGATATTGCTGGCTGGTGGTGCCACGGTGGTGGCGGACGTCAGAAGATCGTTGGCGATCTCATTCGCGATGAGCTGTCTCGAGTTGAGCAACTAGGACTCCTCTGTTGTGCGCAACAGCTCGCAAGGCTCCACACCCAACGCCGTTGCCAGCTTGCCTATGTTGACCAAGGAGATATTGCGTGCACCACGCTCGCAACTGCTCACGTATGTGCGGTCCATGCCGGCTAGACTGGCCAGCTGCTCCTGAGATAGGCCACGGCGTCGCCGCAACTCGTGCAAGCGAACGCCAAACTGCTTCTTGATCTCCTCTACGTCCATTGCCCCAGTGAACTCATTTGCGTACTATAAGTCCACGGACAATACGTCACATATCTGTCGCTCTTTGGCGATGCTGTCTACACTGTCGGTCAAGGCATATTCGCATTCGGGAGACGAGGGATCGTGCGCAGCGTTGACCTGTTCTGCGGGGCCGGCGGCCTTACGCATGGCCTTCGACAGGCTGGTTGGGACACGGCTGCTGCCGTTGAGTTCGACGCTGCCGCCTGTCTCACCTACTCGCGTAACTTCCCTGAAGTCCATCTCATCCCTGGTGACATAAGGGCGGTTGACTTCAGTGAGTTTGCCTACGAAGTTGATCTCGTGGCTGGAGGACCTCCTTGCCAGCCCTTTTCGGTTGCCGGCAACCAGCGGGCGCATGACGATCCACGCGACTGCATTCCCGCGTTCGTTCGTGCCGTCAGCGAAATGGCACCGCCGGCGTTCATGATGGAGAACGTTGCGGGCTTGGCCTCACGCCGTCACGCACTATATCTTGAGTTCGTACTAAGGCAGTTGGCTGACCTTGGATACTTTGTGGAGCGCCAGATAGTTGACGCAGCCGACTACGGTGCTCCTCAGCATCGTCGTCGACTGATCATTGTCGGCATGCGCGAGAGCGCATTCATCTTTCCTGAACCGACGCACGGCCCGGGGCGAGCCACGCCTCATATGAGTGCGGCGATGGCACTTGAAGGCGCACCCGAGGATGAGCCAAACCGCGCAAAGATCACCTATGCCAAGCGACCGGTTATGCGACCAAGCCCGTTCGCTGGAATGCTGGTCAACGGAGGCGGAAGGCCGATCGACTTGTCCCAGCCTTCGCAGACCATTCCCGCATCTGCCGGTGGTAACCGGACGCACATAGTTGATGTTCACGGCGAGTTGTCGAAGTACCACGAGTATCTCGTTGCTGGGGGGTCCCCCTTGCAAGGCATAGTGCCAGGTGTCCGCCGGTTGACCGTTCGAGAGTCCGCTCGCCTGCAGTGTTTCCCGGATGAGTTCGAGTTCGTCGGTCCCCAGAGTTCGCGTTACCGTCAGGTCGGCAACGCGGTTCCTCCTGTACTGGGCCGCATAATGGGCGAAGCGCTACGAGACCAGCTACACCGGAAGACGAGACGCCGGGCCGGCTGAGAGTCAGAACGAGTGCTTGATCACTAGCGCTTTCTCGCCACCGACGAGTTGCACGATCGACAGCCCCAGAGAGTCCGCGTCGAGCAACTCGCATTCACCGGGATCCAGAATGTCCTGCGGTCGACGAACCCTATGGTCACGGGTGACAACTACACGGACCGGCTTCTCTCCTGCGGGGGCAATGAACTTGAACAACCCCGTATCCACGATCTCAGCACCCTCATACTGAGAAGCGATCGCTCTGGTAGCCCTATCAATGATGTCAACACTCTCGGCAACGGGGCACTCGCGCTCGCCCTCGGTCGTGATCGTCATTGCGTATCCCTCAATGATGAACCCGCCGATCAGTGCCGTGTCATCACCCTTCGAGTGCCACCAGATACCGCTCGCCAAAGGGGTCTCTTCGCAAGCGTCCCCCGCCGGCGTTTGCGCGTGGTCTGAGGCCGTGAGCCCGACGTGAACACTCACGACCCACATGCCAGTGGTTGTGGTACCAACTAAGCATTGTCACTTTCTTCTGCGGGTCCCGGCAGTGTCGAGATGATCACCGCAGTGTCCGATAACGATCCGCTTGTGTTCGTGCTCTGCGTAGTAGTGGACGCGCAGCATGTTCGGCTTCGAGCTACCGACCTTCACGTGCGGAGTTATATCGATCGTGTTGCCGTCAAGGACACGCTGGCGTTGCGCGGCAGCCCGCTTGTCCTCTTTAGTGAGCTTCGTCTCAGTCATCGCCAGCTTGAAGCCAGTCGCACTCTCGAACTCCTTCTCTATGTCGACGCCGGTCTCCTCGAAGTGGAGCCTTGGCAGGTAGACTGCCATGCTCCGGAGGACCCTCCACGCCCTGTCGACATCAAACGGCCAGCCGTCTGCAGACGAGAACGCGTCGTCGAGCACTACCACTGAGGACGGATACAGGTCTTGGACCAAACGCAGCACCGCGACGAGATCCCCAGGAAACGTATCGAGCTTGGCCAACACAGCCACTGCGGCCTGCGTGTTGGCCAGCTCGCCCTCGAGGCGCCGCAAGCGTTCGTCGGAGAACCTCAACCGGTACTCATACTCGCTGTTGTCATCATCGTGAGCCTGCATCTCCGTGAGCAGTTCGGTGTCACGATCATCCAGGTGGCGTCGAACTTCGTCGAGTTCACTCGCACGTGCACTCGCTTGACTTGTCGCGCGGGCGTTCTCTTCGAGAAGGAACTCGGCCCACTCCTTCTGCGCCTGCAAATCGTCGGAGTCCGCGGCCCCCTCAAGCAGTTGACGCAGCCGCCCTCTCTCGTGATCCATGTGCCTCATCGCCACATCGTCCACGTCGAGGACACACTGCCTTTGTGTTGCCATCGGTCGCCGAGCCAAGCCTCGGTAGATCATGCCGAGAACCGCGCTAGGGCCGCTCTGGCTGATGTAGTCGGGCGTAAAGAACCTGTGCCTGCGCCAGTCGCTACCGCTACTCAGATCGACGCCAGGCATGAACACCCGAACCAGACCGTTGAAGCAGCGGTACTCACGCGGCAGGTAGTAGTTGGCCTCCTGGATCACGTCCTCGTCGGCTGGCAGAGTGAACACGGATGCAGCCCCGGCCGCATGCCAAGCCAGATCCGTCGGGGAAAGAGGCTCTTCATTCGTCTGTCTGAGTGCCGAGACCACGATGATGGGAACCGTACGTTCCGTATCCGCAAGCCCGTCTACGAGGGTCGGCAAGTGCCCCACCCTTATCGCGGTGGGAGCCACCTTCAGTTCCTGCGTCCCAGCAGAAGCACGCCATCGTCGATCCTGCAGTATCGTCTTCACTACCTTCGGGGACGTTGCAGTGGGCCGTTCCGGCTCCTCGCCGATGAACTCCGGCGTCAGATAGTGGCTCACGCGAACCGCCACTCGCACAACTTCGTCGAGCCTGGTGAGAGCGACATCTGTGCGCCAACGCCGATGGCGCTCTTCGCCGCACACTTCGTCGTAGCGCAACGCCCAGAACTCGGGCTTGCCTGGCTCGAGGCGGCCGGGCTCGCTGCGGACTTCGACCGTCGACCCCTTGCACTGCCAGTCGCAGTGACCGGAGAGCCAGCCGCGCCCAAGAGTGTCCATCTCGTGGTCTTTCGCCGACTCCTTGGCTTTGACCCAGGATCGGACCAACCTCACGACATCTGATGCGCAGTCGCGCTCGTTATCGTGCGGTCTGAGATCGAACACCGCCTGATAGTGGATGCGCAGATCATTCGGACTGGACACTAGTCCCCCCAACTCGTGCGGTGCCGATGCGAAGCTCCACCGATACTTATAGCAAAAGGCTCCGACGCGTGAGGCGCCAACTGCGCATATCACAAGCTACTCACGGTGAATGGCCTGACGAGGCGTCTCCCGTGGCACGCCATAGCCTACTTCGACCGCAGTCACCCGCGTCTGCTCGCTGAGCTACTTCTCAGCCTCGGAAGCGGTGTTGCCGCAACTTGAGACGAACTGCTTCACCTCTTACTCGGCTCCAGCGCACTTTCACGGATGCATCGCCAGTGCGCCGAGCGTGTGTGAGCGATCTTGTGGATAGGTCGACGCCGTGTTTCCAAGATGATCAACTGGCTACAACACCTTCCGGCGCGTTCTTGCTGCCAACAACTTGCATGCATCCGACGCCTTGTGCCACGCGCGAGCGTTGTCTTTAAAGCGCAGATCATGTACAGTGTTCACAGTCATCTCATATGAGTCTCATTAGGGGGCGGGCCTCATGCATATGGTCATCCACGCGAGGGACTTCGACGACAACGACGAGGGGATGCTGTACGGCTTCGACCATCCCGGAGCCCAGAAGCTTGCAGCGACCATCCTCGACTCACTTGCCGGCATTGACGAAGGTGGCCTAGTTGAGGTCGATCTGTCAGGGGTCCGGGTTCTCGACGCCGACTTCGCAGCCGCTGTCTATACTGCGATGCAACGCGGCGAACATGACCGCTTCTGTCGGGAACGAGCCGGCAAGGGACTGGTCTTCTCCCACGTCGACCCACGCCATCGCAGAGGTATCCTCCGCGCCCTGGACGAGATCAAGGACGTTGTCGCATTCGCCGACGACGAAGGTCATGTGGAGTTCTTGGGCGCTCCCTTCGAGGACCGGCAGGCCCCCGTTCGCCGAGTCTACGAGCATCTTCTCGATGTTAGGGAGACCACGGCGACGGATCTGCAGCCTTTTCTGAAGGAGCACAACATAGGTTCGAGCCTTCAGAACGCCCACGTCCTGCTTTCGCGACTTCATCAGTTCGGCTTGCTCAAGAAGGAGAGGCGTGTGGCCCCTGGCAAGGCCAGCTACAGGTTGTATGCGTTGTTGGACTACTCGAACTACTTCCACGCTGCCGCAAAGGACACCCGAGAGAAGGCTTGCTCAACCCGATGACGTCCGGCTCAACAGTTGGGGCGAAGGCATGTTTCAGGACCTTGTCCAGGCGCTCAAGTTGGTGTCGAAATGGTTCCTCGACACGACTCATCGGCGTCTGCGCAAGTGGCTTAGCGGACTCATCGGTGACAAACCTGCCAAATGGACGCTGCGCGGTTTCTACCATGCGATAGTCCTTACGCTCTTCTTGACGGTGGCGGTCCCGGCGCTTGCCCACGCCGGACGGCTTCCGATGTACAAACCTCCGCTCACCGGACTCCGCCTCGACACAGCGCAAGTGAAGGCGGGGCGCTACTTCATGAACGTCCGGGTACTCGACAAAGGCTGGGACGAGAAGCATCCGGAGAAGTACACGATCCGCGACGAGACGCGCCCTTACCCCATTGGGATCACCGGCGAACACATAGGTGTCCACCTCAACAGCATCGTCCCCTCTTGGGCTGTCGGCGAGGACGCACATGAAGTCCTGAGCGACCTGCGTGACGCGACGCTGGAGTATGAGGTGGTTGACGAGAACGGACCAGTTCGCCCCGGCGAAGCCGTCGTCGACGACGTTGGCCTGGCCCCCGGATCGGAAGTACCGATCAACACAAGAGCCCAGGTGAAGATCCACTGGGTACTACCATCCGCGCCCTTCGCCCTTGACACCAAAGTGAACTCTACGACGGGCCGTTCGACCCTGAGGGTAGGTAAGGCCGAGGAGATCGAGTTGGTAGATCCGACCAAGAAGGGAAAGGCGGCGAAGTCCCGTATACGGCAAGTCCGCTACACGGCCACCATCACGAACCACACAGGCCGTACGCTCTTCGCCAACAACGCGGTTTGGGCCGGCCAGGTGATCGGCGATCCGGGCGGGATGCCAGGCGACTGGTGGCTATCATCTGATGCTAGGCCCCGGGCGCGGCTCTCCCCGCTGATCACGAAGGGCGACATTTGGAACGACAAGAAGCCCCACGTGTTTCCTATCGGTCCAGGTGCTACAGCTACTTTCACGTTCACAACGTACTGGCCTGCGGTGGGAACCCGCGCCGTAAGCGGTCACTGGGACTTAGGAGATCCAGACTTGGTATTTGACAACATCGAGATGGACTTCTACTAGGCGACAAGCGCCGCAGGTCTGTAGTTTCTCTGCAGTGAGGATGTCCTAGGACGTCCCATTGGGTCTAGAGGGAGCCGAAAACCTGCAGCCCAGCGATCCTGTCGTCCTACCACGTCCTACCGCCCGGCGCGCTTTGCAAGCCGCGGGTCGAGGGTTAGAGCCCCTTCGTCTCCACAATGACAACCGCACTGCCACCGGGTGTCTATGCTCTCCGGCCTGCTTTCTATTCTGTAGTTCGGTAGTTCCATGTGGTCAAGACCAGCCCAGCAGAAGGTGCATTGGGCCGCTAAGAACCGAGCCACTTCTCGTACTCGGACGTCCCGATATCGGGACTTGTGCCCCGATGCTTCACCTCTTGCACGGCCTCCAACGCACTTCCACGAATGTATCGCCGGTGCACCGCATGCGTGCGACAAGCGACCCGGATGATGGATCAAGGCTGTGCATTTGCTGGCACCTGTATGGCACCTGCGAGCGGGAAAGACCGGCGTCATCTAAGCGCAACTGAGAACACATCGCTCGTGCTTGAGAGCACCTAGAATGACCTGAGAAGACGGTGTTCTGGCTGGTTAGGAAACCTGTGCTCTATCCCCTGAGCTACGAGGGCGTGTAGTGCATTTCGGCAGGGGCCAGGCTTGCTGGTCATTCGCCGCCGGGGTGGCGCTGCCGTCGGGCGACTGTGTAGCCGCGGTCAGGACTCACATGCCCACTGAATACGCGGATGAGCATTCGTTCATGGTATCCGACTCGTGGGTACCTCTCCAGTGCGAGAAGGAGGAATGGATGACAAGTGCTCCTACTTCTCCTTCTAGCATCGGAAAGTCGCCCATGGTCTGGGCTTCGCGGTAGGGCAGCTCAGCTGCTTCAGCCCTACTTCACCGTTACGTAGTCACTCCCGCTCGACCACGTGGCCGCATGCCACGAATCGGCCGGTGCGTATGCTCTCAGCCGCCATGTGCTCTGCGGCAGGGGGTGACTAGACTTCGGCACGCTGATCTTCGCCGAATACTTCGTGTACGACTGTCCGTTGCTGGAGTAGTTCGACGCCTTGGCTTTTACATAGCCGTGAGGAATCCACACGACGATTCCCGAAAGCATTGTGACCTTCGACCATCTGTAGATGCGAACGGGATAGCTGCCGCTCGTGTGTCTCGGCTTCAGGTAGCCGTAAACAGTGTAGGACCTAGACTGCGACATCTTCGACGGCGCCCTGGGAGTGCCGAGGCTCGCTCTTGGTCGCACACGGAACTTGAGGACGCGCGTCGTTTCGACATTGCCGACCTTGTCGTTGGAGCGGAACTGCAGCACCCGGTCACCAGCTTTTGATGTACTTGCGACCGTACCGTTCATCCAAGCGCCGCCGTCCAAACGCCACTCAGTCTTGGCCACCCCGGCCATTGGGCCGTCACTCGCAGTCAGCTTGATGGCTGCGGACAGGTCGTAGACGGACTTCCCATTCGACTTCGTAGAAGGTGCGGTGGCATCCACCATGACGTCGTCGGTCAGGGCGAGGACGTTTCCGGCCTCGTCACGGTACTCGAGCTGATACCACCACATCTGGCTTGTGCGTGCGACGCCCACATCGATCGATGCGTCGTATGAGGACCAGCCACTCCAGCTGCCCCATGTCGCACCGTTCAGCGACGCTCTCATCCGCATCTCGACGGCGCCGACGACAGCCGAGTCGATTGTGAACGATGGCGCTGCGAAAGGTGCTCCGTTGGCGATATTCATCATGCCGGAGGGCGCCGTCCTATCGACCGAGAACACGAGCGAATCCGTCGCCCCCGCAATCAGACCGCTCGCACCACGAAGTCGGACTGAAGCCCCGTACTCGCCTTCGGGCAGTGTGAACGCACACGACCACGTCGTTTCTTTCGATCCCCATCCGCCGGCAGGCTCAGGCGCCACCAGCCACTCGTTGCCACCGTCGAGCGAGATGTCTATCCCGGAGATGGTCTCGGAAGTGCAGGATGCCGAACCAGTGATGATAACCGGGTCCATATTGACCGGTTTGCCGAATGGGTCGATGGTGCATGCGGCAAGCGCCAGATCCGTCTTCGCGATCGACAGAGAATCGGACGTTGCGGCATCAAGCAGAGACAGTCCGCCATCAGTGGAGTCGTAGAGCTTGATGGACGCGACGAGTGCGGTTGCATCATCGGACAGGGCATTCAGGTCCTCAGCGTCGAAGGTCACACGGACGACAGAGGACGAACCGGCGGCAAAGGCCTGCTGCGGCATCGACTGCGCAATCATGCCGCTGGCCGAACCGAGGTTTGCCGCTACCTGAACCGTGCAATCCGTCGAAGCGTTCACGGGCACGTCCACTAGGACCTGTCCGATCTTGCCCGAAGCTGTGAGACCTGTCGAAAGTGCTGGCGTATCGCTGATCGTCGCTCGAGGCTCGACGACTTCGGTCAAGTGGAATCCAGTTCGCTGGACTCCACCGGCAGCACTTGCATCGACTGTGACACGAGCGGCCATCCCACTATCCGGTAGATGAACCGAAGCAGAGTACACGCCATCGGAAGCGGTGGCATCCGCTCCAGAACCGTCGTCTGACATGGCCGTACTGAATCCGTCATCGACACGGGCAACGAACGACCCAGGTAGATTCGACGAGTCACGCTTCAGCCGAGCGGCCACGAGTACATCGCTCCCGCTGACACCCGAAGCCTGAGTGTCTACAACGAGAACCGTCCAGCCACTATCGAGGATGCTGACGGTAGCAGATGTCGTCAAGGCGGATCGGAGTTCGAGCGAGGCTCCACGTGCGTTGGTCGGAAACGCGAGTAGTACTCCGTCTGACGTGGCGCGCTTCTCGGAGAAGACGGCTCCGCTCGCCCCTTTGATGTCTATCTTCAGGCCCGGATCAGCACACGCGATCTGCGCCAAGGCCCAGGTGCCCTCAACTGAGAAATCAATCGTGGACGTGACCCCCGCAGACAGGTTGTACTGGTTGTCGACAACCGTGGCAAATGAGCTGCCGCCCTCAGGAAGGGCGGCTGGGGCGACCGACCGCACAGGCGCCCCGGAGCTGGCATGTCCTGTCGCGCTCGACTGCGCACCCGCCAGCGGAGTCGCTCTGATGTTCCCAAGCCGAGTGTCCTCACAGAACCTGAGGATCCGGGCGAGTATCTGATTCTCAACGGCGGTGTCGTGTCGGGGAAGGATGAAACCGGTGGATGCGGTGTCGAATGCACCCAACAAACCGCCGCGGGATTGCATGACCGGATAGAAGTCCGATCCCCCATTGCCGCTAGTGGGACCTGCGAGAAGACTCGGGGCCGAGACAACCCCGTCGTTTGGCGTGGAGAACCCGAAATTCCACCGTAGGGACTCGGCGGCGAAGGCCTCTACGGGGCTGAGCGGCGTCAGTGCCGACAGACCAGCGCTCCAGGGGAAGAACTCACCGCCTAGGCGCAGAATCGGGATGCCACCACCCTCGTTCTGGAATGCAGAATTGAAGTTGGCAATCGTGCTCGCATGGTCGTCGAGCTCGTAGTTGGACTTGTTTGTGTTGCGACCCCACATCTGCTCGATGACTGTGATCGGGGACCCCGCGTTCGGAGTGCCCAGTTGGATAATCGCTCTTGGAGACAACGCGTTCGACCGCCAGAGCCACGGAGACCCGGCCCACTTGCGAGCAATCAGGCCGCCCATCGAGTGACCGATGATGATGACGTCCCTGTTCTGCAGCCCCTGGCCCTGTAGATAGCGTTGGATCTGTTCGGCATTGTCACCAGCGTAGCCACCAAGTGAGTCGACGACACCCGGCCAGGCGGCGTTCTTCTGGCTGGGCACCACGTACACGTCGTACCCGTGCGCATGCTTCAAGTACGCGTATACGTCGTGCCAAGGGTGGTTGTTGTTGTCGGGACTGTCGAAGCCATAGTCCTCGTTCACTCCGCCTACCAGTACGATGGCCGGCTTGACGGCGCTAGTACTGCTTTCGGGCAGAGGGTACGGGATGCCTGCGCCATCAGGCGCGGGTTCACCGGAGTTGTGGACGAGAACGTCTCCCTGACCGTTGGCGTTCCACATGACACGGCCGAGGATACGGTGATAGTCGCCCGGCACTTCCGCCGAGTCCACGCTCACGCAACTTGTAGCAAGTGATGAGTTCAAGGCGCTCGCAGTGCTTGCGCTCGAGGCCAGAGTGAGTCCGAGCGCCGCAGACAGCATCAGGCGCAGCGCCAACCTGGATCTCGCCATTCGGACTCCTCTGATATCGACCACCGTGACAGGTCGAAGCCGGGCCCATGTAGAGTAGGCTACCCGGTCTCGGCACAAATAGACCCCCAAGTACTTCCCGCCCCGGATTCTACGCCCTTCGCCCTGATCACGGCGCCTTGGCAATCAGGATCCTTGAATGAATGGCACACAGGAACTGAGAATCAGACTACCGAGGTCGTCTGCTGCTAGGGGAGATGCGATGAGAGCCTCTCCGACAGCTCCATCCACTTGTCCTCGAGGTCAGAGACCTCTTGTTCGATGCCCTGCAGCCGCCCTTGGACGTCCAGTAGGGCCTCGTAGTCGGAAGGATCCGTCTCCTTCATCTCGGCACGGATGGCGTCGGCCTTGCCGCTGAGCGTCTCGAGCTTGCGCTCGGTGGACGCGAGCTCCTTCTTCAGGGCACGCTCTTCCGCTTGGGGAACGCTTGTCTTGGCCTTGACCTTCCCGGCCTTCGCCTCCACCCGTACGTTGTTGCGTTGGTCGAGAAGCCGCAGGTACTCGTCGACGCCGCCGGGGACATGGCGAATCTTCCCGTCGACCAGGGCAAACTGATCATCGGTGACCCGTTCCATCAGATGTCGGTCGTGGGTGATGAGCAGAAGAGTGCCGGGCCACGTGTCCAGCAGACTCTCCACGACCGCGAGCATGTCGATATCCAGGTCGTTGTCTGGCTCGTCCAGGATCAGCACGTTCGGCTTGTCCAGGAGGATGAGCATCAGTTGGAGGCGGCGCTTTTCTCCGCCGGACAGATCGGACACCGGTGTGGAAAGCTGGACAGCCTCGAATCCGAGACGTTCCAGCAGCTGCGCGGGAGTCAGCTCCTTGCCATCGATCTCGTAGCGCATGCTGTATCGAGAGAGCACCTCTCGGACGCGGAGGTTTCCGATCTCGTTGAGTTCATCGAGATGCTGCGACAAGACGGCGAACTTGACGCTCTTGCCGATCTTCACGTGGCCGGAGGTCGGTTCGAGCGAGCCTAGGATCACCTTCAGGAGCGTTGTCTTGCCCGAGCCGTTCTCTCCCAGGATGCCAAATCGGTCTCCCGGGCCGATGAGCCAGGTGACATCGTCGATGACGGTCTTGTCGCCAAAGCGTTCGGTCACGCCGAGAAGGTCGACGACCTGCTTGCCCAGACGGGACATCGCGGATCGCTTCAACTCGATGGAGTTGCGGACCGGCGGTTCATCGGCGATGAGCGCTTCAGCAGCCGCGACATGGAACTTGGGTTTGGTCGCTCGGGCGCGCGCGCCGCGCGAGAGCCAAGCGAGTTCCTTGCGCATGAGGTTCTGGCGTTTCTGCTCGGCCGTCTGCGCTGCTTCCGCGCGCTCGACGCGTTGGAGCACGTAGGCTGAGTATCCGCCTTCGAACTGCTCCACCTGCCCGTGGTGCACCTCCCACATCTCCAGGCAGACTTCATCGAGAAACCAGCGATCGTGCGTGACGACCAGCAGCGCGCCCGACTTCTTGGGCCAGCGCTGCTTGAGGTGGTCGGCCAGCCACGCGATGGCGTGGACATCGAGATGGTTGGTGGGCTCGTCGAGCATGAGCACGTCGAAGTCGCCCACAAGCACGCGGGCCAGATCTACCCGTCGCCGCTGCCCACCGGACAGCTCGCCGATTCGGCCGTCCCAGGGGAGGTCCGCGATGAGGCCGCGAAGGATGCTGCGGATCCGCGGATCCGATGCCCACGTGTGCTCGGGTACGTCCCCGACAATCGCGTGGGCGATGGTGGCTTCCGGATCGAGCGCATCCATCTGCTGAAGCGCGCCCACGGTGGTTCCGCCGCGCATCATGATGCGGCCGTCATCGGGTTCGCTTGAGCCCGCAAGTAGCGAAAGAAGCGATGACTTGCCATCGCCGTTGCCGCCGACGATGCCGATGCGGTCACCCTCATCGATGCCAAGCGTGACCGAGTCGAAGATCTTCTTCGCCGGATACTCCAGGTGGACGTTCTCACATCCGAGCAGATATGCCACTCAACGAACCTCAATCCCTACACAGCTGGCGAGCACGAACGACACTATCGCATCGCATGCGCACAAAGGATACCTACCCCGCCGCATCGGCGAACGTGGTCGAAGGCACGATGCGCCAATGGAGCGCTACACCGAGGCCTATGGAGCGTTCAGACGCTACAGGAGCAACCCGATGAGCCACTAAGGAGATTTTTCAAACAACCGGGGGGACTCCACATGAATGCTTTCGACTCGCAATCCCCGCACCACGACGGCGCTCACCATCGTCGTTTCCTAGAACACGAGGGCGGATTGCTCGCTCACGCATCACCTGCTGGGTCAGTGCTTCACAACCGAGGGGAGATCGAAATGAAACGCTCGAAGCTCGTCACATTGTTCGCCATGGTTGCTGCCATGGTGTTCGCAAGCGCGGCTGCGGCATATGCGGCGCCAGGCGGCACGGTCTACGGCCAGGCCACCATGCAGCCGACGATATCGATCGTAGTGGGCGGAGCCGGTTCCGATTCGGGCATGCCGCTTGTCTACGAGGGTCCAAAGGACCAGTGGGCGATGAACTTCAACGGCCCGCTCACGATCACGAACGACGGTGATACGGCGGCTCAGCTCAGTCTGGGCTTCGGCTCCGATCCGACCGATGGCGTGACTACGTGGAGCCTCGGCAGTTACTCGGATGCAACGCACTGCATGTGGAACCTCGACGCCATGTCGCCCCCGTTCATGTCTATCACCCAAGTCCCCGCCAGCGGCGAGCCGCCGGTCTCCTTTGGCCCAGATCCGCTGATGCCAGGTGACACCGCGTTCTTTGATTCGCACTTCTTCTTCCCGGCCACCTATGACGGCAGCCCGCACACCATGACCGCGCTCATCATCGCGGGCTCCTAGAACACGAGGGCGGATCGTTCGCTCATGCATCACCTTCAGGGCCAGTCCTTCACAACCAGAGGGAGACCGTCATGAAACGCTCGAAGCTCATCACCCTGTTCGCCATGGTTGCTGCCATGGTGCTCGCAACCGCCGCATCGGCATATGCGGGTGCTCCAGGCGGAACGGTCTACGGCCAAGCCACCATGCAGCCCACGGTATCGATCGTTCTGGGCGGTGCAGGCTCCGATTCCGGATGGCCGCTCGTCTACAGTGCTACCGCCGGCGAGTGGGCCCCTGAGGCGGACTGGGATCGCGTCACGGTCACGAACAACGGCGACGTGAACGTGCCGCTCAGTCTGGGCTACGGCTCGGACCCGACCGACGGTGAGAATACGTGGTACTTCGCCAACAGCGTGGACGACACGCACTGCATGTGGGAGTTCATGTCTGGTCCGCCGCTCTTCGGGGGAGCCCGCGTTCCTGACAGCATGGGATCCCCGAATCTCCTGTCGCCAGAGCCTCTCCTCGTCGGAGACTCGGTTCAGCTCGACACCTTCTTCACCTTCCCCACCAGCTACGACGGCACGCCTCATACCATGACCGCCCTCATCATCGCCGACGTCTTCTAGCAGTCAGCTGCGGGAGGCTCGGAAAGGACCTGCGATGAAGCGCACGAAGCTCATAACCCTGTTGGCGATGGTCGTAGCCGTGGTATTCGCAACCGCCACATCGGCATACGCGTTCCCCGCAGGGGGGACGGTCTACGGCGAGGCCACCATGCAGCCGACTGTTGCGATCTCGATCAGCGGCGTGGGCAGTGACGTGGGTACCCCGTTGATCTACAACGGTGCTCCGGGCATCCCCGGTCTCGCCGAGAACGGAGCAGAACTCGTCGTCACGAACGAGGGTGATGCGTCCGCGATGCTCTATCTCGGCTATGGCTCGAGTCCCACGAACGGCGTTGACTCTTGGAAGTACACCACTGAAGAGGCGGAGTACCCAGGAGATGGTACGGCGTGCGCCTGGCTCTTCGCGTATCAGGATCCGGTCAATGCGTACGATGCAGGTACTGCAATCGTGCCCCCGGACGGAACAGCACCGCAGTTCCTCTACGGGACACAGCAAGCCGATCCGTACATGCGGGGGTTCACCCCCGGGACGTCGGTGCCGTTCCACTCGTTCTTCATGTTCCCTGCGGACTTTCACGGAGGAACCTATAACATGCAGGCGCTCATCATTGCCGACACGCTCTAGCACGGCGGCCACGCCGTGGGATCGTTGGTAGCGGTACCTCATCTTAATCGGCGGGGGTCCTGACTCGGGACCCCCGCCGCGGTGTCCGGCCGTCGGGCACGGAGTCTGGTTTGGAGCCCGCCAGCCGCACGACTAGTATGGGCAGCACGAATTCGAGCGAGAGGTTGATGATGAGACGGTTCTTGGCTCTGGGAGCACTGGTCGCCGCCGCCATGTTGGGCGCAGTCACGCCAGCGTTCGCCTCGATTGGCGTAGGCACTGACATGCGGAGCATCGAAGTGACTCAGCCGCTCGTCGCCGGAGGCACCTACCAGCTCCACGACTTCACCATCATCAACACCGGCTCGCAGCCGTCGGGTTTCGGGATCCAGACGTCACCGACCTCAAAGCCTGGCCTGCGTGTGCCGACGTCGTGGCTCTCGTTCAACCCCAGCGCCTTCTATCTCGACCCGAAGCAGGGCATCAACGTCCGTCCGACGCTGCACGTCTCGGTTGACGCGACGCCCGGGGTCTACCAAGTACTCCTTCTCGGCGTTCCGAAGCTTCCCGGAGATCTCGCCCCGGGTGGGCATATGAACGTGGGCGTCGGCCCCCGTCTTTCATTCACGGTCGTCCAGCCAAATCAGTGGCAGCGGCTGTACTACGCCTTCAAGGGGTGGATGCCGTGGTCAGCGATCGTCGTGCTGGTCGTCGTCGTGCTCCTGGTGGCAGTCGCCTGGCTGATGATCTGGCGCGCGAGGTCGCGACGCGTCGTCCCGCTCTCGGCCGACGCGAGTGACGAGGCAGCCGAGTGACCGACCAGAGCCCAGATAGTCGCACACCCGCGTTCCGGCAGTTTGCCGCGACGGTGGCCCTATTCGCGCTCGCGGTCATCGTCTTGGGAACGATGTTCGTCCTCGCAACCTACACGAGCGGAGTCTCCAAGCGCAGCGACAAGCAGATCGGCGAACTCAGCGCGCGAATCGACGCGCTCACCGAGAGTCAGAAGCTCATCGTGGCACAGCTCGGGGCCGAGAAGGTCGCGACGGGGACCGCGCCCACGGCTGCGGTGCCGACAAAGGCCGCTCCGACCGCGGAGTCGGTCGTGCCCTTCAGCAGGTCGGCCACCGAGGCCGGTTTGGGCATCAACGTCGCAGTCGCACGGTTCACAAAGACGGGCAGTACCACGACGTCCGGCACACCGGCCACCATCCGCTACGGCAACTACCTTGACGGCACAGTTGGCTACAGCGTCGCCGTGTCCAAAGGCGATGTGTTCCAAGGCGACTACTACGTGGACGAGAGCACCAGAACCGTCGAGGCGAAACTGCTTCGCGGCGCAGAGGTGACGGTATACGGGTGGAACGGTGCGGCCGCAAGCAAGTCAGCGAAGATAACCGCCGCCGATCTCGCCCGCGTGCTCGGTCGTAACGACGACGCCGCACGACGCTGGCAGAGCACGTGGTTCTGGATCAAAATCGGGCGCCAAGGAGAGATCCTGGCGGCTACCCAGACACCGCCTCAGTAGCCGCTCGAGGTACTGCGGAATACTCGAAGTCCCCCCGAAATGCAGCCTGCCACCGGTACCGCGCACACCCTATTAGGTGAGAGCAGCGCCGATGGCAGGCGTTCTAGTGAGAAGCAGGCGTTACTTGACAGTCACGTAGTCGTAGCCGGATGACCACGTTGCCGCGTGCTGCGAATCGGCGGGCGCGTAGGCACGCAGACGCCAGCTGCCTGTGCTTGGCAGGTACAGCGAGCGCGCGTACTTCGACTTCCCGTCATTGATTGTGTACGCCTTGGCACTCACATAGCCGTAGCTCTTCCACTTGCCGCTGACCTTCTTGTACTTGTAGATGCGCACCGGATACGAGCCAGCGGTGTGCTTGGGCTCGATATAGCCGTATACCGTCTTGTACTTGCGCTTGTACATAGTGGTGGGCGCGATGGGATTGGTGAGCTTCGCGTAGGTGCCGTACACGGCCCCTTGCGAGCCGGTGGTGTAGCTGTCGTTGCCCTCGAAGGTGGCCAGATAGTAGGTCTTGCGCCACTGGTACCAGCCATCAAACGAGAACTCCCCGCCGGAGTATGCCTGCGACTCGAGCGGCATCCAGCTCAGTCCGTCGAACGAGTAGAAGAAGTAGAGGTCGCCGCTAGGCGTGCCTCCGAACCGGTCCATCACGTAGCCGGTCATGGTGGGGTAGGTATCGTACTTGAGCGTTCGCGCAGCAGAGGTGAGCTCGATGATCGAGTCCTTGCGGGTGATGGACGCACTCATGGTGTACGGTCCGGCGCCGTTGGTCTCGACGCTGACGAAGTGCCAGTACGAGAACTTCGACTTCAACGTAGCGGTCACCGGGGCACGGGTATCACCCTGTTGCAGGTCGACTTGCTGTCCGTACGGGTCATACAAACGCAGTCCCCACGATCCACTGCCCGACGCGCCCAGCGAGAGGCTGACCTCTTCTCCGGCCTCGAGCCAGATCGCGTAAACATCCAGCGAGTCGCCCTCACCGGCGTCCAGGGTGTCATTGACCGTCTGCAATCCGTTGTCGTCCAGGTCCCACATGGGTGTAGCGTCATCAAACGTGTCGTCTGTCGCCGCGCTCAGCACGTTCCCCTTGAGACCGATCGCGGGTCGGTCGGTTCCGAATGCCGTTGTCGGCACTGCCAATGCGACCAACAGTGACAGGGCAGCAGCAGCTGCCAGACCCCTCCGTACACGAGTGTTTGTACTCATGTCCCCTCTTCTCCTCGAGCTTGCGTACCGTGCTTGTCTACGGAGCAGTCGCGTCGATGAGAATCTCGACAGAAGACCCCGGTGTAACCTTTGTGTCTTTGGCGGGCGTCTGCTCGACGACCTTCCCCGTGCCGTCCGAGAGGAAGTAGGTGACCTGAGCAACCAGGCCAGCGTCCTCTATGAGCTGTCGGGCCTCCGCCTCGGTCTTGCCGATGACTTTGGGCACTGTTGAGCGCTTGGGTCCGAGCGACACCACGATTGAGACCGTCGAGCCCTCGGTCCCCTCGAATCCCTTGTTCGGGTTCTGCGAGATGACGAGACCAGCCGCGACAGTCTCGTCGTACTGCTCGGAGGAGGAGACCTTGAAGCCGGCCTTCTTCAGGGTCTTCTCGGCGGATGACTTCTTCATTCCAACGACTCCGGGGACTTCCGCTACCTTGGGGCCGCGAGACACGACGAACGCTACGGTCGAACCCTCGTCGACGGGTGTGCCCGCCTCAGGCTGCTGACTGATGACCTCATCGACCGGCACCTTGTCGCTTGACTCGTAATCGACGCTGGGCACGAAGCCCAGATCGGTGATTGCCTGCTGCGCTTCGTCTCGGGTCAATCCGACGAGCTTGGGGACTTCGACCTGCTTGGGCCCTATGCTGATCGTCAGGTCGATGGCCGAGCCTTTCTCGGCAGTGGCGTTGGGGACCGGAGATTGGTCGATGACCTGCCCGGTGGGCGCGGTCTTGTCGTTGATCTCCTGGATCTCGCCTACGACGAAGCCGGCTTCGGTGATGGCGATCTGGGCGTCCGCGCGGCTCAGCCCGACGACCCCAGGGACAGGCACTCCTTGCGCGCCAAGAAGCCCGTTGGAGGCGGCCAAAGCCAGTCCGCCGGCCACGAGCAGGACGGCCAGCAGTACCCACGGCCAGACAGCGCGCCTACGCGGCTGCGGCCGACGCGCTGCAGATGGCGTAGCGCCCTCGTAGGAGTCTCCAGAGACCTGTGGCATGACCGCAGTGTGCTGCAGGGGGCCGGCCGCCGCAGCGCCAACCTCGACAGGGACCGCGGGGGTGGTTGTCACGTCGCGGCCCTGCACCACGCGCAGCAGGTCCCGGCGCATCTCTTCGGCTGTGTCGTAGCGGGCCGAGGGGTCCTTCGCCATCGCGGTCACGATGATGGCTTCGAGTCCGGGGTCGATATTGGGATTGATTTGGCGCGGCAGGGGAGCGGGTTCGTTGACCTGCTTGAGCGCGACCGCTACGGGCGAATCGGCGTCGAAGGGGAGCTTGCCTGTCGCGGCCTCGAAGAGCACCACGCCCAGCGAGTAGAGGTCGCTGGCCGGCGTGAGTACGCGCCCCTGCGCCTGCTCGGGCGACACGTAGTGGGCGGTGCCCAGCACGCTGCCGGTCTGCGTCATGGTCGAGTTGCCCGCACGCGCGATGCCGAAGTCCATGACCTTGGCCGAACCGTCCGGGGTCACCATGATATTGTGCGGCTTGACGTCTCGGTGGATCACGTCATAGCCGTGCGCGATGCTGAGCGCCGAGCAGACCTGAGCGCCGATCTCCGCCACACGGCGGGAGTCGAGCGCGCCCTTGTTCTGGATGACCGACTTCAAGTCGGTGCCGCGGACGAGCTCCATGACGATGTAGTAGGTGTCGTTCTCCTGGCCCCAGTCGTAGATGTTGACGACGTAGGGACTCTGGAGGTTGGCCGCGGCCGAGGCCTCCTGCCGGAAGCGCGCAGCGTAGCTTGCGTCGGCGGCGTAGCGCGGGTGCATCACCTTGACCGCGACGGTACGCCCCAACACCTCGTCGACCGCTTTGTAGACCTCGGCCATACCGCCGGTGCCGATCTTCTCGGTCACCCGGTATCTGCGTCCGAAGACCATTTCTTCCACTGCTAGACCGCCTCCGTGCTGGCTACCTGCGAGAACTGCTCGCTCTCGCTCCTGTCATTCTAGCCGATGAACCGCGGCGTTCGCGGGGCACCTGCCGTTTCTACTTGCTACCCTGCGCCTTCAACGCCGCCTCGAGTACCGGTTGTGCCGCTGGCGCCGCCACCTGGCCGCCCACTCCGCCGCCCTCGATCAGTATCGCGAGCGCCACCGTGGGATGGTCTGCCGGTGCGAAGGCGATGAACCAAGCATTGGTGGGCTGACCTTGGCCCACTTCAGCCGTTCCGGTCTTTCCAGCCACGGTCACGCCGCTCACACGGGCGCGAGCACCGCTTCCAGCCGAGACGACCTTGCGCATCGCTTCGGCAACGAGTGCTGCGGTGTTGGGGTCCGTGGCGCGGATGAGCTGACGCGGGCGGGTGGTGGCGGTCAGGCTTGCGGTACCGGCCGGATCGAGGACCCGGTCGATCACGTACGGACGCATGACTACTCCGCCGTTGCCTATGCCGGCAGCAACGAGCGCCATCTGCATGACGGTCGCCTGCGGTCCGGCCGGACTGTCGTGTTCACCAACCGGCTGGCCCACGCCTGCCCACGCGGTCTCCCACGTGGTCATCTGGGTCGGGTCCGGCATGAGCGAGGTCTTAGCCGGCAGCTCGTAGCCAAGGCTCGAGTCGAAGCCGAATCGCTTGGCCTGCGCGACAAGCTTGTCCGACCCCAGATCGACGGCGAGCTGCGCGAACACGGTGTTGATCGAGCGCGCTGTGGCGGTCTCGAGATCGACCCGCCCGTAGCTGCCGCCTTCGAAGTTGGTGACCGGAGCGTTGCCGATCTGCAGCGTACCCGGACCCGGATAGGTGGTCTTGGGGGTCGCGATTCCAGCCGAGTAGGCACCGGTGAGCGTGACCACCTTGAACGTCGAGCCCGGCGGGTACAGCGCCTGGCGCGCTCGGTCGATCAACGGAGCCGAGGCGGCCGAGGACAGCTCGTCCCAGCTGGAATCGACCTTGCCGGGCAGGTATGCGGGATTCGACGCGCTGGCGAGCACCGCACCGGTCCGCGGATCGATCACGACCACCGCACCTCGGCGGCCCGAGAGGGTCTTCTCGGCCGCCTTCTGGACGCGGGAGTCGATCGTGAGTGCGACATCGTCACCGGCGACCGGCCTGCCGGCAGCAGCGTCGATCACGTCCGAGAAGTCCCGATAGCTGCGTTTGCCAGCTAGCGCGTCGTTGGCGGCCGCCTCGACGCCGGCGCGACCGTAGCGCAGCGAGTAGTACCCGACGGTGTGGGCAGCGAAGTCGCCCTTGGGATACTCGCGACGGAATGACGAGCGGCTCTCGCGCACGGACTGTGCGAGCACCACGCCGTCGCGTGTGAGGATCGAGCCGCGGTCGCTTCGTGCCTGCTCGGCCAGGTTGCGAGTGTTGGCGGGAGAGTTGTTGAGCGCGCGCGCGTCGATCACTTGGAGCCAGGTGAGGTTCACCACAAGGGCAGCAAGCAGCACACCGAGGACCGTGGCCACCCGGGTCAGCCGTCGGCCCAACGCGAGGCGACCCAGCACGCCCAAATCGATCGAGGTCGTCTTCATCTCGGTGGACAGTCCGGTGCCCTCATCTCCGGCGCGGAGCAAGAGCCCCAGCGCGATGAAGGTCGAGAGCAGGGAGGACCCGCCGTAGCTCATGAAGGGAAGCGTGACGCCGGTGAGGGGAATCAGCCGCGTCACTCCGCCGATGATGACGAACGTCTGCAATCCAATGGATGCGACCAACCCCACGGCCACGAACGCGGCCATATCGGTCTTGGCTCGCGCGGCCGTTGCGAGACCACGGATACACAACACGAGGAAGCACAGGATGATTGCCGAGGCGCCCAACAGTCCGAGTTCTTCGCCGATGGCGCTGAAGATGAAGTCCGTCTCGACGAATGGTATTCGCGTGGGCAACCCCTGTCCGGGCCCCACACCGATGGTGCCGCCCGCTGCGAATGCGAACAGCGACTGCACCAGCTGATAGTCGCGTCCCGATGCGTCCGCGAACGGGTCGATCCAGATGGCGACGCGCGATTGCACGTGGTCGAACATACGCCATGCGGCGGTCGCGCCCAGGACGAAGAGCACCAGCCCGGTGACGACGTAGGACGGCCGCCCGGTTGCGACGTAGATCATCACCAGGAAGATCCCGAACAGCAGAAGCGAGCTGCCCAGGTCGCGCTCGAACACCAGCACGAACAGCGATGCGGCCCACATGAGCACTAGCGGCCCCATGGTGCGGGGCTCGGGCATCCGCACTCCCAGCATCCTGCGCGTCGAGACGCTCAGCATCTCGCGGTTCTCGGCAAGATAGGCGGCGAGGAACAGGATGATGGCGAGTTTGGCGATCTCGCCCGGCTGGAAGGTGAAGCCTCCGAACTTGATCCACAGCTTCGCGCCGTTGATCTCTCGGCCGAGGAAGGCGGGGAGCACGAGCAGAACGATACCCGCGAGCATCACCGTGTACTTGTAGCGTGCGAGTCGTTCGAGCGAGGGGACCGCGATCAGTGTGACCACCAACGCGGCAACGCCAACGAACAGCCACGTCACTTGACTCGCGGCCAGTGTGCGGTCGAGCCGCGTGACGAAGGCGAGCCCCAGCCCCGACAGGGCGAACGCGACCGGGATCAGGCCGGGGTCGGCGCCTGCCGCGAACCGGCGGACCGCAAGGTGCGCGATCACGAAGGCGGCGAGCAGCGCTCCGGGCACCGCAAGCGCTCCGGCCGAGAACGCGCGCGATGCTTGGGTCTCGACGAGCGCGAACACCAGCAGCACCGGCGGGGCTGCGGCCAGGAGGAGCAGGAGTTCTGTGGTGCGGCGCGATCGCATACGGGCGCCTAGGGGGTGAGCGTGGTGTCGGGTGAAGGGATCGCCATCTGCTGATACGACTCGGCGAGACGGAGCGCTTCGGGAAGCCCGCTCACCGTCTCGCCATCGGCCAGCCGAGCCTGCACGGCGGGGGGCAGCGCGTCGACGGCAACGGTCGTCTTGCGGACAGGCCAGTTCAACGAGACTCCGGCGACCTCGCCCGGCACGCCCTGGTACACCGATACGACGCCGTTCTCGGCGATCAGATAGGCGCGGCTTCGGGCGTAGCGGTAGGTGCCGTAGCCGATGCCGGCGACGACCACGAGAAACGCCAGGATCCAGAGCACGACCGAGATGCTGCCGCGAAGCCGGCGATCGCCCTCACGCTCGCCGTGCACGCCGTCCGAGGTCTCTTCGATGTCAACGACAATGACGCTGACGTTGTCCTGGCCACCAGCCTCGTTGGCGGCGTCGACGAGCGCGTGCGCTGCGGTGGAGGGGTCGCGATAGGCACCCAGCAGTTCGGTGATGCGCTCATCGGTCAGCATGCCGCTCAGACCGTCGGAGCACAGAAGCAACCGGTCTCCGGCCGAGGCGTGCACCTCGTAGGTGTCGGCGACCATGTTGGAGTCCGTGCCCAGAGCACGTGTTATGACGCTGCGGTTGGGATGCACGCGAGCGTCGGCCTCGCTGAGCTGTCCGCGGCGAATCATGTCGGCAACCATCGAGTGGTCGTCTGTGAGCGGTTCGAGCACCGCTCCTCGCAGGAGGTAGGCGCGCGAGTCGCCCACGTGCGCGAGCACGATATGGCCGCCGTCGACCAGTGCCGCGGTCATCGTCGTGCCCATGCCGGACCGGCCGACGCCTTCGCGAGCAGCTCGCATGACGGCGCTGTTGGCCGCACGCACGGCGCGAGCCAGAGCGTTCGCGTCCGCGCGTCTGGGTGCGTGGTCGCGCAGCGTCTCGACGGCGATCGCGCTCGCGACCTCGCCGGCCTCGTGGCCTCCCAGACCGTCCGCGACCGCGAACAGCGGCGGTTGTGCGATGACCGAGTCCTCGTTATGTGTGCGGACGCGACCGATGTCTGAGAGTGACGCCCAGGTCTGTTTGCTGCGGGGCGTCATGCGCGATTCACCTTGATCTTCACGGCGCCTATCTCGATGAGGTCTCCCGGGCGAAGCGACTGCGAACCCAGCACCCGCTGGCCGTTCAGGAGCGTTCCGTTGGTGGAGCCCAGGTCTTCGAGCACGGCCTCGCTCCCGGCCGGTGTGACCCGGGCGTGTCGGCCCGAGACGAAGTCGTCGCCGATGACGATATCGGCACCTGGCGAGCGCCCGATCACCACCGGCCCGATGACCGGTACCGCCACACCTTTGAGTGCCGGTGGGCCCTGCGTGACCGACAGGTTGAATGCGCCGGGTACCGCCGTGCGCTGACCGGAGACGAGCCCGATGCCCGCGCGAACGGCGGCGAACAGGAACAGGTAGAGGAGTGCAAGCAGGAGAAGCCGCCCCGCGAGCAGCGCGACGTCTATCACCCGGCTCAGCCCCTTGGTTCGTGGTAGATGAGTTCAGAGATGCCGATAGTGATCACGTCGCCGTCGCGCAGCCGGACACGACTGACGCGCTCTCCGTTGACCAGAGTCCCGTTGGTAGAGCCCAGATCAACCATGACCCACCCGGTGCCCTCGCGCTCGAGCACTGCATGCTTGCGCGACGCGTTGGCATCTCCCAGGCACAGGTCGCAGGACTTGAGCCGGCCCATCACCATGCGCTCGCCACGCAGAACGACATCGTGTGCGACGCCGGGGATGGTGATGGTCGATGTCACCGGAGCGGACAGGATGGTCGTCTCGGCGGGAGACGATTCCTCGGCCTCCACGTCGAAGACGGTAGAGTGCGCGACCGGAGAGACGGGGGTCGGTACTGCCGAGTGTGGTTCCGGCTTCTCAGGGTCGAAGTACCCGTCATCATCGGTGCCGTGCCCCAGCTCGGCCTCGATCTCCTCGGGAGAAAGCAACTCGCCGATAACCTCGTAGCGACCCAGTTTCAGCTGGTCATCGACCAGGAAGCGCACCACTGGGCGTGTTGCCAACACATAGTCGCGCTCGCGGGCGTGGCCCATCAGGTAAGTCGACAGCTCCCCAGCGAGTGTGTCCGCGAAGCCGCCGAGTGATGCACCGTCAGCGGGTGACAGCAGTACCGAGAACAGCGTTGGGGCGTAGACCTTGCCCACCCCCAGCTTCTTGCGCCGATCCATCTCCTTGGCGCAGGCGCGTGCGAGCTCGGCAGGTTGGACAGGCGCCTTGAACACGCCGGCGAAGACGCCCTCGACGGCACGAGCCATGCGATCCTCGAAGTCAGAAAGAATGCTCACAGCGAATCGATCAGCCTTCCGGTGTCTCGTCCTCTTCGTAGACAGTGTCCTCCTCGGGGCGCAGCGGCGCTCCAAGGACCACGACCACTAGCATCAGTATAAGTGACACGCCGACAGAGACCGCGGTCTCGCCGGTAGTCCATCCTCCGTTGGTGCCCACCAGCCTTGCGGCCTCATCGGCTAGGTAGTAGGTGCCCCAGAAGGCCGCCGCGCCCCCCAGGGAGCCCACAAATGCGCCCAACCGCGTCGCACGGCTGCAGGCAAGCGACATGATGACGGCCGCGAGAGGCCAGGCTGCAAGTGCGACGTAGGAGTCAGGAGCGCTCACGAGTGTTCGGACCCCGGCCACTGCGAGATCCACGTTCCAGACGTCGAGCGCGTAAGGTGCCCAGACTCCCAGGAACGGTGCGCCGTTGGCTGAAGCCGCCGAGGCGAGCATCGCAAGCACTCCGCCCAGCAATCCTGTGACCGCTGCGGACAGCGGCCGAAGCGCGAAGCCGGCCAGTAGAGGTTGGGCCGGTGAAAGCCGCGCCACAGCGAGCACCGGAGCGGCAAGCGGCAGTACCGCTGCCCCCGGATGTCTGCGCGCGAAGACCCACCACCAGGCCGAGCCGAACACTAGGACGACGACCGCAGCGGCCCATGAGTGGGCCGCGAACAGCCCGGCGATCAGGAACGTCAGACCCAGCCCTACACCTAGTGAGGGGGCGAGTAGTCCGGCAACGGCCACCAGGGCAACCGCAGCGATCAGTGCGGGGGGCTCAAGTGAGAATGGTCTGAGCCCCGACCACGCGAGCCAGCCGCCTTCCACACCTGCTGCCATACGAACCAGCAGCCCGCCCAAGCGACCTTGCAGGCGGTCCCAGAGTCCCAGTGCGCGCAGGTTCGGTTCGAATTCCGCTTCCTCGTCGGTGAACTCATCGACCACGGCTGCAAGTGAGGCACGGCCGACATCCGGGTTGCCCAGCAATGGTAGGAGAGCGTCCGCGAACGTGCAGACATCCGGGTATCTATCACGTGCGCGCAGGCTGAGCGCGGTGGCGAACACCTCGTCGGTCTCCGGCGCCAGGCCGGGCAGATAACTCGTCGCGCGTGGGACCGCGAGCACTTCGAGCTGGACTACCGCAGACTGCGAGGAATCCTCGGCGAACGGGTTGGTACCGGTCAGCGATTCGAACCCGAGGGCGGCGAACGCCCAGACGTCGGTTCTCTCGGTGACGGCACCGCCTTCGAGCTGCTCGATCGGCATGTAGCCCGGCGTGCCTCCCTCGGCCGGTCCGTGACCTGAGAGTGACGAGAGTTCCGCCATACCGAAGTCAGCGACCTTGACGCGCCCGTCGCGAGTCACGAGCACGTTGTCGGGCTTGATGTCGAGATGGAGCACTCCGTTGTCGTGCGCGAACTCGAGCGCATCGGCGACGCTCCCGATGACGGCTGCGGCCTCATCGGCGGTCAGCGGGCCGTCGAGATGGTCGAGCACGTCGCAGAGGGGCGCTCCGTCGACGTGCTCCATGACGAGGAACGCCTCATCGGCGTCGGTGTCGAAGTCGAAGACGGTGACGATGTTGGGGTGATTCAACATGGCAGCGGTTCTGGCTTCGGCCAGACCCGGGGGGTGTTGTGGAACGCCCCGAGAATCCACAGGAAGCGGGAGCCGCTTGATCGCGACCCTTCGCTGCATGCGGGTGTCCCAAGCCAGTACCACTGTGCCGAATCCGCCGTGGCCCAGCGACGACAGAGGCCGGTATCGCTCGAGAATGAGTTGGTTCTCCACCGCACTCCCTGGTCTGTGGTCTGCTCCCCCGCGGATGCCGCATTGATTCTACCGCGACATCGCGCCGTTCAACGGTTGACCTGACGCCACTTCGTGAATATAGTTCGTCAATCGAATGATTCGTAAATCGAAAGGTTCGTGCGTCGATGGATCAACCTATGCATGAGAAGCCTGCGTCAGCACCCGACGTAGCACGCGGAGACGAGCTCGCTGACGAACTCGATTCCACCGTCGTGACGTTGGGACGCCTGTTCTCGGCGAGGCATGGCGAGATGTGCAGCGAATCGGGCCTCAGCGCGTCACAGATGCTCACGCTTCGGGTATTGGGCGAGGCCGGGCCCATGAAGATCAGCGACCTTGCCATGCACGTGGGCGTGAAGGCGCCCGCTGCGTCCGCGATGGTGGATGCGCTCGACAAGCGCGGTCACATCAGACGCGAGGCGGACGTCGACGATCGGCGTGTGACGCTGGTCCGACTCACCGATGAGGGCGCGGCAGAGCTCGCTGCCGTCGAGGCGGAGCGGCGAGAGCATATGCGCAGGTACCTGTCTGTGCTCTCCGAAGATGACGTTTCGGCCCTTATCCGCATACATCGCAAGCTCATCGACGCAATGACCTCAGATCGTATCTAGCTCTTCCCACGAAAGGATCTCTGGCAATGGATCGCATCACCCGCTTCTCACTCAGAAACGCCGCCGCCATCGTGCTTGTCGCACTGCTGGTAACCGCCGGCGGGCTCTGGTCAGCAGGACAGCTCAAGAAAGAGACGATGCCGGACATCGATATTCCGGTCGTCGCCGTTGTCGTTCCATATCCGGGCGCAGCGCCCGACGACGTCTACGCCGACATCACCGACCCGCTTGAGAAGGCGTTGGGTGGCGTGGCCGGGGTCAAGCAGGTGAGCGCGCAGTCGGGCGACTCGGTATCGATGGTGGTGCTGCAGTTCAGCTACTCGCAGGACATGGATGCGGCCGAGGCGGACGTCAACAAGGTCTTGCAGACGGTCACCCTTCCGGCGAACGCGATCACGCCCAAGGTGAGCCGCATCAGCTTCGGGTCCGCCCCCATCCTCAAGCTAGCGATCATTGGGGAGGGCGGAAGTGGAGCAGCGCTTCGCACCGATGTGCGAGATCGCGTCATCCCTGCGCTGCAAGGCGTCGAGGGCGTTGGCGAGGCACATCTGGCAGCGGACTCCCCAGCCAATATCCGCATCGTATTCGATTCTGAGAGTCTCAAGGACGAAGGCCTGACCGCTGAGTCGGTCATCCAGCAGCTTCAGGCCGCGAACCTGTCCTTCCCAGTGGGCGCGGTAGACCTGGGCTCGAGCACTGAGCCGATCCGCGTAGGTGGCACGATCGGCAGTGTCGAGGATCTCGAGAACTTCAAGATCGCGGTCTATCCCAATCAGAGCGAGATCATGGCCGATGCGTTCGCACAGATTGGCGACGGTATGGCCGGTCTGGGCCAGGCGGTCGGCGGGCTCGCCCAGGGAATGGGCCAGGGATTCTCGGCGCTTGGCCAGGGTATGGGCACGCTGGGGCAGGCTACGGGAGAGATCGGCATGCAGGCCGGTCTCATCAACGGCATGCAGCAGCTGCAGGCCGAGGTCTACACCCTCAAGTACGACACACTTCCCGGGCTGAAGGCTGCAGCTTCGAGCATGGCAACCGATACGCCCGAGTATGCGGCGCTTCAGGGGCAGATCACGGGCATCGAGACTCAGGCCATTCCCGGAATGCAGGCGGCTATTGACGGCATGCAGGCGCAGGTCACGGCCTCTCAGCAGAAGCTCATGGCCCAGGCCGGTAGCTCGTCAGGATCCTCTTCGATGTCGAGCGGCGGATCGGGCGCGAGCATGAAGATGCCGTCCGGCGGTTCTTCGTCGTCGCCGGCGGTCGAGATCGGCATGGTGAATCTCTCCGATGTTGCCGAGATAACGTACGGGCCTGCGGACGGAAGCGTAGGCTCGCGTGCCGACGGAAGGCCTGCGGCTCTGGTCGACATCGTCAAGACGCAGGACGCCAACACGGTGGACGTGTCCACTCAAGTGGCGGCCGAGATGAAGAAGTTGGCCTCCGAGTTGCCCGCGGGCACCCGGGTCGAGACGGTCTACGACGCGAGCGTGGGCATCAACGCATCGGTCTCCGGCATGATGCGTGAAGGGCTCTTGGGCGCGCTCTTTGCGGTCATCGTGATTCTGATCTTCCTGCGCAACTGGAGAGCCACCATCATCGCGGCGGTGTCCATCCCTCTGTCGGTACTCATCGCCATGGTGTTCCTGCGATTCTCGGGAGTCACACTCAACGTTATGACGCTTGGTGGTCTGACGGTGGCCATCGGGCGAGTGGTCGACGACTCGATCGTGGTCATCGAGAACATATTCCGGCACATGCAGCGGGGAGAGGAGCGAAACGCGGAGTTGGTGCGCTTGGCCACCTCCGAGGTCTCTGCTGCCATCACCTCTTCGACGCTCACGACCGTCGCGGTCTTCCTGCCGCTCGGACTGGTGACCGGAGTCATAGGCAAGATATTCCAGCCCTTCGCAATCACTGTAGCGATGTCACTACTCGCCTCGCTCTTGGTAGCAATCACGGTCGTCCCGTTGATGGCGAAGTGGTTCCTGCTCAAGGCGAAGCTTCCCAGAGAACGCCGCTCCGAGCCCAAGCCCATGGCGATGTACCGCCGGACCCTGAACTGGTCGCTCACTCACCGCTGGACCGTCGTCGCGGCCGCTTTGGCGCTGCTTTTGGGCTCGCTGTCGCTCATGCCGCTGATCGGCACGGGCTTCGTTCCCGAGGCCAAGGAGAAGTACCTGCAGATCGATGTCACGTATCCCGAAGGCACGAAGGCCACCGAGGTCAACAAGGCGGTTCTGGGCATAGAAGAGGCGGTGTCGCAGGAGAAGGAGGTCGAGCTGTACCAGAGCACGGTTGGTGACTCCAACAGTGCGGTATCGATGTCGACGAGTCTGGGCGGTTCGAACAAGGCGCTGACGTTTGTGAAGCTCGATTCCACCGCAAACAGCGACGCAGTGGTCAAACGGCTGAAAGCGAAGACCTCCCGATTCGAGGCCGGCGGGACTCAGATCGCCTATCAGATGGTCAACAGCTCCGGAACGAGCAGTCAGCTCGACATCGTGATCACCGGCGACAAGATGGCCGATATCCGCAAGGCGTCCGCTCAAATCGAGGGCGTGATGAACGGCTTCCCGGGGCTCGAGAATGTGTCGAGCAACCTCGGAGTGAGCCGCAAGCAGCTCGTGGTCAGTGTCGATGAGCACAAGGCGGCGAAGTACGGCATGAACGCCGCGATGGTTGCCGGCACCGTGCGCGGATACGTGGCCGACCAGAAGGCGGGAACGATCAAGATCGACGGCAAGGTCACCGACGTCGTCTATGCATTCGCGCTCAACAACGTGAACAAGGCCACCGAGATGAGTGGACTCAAGCTCAGCACACCGCTGGGCAAATCGATTCGGCTCGACAAGATTGCGAAGGTCAAGGAGGCCGACTCGCCGGTTGCGGTGCTGACGCGCGACGGTGTCCAGTACGCGTCTGTGTCAGGTCGCATCACCGAGCGCGACTCTGGATCGGTGATCAAGGCCGTCAACGCGAAGCTGGCCGCCCTCAAGCTGCCCGCAGGTGTGAAGACCGAGACATCGGGCGCGGCCGAGCAGATGAACGAGTCCTTCTCCCAGCTGGGCGTCGCGATGCTGATCGCCGTCGGTGCGGTCTACCTCGTCATGATCATCGCGTTCGGTGAGGCGATTGCTCCGCTGGCCATCATGATGTCGCTGCCGCTCGCGGTCGTAGGCGGTCTGATCGGCCTGCTGATCTCGGGTCTGCCACTCGATATCCCGGCGATGATCGGTTCGCTCATGCTCATCGGAATCGTCGTGACCAACGCGATCGTGCTGGTGGACCGCGTTCAGCAGAAGCGCCGTGCCGGCATGTCGCGACATGATGCGTTGCTCGAAGCCGGTTCGACTCGCATGAGACCGATCCTGATGACTGCGGTCGCGACTATCATGGCGCTCGTGCCGCTGGCGTCAGGGTTCGCTGAAGGTGCCCTGATCAGCCAGTCCCTTGCGGTCATCGTCATCGGCGGACTGACAACGTCGACCATGCTGACACTCATCGTGGTGCCGGTCGCCTACGACCTGCTCGAGAGCGCGAAGGAGCGGCTTATCGGCAGGCCGATTGCAGAGAGCGAGCTTGCTCCGGAAGCGGCATAGACTCGCCGGACCGCCTTCTCAGGAACCAACACAGCAGCCTGCCCGGACTACCAGGGCAGGCTGCTTCTGGTACTGACCGCCAGACGCAGTGAAGCAGACACTCCGGTGGAGTAGGTGTTGGGCGGTATGAACCGTGCGCGCAGGATGGCGCGCCCCGGAGGTGTGTACTTCAGCGACCACGTGCCCGTGGTTGAGGTGTAGCTCGAGGTGACATAGGTCCACTTCGAACCGTCCCAGCGCTCGATGCGTACCCGGGCGTGGACGAACGGCTTCGCGGCGGAGTTCTTCACAGACCCTGACAGAGTGACGGCTTTGCCGCGGGCAGGAGTGCGATCACTTGCCCTCAGGCTCAGCCGGGGCATCTTGTCCTTGACGACGATAGCGGGTTCGGTCTTGACCACCGTCAGAAAGTAGCGAGTGGAGTCGTGGACAGGCACCGTTTGGGAGGGCTCCACGCAGGCCGCCGTGCCGTTGGGCAAGGAGCAGGTCCACGTCTGCGGACCGCTCTCAGCCGCCTCCGCCCAGAACAGTCGACCGCTACAGGCTCTGGCCCACAGTGCCGTTGAGGTCGTGTGCACGCTCGCCACCGTGGCGACGGTGGGAGCCTTGTACGGGTCGATGCGGTAGTGAGAGCGCAAGTAGGCTACGGGGTCTACAAAGCCGTACGTGTTCGACTTCGTGTAGGTGTGCCCCCGGTAAGGGTTGTTGTCGGAGGGGTACTTCTTGCCGGGGTGAATCCCGAAATGCAGATGATTGGGGCTGGAGTTGTTGATCGTACCGATGACGGCGCCTGCCTTGACCGTATCACCCCTCCCGTACTTCAGATTGGCTAGATGGCCGTATAGGGCTTTGAATTCAACGCCGTCGTAGGTCTTGTGGAGAATCACGACCGCGCCGCCAAGTCCGCCTCCGGGTCCGTAGCCTCGGACGTACTTTGACTCGAGTACCGTACCGTCGCCGACGGCATAGACCGGCTTGCCCGCGGGGCTGTGCATGTCTTGGGCGAGGTGCCAGCAGTAGCCTCGGAAGTCCCACCACCCCGACCATCCGTGGAAGTCTTCCGTGGCAGTTGGCCAATACCAGCCACCCGTGCCGGGGGTCGGAGCCGCCATGGCGGGGGCGGCGCACAGGAGAACGAGGGCGACCAGAAGCAAGGTCGTGATCCCTCTGAGGACTCTCGGCAAGATCCCGGGATGCTTCATCTTCCCCCTCAAGCCGCCTGGTTTGATGAGGCGCACGGCGTACAACGACGGTGATTATAGAACAGAACCCCTGTGGCTCTCGTCGTCGCGGTGAGCAGCGGTCTACTTCAGGCAGTACAGATAGCCGTCCCGGCAACCCACGTAGACGACGCCCTTGTAGACCAACGGCACTGACTCGATCGATCCGCCGGTGGCATACGAGTCCAACTCGCGTGTCTTCACGCGCCAGAAGCGACCGTCCGGACTCGGCAGGGCCTTGGAGTCGGTCTTCTGGGCCGCCGTGAAGGTGAAACCGTACAGGTGGACCTTGCGGTCGAAACCGACGGCGACCATCCGGTTGCCAGCGAACACCGGCGTCGAGATGCTGCCGCCGATCGCGTCGGCGAATATCTCGCGGGGAACGGGGGCAGTGCCCCCGGGACCAGGACCATTGACCGTTCGGTCGCTCATGACATCGCGGGAGATCACCCTGACTGAGCCGTCCACACCGGTGAACGCAGCCATCCGGGGGCGGCTGCCGTCGTTGACGTGGTCGTTGGTGGCGGCCGAGCCGACGCTACCGCCGGCCCATTCGCTGATTCCTCGGGTGGGCAACGGGGAGTACCAGACCACCGCGGATGCCGGTGGCTTGGACGGGTCGAGTTCGTAGACGCCGGCTGGCTCGGAGATGTACTGCTTCTCGATGGTCACCAGCAGATGTCCATCATGGGTGATCACGGGTGTCCCATCGATGTCTGAGCCTGTACGGAAGTCCCATACGACCTTGAGGGTCTTGCGGTCCAGTCCGTATACATGGCCGGATCCGGAGGTGATGTAGATGCGTTCCCCGGCCGCTGAGGGCGAGGCCTCGATGGCAAGGTTGGCGCCGCCGGCGTCGGGGTGCGCGGTTACGTCGGCCGCGGTGTACAGCCGAGGCGAACGCGCCAGCACAACGGGTTGGGTGACGCCGTCGACCACGCGGGTCTTGAACGGATCGAGCTTGTAGACATATCCCGATTCGACCGGGCAGTACAGGGCCCCCTTGAACCACAGCGGGCTCGAGTCGACATCCTGGCTATAGTTCGCCGTCTTGGGCACGGGTAGCCGCCAGAGCTCCTTGCCCGTCTCGAAGGAGACCGCGCGCAAAGGCGCGATACCCGGGTCCCCCACGGACTTGTCGGAACCGCGTCGCGAGCCGGACACCACGATAAGACGCTTTGCCGAGGAGGGCGCAGCCGGGTCGGCGACCACGGTGTTGGTGCCCTTCATGACGTCAGGCCATTTTGATTCCCACGCCACCTCGCCGGTGGCGGCATCGATCTTGTGCAGCTTGTGATCGTAGGCGCCCAGAAGTAGCCAGGTGTGCCCGTCCGCTTCGACCACGGTTGGCTGACCTGTCCAGCCCGAGCCTTTCCACAACACGAGTTTGTTGTCCGGTTTGCGCTGCGTTTGGCCCTGACCCAGGTTGAGCTTCCACTTCAACCGAAGTGCCGAGGGCGCCTTGCCCGTCGGGTAGCCGTTGCGCGTCGCTCCGCCGAAGAGGCTTGCGACGCGGATGGGCGAGGGTGCGGGAGCGGCAGCCGCGGGTTTCTCGGCAGGTTTGGGTGAGCGCGGCCACCAAGCCAGGGTCGCGGCAACGATGGCGACGGCGACCAAGATGATGCCGACCTCAGGAATGCGCGAGTGTCTGCGCCCCGGAGGACGGTACTGCTGCAACACGAGTCCGCTACGGCTGCCCTGTTGCCGACCCATCGTGGGGCCTCGACCGCGAGCAGTCGGTCGTGCGTGAAGCGGCGGTTCCGAGTACATGGGGCCTTGGGACCGAGCATGCTGCGTAGCGCGGCCGACGGGCGTCGTGGAAGACCCCGCCCGCGGAGCGTGGCGTGGTGGCGTGCTGCGAGGCTGAGCTCCACGCGGTTGGCGTCTCTCGGGGGACATAGCCGCATCGTAGACCAAGCGGGTCTCGGTCGCACGCCACGGACCGAGCGAGTCCCCCGTTCGAGCCACAGCTGCTCACACTCCGAGCTGCGGAAATGGGGTCCAGTCTCCCGATTGTCCCCAATCGCGCTATCCCCACGCGCCCTCTATCCCCCGATGCACAGGAGTATAGAAGGGTTAGTGACTCGCAAATGTGGAAGAAAATCAGACTGATGGCCGCGGGAGCTGAGGGGGCAGTCCGTGGACTCATAGTGGCCTTCGTCGTGTGTGGGCTCATGGCGGTGTTTCCAACCGTGCTGGTGAGCCTGACCACGCGCGGTACCGTCGATCTGGATACCTTTGTGCCGCGACCGGTGGTGGCGCCGTCTCAGAACACGACGATCAGCATCGAGGGGTCTGCCGCAGACCGGCGCGTCGTGCGTAGGGCGCTTGACGAACTCGTCTGGCCGGTGCGCAGCCCGAAGCCGAGGATCGTCATTACCCCGGCCCAGCAGATGCCGACGAATGCCGCTGGTACCTATGCCTTCCCGGACAACGTCATCCGTATAAGCGAGGATGTCATGCGGGATCCCGTGGGTGAGGGCCTGCCGCACATACTGGCGCACGAGATCGGTCACCAGCTCGATGCCCAGTACCTGGATGAGCCCGGCAGGGCCGAGTTCATGACGCTACGTGGGCACGATTCTCTGATGTGGACCGGCGACGGCGCCGCTTGGGGTGACATCCCGATGGAGGACTTCGCGGAGGTCTTCGCTGTACTTGACGCACCGTCGTCACCTGTGGGAATCCAGACCAATGGCGGCCGGATTGAGAGCCGCAAGCAGATGGCCGCGTTCATACGGCGCTACGAGAAGCGAGCGGTCAGGACCGTGACGCCACCGCGGGAGTTGTCGCTCCTTCCCTTCGTGAAGGCACTGTCTCAGGACTACATGACACAGCCAGACGCGCTCCTCGTGGCACTAGGAGTCTTCATTCTGTGCACCGTCTTGGGTGCGGGCCACGCGGCGCATGCGGAGATGCTGCGTATCCGCAGACGCGAACGAGCCCGATCACGCAGTCAGGTGCAGGCGGGTTAGCCGTCGCTGTAGGCGTCTACAGCAGGCCGCGGCGCATGCAGATAGCCACCGCGTTGGCACGGTCACGCGCTCCCAGTCGCTCGAAAGCGCGTGACAGGTGTGTCTTGACCGTCTCGCTCTTGACCCCCAGCCGCTGAGCGATCGCCCCATTGGTCAAGCCTTGTGCTGCGAGCCGCAGGACGTCGAGTTCTCTCGCGGTCAGGGTTGGCGTATCGGACTTCGAACGCGCCCGAGTCGGCTGGACCAGATGACCGCTGACAGCCGGATCGATATGGCTCTTGCCGGATGCGACCCGCTGGACCGCAGCGCATATATCGTCTCGCGATGCGCCGTCCAGAAGGTAGCCGTGCGCCCCTCGACTCAGCGCGTCTCGGAAACTCTCCGGATCGTCGGAGACCGCGAGTGCCAGGAACTCACTGAGCGGGGAGACCTTGCGGCCCCCGGAGATGAGATCGAATCCGGTTCTGTGGGGAAGGCGAACGTCCAGAAAGACCACGTCGGGAGATTCAGCCGCCGTCATCTGAAGCGCTTGGACTGCATCGGTGGCCGCGCCGATGACCTCGATCGAGCTGTCCTCGCTGAGCATCTCATGGATCCCAGCAAGCACAAGCGGACGATCGTCCACAATCAAGACCCGAACCTTGGCCGCTGTCGTGGTCATCTCTTCACCTGTCTTCCGATTCCTAATGTACCCACTGAGGCGAGATCACGGTGCAAGAGCGAAGCGCACGAGCGCTCGGGGGACTCGCTGGCACACAAAGCGCTACCATGCACCGAACCACTATTGGACTTCGAGAGAGGCAAGGACCGCGATGTTCGGTTTTGGCGTCAAGACCGTCACCACCCAAGAGCTCGCCGAGAAGATCGCGGCGGGCAAGCCGGTCATCCTCGATGTCCGCGAAGGCTACGAGTTCGCGACGGGTCACATACCGCGTGCGGTGAACATCCCGCTCGGGACGCTCGTGGACCGGATGGGCCGGCTCGACAAGAACGCCGAGACGTTCGTGATCTGCCAGAGCGGCCATCGCAGTGCATCAGCCGTACGGAAGCTCACGAAGGCCGGGTTCACCGAGGTCTACAGCGTCAAAGGTGGTACATCCGCCTGGAAGGGCAAGCTCAAGAAGTAGGGCCACGATGGTGTGCCCACACAGTGCATGCTTGCGACATCGACCAGGGGAGACCGCATGAAACAGAGCAGAACCGTCATGGGAAAGCCGTTCAGATACAACGGAGCGCTCTCGAAGGGCATCGGCGTTCGGTTCGCCGACTCCAAGACCGACTGGTTCATCCCGGCGGAGATCATCGAGATCATCAAGACCGAGATCGCGCAGAGAAGTCCTGTGCTCATGGGGGCTAGCAGGAAGCCGTTGGTGAAGAACAGTGTTGGCGAGACGCTCTATCGCGACCACGGTTTCTCGCCGCGGGCGATGAGCTATGTGCTGCCATTGCTCGTCGAGGCTGGCTTTTGCACCGTGTCCCCGTCGAGGCCGTATCTCATTCGAATCTCCAGGTGACAGATGCGGCCCCGTCCAGGAATGGGCGGAGCCGCATCATTTCACTGAGTTCGCCAAGAACCACTTGGTCTCAGCGACCGAGGCGAAGACGTGTCTACCAGACGTTCACCCTTGCCGATCGGGAGCTACGGACCGGCGGGTTGGCCCATGTTGCTGTGTAGGCACCGTAGGCGGTCTTGAACCGATAGGTCCCACGGGCGAGCCGCATTGAGACTCGGTATTTGCCGTCAGAACCCTCGGTGAAAGCCTTCTTCGAAACGTAGTGGTACGCCCCGTTGTTGTACTTGTACACGAGGACGTAGCCCGTGGCCTTGCTCCGGCCGTATACCGATCCCACGACCCTGAAACTGCGGGTGTGGCTCACGGAGCTGGTCGAGGGCTGGGGAGTGGTCAACTTGGCCGGCGCCGAGACCTTGAGCTTCCTGGCAGTCTCAGTGTTCCCGATCTTATCGAGAGAGTAGAACTGCACGTACTTGTAGCCGGTCGAAGGCACGGAGATGGCTGTTCCGTACTTGTACGCGCCTGTATTTCCAGTGCGCACGAAGGTCGCCAGTACGCCGGTCAGGGCGTCAGATGCCGTCAGTGTGAGCTTCTTGGTAGTTGCGGCGGCCTTGTTGTATGTGGTGTATGGGGCGGTCTTGTCCACAACCACGAGTTCGCTCTTCTTGCGGCTCGTGTTGCCGTTCGCGTCAGTGGACTGGAAGCTGACGGTGTGCACCCCTTCGGACAGAGCCGGAATCTCGTGGCGCGTCCTCAGCGCTCGATCATCGTACCAATCGGTGTACGTTGTCTCGAAGGGGGTCTTGAACACCCACGCGCCCCCATCGACCGCCCAGCCGACATTCTGGATTCCCGAGCCGTCGTAGTGGCCCCAGTAGCTGTAGTTGATGTAGTGGCCATCATCGGCATCGATTCCCATGCGCTCCGTTCCATCGGAAATGAACGCCCAGCGTTCAATTCCATCCGGAAGCGCCGCCGCAGCCAGCTGACCAGCTGACTTCACCGAAAGGAGCATCCGCGAATCGGCATATAGGCCGACCATAGGTGCCGTGGAGTCTTTCGCCATCATGAGATCAACGTTCTTGATCTCACCAAACGCTATGGGTGATTCGGCCGTAGAGACGGAATCGTAGATCCCGGAATCGTCGCTGGCGAAGACCGCGAATATGGCGTCTTCGCTGAGGTCGAGTCCGATGATGTAGTGACCTTCAGCATCCGTTTCGCCGTCGTATCGCCACGTGTCGCTTCCCACGCGGCAGTACACCGAAACCGGGATGCCGGCCAACACTAGGCCAGTGTCGGAGGCCGTCACGGTCCCCGTGACTTCAGTGGCCAGGTTCGCAGACGCGGTCACAGGGATTGCCAACAGTACGCCGAGTAGACATGTCGCCATTAGCACGCGCAAAAAGGTATCGTTTCGCACAGTGCCCCCTCTCGATTGTCCCCGATGGGGATTGGATGATCGACCCCCTGACAACAGTATCATCGGCAAGTTGAACGGCCAGCGAGGCGGAATGGCAGACGCGCATGGTTCAGGTCCATGTGGGGGCAACCCCGTGAAGGTTCAACTCCTTTCACCCGCACCATGGTTCGTTCGCAGGGGCCTCGCCGGAACAAGGCGGGGTCCCTGTTCTCGTCGAGGGCGTTGGCTGTCCCCTCGGTGGCGGCCGTTCGCCTGTGATGCGCGTCACACACTCTCCGCGGCCCCTGCGCGTCGATCACGCGGTGCTGCCAGTAGGGAATCAGGGGGGTCCGCGACTCACAAATAGGCGAATTCCTGCAGTTCAGAGCCCTGCCCCTTGATTCGGGCACTGCGCGCCACTGCGTGTCGACGAGCGGCGATCGCGGCGTACGTATTCCCGACCGCCTCACACGGCATGCCTGAGAGTCCTCTCATGTTGGCATTTCGGGTACCGCTCTCGCTTATCAGCCTGCCAAGACATCGGAAGACCGGCGGGTTCCAGCTCGCTCGGAAGGACGAAGCACGGGAGGTTGCCTGCAATGAGGAGACTGAAACTAGGAGCGGTACTTACGCTGACAGCGGTCGCACTGTCAGCACTGTTCGCCTCGACGGCGTTCGCTTTTCCCACCAAGACGACGTTGTGTTCGGGGTGCCACAGTGGCATCAACGTCCCCGTCACCGCGACCTTGGTTTCGACCACGGGGACAACGGCGAACTACACGGTCAGCGCGCCTACCGCGACCGCGATTGCGGTATTCGACGGGTCCACCAAGGTAGCCACAATCATTGCCACCAGTGGCTCGTTCTCTGTGCCAACGGGGAAGACCTACACGATCTTTGCAGTCAAAGGCCCGACCACCTCGAGTGGGCGCGGGTCGACAACCATCAGTCCTGTGGCACCGCCAACTGACACAGTGGCACCGGTGACCACCTCCAACGCCGTTGCTTCGTATGTGAGCATGGCCGCCATCACACTCCAGGCCACCGACGCCGGCTCCGGCGTCGCAGCGACCTACTACAAGCTCGACGGCGCGACTCAGGTCGCCGGTACCGCCATCG